>DASXAG010000001.1:0-61735 GCA_036406835.1 Thermoanaerobaculia bacterium
GGTCACGATCTGCATCACCCGCTCGACGACGGGTGAGATCGCGTCGACGTGACCCGGAAGGGTCAGGTCCAGCTTGACGAGCAGGTCGGAGCTGTCGAAGTCGCAGCGCGTGAGTGGCTGATCGGACATCGCGTCCCTCCCGCCGGTTCTTCTCGGAGCGGCTGGCATAAGCCTATATCGGGAGAGAATGAGCCGCGGAGGACGCAGATGTCATCGACCCTGACTCGGAGGTCCCTCGGCCGCCTGCTCGGCGCCACGGCCGGCGCCGCGATCCTGGACGCGCGATTCCCCGGGAGGCTCTCCGCGGCTACCCTGCCGTCTCACGCCGCCGGCGGGCCCATCCGGCTGAGCGCCAACGAGAACCCGTACGGGCCGTGCCAGGCGAGCCTCGACGCCTTCGCCCGCTCCTCGAGCGAAGCGAACCGCTACCCGGGCGCGATCGAGGACGAGATGAAGGCGGCGCTCGCGAAGCACCACGGCGTCCCGGAGGATCGGATCGTCCTCGGCTGCGGCTCGAGCGACATCCTGCGGATGGCCGACTCGGCGTTCGTGCCGGAGGGAAAGACCGTCGTCGTCGCGGAGCCGACCTTCGAGGCGGTCCTCCTGTACTGCAAGGCCACGAAGGGCGAGCCGGTCAAGGTGCCGCAGACGACGGACTATCGCCACGACCTGGTCGGCATGGCGGCGGCGTGCGGCGCGGCGACGGGGAAGACCGGAATGGTCTACGTCTGCAATCCCAACAATCCGACCGGAACGATCGTCGGCGCTCAGGAGCTCGAGGCGTTCGTTCGGCGCGTCCCGCCGTCGTGCGTCGTGCTCGTCGACGAGGCGTATCACCACTTCGTCGAGAGCCCGAGCTACAAGAGCGCGATCGAGCTCATCGGCCGGCACGACAACGTCGTCGTCGCGCGCACCTTCTCCAAGATCTACGGCATGGCGGGGATGCGCCTCGGCTACGCGGTGGCCTCACCCGCCAGAGCGCAGGCCCTGCAGAGCCACTCGTCCTGGAACAACACGAGCCAGTCCGGGCTCGCGATGGGACTCGCCGCGCTCGCCGATCCCGACGTGGTCGCGGACCAGCGCCGCCGGATCAACGACGCGCGCCGCTGGCTCTGCGCGGAGCTCGTGCGCGACAACCGCAAGTTCATTCCCTCGGAGACGAACTTCGTGATGATCCACGTCGGCGGCGACATCGGCCCTGTGGCGCACGCGATGCGCGAGCGCGGCATCCAGGTCGGCCGCAAGTTCCCGTCGATGCCCGACTGGCTGCGGGTGTCGATCGGGAAGCCGGAGGACATGAAGGCGTTCGTCGCGGCGCTGCGCCAGATCGTGCCGGCGAAGGCGGCCTAGAGCTCGACCGCCCCGGCGAGAGCAAGAGGGCCGGGACCCGGTCGTCCGGGCCCCGGCGCGGTCGTCGACCTCAGTTTTCGGCGGCGGGACTCATGTGGCTCACCGGGGCCGGGAGAATCTCCCAGGTCACGTTGTCGCCGTGTTGCTGCGTGTAGAAGATGCGCCAGCCGTTGTGGAACGGGTTCGGCTCCTGGGCGCCCAGGATCCCCTTCTCCGTGGGATCTCCGTTCGAGATGTGGATACCGGTGATCTCGTTGTCGCCTTCGTTCTGGAATCCGTTGCCCGGCGCACCCCCCGAGAGGGCCGAATCGATCGTCGCCGCCGAGTCACGCCCCAGCGCGATCGTACGGAATGGCTGGTTGTTGGGGTTCCCATAGTCCGTGCGAACGTCGAACAGCCAGGCGGAGTCGTAGGCATTGTGAGCCGTGTGGAGACCGTCGCCACGGTCCTCGACGAAGATGACGCGGTCCTTGTCCCAGAACGCCACGTTGTCGAACGCCGTGTGGTCGATGTCGCCGCGGTAGAAGAGCTTCAGGACCCCCGAATTCGCCGACGGGCTCGACTGCGTGAGCTTGAAGATCGCGCCGAAGCCGCCGTACTGCGAGCCCGCCTGCGTCGCGGCGTCCGTGTCGCCCGTCGCGTCGAAGAAGAACTCCCTGAACTGCTGGCCCGGGCGGAACTGCGCATTCTCGGGGCGCTTGAACGGGGTCGCCAGCTTCGTCTTGGCGAGCGCGTTGGCGTCGAACGGCGTCGTGCCGTCCACCGCGGTGTCGTGCACCGTGACCCAGTTGGTCTGGAACTGCTTGCCGAAGGTGTGCAGGTCCTTGACGTCCTGCGAGAGGATGTCCGCATCCGCCTGGCCCGCGTGGAAGACGATCGGCTGGCCCGGATTCGCGAGGGACATGACCTGCAGCGCCTGGAGCTTACCGCCCGCCTTCAGGTCCGTCTTGTCCGTGGGCAGGAATCGGAAGATGAAGCTGTTCGGCTGCCGGGCGTGGTCGTTGACCGTGCCCTTGGCGCCGCTCGTGTCCTCGCAGATCCAGAGGTTGCCGTCCGAGTCGTTCTGGATGCCCTCGTAGCCCGCGCGGCCCAGGATTCCCGAGATGTCTTCGACGATGGGCGGAAAGTCGAGCGTGGACTGGAAGACGCCGCCGTCGGCGCCGAGCTCCGCCGTGAAGAGGAGCCGCTGCGCCCAGGGATCCCACGTCGAGCCGTCGATCTCCGGGATCGGATTGCCGAGGTTGTCCGTCGTCGCGAAGAGCGTGATCCGGTGTTCGTGGTCCGCGTCCAGGTTGACGCGCGTGATGTAGCCGATTCCGAGCTCGTGCCCCTGGTACAGGAAATGGTGGCCGTAGTCGTAGTTCGGATCGGAGCCGTGCTGGTGGTTGAGCACGAGGTACGTGTTCTTGTCGGGCTCGCTCTTCGACGCCTCGACGTTGTGGCCGGGCGCCTGCACGTCTCCCGGAGCGGGTACCATCGGGCCGTCCCCGTGATAGCCGTAGTACGGAATGTCCACCGTTCCGTTCTCGAGCGGCTGCGAGCCCTGCGCGGCCGGGCTCTCCGCCAATCCCGTCGCGAGCGCGTTGGGCGCCGAGTTGCCCGTGACCTTCGGGAAGGCGGCCGGCTCGCCCGGCCTCTTGATCTTCCTCAGTTCCGCCGAGTTGGCCCCGCCCAATACGGCGAACAGAATCGCGCCCGCGAACAGAGACACCTTCACCCACTTTGCCCTGAGCATTGAGTCTCCTCCGTATCCAAGCTCCGCAAAATCGCGGAAGCCGTCACGGTAGGCGCGCGTCGTTTCGAGGAAGTGAAGCCCGGGTAAGGATCTCCTCGAAGATTTCCTCAGGCTTTTCTTAACGACGCGGTCGAGTCGATCTACTTGCCGAGGTCCGCCATCCAGTTCAGCACGATCGTCGTCGGCGCCATCGTCTCGCGCGCGGGTGTCGCCACGAGGACGAAGCGATCGGCGCTCCTCGCCGGCGTGAAGCGATTCCGGGAGAGACCCGGATCGAGGTGGACCGGGAAGAGCGCCTTCGGCGTCCCAGCCTCGAACGCCGCGCCGGTCGTGACGGGCACCGCCATGAGTTTCTGATCCGACGAACGGAAGAAGAGCTCCTTGCCGTCTTCGCTCCAGTGCGGCTCGAGCCCGCCCTCGGAGGAAATCTGCCACTTCCCTCCGGGCCCCGGAAAGCTCTGGACGTAGACCTCGTTGCGGCCCGACTCGTTCGACTGGTAGGCGACGAAGCGGCCGTCCGGGGAGAACATCGGCCAGAGCTCCACGAAGCTCGTCTTGACGAAGGGATACGGCTTCTTGTCGCCGAACGTCGGGAGGATCCAGATGTCCCAGTTCGTGTCCTTCGCCTCCCTCACGAACGCGATGTATTTCCCGTCCCGCGACCAGTCGCTCACGACCTGCTGCTCCGGCGCCTTGAGGCCGAGCGACGTCTCGGCCCCCTGCCCGTCCGCCGGCTTGACGACGAGGTCGTTGTCGGCGGTGATCCCGTACGCGATGCGCGTCCCGTCCGGCGAGAAGAGGGGGCAGAAGGCGTCGCCTTCGGCGAAGCTCAAACGCGAGCTGACGTTGCGCGTGAGGTCGCGGACCCAGATGACGAACTTGCCGCTACGCGGATCGATCACGTCGTACGCGAGGCGCTTGCCGTCCGGTGAGAATGCCGGATCGTGGTACTGCGCCGGATCACCGATCGTCTCGAGCTCCTTGCCGGCGCGGTCGACCCAGACCATGCGGTCGGTGATCTCGCCGGTCCGGTACGCGAGCGTTCCCTCCCGGGACACCGAGAAGCGGCCGAGGCCGACGCCATCGGTGCCGACCTTCTCCGCGAGCGGCATGGGCTCGCCCTTCGTCTTCAGGGCCTTCGCGTCGAACGGCTGGGCGACGAGCGTGCGGTCACGCAGGAAGAGGAGATAGCCCGGCTCGACGTAGGTCACCATCGACTGCGCCGGCGCGAAGGGACGGTTCTCCTTCCCGTCGAGAGTCGCGATCCGATAGGTGCTGTCCGCCGCCTTCTGGCCGATGGCCATGTAGAGGAAATGCTGGCCATCGGGGAGCACCTCGGGCCAGCCGATCTGCGTCTCCTTGCGGGAGGCCTCCGGCTTGACCATGACCGCCGGAACGCCCCCGGAGGCCGGCACCCGATAGATGGGATCCGACCCGGTGCCGTCGTAGAGAATCGTGCCATCCGGGGCCCAGGTCCCGTCGGCCGCCGTCGGCGCATCGCAGATCTTCTGCGGCGGCCCGCCGGACACGTCCACCTTCATGAGCTTCCCGTCCGCGATGAACGCCAGGTACTTGCTGTCGGGCGACCAGAACGGGCGACGGGTTCCCTCCGTGCCCGCGAGCGCGTGGGCCTGCAGCGCGTTGAGAGGACGGATCCAGATGCGGTGCTTTCCGGAGGAATCGGTGGCGTCGAACGCCAGGATGCGGCCGTCGGGAGAGATCTTCGGCGCGTCGAGAGCGGTGACTTCCCCCGGGACGTCGACGTCGAAGCGCATCGTGTGCTTCGGAGCCGGCGTCCGTTTCCAGAAGCCGAATCCGAGCGCCGCGGCCGCCACGCCGAGGACCGCCGCGGTCGCCCACGCCAGCTTCTCGCGGTTCTTGCGGCGCGCGACGACCGGAGCCGGCAGGCCCGCCTGCGAGCCGCCCTCCGCGATCCATTCGAGCTGGAGCTTGATGTCGTGCGCCGTCTGGAAGCGGTGCTCGGGGTCCTTCGCCAGGCAGGTCCGAATCACCCGGTTGAGCGCCGGCGCGATCATGGGCGACACCTCGGAGATCGGCCCGGGATCGTCGCGCAGGATCGACCCGATCAGCGACGCCTGGCTCTTGCCCGTGAACGCCTTGCGTCCGGTCGCCATCTCGTAGAGCACGGCTCCGAACGCGAAGATGTCGCTGCGCGCATCCGCCTCGCCTCCCTCGAGCTGCTCGGGCGCCATGTACTGGAACGTGCCGAGGATCGTGCCGCGCTCGGTCAGCGGCTGGGAGACCTGCGCCTCGGTCGCCATCACGGAGGCGCCCGAGATCGTCTGCGCGCCCGCGCTCGCCAGCGGCTTGGCGAGTCCGAAGTCGAGCAGCTTGACGCCCGACTTCGTCAGCATGATGTTGCCGGGCTTCAGGTCGCGGTGGACGATACCCTGCCGGTGCGCCTTGTCGAGCGCGTCGGCGATCTCGATCCCGTAGCGGAGGACCTGCTCGTTCGGCAGCGGGCCCTTCCCGAGGCGGTCCGCGAGCGACTCGCCCTCGAGGAACTCCATGACGAGGTATTCGGTCTCGCCCTCGCGCCCGACGTCGTACAGCGCGCAGATGTGCGGATGCGAGAACTGCGAGATCGTCTTCGCCTCGCGCTCGAAGCGCTGGCGGATCTCCTCGCTCGTCGAGAGGTGCGTCGGCAGCACCTTGACCGCGACGTCGCGCCCGAGCCGCGTGTCCGTCGCCTTGTAGACCTCGCCCATCCCGCCCGCGCCGATCGGCGCGACGATCTCGTAGGGACCGAGTTTGGTTCCGGCGGAGAGCGTCACTCTGTCACCTGTCATCCCGAGGGCCGAAGGCCCGCGGGACCCCTCTCGAGTCTCGTTGCGGCTTGAAAGCGATCCCTCGCTCCGCTCGGGATGACATGACAGCGGTCATTTCCCCATCCCCGCGGGCCAGTTCAGCACGATCGTGGTCGGCGACATCGCGTCGCGGCCCAGCGGCGCGGCGACGATGAAGCGCTGGCCGTCCGATGACGGCGCGTACTTGTTGCGCGGGTTGCCGGGGCGGATGCGGATCGGGAAAAGCGCCTGGGGAACGCCGGCCTGGAAGTCGGCGCCGCCGCGGATCTCGACCGCCATGAGCTTCTGATCGGGCGAGCGGTAGTAGAGCTCCTTCCCGTCGCCGCGCCAGCTCGGGTCGCCGCCGCCACCGTTCGACACCTGCCACTTGCCGCCGGGCTCCGGAAACGTCTGCACGTAGATCTCGTCCCGGCCGGACTCGTTCGAGACGAAGGCGACGTAGCGCCCCTCCGGAGACAACGCAGGGCTGTGCTCGTTGAAGGGCGTGACGGCGATCGGGATCGGCTTCTTGTCGCCGAACAGAGGCAACGCCCAGAGGTCCGTCACCGTCTTGGGATTCCGGCTCATGTAGACGATGTACTTTCCGTCCTTCGACCATCCGCTCGCCGACTTCGTCTCGTCGTTCTTGAACAGGAGCTTCTCTTCGCCCGCGCCCCGCGTCGCCTTCTCGTAGAGGTCGAAGGCGCCGCCGCGATCCGAGGCGAAGACGATCGTCGCGCCGTCCGGCGACCAGACGGGGCGTGTGTTGTTCCCCGGACCGAGCGTGAACCGCGAGTTCACGCCGCGCGCCAGGTCGCGCACCCAGATGTCGCCCTTGGCGTTGCTCGCGTCCGTCAGGTTGAAGGCGAGGCGGTCACCCGCGGGCGACAGCGTGGGATTCGCGTAGTCGCCGGGGTCCCCGAGGGTGTCGAGCTCCTTCCCCGAACGGTCGCGCCAGAGCAGCCGGCCGCCCGTCTCGCCCGTGCGGTAGGCGAGAACACCGTTTCCCGAAACGGAAAAGCGGGCCAGCCCCACGGTATCGGTGCCGATCTTCTCGGCGAGCGGCACCGCCTCGCCCGTGATCTTCCGCGCCGACGCGTCGAAGGGCTGCGCGACGAGCGTGCGGTCGCGCACGAAGAGCAGATAGCCGGGAGGCGCGTACTGCACCAGCGTTTGAGCGGGCGCGAGCTTCGTCTTCTCCTTGGAGTCGAGCGACCCGATCCAGTACGCCGCGTCTTCGGACTTCTCGCCGGTCACGAGATAGAGGTAGTGCTTGCCGTCCGGAAGAAACTGCGGCCACCCGACGGACGTCTCCTTCTTCGCGGCGTCCAGCGCGATCTGGACGGCGCGGGTCCCTCCCGCGGCGGACACCCGATAGATCGGGTCATTGCCGGTGCCGTCCCAGAGGATGACTCCCTCGGGGCTCCAGGTCCCGTCGGACCCGCCGGGCGCGTCACAGATCTTCTGGGGAGGACCGCCGGTGACGTCCACTTTCTTCATGACGCCGTCGGCAATGAAGCCGAGATAGCGGCTGTCCGGCGACCAGAAGGGCCGCGCGCCCCCGTCCGTTCCCGCGAGCGGCTGCGCGGTCAGGGAGTTGAGCGGGCGAATCCAGATTCGGGCCTTCCCCTCCATGTCGGTCGCGTCGAAGGCGAGCAGCTTGCCGTCCGGCGAGATGCGCGGCACGTCCATGGTCGCGATCTCGGGCGGGGGAACGACGTCGAAGCGGACGAGCGGCGCGGGCTTCGGCGCGCGTCGGACGAAGCCGATCGCGAGCGCCGCGAGCGCGAGCAGCGCCGCGGCGAAGAGGCCCCAGGCGAGCTTCTCGCGGTTCCTCCGGCGCGCGACGACGGGAGCGGGCACTCCGGCGAGCGAGCCGCCCTCCGCGATCCACTGGAGCTGCAGCATCACGTCGTGCGCGCTGCTCCAGCGGTGCTCGGGCTCCTTCGCGAGGCAGCCCTTGACGATGCGGTCGAGCGACGCCGGGATCATCGGCTGGATCGAGGAGATCGGCGCGGGATCCGAGTTCATGATCGAGCCGATGAGCGACGCCTGGCTCTTCCCGCTGAACGCCTTCTGCCCCGTCAGCATCTCGTAGAGCACGCAGCCGAACGCGAAGATGTCGCTCCGCGGTTCGGCCTCACCGCCCTCCAGCTGCTCCGGCGCCATGTACTGGAACGTGCCGAGGATCGTGCCGCGCGTCGTCAGCGGCTGGCTCTCCTGGAGCGCGGTCGGCAGGCTCGTCGCCTGCGAGACTCCCGAGACCGGCGAGGTCGCGAGCTTGGCGAGACCGAAGTCGAGGAGCTTCACGCCCGACTTCGTCAGCATGACGTTGCCGGGCTTCAGGTCCCGGTGCACGATTCCGCTCTTGTGGGCGGCGTCGAGCGCTCCCAGGATCTCGATTCCGATCTTCAGAGTCTGGTCGATCGGAATGGGTCCCCGCGCGAGCCGATCCGCGAGCGTCTCGCCCTCGAGGAACTCCATGACGAGGTACTCGGTCTCGCCCTGGAGGCCGACGTCGTAGAGCGAGCAGATGTGGGAGTGGGAGAACTGCGAGATCGTCTTCGCCTCGCGCTCGAAGCGCTGGCGCACCTCGGGTGAGGAGGAGAGGTGCTGCGGCAGGACCTTGACCGCGACGGTGCGCTCCAGGCGCGTGTCCTTCGCCTTGTAGACCTCGCCCATCCCGCCCGCGCCGATCGGCGCGAGGATCTCGTACGGGCCCAGCTTCGTCCCGGTCGCGAGTGTCATGGAGGAATTCTCCCGCTCACGTTATCACTGCGCCGGTTCGGCGATCCGCAGCGCCGCGTTGACCCGAGGTTTCTCGACGACCGAGCGTCGGCCCGAAGGCCAGAGCACCTCGACGCGGTCGACGGCGTTCGCGTCGCCCAGGCCGAAGTACTCCGGCAGCGCGCTCTGCGAGAGGTAGCCGGACTTTCCATCGTGCGAGCGCGTCTGCGTACGGCCGCCGGCCGTCACGCGGACCGTCGCGCCCAGACCGTCGCGGTTCGACGCGCTTCCGGAGAGCGCCACCGTCAGCCAGTGGATCTTCTTCTTCTGCGCGAGGTCGCTGATCAGGACCTGCGGCGCGGCGTTGAACTCGTTGGTCACGATGTCGAGGTCGCCGTCCCCGTCGAGGTCCACGATCGCCGCCGACCGCGTCCCGAGCGTGCCGAGAACGCGGATCGGCCCGGTCTGGCCGACGCACGCACGCTTCGCTCCGGCGCCGGCCTGGGGAATCGCGCAGTCCGCGTCGAACCACGCGGTCGCCGTCCTTCCGCCGCGGCGCGGTTCCACGCCCAGGACGAACTCCGCGTCGCGGAAGCGCTCGCCGCGGTCGTTCAGGAAGACGGAGTCGATCCCGTAGCGGAACGGGAACGACATGCTCGCCGCGACGAAGACGTCCTCCCAGCCGTCCGCGTTCAGGTCCCCCACGCTCGGCCCCCACGGCCAGTAGTTCTCGACGCCGAGACGGTCCGAGATCTCCTCGAACCTGCCGTCGCCGAGATTGCGGTAAAACGCGTTGCCGAAGACGCTGGCCTCCGGATGCTGCAGGAAGTGATCGGTCCACTTCATCTCCGACTTCCGCTTCTCGAGATCCGGTCCGATCTCCTGGCTCATGTCCGAGTGCATGTCGGTGACGTAGAGGTCGACACGGCCGTCGCCGTCGAAGTCGAAGAACTTGATTCCCATCGCGCCCCACGGCGTCTTCGGGAAGTGCTCCGCCGTTCGGTCCACGAAGCGCTTGCCGCCGTCGTTGTGGAGGAAGTGGTTCTGGCCCTGCATGTTCAGCACGTAGAGGTCGGGGAAGCCGTCGCCGTCGAGATCCGTGAAGGTCGCGTCGCCGCTCCAGCCCGTCGGCGGAAGCCCGGCCGACTCCGTCACGTCGGCGAACCGGCCGCCGCCCAGGTTCCTGTAGAGGCGGGATTGTTCCGTGCGCTCCGGCATGAGGTGCCCGCTGAACGCGTCCGCGAAGCCCACGAAGTAGCCGCCGCGTCCCTTCTCGTCGGTCGTGTACTTGCCGACGTTGCAGAGGAAGAGGTCGAGGAGACCGTCGTCGTCGTAGTCGAAGAACACCGCGCCCGACGAGTGGCCGGCGTAGTCGGTCCCGGACTCCTTCGACGCGTCGCGGAAGCGCCCCTTGCCGTCGTTGAGGAAGAGCACGTTGCCGCCCCGCACCGTCGTGACGTAGAGGTCCTCGTCGCCGTCGTTGTCGACGTCCGCGAAGGAGGCCGTCACGCTGATCCGGCCCGCGAGCGCGACGCCGGCCGACTCGGTGACGTTCGCGAACTTCCCTTGCCCGAGATTCTTCCAGAGCTGGTTGCCGCCGACCTGGTTGACGAAGTAGACGTCGGGCAGCCCGTCGCCGTCCACGTCGGCGAGAGCGATGCCCGTGCCGTGGTCGTAGTGGTTGGGCTTGTAGTCGCGGCCCGAATCGTCGGTGATGCGGTGGACGAACGTGATCCCGCTCTCGGGGAGCTTGTCCGTGAAGCGGAAGCCGTGCTCGACCCGGATCGACGCCGCGTCCTTCCTCTGCGCCGCGGCCCGCGCCACGAGGCTCTCGACGCCGGCGTCGGGCTCGGGAACGCGGATCGTCTTGCGGGCGGCCGACGCCGCCAACGCGCACACAGCCACGAGGCAGGCCGCCGCGCGCAAAAACGAGGGAACCCGGGTCACTTCTTCTTGAGCTCCCCGATCCAGTTGTTGACGAGCATCAGCTGAAGCCCGGCGCGATCGTCGGAGGGAACCGCCACGAGCAGCCGCTTGCCGTCGTGGGCAAGCGCGATCGGCGCCTCCGGGACGGGCTGTCCACCGAACCGCACGTGGGACTCCCCGATCTCGAGCGCGCCGTCCTTCTCGCCGACGTCGACGGCGATCAGCTTGCGGTCCGGGCTCGCGACGTACAGGATCTGCCGCCCGTCGGGCGTCCACATCGGCGACGAGGACGCGATCTCGGTCCCGGTCGTCGAGATGAGTCGCCTCTCGCCCGGCCCCGGGAAGGGGACCGCGTAGACCTCGGGCCGGCCGGACTCGTCCGAGATGTAGGCGATCCACTTTCCGTCGGGGGAAAACATCGACTCCCGCTCGCTCGCCGCCGTCGCGATGAGGGGGTAGGGCTTCTGGCTCCCGTCCACGGGAACGATCCAGATGTCGATCCCCCCGCCGGTCAGGTTCTGGGCGCCGATCGCCAGGAACCGGCCATCCGGCGACCAGCTCGCGGGGAAGGGGTTTGGGATGCCCGACGCGATCGTCTTCGCCTCGCCCGACGCGTCCGCGGGCTTGACGAGAATCACCCCGTCGGCTCGGCCGTACGCGACCTGCTTCCCGTCGGGAGTCCAGACCGGGTTGAAGTACCCCTCGTTGCCGAAGCTGAACCGGCTCGCGACGCCGCGCGCGAGGTCGTAGATCCACAGATCCATCGTGCTCAGGCCGGTCGTGAGGAGCGTGGTCGCGGCGCGCCGGTCGTCCGGGCCCATGACGACACGCTGAAACGGCGCGGGGTCTCCGACCTTGTCGAGGGCCTTGCCGTCGAGGTCGTACCAGGTCAGCTGTCGCTTCTGCCCGGGGGTTCCCGGCTGCACGACGAGGAGACCCGTCTTCGAAAAGGTGAAGCCTCCGCTCCAGCGCAGCGGTGCGAACTGCACCTTCTCGGCCACCGGGACGGGGTCGCCCGTTGTCTTCAACGTGGCGGTGTCGAAGGGCTGGAGCATCACGTTGCCCTCGCGCACGAACGCGAGGTATCCGGGCTCGACGTAGCGTCCCTCGCTCGACTCCTGCGCGACGAGAACCGACTTTCGGGAGTCGATGTCGAGCGCCCAGATGGAGTTCTCCTTCGAGTTGTACTTGTTGCTCCCCGAGAGATAGAGCAGGTGCTTGCCATCCGGCAGGAACCAGGGAAGCCGATGCGTCTGCCCGGCGGTCTTGACCTCGGTGAGAACGACGGGCGTGCCCCCCGACGCCGAGACGCGGGAGAGCCCGGTGAACGGCGACGGCGCGAAGACGATGACGTCGTACTGGCTCCAGCTCGCGCCGCGGCCGTCGGCAGCGTCGCAGATCGTCTGCGCCGATCCGCCCGAGGCGGCGATCTTCTTGAGCTTGTGATCGGCGAAGAAGCCGATGAACCTCGAGTCAGGCGACCAGAATGGTGTGATCGCGCCCTCGGTGCCGGCGAGAAGCTGCACGTCGAGAGCGTCGAGCGACCGTATCCACAGGCCTCTCTTCCCGTCGGCGCCGGTCGCCGAGTAGACGAACCGCTGGCCGTCCGGAGAGAGCGCGATGGCCGTGTTGAAGGGCTCGAGCACGGTCTTCGGTGGAAGATCGATCGAGGAGCGGACGACCGGCGCGGCGGGTGGACGGCGCAGCGCCCAGGCGGCGGCGAAGCCGGCGACGAGGGCCACGAGCGCCGCGGCGGCCGGGATCCAGGGAGCGCGGCGTTTCGCGGTGACGGTCACCGGAACGGGAACGCCGATCTGGGAGCTTCCGCCCTCCGCGATCCACTTGAGCTCGCTGCCGAGATCCGCCGCGTTCTGCCAGCGATCCTCCGGGTCCTTCGCGAGACTCTTCCTCACCACGCGATCCAGCGCCGGCGGCGACATCGGCGTCACCTGCGAGATCGGCGGCGGATCCTCCTTCATGATCGACGAGATCAACGACGCCTGCGTCCCCCCGGTGAACGCCTTCCTCCCCGTCGCCATCTCGTACAAGAGGCACCCGAACGCGAAGATGTCCGTCCGCGCGTCCGCCTCGCGGCCCTCCAGCTGCTCCGGCGCCATGTACTGGAACGTCCCCAGGATCGTCCCCTCCTGCGTCAGGTTCTGGCCCGAGCCCATTACCGTCGGCAGCGACGTCACTCCGGACTTCTGCTCGGGAGGTGTCATCGCCTTCGCCAGTCCGAAGTCGAGCAGCTTCACGCCCGACTTCGTGATCATCACGTTGCCGGGCTTGAGGTCCCGGTGCACGATCCCCTGACGGTGCGCCTTGTCCAGAGCGTCCGCGATCTCGACCCCGTAGCGCAGCGTCTGCTCCAGAGGCAGCGCGCCCTTCGCGAGACGGTCCGACAGAGTCTCGCCCTCCAGGAACTCCATCACCAGGTACTCGGTCTCGCCCTCGCGCCCCACGTCGTACAGAGCGCAGATGTGCGAATGCGAGAACTGCGAGATCGTCTTCGCCTCGCGCTCGAAGCGCTGGCGGACTTCCGGCGCGGATGAAAGATGCTGCGGCAGCACCTTCACCGCGACCGTCCGCTCCAGCCGCGTGTCCTTCGCCCGGTAGACCTCCCCCATCCCTCCGGCTCCCACAGGAGCAACAATCTCGTAAGGACCGAGTCTCGTCCCGGCGGAGAGCGTCACCAAACCTCCTTCGAAGGACTCAAGCAATCGCAGGGAGAGCGTCTCCACGCAACTTCCCCTCTCTCGTCCGTCGGCCCGCGCAGCGGGCCGCTAGAGGTCCGAGTCACGACCTCGTAGGGACCCAGCCGGGTGCCGGCAGAGAGAGTCACTTCTTCTTGAGCTCCGCCGTCCAGTCGGACACGAAGCGGATCTGCGCCGAGGAGCCGTCTTCGACCGGAACGGCCGAGAGGAGCCGCTTCCCGTCGCGCGCCGCGTCGAAGTAGCCGCGCGGCGGAACCCTGTTGTTGAACACCGGCCGCGGCGCCCCCATCCGGAGCGCGTTGCCCTGCGCTTCGAAATCCACGGCGAACAGCTTCGAATCCGACGGCTGCACGTAGACGATCGAATGGTCTCCGAGCCAGCGCCCTTTCGCTCCTCCCGCCGTCGAGACCTGTCGCTTCTCGCCGAGCGCGGGATAGGGCACGACGTAGATCTCCTGCCGGCCCGTCTCGTTCGAGACGTAGAGGAGCCACTTTCCGTCGGGGGAAAGCGCGGCGTTGACGAGCTCGCTCGGATCCGTCGCGAACAGCTTGCGCGGCCTGGCGTCCCCCTCGAGGGACAGGTCGAACAGGTCCACGCCCCCGCCGGCCGCG
The DNA here is from genome assembly GCA_036406835.1 of Thermoanaerobaculia bacterium. Classification (GTDB taxonomy): domain Bacteria; phylum Acidobacteriota; class Thermoanaerobaculia; order UBA5066; family Gp7-AA6; genus DAHUXD01. The sequence goes on from DASXAG010000001.1 coordinate 13,871, forward strand.
TCCTGAATGCGCAGCAGCATTCGCTTGCCGTCCGGCGACCAGCCGAGCGGCCAGACGTTCCCGGGGTCCTTGAGGACGAGCCGGCCCTCCGAGCCGCCGTCGGCGGGCTTGATGCGGACGCCGAACCCCGGATCGCCGAACGCGACCTCGCGGCTGTCGGGAGACCAGACCGGAAAGTTCGCTCCCTGGTCGCCGAACGTGAAGCGGGTGCCGACGCCCCGCTCCAGGTCGTAGAGGCGGAGCTCCGGCCGGAGGTTCTGATTTCCGAGGACCATGGCGGCGACACGCTTCTGGTCGGGGGAAAGGGCAAAGTCGAAGAAGCTCGCCGCCTCCCCGACCGGGCCGAGCTCCCTGCCGTCGACGTCGAACCAGGTCAGGCGGCTCCGCCGAGCCGCGTTGCCGGACTGGTAGATCAGCTTCCGGTCGTTCGAGAAGGTGAAGTTGCCGACCCACCGGAAGGCCTCGAACGCCACGCCCTCGGCGATCGGGATCGGCGATCCCGAGACCTTCAACGAAGAAGTGTCGAAGGCCTGCAGGAGCAGGTTGCCGTCGCGGATGAAGGCGAGGTAGCCGGGCCGGACGAAGCGACCCTCGCTGTTCTCCTTCGCGACGACCGTCGATTTCCCGCTCGCGAGATCGAGCGCCATGATGGACGTGACCTTCCTCAAGTCGGAGGTCTGGCCGCCGGACACGTAGAGGAGACGCTTGCCGCCCGGCAGGAACCACGGCAGCCGGTGCGTTCCCCCGAGGCCCTCCGGCTTCGTCAGAATCTCGGGAGCGCCGCCCGAAGCCGAGACCTTCGAGAGGCCGCTGAAGGGCGCCGGAGCGAAGACGATCAGATCCTCCTCGTTCCAGGTTCCCCCGCGGCCGTCCTGGGCGTCGCAGATCGTCAGGACCGGTCCTCCGCCCGCCGGAACGCGCTTGAGCTTGCGCTCGGCGAAGAAGCCGATGGACTGGCTGTCCGGCGACCAGAAAGGCATGGATCCGTTCTCGGTCCCCGCGAGAACCTGGATCGCGTAACCATCCATCCGGCGGACGAAGAGCTCACGCTTCCCGTCCCCTCCCGTGGCGGCGAAGACGAGCGCCGCTCCGTCCGGAGACAGCAGGATGGAGCTCCAGCGGTCGAGCTCCATCTGCGCCGGGATGTCGATCGACGTGCGCGTGATCGGCGCGGGCGGCGGGCGACGGAACGCCAAGGCCGCGGCGAAGCCGGCGACGCCGGCCAGAAGCGCCGCCGCGAGCGACATCCACGGCGCGCGGCGCTTCGAAGCCACGATGGTCGGCGCCGGGATACCGGCCTGCGAGCCGCCCTCCGCGATCCACTTGAGCTCGCTGCCGAGATCCGCCGCGTTCTGCCAGCGATCCTCCGGGTCCTTCGCGAGACTCTTCCTCACCACCCGATCCAGCGCCGGTGGCGACATCGGCGTCACCTGCGAGATCGGCGGCGGATCCTCCTTCATGATCGACGAGATCAGCGACGCCTGCGTCCCCCCGGAGAACGCCTTCCTCCCCGTCGCCATCTCGTACAAGAGACAGCCGAACGCGAAGATGTCCGTCCTCGCATCCGCCTCCCGACCCTCGAGCTGCTCCGGCGCCATGTACTGGAACGTCCCGAGGATCGTCCCCTCCTGCGTCAGGTTCTGCCCCGCCGAGCCCATCACCGTCGGCAGCGACGTCACTCCGGACTTCTGCTCGGGAGGTGTCATCGCCTTCGCCAGTCCGAAGTCGAGAAGCTTCACCCCCGACTTCGTGATCATCACGTTGCCGGGCTTGAGGTCCCGGTGCACGATCCCCTGACGGTGCGCCTTGTCGAGCGCGTCCGCGATCTCCACGCCGTAGCGCAGCGTCTGCTCCAGCGGCAGCGCACCCTTCGCGAGGCGGTCCGACAGCGTCTCCCCCTCCAAAAACTCCATGACCAGGTACTCGGTCTCCCCCTCGCGACCCACGTCGTACAGCGCGCAGATGTGCGAGTGCGAGAACTGCGAGATCGTCTTCGCCTCGCGCTCGAAGCGCTGGCGCACCTCGGGAGCCGACGAGAGGTGCTGCGGCAGGACCTTGACCGCGACCGTCCGCTCCAGCCGCGTGTCCTTCGCCCGGTAGACCTCGCCCATCCCGCCCGCGCCAATCGGCGCGACGATCTCGTAGGGACCGAGTCTCGTCCCGGCGGAGAGCGTCACGAAGCCTCCTTCGAAGGACTCAAGCAATCGCAGGGAGAGCGTCTCCACGCGACTTCCCCTCTCTCGTCCGTCGGCCCGCGCAGCGGGCCGCTAGAGGTCCGAGTCACGATCTCGTAGGGACCGAGGCGAGTCCCGGGATCGAGTGTCAAGGTCGGATGAAGACTATACCCACCGCGCTACCTCGAGGTCCGTGCCACGAAGTCCGCCATGTCCGCTTTCATGGTCTTCAGCGATGCCTCGTTGACGTACATCATGTGCCCGCCCGGGTAGTACTTCAGCGCGATGCGCGCCTGCACGGTCTTGTCCGGCGAGACGTGGGCCATCATCGACTCCGTCGCGAAGAACGGCGTGGCGAGGTCGAACAAACCGTTGAGCACGAGGACCTGCAGGTTGGGGTTGTAGCGCATGGCGTGGCCGAGGTCGATGTTCGTGTTCGTCTGCGACGGCAGCGGAAACGGCACGCCGGCGACCTTGTGCCGGAAGTCCCACGTCAGGAACGCGTCGGCGAACACGTTGTACGACTTGCCCTGCCCGAACTTGAGGCCCTCGTGGTACCAGTCGAGGAACGCCGCCGTGTACGCGCCGGTGATCGCATTCGACTGCGGGTCGTCCTCGGTCTCCTTCGCGAGCGGATCCATCGTCGGACCGACGAAGCGCGCGTCGAGGCGTCCGACCGTGACGCCGCGCTGCCGCAGGAGCTCCTGCGTGAACTCGCTCTCGGTCACCCGAAGGTCCGCGAGGCGCAGGTACTGCTCGGAGAGCCCGGTGTAGCTCGAGAGCTTCTTCACCACGGCGGCGCGGCGCTCTTCCGAGAGCCGCGCGCCCTCGGCGAGCGCGGCTGCATATTCGCCGGCGGCGTACTGCCGCACCTCGGTGAGCCACGGCTCGAGGTCCTTCGGCGGATTCGCGACGAGCTTGTGGTACCAGGCCGTGGCCGCGTAGCTCGGGAGGTAGAGCGGGTACGGCTGGTCGTTCCCCGGCAGCGCGAAGATCGCACCGAGGTCCGTCGCGACGGAGATGAGCACCACGCCGTTGAAGCTCATTCCGCCCTTGCTCTGGAGCCAGTCCACCACGCCCGCCGACCGCGTCGTGCCGTAGCTCTCGCCGATCAGGTACTTCGGCGAGTTCCAGCGGCCGTTCTCGCTGACGTACTGCTCGATGAAGCGCGACACCGATTCGATGTCGGGATCGACGCCCCAGAAGTCCTTGTCCTTGAATTCGCCCACCGGCCGGCTGATACCCGTGCCGACGGGATCGATCATCACGATGTCGGCCCTGTCGAGCATGCTGTACGCGTTGTCGACGACCTGGTACGGCGGCGGCGGCGTGGCCGTCCCGTCCGCGACGACGACGCGCCGCGGGCCGAGCGCGCCCATGTGCAGCCAGATCGACGAGGAACCGGGGCCGCCGTTGTAGCAAAACGCGATCGGCCGTCGCGCCGATGGGCCCGCGTCCTTGCGGACGTAGGCGACGTAGCCGATGCTCCCCCAGGGCTCCTCCTTCGCGTTCTTCACGATCAGCGTCCCCGCCGTGGCCGTGAACGCGACGGGAGAACCGCCGATCGTCGCGGTGTGCTGCGTCACGGACTGCTCGCTCCTCGGAGTCTCCTTCTTCGAGGGCTCCGCCGACTTCTCCGGCGTCGGCGTCGGCGTCGGCGTCTTCTCGGGGACCCTCTCCTGGGCACCGGCGGACGCGGCGAGAGAGAGCGCGGCGAGCCCGCACCAAAGCGTCAGCGTTCTTCTCATGCGTTTCCCTCGAATGGCGCCGCGGAGCTTATCGCGGGATAGCATCCGCGCATGGTTTTCGCCATGTTCCTCGCCGCCGGCCTCCTCGAGCCGGCCGCACCGCCGCCGACGCCGATCGAGCAGGAGCTCGCCGGGAAGATCGCCGCGTTTCACGGCCAGATGGGCCTCTACGCCCGCAACCTCGACACCGGCGAGACGATCGCCGTCAACGCCGACTCCCGGTTCCCCACCGCCAGCCTGATCAAGGTGGCCGTGATGGCCGAGGTCTTCCGGCAGATCGGCGCCGGCAGGATCCGCAAGGACCAGGTCGTGGTGCTGCACGACGCGGACAAGGCCGGAGACGAGACGATCCCGCTCAACATGCTCCACGACGGCACCCCGCTGACGGTGGCGGACCTGCTCAAGTTCATGATCGCGTACAGCGACAACACCGCGACGAATCTCCTGGTCGGGCTCGTCGGCACCGCCAACGTCGACGCGCTCCTCGACGCGCTCGGCCTGACGAAGACGAGGCTGTACCGTCCGACGTTCCGCGACGGCCACGCCGACGTCCTGCCCGACGAGGAAAAGGAGTTCGGCCTCGGCTCGACGACGCCGCGCGAGGCGGGGACGCTCATGGCCCTGATCGCCGAGGGGAAGGTCGTCAGCCGCGCCGCCGGCGACGAGATGATCGGGCTCCTGGGAATGCAACAGGACAGGGCGATGATTCCGCGGGCGTTGCCCTTCGAGAAGGAAGACGTCCTGGTCGCCAACAAGACCGGCTGGGACGAGGAGAAGCGGCCCGACGCGTCCGGCTTCAAGGGCGACGTGCGCAACGACGCCGCGTACGTAAAGGCCCCCAAGGCGCGCTACGTCCTCGCGATCTGCGCGCGGCGCATCAAGGACAAGAGCCCGGGCGTCGACAGCGAGGCGCTGCGAGTCGGCGGCGAGCTGTCCGGGTTGATCTACGCGCACTTCGGCGCGGGAGGCGCGGCGCGCACGAGCGGACGCTGAGCCGGGGGCTCAGCCGGCGCTCGAATCCGTTCCGTAGCAGGCCTGGTGCAACTCGCGCGGGTCGACGCGGGAGAACCGCGGCCTGTCGAGCCCGTTCCCGCGGAAGACGCGCACCTCCCGGATCCGGGTCGTCACGACGCGGTTGCCGAACTCCATGCGGAGCCCGCACGCCGCCACGATGTCCTGCTTGATCGCGCTGCCGCCCCAGGTGCAGCCCGCGACGGAGAGCCTCACCGGCGAGAGGCCCTGGCTGTCGAACCAGCCGCCGGAGACCGAGAACGTCGCGTCCTCGTGCACGCACATCGAATAGACGGAATTCTCGGTCGCGATGAGGAGCTGGTCGCCGTGGCGAAGGTCGGACTTGCGCACCTGCTGGATGACGCCCATCTGATCGAGCATCGCGTTGACCGTCCGGGCGCAAGCGATCACGTATCGGCCTCCGTCGCTTCGTGCAATTCTACTCCGCACATGGCCGTCCTCTTCGAGAGCGCCGACGTGCTGGCCCTGGACAAGCCCCCCGGTGTGTCCCTGGCGACCTCGTCCCGGGCGGACAAGTCTGCATCCGCCGCGGTCGAACGGCTTCTTTCGTCTTGCAAAGAGGCTGCCCGGCCGGGCCTGCTCCTCGTCCACCGGCTGGACCTCCCGACCACGGGGGTCGTCCTCCTCGCCCGGTCCGACGCGGCGCACCGCGTCCTCTCTCGCGCATTCCAGTCGGGCGCCGCGCGGAAGACCTATCGCGCCCTCGCCTGGGGACATCCCGTGCCGGCGCGCGGCGCGTGGCGGGATCCCCTCGGCCGCGATCCCCGAGACGGCCGCAAGACGAAGCCGCGCGCGGACGGGAAGCACGCGGTCACGAACTACGAGACGCTTCAGCGGCTACGCCCCGCCGGCGTCGCCGACCTCGAGCTCTCGCCGGAGACCGGACGCACGCACCAGATCCGCGCGCACGCCGCCGCGCACGGCCATCCGCTCGTCGGCGACGACCTCTACGGCGGCGCGACGCGCTGGCACGGCGTGCGCGATCCCCGGTTGAGGCGTGCGCTCTCGGAGGTGAAGCGGCCGCTCCTCCACGCCGCGCGGGTCGAGATCCCGGAGCTCGGCCTCGACGTCTCCGCGCCGCTGCCGGAGGACTACGAGGAGATTCTCCGGTTCCTGCAACGTCGGTAGGGACGGGGCTCGCCCCGCCCGGCGCCTCGCGGCCTCGAGGGCCGCCCCTACGAAGAGCCCAGGAACACGTTCATGAAGCGGTAGAAGCTCCAGACGTCGACCTTGGAGGACATCTCGTAGGGCGAGTGCATCGAGAGCAGCGGCACGCCGAGGTCGATGACCTCCATGTCCCACTCCGAGAGAAATCCGCCGATCGTGCCGCCGGAGTATCCCTCCTTCGGCGACTGCGTCTGCCACGCGATGCCGTTCCTCTCCAGGATCCCGCGGATCTTCGCGGCGAACTCCGAGTTCGCGTCGAAGCCGGCGCCGTAGCGCTTGATCGTGACCCCGTAGCCGACGCGAGCGGAATTGCCGGGGTCGCTCGTCTGCGGGAAGATCGGGTTGATCCCGTCGTTGACGTCGGCGGAGATGACCTCGGACTTCTGGAGCGCCTCGCGCAGGTCGAGGTCCGTGTACTTCGCGCCGCGCTCCGCGCCGACGAGCCGCGCGAGCGTCGAGTTGAAGAACTGCGATTTCGCCCCCGTGTTGTTGTCCGAGCCGACCTCCTCGAAGTTCGAGAGGTACGCGAGCGCGGTCTTCTTCGGCGTGCCCGAGAGGTCCAGCATCGCGCGCACCGCGCAGTAGGAAGACAGCCGGTCGTCCTGCCCCGCGGAGCCCACGAGCCCGCGGTCGATCCCGACGTCCGCCGGGCGCGCCGCCGGCACCAGCGCGAGCTCCGCCGAGGCGAAGTCCTCCTCGCGGACGCCGTAGGTCGACGTCAGGGCGGCCACGACCTGGTCCACGACCGAAGAATCGGCGCCCGGAATGCTGCCGACCACCGGGGCGAGCTCCTCGCCCGTGAAGACGTCCGTGTACTTTCGGTCGCGCAGCATCTTGTCGGAGTGCGGCGCGTTGTCGGGGATCACGAACAGGGGATCGCCGTCCTTGAGACCGATCGCGACCTCCGTACGCTTGCCGTCGGGGGTGTCGATGCGCCCGACGAGCGCGAGCGGCCGGTTGGCCCACTGGTACTTCTTGATGCCGCCGTAATAGGCCGTGTTGAAGAGCGCGAAGCCTCCCGCGGAGCGAAACGGACGCGCCTTCAGGTCGATGTGCGGGCTGTCGTGATGCGTCCCGACGAGGCGCGTCCCCGAGACCATCGGATCGGAGCCCACGACGACCAGGATCACGGCCCGGTCGCGGCCGTTGACGTAGAGCCTGGCGCCGGCCTTGACCTGCCCGAATTCCTTGAACTCGGCGAACCCGGCCGCCTTCGCGAGCCGGATCACCTCGCGCGTCGACGTTTCCGCCGTGCGCGCCGTGGCGAGGTACGCCTTGTAGTCGTCGGCGAACTTGAAGACCTGGTCCCTCTGCGCGGGCGACAGCGCCGTCCAAGCCGACTTCTTGGTGTCCCAGTAACCCGAGGACTTCTTGTCTTCCTTTTCGGCGGCGACGCCGATCGTCGACGCGGCGAGCAGCAGGCTCGCCGCGACGAGCGTCGCCAGGATCCCTTTCTTCATCCGACTCTCCCCTCTTCTCCGGTTTGGGTATCGAATTGCGCTCCCGTCCAGGCGTCCATGCCGCCGACGACGTTCGTGGGCTTCCGGAATCCCATGCGCTCGAGCACGCTGGTGGCGATCGAGGAACGGTAGCCGCTCCGGCAGATCACCGCGACGGGCCTCTCACGGTCGAGAGATCCGGCGAGATCGCCGAGCCGGTGCAGCGGCATGTGCGCGGCCCTCGCGATGTGGCCGGCCTCCCACTCCGGGGGACGCCGCACGTCGATCAGCTGCAGGGCGCGGTCCTCCGCCAGCCGGTCGCGCAGCTCCGCCACGTCGATCTGCTCGGTGCGGGCGAGCGGCCGTCCCGATTCGTCCCACGCCCGGATGCCGCCCGCGAGGTAGCCCGTCACGTTCTCGAGCCCGACGCGCGTCAGGCGCGTCCGGCTCTCCGCGACGCGCTCCTCGTCCTCGGCGACGACGACGATCGGCTTCTCCGGCGACAGCAGGGCTCCCGCCCACGACGCGAGCTGCCCCGACTGTCCGATGTGGTACGAACCGGGCACGTGCCCGGCGGCGTACTCGGCGGACGGCCGCGTGTCCACGACGACCGCGCCTTGCTGCTGGCGCCTCGCGACTTCCTCCGGAGTCATCGCCGGCGGCGCCGGCAGCTCCTCGAGCGCGCCGGGACCCTCGCGGTTGAGCTGGACGTCGCGCGCGAAGTACGCCGGCGCCTCGGGCAGGTCCGTCGTGACCATCGCGACGAACTCCTCGCGAGGCATGGGCCGCAGGGCGTAGTTGAACCGCCGCTGCTCGCCGATCGTGGAGCTCGTCTCGCTCGAGATGTTGCGGCCGCAGAGCGAGCCCGCTCCGTGCGCGGGATAGACGCGGACCGAGTCGGGCAGCGTCAGGAGCTTCCCGTGGAGCGAGTCGTAGAGCTGACCCGCGAGCGCGTCCGGGCTCACCTTCGCGCCGAGGAGATCCGGCCGCCCGACGTCGCCGATGAAGAGCGTGTCGCCCGTCAGCACCGCCTCCGGGATCTCGCCCGTCCCGTCCTCGCGGTCGTACACGAGGATCGAGATCGACTCGGGGGTGTGTCCCGGCGTCTCGAGGAAGCGCAGCGTGACGCGGCCGAACGCCAGCGTGTCGCCGTCGTGCACGGGCACGTGCGCGAACTTCGCCCCCGCCCTGGCGCCGAAGTAGATGCGCGCGCCGGTCCGCTCGGCGAGCTCGCGGTGTCCGGAGACGAAGTCCGCGTGCAGGTGCGTCTCGACGACGTGTCGGATCTGGAGTCCCCGGTCGCGCGCCTCGTCGAGGTAGACCTCGACGTCGCGCCGCGGATCGACGACGGCGGCCTCGCCGTCCGAGCCGATCATGTAGGACGCCTGCGCGAGGCAGCCCAGGTAAAACTGGCGGAAAAACATCGTCCCTCCGGGGAATCGAAGCAGGGCATTGTAGTTCCGGAACGCCTCAGGCCTCCTCGGCGAGTCCTCAGGCCTCTTCGGGGAGGCCTCAGGCCTCTTCGGGGAGCGCCGCCTTGGCCCGAAGGAACTCCTCGGCGGTCGTCAGGCGCACGCCGAAACGGTCGGCCAGGGGCTTGCCGTCGAAGTCGAACCCCGCGAGCGCGGCGGCCCAGCTCATGGCCATGAGGTTGCCGGCCTGAGGCGAGAAGGGCTCGAAGAGGTCCGCGAGCACGCGGTACGCCGTCGCCGGCACGCGCACGATCCGGATCGGCCGGCCGAGAACCCGCGCGAAGAGGGCGACGACCTCCGGCGCGGTCAGCGTCTCCGGGCCGCCGAGGTCCGCGACGAGGTCCTCGCCGTCTTCCGGCGCCGCCGCGGCCGCCGCGAGGATCGCCGCCACGTCGTCGAGCGCCACGTACGCGTGGCGGACCGTGCCGTCGCCCGGGATCACCGCGAAGCCCCGCTTCTCGATCGACGTCCCGGCCAGGGCGCGGAATCCCTTCGCGAACCAGAACGGGCGCCGCAGCGTGTGCGCCGTCGAGCCCCGAAGCGGGATCGCGCTCCCCATCAGCGCGAACCAGTCGTCCATGAACGCCGCGCCGCGGAAGACGGAGTACGCGAGGCCGCTCCCGCGGATCCGGTATTCGATCTGCCGCTTCAGGCGGAAAGTCGTGACGCTCTTGTCGAGCGGCGTCTCGGCGACCGACATGAAGAGGATGCGGCGCACGCCCTCGGCCTTGCACGCGTCGAGCAGGTTGGCGTAGCCGGTGTCCTCGACCGCGTCGAAGGAGGCGGCGCCCCGCGGCACGACGGCGTTGGCGGTCGCGACGACGCGCTCGACCCCGTGGCAGGCCGCGACGAGGCTCTCCGGCTCGCGCAGGTCGCCGAACGCGAGCTCGACTCCGTCCGAGGCGAATTCCCGCGGCGAGTTCGGACGCACGAGCGCGCGCACGGGCCGTCCCGCCGCGTGGAGGCGGTCGACGACGGCCGTTCCCAGCTGGCCGGTCGCGCCGACGACGAGAATCGGACCCACCCGCTGCGGCTCCTCGCTCCCCGAGCCTACTCTTCGATCTCGACCGCGAAGTCGGGCGCCAGGCGCAGCCGCAGGAACACGACGCGGCAGGGCCACTTCTCGGCGGCGATGCGCGCGGACACGCGGCGCCAGATCCACGCGGCGAGGTTCTCCGCCGTCGGCGGCGTCTTCGCGAACTCGGGAACGTCCCGGTTCAGATTCTTGTGGTCGATCGGCGCGTCGACCTCCTCGCGCAGCACCCGGTCGAGGTCGGTCAGGTTGACGACCATGCCCGTCTGCGGGTCCGTGTCTCCGGCGACGGCGACCTCGAGCTCGTAGTTGTGGCCGTAGCCGTGGGGGCTCTCATCGCCGTACACCTCGCGGTTCTTCTCCGGGCTCCATCCGGCGCGCCAGAGGCTGCGGCCCGCGTTGAAGTGAATCTTGCGCGAGAGACGGATCATCGAGGCCCGAATCTTATCGAGAATGCCCGCGGCTACGTTCCGCGCTCAGGCGCCCTTGCGCGTCAGGATCAGCTCCATCAGGACGTGCTCCTTGCCGTCGGGCCCCACGTTGTACTGGCGGTGGATCAGGCGCCGGCCCTCGTCCTCGAGGAAGGAGACCGTGCGCGAGGAGTGGCCCTCGCCATGGCTGCCCTGCAGCGACACGCTGTAGAGGACGATCTGTTTTCCGTCGAACGGCTCCTTGCTCTGCCGCACGGAGAACTGCGTCGAGCGCGAATCGAACCAGAACGTGGTGAACAACCCGGACTTCGGATCGAAGCCGCTGATGCCGGTCCCGGTCGACGCCTTGCCGTCCTGCACGAAGGTGAAGTCCGACTGGAGGAATCGGCCGTCCTGGACCATCTTCTGCGTGCAGTCCCCCGTCGCTTTCCGCGGCGGCCCGCCCGACGGCGGATAGAAGTTGCGCTCGACGGTCCACTGGCCCTCGAACTTCTTCAGGAGCTCCTGTCCCGCTCCCGGTCCGGCCGGCGGCTCGAATTGCGCCTGCACGTCCTTCGGCGTCGGCGCAGGCGCCTTCGTTTCCTGGCCGACGAGAACGGCCGCGCCGCCGCTCGACAGGAATACCGCGCATGCGATCGCTGCGATCCGTTCGGTGGCTGGTCTCAAGGCGCCCTCCTCGTTCGGATGAGCATTGTAGAATTCCCGCGCCCCGCAGAGGAGAAGCCGAGAACCCATGAATCTCTACTCGACGACCGCCGAGCTTCGTCAGGCGCTCGCGGCCTACGCGAGACCTCAGGCCTCGGGTGACGGGCTCGCGATCGCCAGCCCCGAGCGTTTCCGGGAGGAGATCGTCGACGGGCTCGTCTGGACCGCGGTCTTCGGTCCGGCCGAGACCCGCGATGCGGCCCGGCGCGCGATCCGCGAGTCGGCCGAGGCGCTGGGCATCCTGCCGGCCTCGATCCTCCCGCTCTACGAGGCCCGCGGCCGCGGCGAGGTCTCGGGGTTCACGGTTCCGGCGATCAACGTGCGGATGCTGTCGTACGACACCGCGCGCGCCGCCTGCCGCGCGGCGAGGGAGCTCGACGCCGGCGCCGTGATCTTCGAGATCGCGCGCAGCGAGATGGGCTACACCGAGCAGCGCCCCGCGGAATACGCCGCGGTCATCCTCGCGGCGGCGATCCGCGAGCGCTGGGAGGGACCGCTCTTCCTGCAGGGCGATCACTTCCAGACCAATCCCAGGAAGATGAAGGAGAACGCGGAATCCGAGATCAAGGCGATCGAGGCGCTCATCGAGGAGGCGATCCCCGCCGGCTTCTTCCAGATCGACATCGACACCTCGACGCTCGTGGACCTGTCGAAGCCGACCCTCGAGGAGCAGCAGCGCGTCAACGCGGACCTCTGCGCCCGCTTCACGAAATTCATCCGGCTGCACCAGCCTCGCGAGATGCCGATCTCCGTCGGCGGCGAGATCGGCGAGGTCGGCAAGGAGAACTCGACGCCGGAGGAGTTCCGCGCCTACATGGACGTCTACAAGCGTGAGCTCGGAGACGGCCGCGGCATCGCGAAGGTCTCCGTGCAGACCGGCTCGTCCCACGGCGGGATGGTCGCCGCCGACGGCTCCGTCGAGCGCGTGGCGATCGACTTCTCCGTGCTCAAGAGGATCTCGAAGGTCGCCCGCGAGGAGTACGGCATGGCCGGCGCCGTCCAGCACGGCGCGTCGACGCTGCCTCCCGAGTACTTCGGGCACTTCCCGGACAACGACTGCGCCGAGATCCACCTCGCGACCGATTTCATGAACACCGTCTACGAGCATCCCGCCTTCCCGCTGCCGCTCAAGCGCGAGATCGAGCGCTGGCTCGACGAGAACGCCGCGAACGAGCGCAAGAAGAGCGAGACGCAGCCGCAGTTCTTCTACAAGACGCGCAAGAAGGCGATCGGACCGTACAAGGAGCGGGTCTGGAACCTGCCCGAGGGAGCCCGGGCCGCCATCCGCGAGACGCTCGAGGAGAAGTTCCGCTTCCTCTTCACCAAGCTGCGGGCGACGGGGACGCGCGAGGTCGTGCGCCGCTACGTGAAGCCCGTGTCGGTCCACGCCGCCGCTCTCGCGGCGGGCGCCCGCGGCGGATTCGTCCGCGACGACCAGGCCGGGGACTGACGATGGCGAAGGCCCGCGCCTCGAAGCGGAAGACGAAGACTGCGCCCGAGCCGCGACTTCCGGTTTCCGACGTCCGCCTTCCGGCTCGGATGACCGCTGTCGTCAAGACGAAGCCGGGTCCGGGCCCGGCGGCGACCGAGGTCCGCGAGGTCCCGGTCCCCAAACCCGGGCAGGCCGAGGTCCTCATCAAGGTGCTCGCGACCGCCGTGTGCGGATCGGACAAACACATCTATCAGTGGGACGCGTCGATGGCGAGCATGGTCCAGACGCCCCGCATCTTCGGCCACGAGTTCTGCGGCGAGATCGTCGGGTTCGGTCCGGGCGGCAAGCGCCCGCACCTCCACGAGGGCCAGTACGTCTCGGCCGAGATGCACGTCACCGACGGCTCGTGCCGCCCGTGCCTGACCGGACGCCGCCACATCTGCGAGAACACGAAGATCCTCGGAGTCCACGCGAACGGCTGCTTCGCGCAGTACGTCGTGGTCCCCGCCTTCAACGTCGTGCCGCTCGACCGCGCGATCATCCCGCCGAAGGTCGGCGCGTTCCTCGACGCGCTCGGCAACGCCGTGCACACGACGCAGGTCACGGACCTCTCCGGCAAGTCGGTCGCGGTGCTGGGCTACGGGCCGATCGGCGCGATGTGCGCCGAGATCGCGCGCATCTCGGGGGCCGCGCGCATCGCGATCACGGAGGTCAACGGCCTCGCCGCGTCGCACGCGCGGCGCTGGGCGAAGGCGCGCGAACTCTCCCAGGTGTCCGTCATCGAGCTTCCCCGCACGAAGGACCCGGTCGGGACCCTGCGCGAGGCGACCGGCGGGGGCGCCGACGTCGTGCTCGAGCTCTCGGGCGCCGAGCCGTCCATCAACCTCGGACTCGCCGCGGCGCGGCCGGGAGCCGTGATCTCGCTTCTCGGGATCCCGCGCGAGAAGGCCGTCACGATCCGGGACTACACGAACGACCTCGTCTTCAAGGGCCTGACGATCCACGCGATCATCGGCCGGCGCATCTTCGACACCTGGATCAAGATGCTCGACCTGTTCCGCGCGGGCCTCGACGTCGAGGACCTCGTCACCAACGAGTTCGAGGGGCTGCAGGACTTCCACGCGGCGATGGAGCTTCTGGACGATCGTCGCGCGTTGAAGGTAGTGTTCTATCCGAACGGCAAACCGAAGTGACGGAGTTCCGATGCCTACCAGCAAACCTCCCAAGCCCGACCCGAACCAGGAGCTGACCGATCGCCGCATCGCGGAGTTCGCGGTGGAGGAGTCGCGGCTCTCCAACGTGGCGTACCGCTTTCAGCTGACGCCGCGGCCGCGCGTGTGGAAGAACTGGGACCGTACCGAGTTCGAGCCCAACCACTACAAGGTCGTCGGGCTCGCGGGCGTGTGTCTCAAGAAGGACGAGCAGGAGAAGGCGCACCGCACGGCCTCGCGGTCGCTCGAGGAAGTCGACGGAATCCTGTTCGTCGTCGAGGAGCCCGCCGACTCCCTCATCGTCCGCGGGGCCACCGGCACCTCCGAGATCGTCCGCCGGCCGACGCTGTGCGCCGAGATCATGGCGGGCAACGGCGCGAGCTTCGACCGGGCGCTCGCGGCGCTCGAGGCCGCGTTCCCGGGCGGTCGCGTCGCGGGGAAGATCCTCAGCGAAAGCGTGTGATGGCCGGCCTCTTCGATCATCTCGCCGGCGAGATGGACAAGTTGCGCGCGGCCGGGACCTTCAAGGAGGAGCTCGTCCTCGAGTCGCCCACGGGCCCGCGGGTCCGCGTCGGCGGCCGCGAGGTCGTCATGCTGACCTCCAACAACTACCTCGGCTTCGCGAACCACCCGCGCATCAGGGAAGCCCAGAAGAAGGCGGTCGACCGCTGGGGCGCGGGGCTCGGCTCGGTGCGCTTCATCTGCGGCACGCAGGAGCTGCACAAGCAGCTCGAGGCGGAGATCGCCTCGTTTTTCGGCACCGAGGACGCGATCCTCTACATGACGTGCTGGGCCGCCAACGAGGGCCTGTTCGCCGCGATCCTCGACGAGCCCGACGGCCTCTACTCGGACGAGCTCAACCATGCCTCGATCATCGACGGCGTCCGTCTCTGCAAGGCGAAGCGGTTCCGCGTCCCCCACAACGACACGAAGGCCCTCCGGAAGATGCTCGAGGAGGACACGGCCTCGCGGTACCGCCTGATGATGACCGACGGCGTCTTCTCGATGGAGGGCGAGCCCGCCGACCTGCCGGAGCTCGTCCGCGTCTGCGAGAAATACGGCGTCGTTCTCGCCGTCGACGACTCGCACGCGACCGGGATCCTCGGCGCCACCGGCCGCGGAACCGGCGAGGAGCAGGGCGTCCTCGACCGGATCCCGGTCTGGACCGGAACGCTCGGCAAGGCGATGGGGTCGGCGGCCGGCGGTTTCGTGACCGGACCGCGCGCGCTCGTCCAGACGCTCCGCCAGCGCAGCCGGACCTATCTCTTCTCGAACTCGCTCCCGCCCGCCGTCGCCGCCGGCTCGCTCGAGGCGTTCCGCCTCCTCCGCGAAGACCCCGCGCCGGTCGAGCGGCTGCGCGACAACGCCCGTTACTTCAGGAAGGCGCTGACGGACGCCGGCTTCGAGATCCCGCACGGCACGCACCCGATCGTGCCCGTCATCGTCGGCGACACGGCGAAGGCCCTCGCGATGGGGAAGGCGCTGCTCGAGGAGGGCGTCTACGTCTCCGGCTTCGGATTCCCGGTCGTGCCGCACGGGCAGGCGCGCCTGCGCTGCCAGGTCTCCGCGGCGCACCAGCGGGCGGACCTCGACCTCGCGGTCGAGGCGTTCAAGAAGGTCGGGAAGAAGTTCGAGGCGCCGGGCGTCGCGTAGCGACGAGACAGGGGCCTCGAATCCTGAGTCGCTCAGCGACGAAGGACCTCGCGGTCGAGCCCGGGATCCCTCGCTACGCTCGGGATGGACGCGTGAGGCCGCGCGTCGCGCGTCTCACGCGTCCAGCTTCTTTCGGGCGTTCTGCACGAGAAGCCAGCACAGCAGCGCGAAGACGACTGCGCAGAGGATGTCGCCCGCAAAGCCGTTCTTGAAGGCCGGGTAAAACTTCGCGCCGAGGTCGAGCCTGTCGAGGATCTGGGGGTTCTCCATGTTCAGGACGACGTCTCCCGTGAACGCGACGAGGGCGATCAGCACCCCGCCGAGCGAACCGCCCGCGACGAGACCCGTTGCGTACAACATGCCGGAGGAAAGCTCGCTCTCCTCCTTCTGCTTCGTGATCTTGTCGACGAACGCCTTCATCAGGCCGCCGATGAAGATCGGGAACGTCGTCGACAGCGGCAGGTAGGCGCCCACCGCCCAGGACAGCGCGTGCGCTCCGGCCATCTGCGCCATGAACGCCAGGAAAACGCCGACGAGGACGGGAGCCCAGGGCAGATTCTGGGCCAGCAGCCCCTTGATGATCGTGGCCATGAGCGTCGCCTGCGGAGCCGGCATCTTCGCGCCGCCGATGCCGTGGACCATGCCCGCCTCGCGGAACGTTCGGTCGAGCAGGAAGAGCGTCCCGCCGATGACGAGCGTCGAGGTCAGGACGCCGATGATGAATCCGATCTGCTGTCGCCGCGGCGTCGCCCCCACGAGGTAGCCCGTCTTCAGGTCCTGCGAGGTCGCGCCCGCGTTGGCGGCGGCGACGCACACGATCGCGCCGACGCACAGCGCGACGGCCTGGTACACGTCGCCCGTGCGGCCGATCGTCACGAACACGACGCACGTCGCCATGATGGTCGCGATCGTCATGCCCGAGATGGGGTTCGACGAGGTCCCGATGATGCCGACGATCCGCGAGGACACCGTCACGAAGAAGAAGCCGAAGATCACGACGAGCAGCCCCATCAGGAGCGAGCCCGGAAACGGACCGCTCGGCACGTTCGGAAGCAGCGTGATGAGCAGGACCAGCACCAGCGAGCCGACCACGACGAAGCCCATGCCGAGGTCGCGCTCGGTGCGCGGGACGTCGCCCTGCGCCGCGCCGCCCTTCCCGAACGACTTGACCGACTCGCGGAACGCGGACACGATCGTGGGCAGCGTCTTCAGGAGCGTCATGACGCCCGCGCACGCGACGGCCCCCGCGCCGATGTAGCGCACGTACGCGCGGTAGATCCACTCGGCGTGCGAGTGGCCGGCGATCCAGGCGTCCGTGAAACCCAGATTCTTGAGGTCCTGCACGATCCGCCCGTCCGCCACGAAGATCGAGATGAGCGGGATCAGGGCGAGCCAGGACAGCACGCCGCCCGACGCGAGCTCTCCGGCGATGCGCGGCCCGATGATGTAGCCGAGCCCCAGGTACTCCGGCGTCACGTCGCAGGAGAGCGTCGCGTCCGGAATCTTGCCGTTCTTGTCCGTCCGGAACCACGTGGCGGTCTCGCGCCAGAGGCCGAGGATCCCGTAGAGGAACTTGTAGAGCATCGCCGCGCCCACGCCCTTGAAGACCATGCGCGCGAGGTCTCCGCCGCGCTCGCCGGCGATGAGGACGTCCGCGCACGCGACGCCCTCGGGATAGCGCAGGTTGCCGTGCTCCTTCACGATCAACGCGCGCCGCAGCGGAATCATGAAGAGGACGCCAAGCGTGCCGCCGATCGCCGAGAGTACGAAGATCGTGGGGTACTTGAAGAAGTTTTCCCCGCCGGAGAGGAACAGGAGAGCCGGCATCGTGAACACGACGCCGGCCGCGACCGACTCGCCGGCCGAGCCGATCGTCTGAACGATGTTGTTCTCGAGGATCGTGGACTTGCCGAGCTTCTTGAACACGGCGATCGAGAGCACCGCGATCGGCACCGATGCCGAGACCGTGAGCCCCGCCCGCAGCGCCAGGTACACCGTCGCCGCGCCGAACAGGACGCCGAAGAAGATGCCGAGAAGAATCGCCTTTGGCGTGAACTCCGGAATGTCCTCGCTCGGCGAGACGTACGGGCGAAACTCCGAGCCGGACGGGCCTGCGTGCGCCATGCGACCTCCGCTCTCTGACCGATTTTCTGACGATTCGTTTCCGGAGGGGACGACGAGCGCATCCCCGCCTGTTCGGGCGGCATGATACGCCGGCTCCGCCGGCTTCCGGGAGGCCCGATGCTATGATTTTTTTCGAGTCTGCATGGAAAAGCTGGCCTCGCGAATCCTCCTGACCCTGCTGCTTGCGGCGCCGTCCGTGCCCGCCGCCACGATCGCGGCGGCCACGATCTCGGGGAAGGTCGTGCTGGTGCAGGACGGCAAGCCGCGCGCCGACGCGTCCAACGCCGTCGTCTGGATCGAGGGCGCCGCGCGCGGGAATGAACCGAAGGCCGAGATGCGCAGCGCCTCCAAGCGCTTCGAGCCGCACGTGATCGTCGTGCCCACCAACACGACGGTCGAGTTCCCGAACGTGGATCCGATCTACCACAACGTCTTCTCGGTCTCCGCGGGCAACCGCTTCGACCTCGGCCTGTACCGAAGCGGCGCATCGAAATCCAAAAAATTCGAGCAGCCGGGGATCGTGCGCGTCTACTGCAACATCCATCCCCAGATGGTCGGTTTCGTGCTGGTGCTCGACTCCGGCGCCTGGGCGGTCACCGGACCGGACGGCTCATTCCGCATCGACAACGTCCCGGCCGGAACGCATACCCTGAAGGCGTGGCACGAGGACGGCTCCGAGATCACGCAGCCGATCACGGTCAGGGCCGGCGGCGAGCCCGTCTCGGTCTCGATCGACGTCTCCGGAGCGCCCGCGGCCCCGCACAAGAACAAGTACGGCAAGGACTACAAGCCCCCCACCGACGCCGAAGATGAGCGCTACTGAGGCGCAGGCCGGCAGCGGCCTGACCTCGGGCGAGCTGCGCCTCAAGGGCCTGAAGCTCCCGCCGCCCGCGCCGCCCCGGTTCTCGCTCGAGCTCAAGATCTTCGCGGCGGCCGCGCTCCTCATCCTGATCGCGGTGGGAGGAGCCGTCGCGGTCTCGGCGATCCGCTCGCGCGCGGTCGCCGACGCGAAGATCGCCGAAGACCTCAAGAAGGCCGGTCCCGGCTGGGAATCGTTCCAGCAGAACCGCTACGAGGAGCTCCACCGTTCGCTCGCCGTGGTGCTCAACAACGCCGGCACGATCTCGATGATGTCGACGCTCGTGCCCGAGACCGGGCTTCCGGACCCCGCGACGGTATTCGACACGCTCAAGCGCGAGCAGGCCTCGAGCGTGCGCGCGGACTTCCTGATCGCGACCACGCCGCAGGGGATCGGCCTCGCCCGCACGGACCGCCCGCTGCCGTACTCCGCCGACCTCTCGAGCGTGCCCACGATCGCCGGCGCCCTGCAGGGGGCGCAGACCGAGGGGATCTGGCTCTCCGGCGGCAAGCTCTACCACGTCGTCGCCGCGCCGGTGCTCGAGGGCGGCTCGAAGCTCCGTGGCGTCATCGCCGCGGCGTTCCAGATCAACGACGAGGTGGCCCGCAACCTCGAGCAGCTCCTGAACACGCAGGTCGTCTTCCTCGCCGACGGCGCGAAGGCGAACGAGCCCGCGAAGCCCGTCCTCGACGCCACGACCCTGGGACCGGCGAGCGCGGCGGCGACCCGCGCCATGGCGGCGCGCGACGATCTCGTCCAGGCCGTCCTGCGCGGCGGCAAGACGATCGGTCCGCTCGCGCTCGACGTCTCGGGGGAGACCTTCCTCGCCTATTTCCTGCCGATCCGCTCCTCCACCGACCAGATCGTGGGCGCGGCGGTCGCGATGCGCAGCCGCGAGCGGGAGCTCGCGCCCTTCCGGCAGATCCGCAACATCACCATCCTCGTCGGGCTCGCCTCGCTCGTGCTCGCGTTCATCCTCTCCTTCTTCCTGGCGAAGCGGATCACCGGGCCCGTCTCCCGGCTCGTCCGGGCCACGGAGGAGGTCCGCGTGGGTAACCTCGATCCTCCGGACCTGCCGCTCGACGCGCAGGACGAGATCGGCATCCTGGCGCGCTCGTTCCGCGCCATGCTCGAGGAGCTCCGCGAGAAGGCCGCGCTCGAGCAGTACGTCGCGTCGCTCAACCTGACCATGGGCGGCTCCGAATTCGCGGAGACGGTGGTCGGCCGGCTCACGGTCCCGCCCGGCGCCGAGCCCGAGGTCGGGCGGCTCTTCGCGTCACGCTACGAGATCCAGGGCGTGCTGGGCAAGGGCGGCATGGGGATCGTCTACCGGGCCCATGACCGCGACCTCGACGACGCCGTCGCGATCAAGACGCTTCGCAGCGAGGCGCTGACGGCGGACCCCAGCCTGCTCGACCGGTTCAAGCAGGAGATCCGCCTCGCGCGCCGGATCACGCACCCCAACATCCTCCGCACGCACGACCTCGGGGAGTCCGGGGGGCTGCGCTACCTCTCGATGGAGTTCGTCAAGGGGCTGACGCTCAAGCAGCTCGTCGAGGCGGGCGACATCCTGCCGACTCCGGTCGGGCTGCGCATCGCGAAGCAGATCTGCGCCGGCCTCGCCGCGGCGCACGAGGTCGGCGTCATCCACCGCGACATCAAGCCGCAGAACATCCTGATCGAGGCGACCGGCGGCCTGAAGATCATGGACTTCGGCATCGCGCGCCTCAAGGAAGAGCACGGGATGACGGCGGAAGGGACGGTCGTGGGAACGCCGGACTACATGTCGCCGGAGCAGGCGCGCGGCAAGCCGCTCGATTTCCGCTCCGACATCTATTCGACCGGCGTCGTCCTGTACGAGGTATTCACCGGGACGCCCCCCTTCGACGGCGACACCCCGCTCGCCGTCGTGCTCAAGCACATCCAGGAGAATCCGCCGGCCCCCCAGACGCGCAATCCGAAGATCGATCCGAAGATCTCCCAGATCGTCCTGAAGTGCATGCAGAAGGACCCGGAAGACCGCTACCAGACGGTCAACGAGCTCTACGAGGCGCTGACCAAAGTCACCGCGGCCTAGCCGTTCTAGTTACAATTCGTGGTTCGTGATTGGTGAGTTGTGACTGCGCCTTCGAAAACGGCCCGCCCCAACCACCGATTCCGGATCGCGGACGTCGGATCGTGGCTTCTCGCCGCGGCCCTCCTCCTCGCCCCCGCGTCGGCTTCCGGCCAGGAGACCCAGTACTTCACGGAGCAATCCCGGCCGTGGTTCTCCTGGGGCTGGGACGCCCTCGCGCGGTACGACCGCGTCGACCACCGCGACTACTACACGCCGATCGACCGCGGGCGCTTCGAGATCCGCCCCGAGATCGACTTCGACCCCTGGGACTCTCTCCGCATCGGATTCCGCGGCGTCTTCGACTACGGGACGGAGGCCGAGAACTATCCGCAGTTCGACAACTATCGCGCGCGCGGCGGCTCGATTGAGCGCTACTACGTGCTGTGGAAGCCCGGGCGCTTCGAGCTGCGCCTCGGCCGCTTCGGGATGCCGCTTCTGGCGAGCGAGGTGCTCTGGGATCGCGACATCCAGACTCCCGGCGGCGCCGCCGAGTGGACGAGCCCCGACGGCGCCTGGACGATCGCCGCCGCGGGATTCTACGCGCCGCAGAACCACGGCGACCGCTCGCGGATCGGCGTCGGCCAGGTCGTGTGGCGCACCGGCAGCGAGGACCGCGTGGCGCTCGAGGCCTCGGCGTCGTACTGGAGCTACGACCTGCGTCAGATGCCCCCGGCCTACATCCGTGAGAACACCGCGATCCTCGTGGGTGGACAGCTCGCCTACGGGTCCGACTTCCACGTCGCCGACCTGCTCCTCCGGCTGCGGGCGCGGGTGTGCGAGGTGCCGCTCCTCCTGTCGCTCGACGGCATCCACAACTTCGAGGCCGCGGCGAAGAAGAAGAACGCCTTCGAGGCGACGCTGGCGGCCGGACGGGTCGGCACCCCCGGGGACGTCCGCGCCTTCTACACGTACCAGTACGTTCAGCGGGACGCGCTGGTGGCGGCCTACAACACCGACGACTGGTGGTTCCACACCTGGTACGAGGGCCACCGCGCCGGGGTCGCCGTGACGTTCCTGCCGCAGACCTATCTCCAGGTCTCGGGGAGCGTCCAGCGGCGCCTCGACACCCGCAACTGGATCAACCGCTACCTGGTCGACGTGGTCAAGATGTTCTGAGGCGTCCGCAGAGCCTGTTAGAGTATCCGCCCAGCCCATGAGCAAGACACTGTTGGCCTGCGTGGAGGACCTCTTCTTCCGTTCGAAGATCGAGGCCACGGCGCGTCATCTCAACGTGCCGGTCCGGTTCGTCGAGTGCGCGAAGCTCACGGGCGCGGCCGCCGACGGAAGCGCCGGAGCCGTCCTGCTGGAGCTCTCCGCGCCGGGCGCCATCCCGGCCGTGAAGGCCCTGCGCGGCGGAAACGCGACCGCGAATCTGCCGGTGATCGGATTCCTCTCGCACGTCGACCGCAAGCTCGCCGACGAGGCGCAGTCCGCCGGAGTGACCCAGGTCATGCCGCGGAGCCAGTTCTCCGAGACCCTGCCCGATCTGGTGATGGACCTGCTCGCCCCCGGCACCAAGCGGGAAATCCAGGAGGAGCCCGAGCTGCCGGACGAGTAGTTCTCAGTTGTCGGTTTTCAGTTCTCGGTTCCGAATAACTGACAACTGACAACTGTTAACTGACTACCGTCATGCGCTCCCCCTCCCGCGTCCTCTCCGACTGGTTCGTGAAGCGGCTCACGCGCCCGCGCCGCCGCTACCACCGCTTCATCTACAACTCCCCGGAGAAGCTCAAGGCCACGATCGCCCCGGGCGACGTGCTTCTCGTCGAGGGCGACCAGCGCATCTCGCAGGCGATCAAGTACCTCACGATGTCGTCGTGGTCGCACAGCGCGTTCTTCATCGGCGACGCCCTGCTCCACCGCGACGCGGCCACCCGGACGGAGATCCAGCGGCGCTTCGGGCGCGAGGCGAGGTACCTGATCGTCGAGGCCCTGGTCGACAGGGGCGTCGTCGTGTCGCCGCTCGTGAAGTACGCGGACATGAACATCCGCATCTGCCGCCCGATGGGTCTCGAGCCCGACGACTTGAAGATCGTCCTCGACGACGTGATCTCGCGGATCGGCTGGAAGTACGACCGCCGCAACTTCTTCGACCTGACCCGCTACTTCCTGCCGTTCTCGATGATCCCGCCCGACCTGCGCGAGGACGCCCTGCACTTCGGAAGCGGCGTCGCGACCGAGACGATCTGCTCCTCGATGCTGGCCGAGGCGTTCGCGAAGGTCCGCTTCCCCATCCTGCCCGTCGCGGTGCGCCGCAAGCCGCAGACGACGCGCGAGAGGCTCCGGCAGCAGCTCCTCGGGCGGCCGACGCGCCGCGCCTACAGCGGCCTCCTGCGCGCGCGGCATCCGACGCTGTGCGTCCCGCGTGACTTCGATCTCTCGCCCTACTTCGAGGTCGTGAAATTCAACGCGCAGGACAAGTTCGACTACCGGCGCCTGCAGTGGGAAGAGGTGAAGTAGGAGGAGCGCGGCGCCCGACCGGCGCCGTCGCGCTCAGGGCTCGACCGGCCGCCCGCCCGACAGGATCCCGTTGACGCTCTGCACCCGCTGCTCGAGCACCTTGCGGAGGCGTCCCACCTCGGAGTCCGCGGCGGCGAAACGCACGGCGCCGCCCACGAACTCGAAGCGCATGACCGCGTCGCGGTCCTCGGGCATCACTCCGAGCAGGCCCGCGCGGTACGCGCGCATCCACTCGGGGGAAGGCTCGCCGTCGAGGCGGACGAGGAAGTACGACTTGCCGTCGGCCGCCGGCCCCTCGCGGTAAGGCTGCTCGGGCGAGAGCCAGACGCGGTGGGTGGCCGGGGCCTCCCCGGGGCGGCGGCGCATCGGCCGGCGGTGCTGAGGGCGTCTCATGCGGGGGGGATGTTATCAGTTATCAGTCATCAGTTCTCAGTTGTCAGTGATCAGTTCCCGAACCGAAAGCTGACGACCGAGAACTGTGAACTACCCAAAACTGCCCGCCGACACGATCGTGAAACGATCCGGCCGAACGCGGCGCGCGAAGGCGGCATCCGCCCGCTCCTTCGTCACGGCGGCGACCCTGGCCGGGAACTCGTCGAGGTAAGCGATGCCGAAACCGTAGTAGATCGCCGCGTCCAACGCGGATGCCATGCCGGCGTTCGAGCCGAGGTCGACCTTGAACCGTCCGATCCGGGAACTCTTCTCCTCGGCGATCTCCTTGTCCGTCAACCCGGTCGCGAGGAACTTCCGGATCTCGTCCAGGGTGGACGCGAGCGCCGCGTCGCGGCTCTCCGGTTTGACGGTCAGGCTGACGAGGAACGGCCCCGCGATGTGCGTCGCGGAGAGGCTCGAGTGGATTCCGTAGGTCAACCCCTCGACGTCGCGAACGCGCACGCCGAGCCGCGAGGTCAGGGACGACTGGCCCAGCGCCGAGTTCGCGAGCGAGCACGCCAGGAAATCGTCGTCGGTGCGCTTCAGGTCCGCCGGCATCGCGAGAACGACGTCGGCGCTCGCCTTGTCGGGCATCGCGACGGTCTCGCGGCAGGGCATCGGCGGCGGCACGCCCGTCTCGGGAAGCGGCGTCGCCGGTCCCGGCCTCCAGCTCCCCAGGCCCTTCTCGAGGCGATCCAGGATGCGGTCGGCCTCGACGTCGCCGACGACCACCAGCGAGAGCGACGCGGCGCCCCAGCGCGCGGCGTAGTACGACTCGAGGTCGTCGCGCCGGAGGGCCTCCACGCGCGCGATGCGCTCGTCGCCCGTCAGCCGGTGCAGCGGATGCTCCGGAGGATAGACCCGGCGCATCGCCTCCTCGATCGCGCGCGTGGACGTCTGGTCCTGCTGCTGCCGGATCGAGCCGACCATGCGCTTCTTTTCCTTCTCGAGCTCCTCCTCGGGGAAAGACGGGGAGACGAGCGCCTCCATCAGGATGTCGAGCAGAAGATCGGTGTCGCGCGAGAGCGCCGAGCCCGAGACGTCGACGCCGACCGGGTCGGTCGCGTCGGAGGAGAAGGACAGGCTCGCGGCGCGGCTCTCGAGAGCCTCGGCGAGCTCGAGCTTCGTTCGCTTCGCCGTCCCCTTGAGGAGCTCGCCCGCCGTGACCGAGGCGATCAGGCGACGGTCCGCAGGCGCGAAGAGGCGGCCGGCCCGGAGCGAGCCCGAGATCGCGAGCGTCGGATTCAGCCGGTTCTCGAGCACGTAGACGTGCACGCCGTTCGCGAACGCGCGGTGGCGCACCCGCTCGGCGAACGACGGCCGCGCGGCGGAGGCTACGGATGCGGATTGCCGAGCCGTCATCGCTCCTCGCCCTCGACGATCGTGGCCGTCTCGCCCGCCTTGGGCACGTAGAGACCCACCGTGAGCGCGTCGTCGTGCAGGTACGCCAGGACGACCCGCTGGACGTCCTGCGGCGTCACGCGCGCGATCGCCGCGGGATAGTCCGCGTACCACTTCCAGTCGGCGACCGCGATCGCCTCCGAGAGCGACGCGGCGATCTGGTCGGTCGAGTCCCGGTCGAAGATCACCTCGGCCTCGATCTGGGTCTTCGCCTTGGCGCACTCGGCCGCCGTCACCGAGTCGGCCGCGATCCGCCCGATCTCCTGCCGGATCGCCGACTCGACCTCCGACAGCTCCACGCCGGGACGCACCGGCGCGAAGACCGAGAAGAGCGCCGGATCGCGCAGCTGCCACGGCACGACCGACACGGACAGCGCGAGGTTCTTCTCGACGAGCGACTGGTGCAGGCGCGACGTGATGCCTCCGCCGAGGACGTTGCCGAGCACGGCCAGCGCGGGCGTGTCCGCGTGCGACGCGGCGACCGTACGCCACGACAGGCCGCACCAGCCGACCTGGCCGACGCGGCGCACGACGAACCGGCGCTCGCCCTCCTGCGGCGGCTCGACCGTGTAGACGCGCGGAATCGGCATCGGCGAGGACGGGATCGGCGCGAAGTGCTTCGCGAGGAGCGCGAGCGCCGCCTCCTCCTCGAAGTCCCCGATCACCATCGCCGTCGCGTTGTTCGGATGGTAGAACGTGTCGTAGAACTCGCGGAGGCGGTCGGTCGTGACCTACTCGATGTCGCTGCGCCAGCCGATCGTCGGGTGATGGTACGGGTGCTCGCGAAACGCCGTCGCGAAGGTCTGCTTGTAGAGGACCTGGAAGGGCGAGTTTTCCCCGCGCTCGAACTCGTTGCGCACCACGGTCATCTCCGGGACGCGGTCCTCGTCGCGCAGGAGCGCCTGGCGCATCCGCGACGCCTCGATCCGCACGGCCATCTCGATCTGGTCCGACGGGATCGTCTCGTAGTAGTTCGTGCGGTCGAACCAGGTCGTCGCGTTGAACCGCGCGCCGAGCGCCTCGAGGATCGACGCCACCGCGGTCCCCTTCGCGCGCTGGAACTCGGGCGTGCCCTTGAACATGAGGTGCTCGAGCAGGTGCGTCGCGCCGGTGTGGCCGACGGCCTCGTTGCGGCTGCCGACGTGGTAGACGATCGCGAAGGTCAGCACGGGCGCCACGCGGTTCTGGATCAGCAGGACGCGCAGCCCGTTCGCGCGCAATACGTACTCGCGGATGCCCGAGCGCTCTTCGACGAAGTCGAAGGCGTCCCGCCCATTTTGGATTTCGGATTGTGGATTTTGGATTACCGGGGCCTCGGGGTTGGGACTCACCTTAGCGTCCGCCCGCGATGTCCTCGGCGCCGTCCACGCCGATCACGTTGCCGGAGACCCAGGCGCCCCCCGGTCCCGAGAGCGCGACGAGCGCCTTCGCCACGTCTTCCGGCGTCGTCAGCCGGGCGGCCGGGTGCATCGCCAGGACGCGCTCGATCATGGCCTCGTTGCCGGGAATCTTGCGCAGGGCCGGCGTGTCCGTGACGCCGGCGCGCAGCGCGTTGACGGCGACGCCGTGCGGCGCGAGCTCCACGGCGAGCTGGCGCACGTAGGACTCGAGCGCCGACTTCGCGGCCGACACCGCCCCGTACGCGGGCCACACGATGTGATCGCCCGCCGACGTCATCGCGAAGATCCGCGCGGACGGCGCGAGCAGACCGGCGAAGAAGAGGTCCTGCGTCCAGTAGACCAGCGAGTTCGCCATGACGTCGAGCGTCATCTCGATCTGGGGCTTCGCGATCGCGTTCTCGCGCGGCTGCGCGAAGAAGGGCTTGAGCGTCCCGAAGGCCAGGGAGTGCAGGAGGACCGACACGCGCGACTCGCGCGGCTCGCCGCCGCAGGTCTTCTCGATCGCCGCGACGACTTCCCCGCGCTTCGCGTCGTCGGCCGCGTTCACGTTGAAGAACTCGGCCCGGCGGCCCGCGGCGCGGATCTCGGCGACGATGCGGTCCACGTTCGGCTGCGTGCTCTTGCGGTCGAGGTGCACGCCGAACACGTTCCAGCCCGCCCGCGCGAGGTGGAGCGAACAGGCCTCGCCGAAGCCGGAAGAGGCGCCCAGGACCAGGGCCCAGCGCGTCGCGGAATCGCTGCTCAAGGCGGGGGATCTTAGCAGGATCTCCCTTAGACTCCACCGCAGTGAGCTCGCCGCATCGCGATTCCCCGACGACGCACGCTCGGCTCCTGCTCGCGGCCCTCCTGCTTCTCGCGGCGGTCTCGTGGATCGAGCCGCGCGGATCCGGGCTCGCCGAGCCCGACGAGACGCGCTACGCCGAGATCCCGCGGGAGATGCTGGCGGCGGGCGACCTCGTGGTCCCGCGCCTGAACGGGGTTCCCTATTTCGAGAAGCCGCCGCTCCTCTACTGGGCCAACGCCGCCGCGTTCCGCGTCGTCGGCCTCACGCCCTGGGCCGCCCGGCTCCCGACGCGGCTCGCGGGGATGGGAACGGTCCTGCTCCTCGTGCTCGCCGTGGCGCGCGCCCGCGGCCGCGAGGCGGGCCTGTGCGCCGGCGTGCTGTACCTCGCGAGCCCGATCGGCTTCCTCGCGACGCGGACCAACCTCACGGACGGGCTCCTGACCTTCTTCTTCACCGCGACCGTCCTCGCGGGCCGCGAGGCGATCGCGCGGCGCGCCCGCGGCCGGCCCTGGCTGGCGATGGCCGCCTGGACCGGCGCCGCCGGCGCCGGCGCGTTCCTGACGAAGGGGCTCGTCGGCATCGCGTTGCCCGGCGCGATCCTGCTCCTGTGGTCGTGGGGAAGCGGAGAGCTCGCACACTTTCTGCCGCTCGTCTTCTCGCCCGCGCTGCCGGTCTTCCTCGCGCTGACGCTGCCGTGGCTGCTCCTGGCCGAGTCCCGCATTCCGGGCTCGCTCCAGTTCTTCCTCATCCACGAGCACTTCCAGCGCTTCGCGACCGGCGCCGCGAAGCGGCCGGGGCCGATCCTCTACTTCGTCCCGGTCTTCCTGCTCGGCTTCTTGCCCGGCGTCCCGTTCTTCCTTTCGGGGGCGGCGCGCACCCGGCGCGCGGACTCCGACGCGTTCTTCTTCCTCGTCTGGTTCCTCGCCGTGTTCGTCTTCTTCTCGATCTCGCGGAGCAAGCTGCCGCCCTACCTCTTCCCGGCGATGCCGGCGGCCGCGGCAGTCGCCGCCGCCGGCGTCATGCGTGCGCGGACGCGCTCGCTCTGGATCGTCCAGGCTGCGCTCGCGACCGTCTTCGCGGCGGCGCTGCTGCTGCACCCGGTGCTCCGCGGATTCGTGAAGGAGCTGCGCCTCGCCGCGATCGTGGCCCCCTGTCTCGCGGCGCTGGTCGTCCTGTCGTGGGCCGCCGTCCTCTTCGCGGAGCGTTCCTCCGCGCTCGCGGCCTCCGCGGTCGGCGCGGCGTGGGCCGCGTTCCTGTTCGGCGTCGTCGTGGGGTGGCCCCGCGTGCCGCCGGCCCATCTCACGACCGATCTCGCCGCGGCGGCGCGGAAGGAGGCCGCGTCACGAGGCGCGCCGATCGTCGCCTATCGGTGTTACCTGAACGGCGTCTCGTGGGAGCTCCGGTCCCCGATCCCCGTCGCGGACTATCGCGGGGAGCTCGAGCCGGACTTCGAGCCGTGGGAGGAGACGCGCGGCGCCCTGTTCTGGAGCAAGCAGCGATTCCTCGACGCGTGGCGAAGCGGGAAGCCCCTCGTGGCGCTCGTGCGTCTGCAGGACCTGGTCCCGCTCATGACGGACCAGCCGCCGGCGAGGGTGGCGAAGTTCTCGGGAAAGTACGCGATCGTCGCGAACTGGTAGGACGAGTTTTCAGTTTTCAGTTTTCAGTTCACAGACTGACGACCGACAAACTGATAACTGATTACTGATAACTGATAACTTTACGGAATGTAGCCCTTGATGGTGCGTGCGGTAATTCCGGGTTTCGAAACCGCGACCGTGACCGCGCGGTAGACGCCGTCGGGCTTCTGCGAATCGGTGCGGAACGCCACGATGTACTGCGACCGCAGCTCCTCCTCGATGCGCTTGGTGACCTCGCCGATGTGCGCGGCGCTGGAGAGGTGGAAGACCTCGCCGCCCGACTCGTTCGCCACCTCGTTCAGCTGCTTGCGGATGCCGAAATCGAGAACCGAGATGTTGACCGCGATGAAGAAGATCGGCGCGCCGGCGGACCGCGCGTAGCGGAGCAGCGTGTCGTAGTCGACGTGCGAGTGGTTGTCCGCGCCGTCGGTCACCACCACGAGGGCCTTGCGCCCCTGGAGCGCGCGGAACTGGTACAGGCCCAGGACGACGGAGTCGAAGAGCGCCGTGGCGCCGCGGGCCTGCGGCTCCCGCGCGGCCCTCTGGAGTGAGGGAGAGTCGCCGGTCAGCTCCTGAACCATCTTGGGCTGCTCGCGGAACTCGATCACGAAGCCCTTGTCCTTGTCGCGGATCAGGCCCTTGAAGAGCTCGGCGCCCGCGTCGTGGACGAAGGGCATCGACTTGTCCATGGATCCCGAGCCGTCCACGACGAGGCCGATCGTCAGCGGCAGCTTCTCGGCGACCTCGAAGCCCGTGATCTGCTGCGGGCGGCCGTCCTCCTGGACCTTGAAGTCGCCCTCCTCGAGACCCTTCACGAAGTGGTTGCTCTTGTCGAGCGCCGAGATGTGGAGCTGCACGACGTCGACGCGGACGCTCTCCACCGTCGCGTTGGGTCCCTTGACCATGCGGATGTCGTTGGCCTCCTGGCCGTCCTCGCCGACCGCGGTGGCGCGCAGGTAGTTCGCCTTGGTGTAGTCGGTGAGCGGGAGCGTGATCTCGTAGGAACCCTGCGGCGAGTCCCAGCTCTTCAGCTTCTTGTCGTCGAGGAACAGCTCGACCGTCTTCGGGACCCCGCCCGCGATCGACTGCACGGCGATCTTGACGCGCACCTTGCCGGCGGCCGCGTCCTCCTGCGGGAGGATCTTGACCGCGAGCCGCGCGCTGCCCTGGTTGATCGACCACGCGTCCTCGTCGATCAGCTTGCCGCTCGCGTCGTAGCCGACCGCGCGCACCGTCTGCCGCCGCGGCACGTCGCCGAGGTCGATCTCCACGGAATACGGCGGCTTCGTGCGCCGGACGAGGAGCTTGTCCTCGAGCCAGAACTCGACCTTCGTGATGGGCGGCTCGACGGTCGCGTCGAGGCGCAGGAGGCCGATGGGCGCCTCGCGGTCGGGCGGCTGGATCTTGAGCTTCGATTCGTGGCCCGCGGCGGCGCCGCCGGCCTCGTCCGCGATCACGACCGCCTCGGCGGAGGGCATCGTGCCGATCTCGCCCGGCGCGAGGTCCGGCGTGAACGGCGTGCCCACCTCGGGCACCGAGATCGGGGTCGACGCGGTCCCGACGACGCGGCCGCCCGGGGCCGCGAGCGAGATCTGGAGCGTGTAGTCCCCCGGGGCGAGCGCGTGGAGGAAGGCGTAGGTGAACGTCGTGTGCGTCGAGACGTCGCCCGACACCGGGTAGCGGAAGGACTCGACCGTCTGGTCCTTCTTGACGAAGTTGCCCTTCAGCTCGCCCGAAAACGACGTCAGGCCCCGCTTGGCGGCGGCCATGGTCAGCTCGGGCGCCCGCAGCCGCACGCGCACGACGGTCTTGAGCCCCGCCATCCCCAGGTATTCCGCCGTGACGTAGAGCGGGAACTCGCCGCCCTCGGTCGAGACCTGGGTCTGGGATTGCTGCGCCTGCCCCGTCAGCGGAGGCGCCGCCACGAGGGCGGCCAGGAGAGCCGGGAGAAGAATGCCGAATCGCAGTCTCATGCTCAGAAACGAACCCGCAAGGGACGCGCCGGAATTCCCGGCAAAAAGCGTCAGGACGCCGCGGCGAACGCCGCGGCGGGCGCCGCCGGCGCCGCCGCCGGCTCCTGCGCCCCGAAGAACTCGACGACGGCGTCCCGGAAGTCCGCGGGCGTCTGAAGCTCCGAGATCCGGACGCGCAGGGCGCGGCCGTGCGGCAGCCCGCTCGTGTACCAGCCGGTCATCGTGCGCAGCTTGTGGAGCGCCTCCCGCGGATCGGCCGCGCTCTCCTCGATCGCGGCGAAGTGCGCCAGCATCAGGTCGCGCCGCTCCCACAGCGTCGCCTCGCGCACGGACCGGCCCGCCATCGCGTCGGCGGTCTGGCGGAAGATCCACGGGTTTTTCATGGTCGCGCGGCCGATCATCACGCCGTCGCAGCCGGTCTCCGACATCACATCGAGCGCGTCCTGGGGATTCGCGACGTCGCCGTTGCCGACGACGGGGATCGCGAGGTGACGCTTGAGCTCCGCGAGGCGCGAGCGGTCGGCGCGTCCCGTGTACATCTGCCGCGCCGTCCGTGCGTGCATCGCGACGGCCGCGACGCCCTCGTCCTCGCACATCCTGCCGAGGTCCAGGAAGTTCTGGCGGCGCTCGTCGAGGCCCAGCCGGAACTTGACCGTCAGCGGGATCGAGAGCCGCGCCTTCACCGAGCGCACGATCCGCCGCGCGAGCGGAAGGTCGCCCATGAGCGCCGCTCCCGCGCAGCCCTTGAGGACCTTGTTCGCGGGACAGCCCATGTTGATGTCGCACACGTCCGGCGCGAGCTCCTCGACGATGTCGGCCGCCGCCGCCATCCGCTCCGCGTCCGAGCCGTAGATCTGGATCGAGAGCGGGCGCTCCTCGTCCGAGAAGATCATCTTGCGCAATTGGCGCGCGTTGCCCCGGACGATCGCCTCCGAGGAGATGAACTCCATCGTCACGAGCCCCACCCCGCCGATCCGCCGCAGCATCAGCCGGTAGACGTGGTCCGTGATCCCGGCCATCGGGGCGAGCACCAGCGGAGGGGTAATTTCGACGCAACCGATTCGGAGCATGGCTGTTAATCTTAACGGGCTTCCCCGAGGCACGGGGGATGCATCCTAGGGGCCCGGGTTGGTAGGATTCCGGGGACTTTTCGAGGTGGGAGGCTTCATGTCTTCGACGGCCGCGGGGGCGCGGGGTGACTCGGCGCTCTGGATCCGCGACAAACGATTCGACCTCTTCTTCCTGACGCTGTCGGGAGCGCTCGTCTTCTTCCCGTACCTGTCCTACGGCCTGCTTCAGAGGCTGGGAGTGTCGGAGGCGACGTCCAGCCTGATCGTCGGGCTCTCGGTCACCGTCCTGGTGGGCGGCCCGCACATGTACTCGACCTACCTCCGGACGGCCTTCGAGCCGCGGTTCCGCCGCCGCCATCCGGTTCTCACGTTCCTTCCCCTGGTCGTGATCCCGACCCTCGTCATCCTCGGCGCGATGTACGCCTTCATCTTTCTCCTGACGGGGTTCTTCTTGTGGGCGTCGCTCCACGTCACGCACCAGGCCCAGTACATCTCCGAGACCTACCGCATGCGCGCCGGCGGTCCGGTGCGCGCGCTCGACCGCTGGCTCGACGGCGCCCTCATCCTGGGCGCGCTGTACACGATGGCGATGTACAAGTTCGTCTCGGACAAGTTCGCGCTCGGCTCGAGCGTGCTGCTGTTCCCCGACTTCCTGAAGCACCGCTGGGTCGCGATCGCCTTCACCCTCGGTTACGCCGCGTTCTTCCTCTTCTACGTGGCGCGCACGTTCGGCGAGATCCGCCGCGGTGAGACGAGCTGGCCGCGGCTGCTCTTCATGATCATGACGATCGCGATGGCGTTCGTGGTGCCGATCTTCGACAACCTCGACGTGTCGTTCCAGGGCTTCAACACGTGGCACTCGCTGCAGTACCTGGCGCTGACCTGGTTCATCCTGGGCCGCGAGGCCGAGACCGGGCGGATCGGGACCGGGTTCGTCCGCGCGCTCGCCGGGAAGGAGAAGACCCGGCGCTTCTACCTCGCGATGATCGGAGCGACCTTCTCGGCCGGGGTCATCTACCTCTTCCTGTGGAAGGGTCTCGGCTTCGCTCAGGACAAGAGCTACTACTCCGTGACGCTCTCGTTCCTGTTGTGCCACTACTTCTACGACCACATCCTGTTCCGGGACTTCGCTCCGCTCGAGCCCACGCAGGGCGAGGAGAGGGTCGCGGCGTAGGTCGCCCGCGGGCGGAGCCGAGCCCCCTTTCCTACTTGAAGAGGTCGTCGTAAGTCTTGACGGCCGAATAACCCCTCGGCATTTCGAACAGCTTCTCGTCCGCGCCGGTCCGCACGTCGAGGAGCTCCGTCGACTGGAAGGGCTGGTACTCGTCCTTGTCGTCCTTCTTCGCGTGCTCGATGCGGACGACGAGCCGCTCGAGATCCCGCGCGGCCCAGATCGTGACGATGTCGCTCGAGGGCAGGCGCATCTCCCAGCGGTCGCAGGGATGGAGGCCGTGGATCGCGTCGGCGATCTTCCGGATCTGCCCGCCGAACCGGTCGGCGTAGGCCTGCGGATCGAAGTTGGGCTCGAGCGGGTAGCCCGGAACGATCTCGTCGGTCTGCTGCCACGCCGTCTCCAGCAGGCGCTTGGTCCCCGGCCGGAACTGCCAGATCTTCTTCAGGTCCGGGCGCATGATCTTCACGACGGGACCGCCCTGGACTCCCTCCATGGCCTCGACGCGCTGCCATTCGCCGCGCACGGCGACCGGGAACCGCTCCGTCTCCGAGAACGACAGGATGGCGCGGTAGCCGTCCTTGCCGATCGTCTTGAGGCCGCCGCCGCAGCCGAGCGAGACGACGAGGAGGACCGCCAGGAGCGCCGCGAGGGAACCGGCGCGCCGGCTCACGATCCGGGAGAGCTTCCGGACGCCGCGCCGCCGGGGATCAGGATCAGCGTCTCCTGCGGCGTGCCGAGCGGCTCGCTGCCCTTTTCGGTCACGACGTAGTCCTCCTCGAGCCCGAATCCGACCTTGCCGCCCATCATCCACGGCAGCTCCGTCTCGAGCGCCGGCTCGATCGCGAAGGTCTGGTCGCGCTCGATCGTGTAGCTCCCGAGCTTCCCGTAGCGGTCGGGCCAGGCGGGCGCGAGCATCGGCCCGATGTCGTGCGTGTAGAAACCGATGGGATGCCCGGTCGCGTGCGGGAACTCCTCGTAGCCGGCCTCGGTGATGACCCGGCGCGCGGCGTTGTCGACTTCGGTCCCGGTCGCGCCGGGCTTGAGCGCGGCGGCCGCCGCGCGGTTGGCCGCCTTGACCGTGGCGAACGCCTTCGCGACTTCCTCGGGGGGAGCGGTCTCGCCCGGGCGCAGCACGTAGGCGAGCCGCTGGATGTCGGTCTTGTAGCCGTACTCGTCCGCCCCGCCGTCGATCCTCACGACGCTTCCCGGGAGGATGACGGCGTCGGACGCCGCGGAGTGCCCGCGCGCGAGCCCCGACATGACGTTCGGATCCTGGTCCTCCTCCCAGGACGGGCCGAGTCCCATCTCCTTCCGGCGCCGCGCGATGAAATCCGCCACGTCCTTCTCGGTCGTCTTGCCGGGGACGATGACCGCGGGCGACAGCGCCTCGGCCAGGATCTTCTCCGTCTTCTGGACGGCGTCGCGCATCCGCGCGATCTCCGCGGCGCCCTTGCGGCTCCGGAACGAGACGAGCAGCGCCTCCGCCGAGACCAGCCGCTTGGCGTAGTCGGGGCCGAGCGTCTCGCGGAGCCACTGGAGGTTCCCGGCGGTCAGGCCGTCGGCGAGCGGCTCGTAGACGGACTGGTTCACGGCGATCGCACGCGGGTTGTACTTCTCGATCTCCGCCTTCAGCGCGGGGCCGGCGCCCTCCTTCCCGTAGGGGACGACCCGGGTGTAGAGGCCGGACTTCTCGAACGCGTCGGTGTCGTAGCTCGCGACGACCGCGACGCTCTCCATCTTCTCGCCGCGGTCCACGAAGAAGCACGCCGCACGCCCGACGGCCTTGTCCGCGGCGACGTCGAAGGCCACGGGATCCACGGTTCCCTCGCGCGTCAGGACGAGCCACGAGTCGACGTTCGCGCGCCGCATCGCCTGCAGCAGGAAGCGGCTCACGCGCTCCTTGCGCGCGATCAGCTTGAGCTGCGGCCCCGTGAGGTTCGGCGGCGTCGGAGCCGGCGTCGGGCGCTGCGGGGCGACCCCGAGCGCGAGCGCGGCCAGCGCGAGGCGCGCGATCCACTGCACCGCGCAACTCTAACCGACCCGACCCCTCTGCCATAATCGCCCGCCATGACGTGGTGGGAGTCGTGGTTCGGCGAGGAATACCTCGACCTGTACCCGCACCGCGACGTCGCCTCGGCGGGGCGAGAGGCGGCCTTCGCCCTCGCGCACCTTCCCGGGCCGCCGACGCCGATGCTGGACCTCTGCTGCGGGTCCGGCCGGCATTCGGTTCCCCTCGCGCGGGCGGGCTGTCCGCCCATCGGGCTGGACTATTCCGCGCCGCTCTTGAATCTCGCCCGTCTCCGCAGCCCCCGCTCCCCGCTCGTGCGCGGCGACATGCGCGCGCTCCCGTTCCGCGGCGGCGCCTTTCGCGCCGTGGTCAACTTCTTCACCAGCTTCGGCTACTTCCTCGGAGACGCCGAGAACCTCGCCGTGGTCGCCGAGATCGAGCGCGTCCTCGCCCCGGGCGGCGCCTTCCTGTGCGACACGTTCAACCGCGACGCGGCGCTCGCGAACCTGGTCGCCGAGGAGCGGCGCTGCGCCGGAGACCGCGAGTACCGGATCCGCCGCTGGTGGAACCCGGAGACGTCACGGCTCGAGAAGG
The DNA here is from genome assembly GCA_036406835.1 of Thermoanaerobaculia bacterium. Classification (GTDB taxonomy): domain Bacteria; phylum Acidobacteriota; class Thermoanaerobaculia; order UBA5066; family Gp7-AA6; genus DAHUXD01. Next base: position 49,400 of record DASXAG010000001.1, read on the forward strand.
AGATCGAGGTGCGCCGCGAGGGCTCGCCGGAGACCGACACGTTCAAGGAGAGCGTCCGCGCCTACACCTGCGGGGAGCTCGTCGCGCTCCTCGAGCGCGCGGGGCTCGTCGTCGAACAGACGTGGGGGGACTTCGACTCGGCGCCGCTCTGTCCGAGCTCGCCGCGGCTCATCGCGCTCGCCCGCAAGCCCGCGAAGGAAAACGCCGCATGAGCGGGATTCCCTACGACCGCTATCCGGGCCTCTCGCCGCTCTTCCTCGATTTCCTCAAGGGGCTGCCCCGCTTCTACCCGGACCGGCCCACGCTCGACGCGGCCGAGGCGCGCGCCCGCGAGATCCTCGCGGCGGCGAGGCCCCCTCGAGTCCCCGCGACCGCCTACCGCTTCCGCGGCGCGGAGGCCGCGAAGTGGGCCGAGGAGCTCGCGGCGGGACGCGCGGTCGCGGTCCAGACCGGCCAGCAGGTCGGCCTCTTCACCGGGCCGCTCTTCACGCTCATGAAGGCGCTCGACGCGATCCAGATCGCGCGCGAGCTCCGCGGGCGCGGCGTTCCCGCCATCGCCGTGTTCTGGGCGCTGACCGACGACCACGATCTCCAGGAGGTCGCGCAGACCGCGAAGCCGGGCCCCGACGGGCCCCAGATCTTCCAGCTCGAGGGAGCCGACCGCCAGAACCGCCAGCCCGTCGGGAGGCTCCGCATTCCCGACGGCGTGGGCGGGATCGTGGACGCGTTTCGCGCGGACGCGAAGACTCCGGAGGCCGCCGCCGTCCTCGACGCGTTCGCCCGGCGCAGCGCTGCCGGCACGACCTACGGCGACGCGTTCATCGAGACGCTGCTCGACCTGGTCGAGCCGGATCCGCTCCTCGTCGCCGACCCGCTCTCCGAGCCCCTGCGCCGGCCCACGGTGGAGCTGTACCGCGAGGCGATCCGCAAGGCCCCCGAGCTGAGGAAGACCCTGGAGGAGACGGAGAGCGCGCTTCGGTCGGCGGGCCTGCCGGTGCCGGCGCCGCTGCCGGAGGGCTTTTCCTTTTTCACGATCGACGCGAAGGAGGGCCGCCGCCGGATCACGGATCTCGACGCCGCGACGGCCCGGATCGAGGCCGGCGAGGCCTGGCCCTCGGGGGACGTCATAACCCGGCCCGTCCTGAAGTCGTATCTGCTCCCCATGGCCGTCAGCATCCTGGGCGCGGGGGAGATCGCGTACCACGCCCAGAGCCTCCCGCTCTATCCGCTCTTCGGCCTCGCGGCTCCGGTCCTCTACCCGCGCACCCACGTCGTCGTCCGCGGGCCCGTCGAGCGCCGCCTCTCCGAGCAGCTGGGAATCCCGGACGCGGATCTCCTGCAGCCGTCGCCGGAGATCGCGGCGGCCGCGGTGCCCCAGGCCGACGCGCTGACGCGCCTCGCGTTTTCGACGGAGAAGAGCCTCTCCGGCCTCGCCGCGGATCTCGGGCGTCTCGATCCGACCCTCACCGGCGCCCTCGAGAACGCGACGAAGAAGATCGCGCACCAGTTCGAGCAGCTCGCCGAGCGCGCGCGCAAGGCCGCGGAGCGCCGGGGCGACGTCGAATCCAACCGGCGCCAGCGCCTCGAGCGATCGCTCCTCCCGGTCGTGGGCGGCGCTCCGGCCGAGCGCCTCTATCCGCCGCTCTGCGGGATGCAGGCGTTCGGCCGCGAGGAAGTGCTCGCGAGCCTGCGCGCCGTGGCCGGCACCGGGCCGCGCGGGGCGGCCCTGCTCGACTGGGGCCTCGCGCCCGTGGAGGAACGGCATGCCGGTTGACGTCCTCGCGATCTCCGCGCATCCCGACGACGTCGAGCTGACGTGCGGCGGAACGCTCGCGTCGCTCAAGACGAAGGGCTACACGTTCGGCATCGTGGACCTGACCCGCGGCGAGATGGGCACGCGCGGGACGCCGGAGATCCGCGCGAAGGAAGCCGCGCGCGCCGCGGAGATCCTGGGCGCGGAATTCCGCGAGACGCTCGACCTCGGCGACGGGGGCCTGCGGAGGGACCGCGAGGCCGAGCTCGCCGTCATCGACGTGATCCGGCGCGAGAAGCCGCGAATCCTCTTCACGCCGTACCCCGACGACCGCCACCCCGACCACCGCCGTGCGGGCCAGGTCGTGACGGACGCGGCGTACTACGCCGGGCTGCGCAAGATCGAGACGGACCACGCCGCCTATCGGCCGCAGCAGACCCTCTACTTCTCGACCTTCCAGGTGCACGACCCGGACTTCCTCGTCGACGTCACTCCCTTCATCGAGATCCGGCGCAAGGCGATGCACGCCTTCGCCAGCCAGTTCCACGACCCCAACTCGAAGGAGCCGCTGACCAAGCTCTCCCAGAACACCTTCCTCGACGCGCTCGAGGGGCGCGCGCGTCACTTCGGATGGTTGATCGGCGTCGAGTTCGCCGAAGGCTTCAAGTCGCGGTTCCCGCCGAAGATCGACGACCTCGTGAAGGCCTTCTCCGGTTACGAGCCGGGGTTCTGATCCTCCTCCGATGAAGATCGGCATCACCTGCTACCCGACCTTCGGCGGCAGCGGCGTCGTCGCGACCGAGCTCGGCATCGCGCTCGCCGAGCGGGGCGACGAGGTCCACTTCATCTCCTACGCGCTGCCCTCGCGGCTCGACCTGCCGCGCGAACGCGTGCACTTCCACGAGGTCGTCGCGCCGTCGTATCCGCTCTTCGTGTCGCCGCCGTACACGCTCGCGCTGGCGACGAAGATGGCGGAGGTCGCGGCGCGCCACCGCCTCGATCTCCTGCACGTCCACTACGCGCTGCCGCACGCGATCTCGGCGATCCTGGCGCGCGAGATGGGCAACGGCAACGGCGTGCGCCTGAAGGTCGTGACGACGCTGCACGGAACCGACATCACGATCGTGGGCCAGGACCGCTCGTACCTGCCGATCACGCGCTGGGGGATCGAGAAGAGCGACGCCACGACCGCGGTCTCGCGCTACCTGAAGGACGTCACGATCCGCGAGTTCGGCGTCGGGCAGGGGATCGAGGTCGTGCCCAACTTCGTCGACACGCGACAGTACCGGCCCGAGGGCGCCTCCGACTTCGCCCGCGCCCTCGTCCGCGACGGCGAGGCCCTGATCGTGCACGTCTCGAACTTCCGGCCCGTCAAGCGCATCCCCGACGTCCTCGCGATCTTCGACGCGGTCCGCCAGCAGATCCCGGCGCGGCTGCTCCTCATCGGGGACGGCCCGCTGCGCTCGATGGCGGAGAAGCTCGCCCGCGAGGGCGGCTTCGAGGACCGGACGACGTTCCTCGGCAACGTGCCCGCCATCGAGACGGTCCTGCCGGCCGCGCGCCTCATGCTGCTCCCCTCCGACGCCGAATCCTTCGGACTCGCGGCGCTCGAGGCGATGGCGTGCGGCGTCCCGGTGATCGGAACGTCCGCCGGCGGCCTGCCCGAGGTCGTCGAGGACGGCCGCAACGGCTACCTGCGCCCGGTGGGCGACGTCGCGGCGATGGCGGATGCGGCGCTCGCGCTGCTGCGCGATCCCGAGCAGTGGAGCCGCTTTTCGAGGGACGCCCGGCGGCGCGCCGAGCAGGAGTTCCCGGAAGGACGGATGGTCGACCGCTACCGCGCGATCTACGAACGGACGCTGGGCTCCCAATCCAAAATCTAAAACCTAAAATCTAGAATCCCCTCAGTCCCGCCTCCCTCTCCTGCTTCGAGCAGAACGCGGCGTGCCACGCGTTGCTCTCGAGACGCAGCGTCTCCTCCTCGGTGAGGCCGAGCTTCGTCTTCGCGAGGTCGTACTCTCCCCGCGTGCTCGTCGAGAAGAGCACGGGATCGTCCGCGGACAGCGTCACGCGCACGCCCGCGTCGAGGAGCCGCCGCAGCGGGTGCGACGCGACGTGCCCGACGGCGCCGGTCCGCAGGTTGCTCGTGGGCGCGACGCAGAGAATCGTGTCGTCCTCCACGAGCCGCTCGAGCAGGCGCGGATCGGCGGCCGCCGCGATCCCGTGGTCCAGGCGGTCGGGCCGCAGCGTGTCCAGCACCTCGCGGACCGCGTCGGCGCCCGCCCACTCCCCGGCGTGCACCGAGGTCCGCAGGCCGAGCGCGCGCGCGCGGAGATACACGCCCGCGAAGGCCGACGCGGGCACCGCCTGCTCGTCGCCGCCGAGGCCGAAGCCCACGATCGACGGGAGCCTCTTGCGCTCGTAGAGGTCCAGCACCTTCTCCGCCGACTCCGGGCCCCAGTGCCGGACCGCGTCGAGGAGGATCCGGCAGAGGATTCCCCGCTGCTCGAGCGCCTCCTGGAACCCGGCGTCGATCGCCTCGACGCACGCGTTCGCGTCCATCCCGAAGCGCGTGTAGATCTCGGGCGAGACGTAGATCTCGGCGTAGCGCAAGCCGTCGTCGGCGAGCGCGCGGGCCACGGCGAGCGCCGCCTCCACGTAGTCCTCGGGGCCCCGAAAGAGCCGGCAGACGTCGGCATAGAGCAGGAGGAAGCTCTGCGCGTCGCGGACGTTGCGCCGCGCGGAATCGAACGCGGCGAGCTCCGCGAAGGGATGGTTCGACCGGGACGCGAGGCGCGCGATCTCCGCGGTGGGCAGACAGCCCTCGAAGTGGAGGTGGCAGTCGGCGAGGAACGGCGCCGCGCGTTTCGGAGGGGAGGGATCAGACATTCTCAATTGCCCCATTCCCAATCGCGCAAGGTCAACTCACAATCCATACCGAACTCTATATGCGGCGCACCCGGCTGCTCGCGCTGTTTCTCGACGCGCTCCTCTGCGCCGGCGCCGCCGACGTCGTGGGTCTCGCGCTGACGGCGCTCGTCTGGCGCCTGTGGCCCGCGGCGCGCCCCGCGGTGCCCGTTCTCTGGGGCTTCCTCGCGGCGGCCGCCACCCTCGCCTTTCTCCTGCGGGACGCCGCGGGCGGCCGGGCCCGGCGGTGGCTCGCCTTCGAGATCCGGACGCTGGATGGCCGCCCGCCGGGGGCCTGGCGCTCGATCGCCCGGAACCTGGTCCTGCTCCTGCCCGGCTGGAACCTCTGGGATTGCTGGCCCGCCCTCGTCGACCCCAAGGGGGAGGCCCCCCGCCGCTGCGATCGGGCGCTCCGATTGCGTATCCTGCGGATACCATGAGGGATCCGGAAGGAAGCGCCGCGCGCGGGAGGGACGCGTGAACATTTTACCCGGACGTCCGTTAGTTAAGATCGGACGAAGCATGCGCAAAGTCTCCCTCGCCCTCGCCCTCCTGCTCCTGACCGTGGCGGCCCCGCTGGTGGCCGGCAGCCAGGAGGAGACCTTCGAGAAGGCCTACTCGATGGAAGGGATCTCCAAGATCTCGGTCGAGAACGTCAACGGCTCGATCGAGGCGTCGGCGTGGGAGAAGCCGTACTTCAAGGTCAAGGCGATCAAGCGGGCCGACGGGAGCCGCGCCGAGGAGACCCTCAAGCTGACCGAGATCCGCGTCCGCAAGGTCGGCGACGAGATCCGCGTCGAGACCGTCAACCCCAAGCGGCGGCGCCTCTTCGGCTTCCTGGACTTCGGCAGCTCCAATGCCCACGTGGACTACGTGCTGCAGATCCCGGGCGCGACGGCGGTGCATTTCGAGACCTGCAACGGCCGCGTCATCGCGAACGGATTCTCGGGCGCGCTGTCGGGCGACGCCGTCAACGGCTCGATCGAGCTCGCCGACATCACGGGGCCCACCAGCGCCTCGACCGTCAACGGATCGGTCCGCCTGGCCTTCAAGGGCCCGCTCAAGAAGAGCCGCGTCGAGACGGTGAACGGCTCGATCGACGTCGCGTTCCAGAAGGCATCCTCGGTCAAGTACGACCTCGAGACCGTCAACGGGCACATCGAGGGCGACTTCGACCTGGCCGTCGAGGGAAAGTTCGGTCCCAAGGAGGCGCGCGGCAGCTACAACGGCGGGGCCGAGCCCCTGCACTGCGAGACCGTCAACGGGACGATTCGGCTCAAGACGAACTAGTTCACAGTTCGCAGTTCACAGTTACAGTTCTCAGATCCGAACCAATAACTGACGACTGATAACTGATAACTGATAACTTTCCCCCATGACCGAGGGCGCATCCCCGGCGCGGCCGCTCTTGCTCGTGCTCGCCTATCTGCCGCTCGTCGGCCTGATCCCGCTCCTGCTCGCGAAGAACGACCCCGAGGTCCGCTGGCACGCGCGCAACGGCACGCTGCTCTTCGCCGCGGTCGTCGCCGCGGCCCTTCTCGCGACGCTCGTGGGCATCGTCGTCCCCTCCTCCTCCTGTCTCTACGCCGCCGTCATGGTCGTCGTGGCCTGTCTCTACGTGGGGATCGCGCTGCTCGCCATCGTGATGGCGCTGACGGGCCAGCGGCTGATGATTCCGGGGATCTCTCGCCGTGCAAGCCGGCTCGCCGCGTCCCGCTGAGCCCTCGCCCCGGGCGACGGCGCCGCGGCGTGGTGCGCGGCGCGTGTCGCTCGCGGGTCCGGTGCTCGCCGCGCTGCTCGGCCTCGCGGTCGGCGACGCGCTGCGGCCCGTGCCCGACCAGTTCGGCGCGCGCCTCGCGGTCCGAGCCATCGACGTCTACCGCGCCACCGTGTCGCCGGAGCTCGCGAAGAGCGGCCTCGTGCGCTGCCGCTTCGAGCCGACGTGCTCGGCGTACGGGCGGGAGGCGATCCTCCGCTACGGCTCGCCCCGCGGGTTCGCCATGGCGGCCGGGAGAGTGCTCCGGTGCAATCCGTGGAGCGCCGGAGGAAGGGACCCGGTTCCCTAGGGCCGCACGTCGAAGGGCAGGATCTCCTGAGGCACGACGGTCGCGCTCTGCCGCTGCCCGACGAACGCGAAGGCGTCCTGCGTGCGGTTGTCCAGCGTGTACGCGGACGCGAGGACGCCGCCCGCCGCGATCGGCGTTCCCTCGGTCACGCCCACGGTGATGCGGAGCCCGTCCTTCACCGGCGCGCCGACCATGCCGAGGACCCCGAGCAGGCGCAGGAGCGAGCCCGGCGCCACGCTGTAGGACTGCGTCCCGCCGTAGATCTCGGACGTCGTCGGGTCGATGACGCGGACCTCCACGGGCACCGTGCCGCCGGAGGTGTTCGTGATGTCGAGGTTCGTGCGGAAGTTCGTGTCGCCCGAGTTCATGCCGTACATCTGGAGCACGTTCACGCTGTCGTCGGCGGAGGTCTTCGCCGTCATCGATTCCGACTGCGGGATCGCGGGCAGGTCGAAGCCGAAGGTGGCGGTGTCGGTGAACGTGTAGATACGCCCGAATCCCATGATGGGTGCACTCGACTGCCACTCGAGCGCGCCGACCTTGCCGTCGCCGGCGGGCACGGTCGCGAGCGTGACGTCGGCGAAGAAGCGCGTCTCGCGCGGCGCCAGCGTGATCGGGCTCGAGGAGACCGGCGGCTTCGCCGCGCCGCCGCTCGACACCGATTCGTGGAAGACCAGCGTCACCGTGACGTCCGCGGACGCATCCGGATTGAAGAGCCAGATGTCGGTCTGGAAGAGGCCGCCCCCGAGCACGTGGCCCGTCGTGATGAACCAGCCGTTCGTCGTGGCAGGGGAATACGCGGCCTGTGCGGAAGCGGAACCGAAAAGCGCCAGGACGGAGACGAAGAGAAGAACACGGCGGCTCATGCGACCCTCCTGCATGAACCGACGCGGGAGGAGGAAGGAAGGTTTACGGGGCTACCGACGATCGATTACCGAATACCGATTTACCGACTGATTGTTGGTGCCGTCGGCCGGACTCGAACCGGCATGGGTTGCCCCATACGCCCCTCAAACGTACGTGTCTACCAATTCCACCACGACGGCACGGGGGGAGGATTTTACGGCTTCGGCGGATTCTGCGTGGATCCCGCGGGAGCCGGCTGCGCCGGAGCCGCCGGAGCGGGCGCCTGCGGAGCCGCCCCGGGCTGAGTCGCTCCCGGCGCGGCGCCGGGCTGCGAAGAAGTCCCGGTCGCGCCCGTTCCCGGTACGGGCTGCCCGGGCGGGACCGGCGCCACCGGCGCCTTCTGCGCTGCCGGAGCGCCTGGCAGCGTCTTGATCACGGAGGACCGGGGACGCGCCTCCAGGATCGAGAGCAGCATGGACAACGCCACGAAGCCGACGAAGGCGGCCGTGGTCAGCTTGTGGAGAAACGTCGTCGCCCCCCGCGCGCCGAACGCGGTCTGGCTGCCGCCGCCGCCGAACGCGCCGGCGATGTCCGCGCCCTTGCCCTGCTGGAGCAGGACCACGAGGATCAGGAAGACGCAGACGATGACGTAGATGACGACCAGGGCGATGTACACGTGGCCTCCACGAAAAGGGCGGGAAGTTTACGCGGCCGGGCGGGGGAGGTCAAGGCGGGCCGATGGGTCCTCAGGCCCGGGCGATCGCCGCGAACGAGGCCGCGGAGAGGCTCGCGCCGCCGATCAGGAACCCGTCCGTGCGCGGGGCCGCCAGGAGCTCCCCGGCGTTCCCGGGCGTGACGGAGCCGCCGTAGAGGAGGCGGAGGCCGGGGCGCGCGGAGAGGATCTCCGTGATGCAGACACAGGCGGCGCCGCAATCCTTCGGGGACGCCGAGCGGCCCGTCCCGATCGCCCAGACCGGTTCGTAGGCGACGACGAGCGGAGACGACGGCGGGTCCCCGTCGAGCGCGGCGAGCTGCCGCGCCAGAATCGCGTCGGTCAGGCCCGCGTCGCGCTCCTCGGCGGTCTCGCCGATGCAGTAGATCGGCACGAGCCCGGCCTCGCGGCAGCGCGCGATCTTCTTCGCGAGCACCGGCCCGTCTTCGCCGAAGAGCCGCCGCCGCTCGGAGTGCCCGACGATGGCGTAGGTGCAGCCGGCGTCGGCGGCCATGCGCGCCGAGACCTCGCCGGTGAAGGCGCCCGAGTCCTCGGAGGCCACGTTCTGGCAGCCGAGGCCCCAGCGGCCCTTCGGGTCCCGCGCCGCGTCGAGGAGCGTGAAGGACGGCGCGACGACGAGCTCCCGCTCCGGGACGGGCGTCCACGCCGCGCCGAGCTCCTCCGCGAACGCGCGCGCCTCCGCGCGCGTCTTGTGCATCTTCCAGTTGGCGACGAAGAGCCGGGACGCGCGCGCCGGACTCATTCCAGCGCTTCGATTCCCGGCAGCTTCCCCTCGGCGAGGAACTCGAGCGAGGCGCCGCCCCCGGTGGAGACGTGCGTGAACTCTCCGGCCACGCCGGCCTCGTGCGCGGCCTGGACGCTCTCGCCGCCGCCGACGACGGTGACCGCGTCGCAGCCGGCGACCCGCTTCGCGACCGCCATCGTTCCCCGGTCGAACGGCGGCTTCTCGAACACGCCCATCGGGCCGTTCCAGAAGATCGTCTTCGCGGGCGCGAGGAGCCGGCCGAACTGCTCCACGGTCTTCTCCCCGATATCGAGCGTCATGAGACCGTCCGGGATCTTCTGGATCGACACCGTCTTCGCGCCCGCGCCGTCGTCGGGCGACTTCGCGACGACGAAGTCCGACGGAAGCGCGATCGTCTTGCCGGCCTCCTTGCAGAAGTCCAGGATCTCGCGCGCCAGCGGGACCTTGTCCTCCTCGAGCAGCGACTTGCCGACCGACAGCCCGATCGCGCGCACGAAGTGGTTGGCCATGCCGCCGCCGACGAGCAGGATGTCGGCGCGGCGCGAAAGCACGCGCAGCGTGTCGATCTTGCCGGAGATCTTGGCGCCGCCGAGAATCGCGGCGAAGGGGCGCTCGGGCTCGAGCAGGCGCGACAGCTCGCGAACCTCCTTCTCGAGGAGAAGGCCCGCCGCCTTCGCCGGCACCAGGTTCGGGACGCCCACGATCGAGGCGTGCGCGCGGTGCGCGGCGCCGAACGCGTCGTCGACGTAGGCGTCCGCGAGCGCGGCCAGCCCGCGCGCGAACCCGGGGTCGTTCGCCTCCTCGCCCGCGCGGAAGCGCAGGTTCTCGAGCAGGAGGACCTCCCCCGCGCCGAGCGCCTGCGCCGCCCTCTCCGCCTCGGGACCGACGCAGTCGTCCACGAAGCGCACCGGTTTCTGCAGCAGCTCCGCGAAGCGCACGGCGACCGGGCCGAGCGACAGCTCCGGCTTCCGTTTCCCCTTGGGCTTCCCGAGGTGGGACGCGCAGATCACCCGCGCGCCGCGCGAGGCCGCCAGGAGAACGGTCGGGAGGGTCTCGCGGATCCGCGTGTCGTCGGAGACGCGGCCGTCGGCGAGAGGAACGTTGAAATCGACGCGGCAGAACAGCCGGCGGCCCGAGAGATCCAGGTCGCGAATCGATTTCATCGGGCCGGTAGAATAGCGCAGTGAAGTCGGCCAAAGTCGCGGCATCCATCGGTTTCCTGGTCTTTCTGTGCGCCCCGATGTGGGCCGCGCAGACGGCCCGCGGCACGGGCGGCGCCGTCGCGGCGGCCGAGGAAAACGCGGCGAAGGCGGGCATCGAGATCCTGGAGAAGGGCGGCAACGCCGCGGACGCCGCGGTGGCGGTCGCGTTCGCGCTCGCGGTGACGTGGCCGGAGGCGGGCAACCTCGGCGGCGGAGGATTCTGGACCTCGCGCGACGCGCGCGGCCGCGTGCTGTCGATCGACTTCCGCGAGACCGCGCCGCGCGCCGCACGCCGCGACCTCTTCGAAACGGGAGAGAACGGCGGCGTCCCGCCCTCCTCGACCGAGGGGCCGCTCGCCTCGGGCGTCCCGGGCTCGGTCGCCGGGCTGGCGCTCGCGCACCGGCGCGCGGGGCGTCTTCCGTGGAAGACCGTGCTCGAGCCCGCGGTGCGCCTCGCGCGCGACGGCTTCGTCGTGCCGGCCGCGGTGTCCGAGTCGATCGCGGGAGAGCGCGAGAGGCTGGCCGGAGACCCGGAGACCGCGCGCATCTTCCTTCCCGGCGGCGCGCCGCCCGCGCCCGGAACGCGTTTCAAGCAGCCGGACCTGGCGCGCACGCTCGAGGCGATCCGCGATCGCGGGGAGGACGGGTTCTACCGCGGGCCGGTCGCGCGCGCCTTCGCGGACGGACAGAAGAGGGCCGGCGGCCTCATCACGCGCGGCGACCTCGCGCGCTACGACGCGAGGGTGCGCAAGCCGCTGCGCTTCGACTTTCAGGGCCTGCAGATCATCACGACGCCGGCGCCGTCGTCGGGCCCCGTGCTCGCCGAGATGGCGCTCCTCGCCGCCGCGGTCGGACCCGAACGGCTGCGCGCGAAGGACGCGTCCTCGGCGCACTGGCTGGCCGAGATCGAGAAGCGCGCGTACCGCGACCGCAACCGCTGGCTCGGCGACCCGGACTTCGGCGGCGTCGACGAGCGGCGCTTCACCGACGTCGACCGCCTGCGCCTCGTGGCGGCGTCGATCAACCCCCACCGCGCGACGCCGACCGACCAGCTCGGCCTGGGCGACCGCGAGAGGCCGACGACGACCCACTTCTCGGTCGTCGACAAGCAGGGCATGGGCGTTTCGGTCACGACGACCCTGAACGACTCGTTCGGCAACGCGCGCGTCGCGCCGGGCCTCGGCTTCATTCTCAACAACGAGATGGACGACTTCGCCACGCGGCCCGGCCAGAAGAACATGTACGGGCTGGTGCAGGGCGAGGTCAACGCGGTCGCCCCGGGAAAGCGGATGCTCTCGTCGATGTGCCCGTCGATCGCGGTGGACCACGGCCGCATCGTCCTCGTGTGGGGCACGCCCGGAGGCGCGACGATCCCGACCACGAACCTCCAGGTGCTGCTGCGCCGCGTCCTGCAGCGCGACGCGCTCGACGCCGCCGTCGCGGCGCCCCGGTTCCACCAGCAGGACCTGCCCGACGCCATCCAGGTCGAGAAGGACCGCTTCGACGGCGAGTGGATCGAGGCGCTCCGGAAGATGGGCCACACGGTCACCGACGACCGCCACGCGATCGGCCGCGTTCACGCCATCGCGGTCGATGCGGATGGCACGATGACCGCGGTGGCGGACCCGCGCGGCGGCGGCGCCGCGGTGGTCGTGAAGCCGTCGCCGTGACGGGCCGTGTTCCTGTCATCCCGAGGACCCGAGCGTCGCGAGGGGACGCGGGACCCCTTTGAATGCCGCGCCATGACTCGAAAGGGGTCCCTCGCTTCGCTCGGGATGACAGGACAGGAGATCCCGTGACCGGCGCGCGCCCCGACGTCTTCCGCCCGCTCTATCGGGAGGGCTCCGCGCTGCGGATGCTGGACCAGCGGCTCCTGCCCGGCCGCGAGGTCTGGCTGACCCTGACGAAGGCTCCCGAGATCGCCGTGGCCATCCGCGAGATGGCCGTGCGCGGCGCGCCGGCCATCGGCGTCGCCGCGGCCTACGGAGCCGCCTTCAGCCTGCGCAGCCGCGAGTCCACGCCAATCACCGAGCGATTCGAGACCGCGCGCCGGCTGCTCGCCGCGACGCGCCCCACCGCGGTGA
>DASXAG010000002.1:0-16119 GCA_036406835.1 Thermoanaerobaculia bacterium
GCCTTGCCGACGTACTCGAGCGTGCCGCGCGCGACCGGCGACTTCGTGTCGCTCTTGCTCGCGGCGGTGTTCAGCGGCTGCGTCCGCTTGCAGCCGTCGCGGTAGATCGCGATCGCCTTCAGCCCCTGCTTCCAGCCCTCCATGTAGACGCCCGCGATGTCCTCGGGCGAGGCGTCCGGCGGCAGGTTGACGGTCTTGCTGATCGCGCCGGAGAGGAACGGCTGCGTGGCCGCCATCATCTTGACGTGGCCCATGTAGTGGATCGAGCGGGTGCCGTTCAGCGCGCGGAACGCGCAGTCGAACACGGGCAGGTGCTCCGGCAGGAAGTTCGGCGCGCCCTCGATCGTGCCCTTCTCGTCGACGTAGTCCACGATCTCGTTGATCGAGTCGGTCGAGTAGCCCAGGCGCCTCAGCGCGAGCGGCACGGTCTGGTTGACGATCTTGATCGTCCCGCCGCCCACGAGCTTCTTGTACTTGACGAGCGCGAGGTCCGGCTCGACGCCGGTCGTGTCGCAGTCCATCATGAAGCCGATCGTTCCGGTCGGCGCGAGCACCGTGACCTGGCCGTTCTTGTAGCCATGCTCCCTGCCGCTCTCGAGCGCCGCGTCCCACACCGCCTTCTGCGCCTTGTGGAGCTCCGCCGGCACGCCCTTCGCGGGAACGTCGTACGCGGCGTCCTTGTGCATGCCGATGACCTCGAGGAACGCGTCGCGGTTGGGCGGATAGCCGGCGAAGGGGCCGAGCTCGGCCGAGACCTTCGACGACTGGAGGTACGCCTCGCCGCACATGAGCGAGGTGATCGCTCCGGCATACGCGCGCCCCTCGTCCGAGTCGTACGGGATGCCCGCCGCCATCAGGAGCGCTCCCAGATTCGCGTAGCCGAGCCCCAGCGGACGGAACTTGTAGGAGTTCTGCGCGATCGCCGGCGTCGGATAGGAGCAGTTGTCGACCAGCATCTCCTGCGCCGTGATGACGACGTCGCACGCGTGCTTGAACGTCTGCACGTCGAAGGAGCCGTCCTCGGCGTTGAAGAACTTCATGAGGTTCAGCGACGCGAGGTTGCACGCGGAGTCGTCGACGAACATGTACTCGCTGCACGGATTCGACGCGTTGATGCGATGCGTCGCCTTGACCGGGTTCCAGCGGTTGATCGTCGAGTCGTACTGCATGCCCGGATCGCCGCACACCCACGCGGAGTCGGCGATCTGCGCCATGAGCTCGCGCGCCTTGTAGGTCTTGTACGGGCGGCCCGTCAGGACCTCCTTCGTCTGCCACTCGGCGTCGTTCTCGACCGCGTCCATGAACTCGTCGGTGACGCGGACGGAGTGGTTGGCGTTCTGGTAGAAGATCGACGCGTACGCCTCGCCGTTGAAGCTGCCGTCGTAGCCGGCGTCGATCAGCGCCCAGGCCTTCTTCTCCTCGTTGGCCTTCGAGTTGATGAACTCGTCGATGTCCGGATGGTCGATGTTGAGGATGACCATCTTCGCCGCGCGGCGCGTCTTGCCGCCCGACTTGATCGCGCCCGCGAAGGAGTCGAAGCCCTTCATGAACGAGAGCGGGCCGGACGCGGTGCCGCCCGCCGAGAGCGACTCGTGCGAGCCGCGGATCGACGAGAGGTTCGAGCCCGTGCCCGAGCCGTACTTGAAGAGCATGCCCTCGGTCTTCGCGAGCGAGAGAATCGAGTCCATCGAGTCGCCGCACGAGTTGATGAAGCACGCCGAACCCTGCGGCTTCGGCTCGATGCCGACGTTGAACCAGACGGGCGAGTTGAAGGAGGCGACCTGGTTGACGAGGATCGCGGCGAGCTCGTCGTGGAAGGCGTCGCGGTCGGCGGCGGTGCGGAAGTAGCCGCCCTTCTCGCCGTAGCCCGTGATCGTCCCGGCGACGCGCTCGATGAGCTGCCGCACGGAGCTCTCGCGGTCAGGGGTGCCGATGCGCCCGTGGAAATACTTCTGGACGACGATGTTCGTCGCGGTCTGCGACCAGCTCTTCGGGACCTCGACGTTCTTCTGCTCGAAGATCGTCTCGCCCTTCTCCGAGAGGATCGCCGCCGTGCGAAGCTCCCACTCGATCGCGTCGTACGGAGAGACCGAGGGGTCCGAATAGACGCGTGTGAACGTCAGCCCCTTCAGGCCCCCCTGGCCCTGGAGAGTCTGCCGCTGCGACTCGCGCCGTTCCTCGCCCACCCCCACCGATCTCGTCCCGTCCACCCCTTTGTCCGAGCTCATTTCCCGTCTTCCTCCTTCCTCCTCGAATCGCTCAAAAACGCAAATGCTCCGCCGTGTCCTTACCCCTGGGTCCCCACCACCTGTCGTAGCTAGCAGCGCGGAGAAACCGCCAGTGTTGCAATCGAGGGTAAGACCGGCTGGAACGCCGAGTCAAGTAAAAACACAAGATGTAGTGGTTCTTGTGCATCGCAGCTCAGGGAATAGTGGCACGGCGATTGCTGTTGAGTGTGGCGAGGAGAGGACAGTGAAAAGAGAATCGAGGCGGACACTGTTTGGCCCGGCTGGCATCGAAGATGGTGCCGTGGGCGCGAAAAAGGCCGGGAAATCGACATTCCACAACTCCCGAAACCCCATTCCGAGGGTCGCGGTTCGCTCCGTTTTCGAGGTCGGAACGGGCCCGTCGCGGCTGGCGATCGGGCAGTTCAACCGGCCTCTTCTGACCGAGGAGATCGCGAGCCTGAAGCGCGCCTACGACCGCGCGAGGCTGCCCGAGGTCGACGACTTCGAGGTCACGCCGAAGCAGGTCTCCTTTCTCTCGCCCGCTCCGAAGGTCGCCGCGACCTGGAGCTCGATCGACTCGCTCCTCGCAAACGACTCAATCGCCAAGGCTTCCTAGGCGGTTGCAACGTCCGCGGTGCGCGGACCATAATTCCTACCGGGAGGAGAGCCCAAGTAATGTCGTCCACAATGGAATCGTCCACCCCCGTCCCCATCACTACGACGGGTGAGTCGCTGCTGACGCTGACGGACAAGGCCGTCGAGAAGGTCAAGTACTTCGCCGGCACGATGCCGGACTCCACCGGCAAGCCTCTCCGCATCTTCGTCCAGGGCGGCGGCTGCTCGGGCTTCCAGTACGGCTTCACGTTCGACGAGAAGAAAGAGGGCGACACGGTCATGCAGACCGGGGGCATCGAAGTCGTCGTCGATCCGCAGAGCGCGCAGTACCTCAAGAACTGCCAGGTCGACTACGTCGAAGATTTCCGCGGCGCCGGATTCTCGGTCACGAATCCCAACGCTACGGGCGGCTGCGGCTGCGGGAAGAGCTTTCAGGCGTAAGTTTTCACTTCGAAATCTGAAAGGCCCCGCGCGAGCGGGGCTTTTTTGTTGGGTGTGACGGGATCCCTCGTCGCTCCGCTCCTCGGGATGACGGCGTCTTCTCCATTGCCCGTCATCCCGAGCGCAGCGAGGGATCCCGTGATCGACTCGCGACAATCTGAGTTGTGCGGCAGTTCTGGGTCTACATCGTGGCGAGTGCCCATCGGACGCTCTACGTGGGCGTGACGAACGACATGGAAAAGCGCCTCTATGAGCATCGGGCAGGACTGACAAAGGGATTCGCGCACAAGTACAACTGCCATCGCCTCGTCTACTTCGAAGGGACCGAGGATCCCGTAGCGGCGATCACCCGAGAGAAAGAGATCAAGGCCTGGCGCCGGGAAAAGAAGGTTGGACTGATCGAGTCTCGAAATCCCGATTGGACGGATTTGAGCGGCGAATGGGAGTCAGCCCGTCCTCCCGAGCGTTAAGCCCGTCATCCCGCGCGTCAAGCCCGTCATCCCGAGCGCAGCGAGGGATCCCGCGACTGAAAGCGCCGGTGGCAGAAGCGCACGGGATCCCTCGTCGCTCCGCTCCTCGGGATGACGGCGTCTTCTCCATAGCCCGTCATCCCGAGCGCAGCGAGGGATCCCGCGACTGAAGGCGTCGGTGGCAGCACGCACGGGATCCCTCGTCGCTACGCTCCTCGGGATGACGGCCAAGTGAAGGACCCCGGGCTCGGCGCAGGGGGGGCGGCCGCCGAGCCCGGGATCCCTCGGGAGAACCTCGCTAGAACCTCACCACCGCGCTGAACTGGTACGCGCGCGGGGCCTGGAGCGCGCCGCGGCTCGCCGGCTGCCCGAACAGGTCGCCGGGGGTCGTGACGATCTGGTTCGCGTCGACGACCGACTGCTGGTTGGTGATGTTGAAGATGTCCGCCTTCAACGCGAGCTCGACCGGTCGCAGCGACAGGAGCGACGCCTCGAGCGAGAAGTTGACCTGGTACCAGTCCTTCAGACGCGACGAACCCTGCGGCGTGTCGTAGTAGGTGTCCGTGTCGCCGTTGATCTGCAGCAGCCGCGTCTGCTGGTACGTGAGCCCCTCGGCCCACGTGAACGACGGCGCCGCCGTGAGCGTCATGAACGAGAAAGGAATCGTGTACGCGCCGAAGACCTTGACGCTCTGGGTCAGGTCCCACGGCAGGTAGCCGCCGCGGTTGTGGCCGAGGATCTCCGGGCACGGGCCCGAGACCTCCGGCTGGTTGCCGGCCGCCGGGACGGTGCAGATGTCGTTCGGGTAATCCAGCAGCTGCGAGGTGAACGCGGTCAGCGCGTACGAGCGGTCCGCGTTGCCCTTCGCGCTCGACAGCGTCCAGCTCGCGAGAGCCTGGAAGTTGTGCGAGAAGCGGCGCTCGAAGGTGATCTCCATCGACTTGTACTGCCGGTTGATGACGCTGCTGTCGAAGTTGATCGGCGTGAGGATCTTGTTGCCGTCCGCGTCGAGGACCTTGACGTCGTCGATGATGTCGTTCCACTTGCGGTAGATGCCCCGGACGGCCACGGCCATCGAGTCGCAGATCGCCTGCTGGATGCTGGCGTTGTACTCGTCGACGTGCCCCGCCTTGAGGTTCGGATTCACCGGCTGGTTGAACGTCCGGATCGGGTACGCGAACTCGAAGGCGTCGCCGTTCCAGGCGAACACGTCGGCCTGGCCCTCCTGAGGATTGCCCGCGAAGATGGAGTCCACGAGCGACTGCGCGATGAACTCGTAGTAGCGGCCGTACCCGGCGGAGAGCAGGGTCCGCCCGCCGCCCGTGACGTCCCACGACATGGACAGGCGCGGGGCGATCGAGTGCGTGTCGACGGCCTTGATGCCGACGTCGCTGTCGGCGTTCTGGATGTCGGCGCGCACGCCGAGGTTGAAGGAGAGGTGCGGTCCCAGGTCGAAGCGGTCGAGCGCGTAGACGCCCCAGATCTTTCCGGTCGACACCGACGCGACCGGCGGGAGGAAGTCGTAGCGGAGGTCGCCGACCTGCAGGAGCGGCTGGCGCGCGACGGGGTCGTAGTCGCTCACGATGAACAGCTGGTTGCTCGGGGTCGTGTAGTCGTTGACGGACTTGATGTCCTGGTAGTCCACGCCGACCTTGAAGTTGTGGGTGTGGCCGCCGATCGTCGCGAAGTAGTTGAACGCCGCGTTCGCCTGGTTGCGCGGCCGGTCCACGGTGCCGACGAACGCGCCGCCGTTGTACGTCAGGCCGTCGGAGAGGTTGATGTAGGGCGGGCCGTCGCCGAGGTGGTTGGTGACCTCGAGGCCGCCGCGCTGCTGCGCGTAGGTGCCCTCGACCGAGAGGTTCGGGCCGAAGACGCCGGTGTAGCGCGCCTGCCAGATGCAGGCCCACGGGCACTGGTCGGACTGGTTCTGGTCGGTGAGGGACTGCAGATCGGCCGCGGCGTTCCAGTAGTCGCGGACGTCGCCGGTGAACGGATCGGCCTGCGCGGAGAACGTCAGCGCGTGCGACTGCGTGACCTGGGCGGAGAGCTTGCCCTGCCAGGCCTCGTAGAGGCGGTTGCGGGTGTAGCTCTGACCCGTGCCCTCCGGATGGAGCGGCGAGGTCTGCGTCTGCTGCTCGGGCGTCGTCTGGGGGTTGCGCTCGTAGGCGCCGAAGAACCAGATGTGGTCCTTCCAGACCGGTCCGCCGAGCGTGAACAGGTAGTCGTAGATGTTCTCGTCGAACTTGTTGCGATTGAAGGGATTCCCCGAGATCGGGTTGATGCCCTTGTTGTCGGCGTTCCAGTTGTCGTTCGTCACGAGCACGCGTCCCGTCCCGTGGAAGGCGTTCGTGCCGGACTTCGTGATCACGTTGAAGACGCCGCCCTGCACGCGGCCGTACTCGGCGGAGATGCCGCTGTTGGAGACGACGACCTCCTGGATCGTGTCGAAGTTGTTGTTCGCACCGAAGGTGCCCGTCGTCGGGTCGGTGGTGTCGACGCCGTCGAACAGGAAGAGGTTGGCGGAGTCCGGCGCGCCGCGCGCGTTGGGGTTGCCGTCGCCGTCGATGTCGTCGGTGCCGGGCGCCATCGTGATCGTGGCCTGGTAGCCGCGCACGACCGGCAGCTTGTCGGTGAGCTCCGCGCGCACGGTCGTCGTGTCGGTCGTGTTGGTCCGGTCGACCAGCGGCGTCGTGCCGACGACCTCCACGGACTCCTTCGTCGTGGCGAGCTTGAGGCTGATCGTGATGTCGGTGGTGCGCTCGGCCTGGATGACGTCGCCGTCGGAGACGAACGACTCGAAGCCGGAGATCGTGGCCCTGGTCGTGTAGCGGCCGGGCGGGAGGAGCGGCACCGAGAACGCCCCGGCGGCGTCCGTCGTCGCGGTGCGCACGAATCCCTTCTCGATGCTCCGGACCTCGATCGAGACTCCGGGCAGCGCGCCGCCCGACTCGTCCTTCACCTTGCCGGCGAGCGTGCCGAAGAGCGATCCGTCGGCGAGGAGCGGACAAACTCCCGCCACCGCGACGGCGAGAAGAAGAAGGACGATGAATCGAAGCGATCTGTGCATGGCTCCTGGACTCCTCTCCGCGATTCGCGCAAATCGTCGAATCGCAGAGCGAGGCAAGAGCAACTCCGTTGCCACGCGAGCGCAAAAACGCGCGGCTTACGAAGCGGTGGGTTCGGAGGACGACACCCGCGGATCGCGTGACGGAAAAGGTCCAAGAAGTTTCCGAATCCGGGTTCTTGGTGCGGCGATCAAGAAAGCGGATCAGTTACCGAGGCAATGATCGCGCGCGGACTCGGGAGAGCGCGGCGTGGAACTCCTCGCGCGTGAACCGCGCGCCGCCGTTCGCGACCGCGTTGGCCGCGCCGGCGGCGACGCCGTGGCGCAGGGCCTCGGGCAGCGCCTCTTCCGCGACGAGCGCCGCGACGAGCCCGGCGAGGAACGAGTCGCCGCTCGCGACGGCGCTCGCGCTCTCGACGGGCGGCGACGCGGCGTGCCAGCAGCCGTCCGCCGACGCGGCGAGCGCGCCGTCCGCGCCGAGCGTCAGCACGATCGCCGACGCGCCGCGCGCGAGGAGCTCCCGCGCGGCCGCGACGCACGCGCCGAGATCGCCGAGGGCGCGGCCGAGGATCTCCTCCGCCTCCTCGCGGTTGATCTTGAGGCGCACGCCCGGAACCGCGAGCGCCTCGCCGAGCGCCGCCCCGCTCGTGTCCACCCACACGGGCAGCCGGGACCACGTCCGGGCCAGCGACCGGCA
The DNA here is from genome assembly GCA_036406835.1 of Thermoanaerobaculia bacterium. Classification (GTDB taxonomy): domain Bacteria; phylum Acidobacteriota; class Thermoanaerobaculia; order UBA5066; family Gp7-AA6; genus DAHUXD01. Next base: position 7,516 of record DASXAG010000002.1, read on the forward strand.
GAGCTCGGCGAGCGCGGTGACGGCGACGCCCGGGGGAAGGCTGCCGCTGATGCAGACGGCGGAAGCGGCGGCGGCCGCGGTAACGACTCCCGCCGAGAAGAGCTGCCAGTCGTCGGCCGCAATCGTCGGCCCGGGTTCGTTGACGACGGTGGCCTGCCGCGCGTCCGGGTCGACCAGGATCAGGCACGTGCGCGTTTCGATGCCGTCGCACCACGTCCATGCCGCGTCGAGTCTCTCGGCCTCGGCGAGGTCGGCGAGGATCTTCCCGCTCGCGCCGCCGAGCGGCCCCATCGCGAGCGAACGCACGCCGAGCGCCCTGAGCCCCCGCGCCACGTTCACGCCCTTGCCTCCGGCCGCGACCCGCGTCGAGGCGGCGCGCAGGATCGCGCCGGGGCGCAGGGCCGGGACCTCGAGGGTCCGGTCGAGCGCGGGGTTCGGCGTGACGCAGAGGATCGGGGGGCTCTCCATGCCCATGCCCGTGCCCTTCGTCCCCGAGATCTGCATCAGGCTCCTGCGGTTCCCGCCGCGGCCTTCGCCGCGGTCCCTCCTGCGGTTCCCGCCGCAGCCTCCGCCGCGGTCCCTCTTGCGGTTCCCGCCGCGGCCTCCGACGCGGTCCCTCCTGCGGTTCCCGCCGCGGCCTTCGCCGCGGCCTTCGCCGCGCCTCCGTTCAGTAGCTCTCGTACCACCGAGCGTCGATCTCCGGAGCCGCGTCGATCGCCGACCACGGGCGCGCCCGCTCCGCGCACAGCGCCGTCGTCTCCGCCATGCGCCGGCGCGCCTCGCCGTGCAGGAAGGCGGTGCGCTCCGCGCCCGCGAGCCGCGCGGCCTCGTTCCACACCGCGCGGCCGACCGCGACGCCCGAGGCGCCGGCGCGGCAGGCGGCCTCGGTCTGGCGGCGGAACGTGTCGAAGTCGACCGCCGCCGAGAGGAGAATCCACGGAATCGCGCACGCGGCCGACAGCTCCTCGCAAGCGGCCTTCCACTCCCCATTCTCGGAGCCCGACGCCGACCCGGGGAACTCCGCCTTGAGCACGTCGACGCCCGCGCCGCCCAGCCGGCGCGCCGCCTCGACGATCGCCTTCCGCCGCGCCTCGGGCGAGAGCGGCCCGCCGCCGGGGTCGGGGTTGTAGACGAGCGGCTCGAGCAGGAGCAGCAGGTCCTCGCGTTCGCACTCCTCCGCGACGGCGCCGACGAGCCGCTCGATCCGCTCCGCGGTGGACGCCTCGGGATGGTAGTAGACCAGCAGCTTCGCCGCGCTCGCGCCCATGCGCTTCACCTTCGCGACGCCCCAGCCCTCCAGGATCCGGCTCTCGCGCGCGTGCGCCTCGCCGCCGTAGCCCGTCCGCTCGAGGGCCACGACGAGCCCGCGATCGCCGGGCATCGCGCCGCTCGCGACGCACTGGGCGGCGCCGAGCTCGGGATCGAGGAGCACCGCGGTCGCGGCGCCGGCGAGCGCCGACACCGCCTCGCGCTTGAACGCCGTGAGCGCGGAGTCCGGGACCGTGTCGGGCTTGTCGGGCCGCAGCGCCTTGCGGAGGTTGTTGCGGTGATCGAGGGCCAGCATCGCCATCGTGCCCCGCGCGTCGGAGCACGCGCGCAGGCCGCGCAGCTTGCCGATCGTCAGCTCGCGAGCCATAGGTTCAGCCCCTCACGACATCAAGAAGAACGCCACCGCCGCGAGGGCGATGCCGAACGCCACGACGCGGTGCGGGATCGTGCGGTAGAGCAGCAGCGACAGGAGGACGGTGATCGCCGGCGCCACCGCGTTGATGAGCGGGCTCACGACGATCGCCTTGCCGTAGCGGAACGCGTAGACCATGGTCAGCGCGCCGATCGAGTTGAGCGACTGGATCGCCGCCGCGAGCCACGGCCCGCTCGGCCCCCAGTTGATCGGCTTCTTGAAGTCGGTCATCCCGAGCGCGATCGGCGCGAGCAGGACCGCGGTCACGGTCATGTACAGGAAGATGCTCTCGCTCTTCATCGTCTGGTTGGCGAAGCGCAGGACGTACGCCTGGATCCCCCACGCGAGGCAGACCGCGACCGCGAGCCAGAACCACGAGCGGCCGCGGGAGACCGGCTGGGCTCCGGCCGCCGCCGGCGGCTGGTACGCGAGGAGCGGCACGGCGACGAGCGCCAGCACGATCCCCGTCCAGACGCGCGGGGTCGCCGACTCGCCCAGCAGCAACGCCGCCATGGCGACGCTGATCGCGGGCGAGAGCGAGATGATCGGGAAGACGAGGTACGCCGGTCCGCGCCGCAGCGCCTCGAAGAGCGCGAGCTGCCCTCCCGCGCCGAGCAGCCCCGCCGCCGAGCCCAGCGCGATCGAGCGCGGGTCCGTCTCGAGCTTCCAGCCGATGATGTTCAGCGCGACGAGGGCGCACGGGATCATCGTGAGCGACCAGACCACGTAGCCGAGCGTCGCGGGGAACCCGCGCTTCTCCGGGAGCTCGATGAACGCTCCCCACACGCCCCAGAAGAGCGTCGTGACGATCGCGTACGTCAGCCAGTGCTCCATCGCTGCGACCTCGTCGATCCCGCGGTCTCGCGGCGTCCCCGCCCTCAGGCGAGGATCACCTCGACGCCCCGCGCGCGCATCGCCTCCACCACCTCGGGGCTCGCGGACTTGTCGGTGATGAGCTTGTGGATCTTCTCGACCGGGGCGATCACCGACAGGCTGCGCCGGTGGAACTTCGACGCGTCGGCGACCGCGATGACCTCCTGCGAGACCTCGATCATCAAGGCGTTGAGCTGCGCCTCGAGCACGTCCGGCGTCATCAGCCCGATCTCGGGATCGAGGCTGTCGACGCCGAGGAACAGCTTGTCGGCGTGGAGCCCGCGGAGGACCTGCTCGGCCTGCGGCCCCACGAGCGAGGAGGAGACCTGGCGCAGGAGCCCGCCGATCATGATGAGGCGCACGTGCGCGAGGTCGGCGAGCGCCGCGGCGATGTTGAGGGCGTTCGTGATCACGGTCAGCGAGCGCAGGCGAAGCCGGCCGATCCGGCTCGCGATGCCCGCCGTGGTCGTCCCCGAGTCGAGGATGATCGTCTCGCCGTCGCGGATCAGCCCGGCCGCGGTCTGGGCGATGCGCACCTTCTCGCCGCGGTGGAGGGCCTGCTTGAGGACGAGCGGGATGTCCTCCACCATCTCCCGGCGCATGGCCCCGCCGTGCGAACGGACGACGCCGCCGGCCCGGGCGAGCGCGTCGAGGTCGCTGCGGATGGTCACCGCCGAGACCCCGAAGTGCGCGGCCAGCTCCTGGACCGTGGCCCTCTCGCGCTCCTCGATCAGCTCGCCGATCCGGGACCGGCGCTCCTCCAGGAAGAGGTCGGGCCCCTTCGGCGCGGCCCTCCCGGACTTCACCACGGGCCCTCCGGCCGGGTTTCGTTTGATTTCGTACGGTTGTGCATGCTTTTCTCTTATTCTAGACTTCGCTCGCGGTCCTTGTCGAGAAAAGCACGATGGGAACGGTTCGCGGAGGCCTTTCTGGACGACGCTGAGCGGGACGGAGCGCCGGTCGCGCCTCAGGCGCGCCAAGCCTTGGAGACCTGGCTCGGCCGCCTCGCGGGCGTCGGCGCGTTCGCTCCCCTGCTCGAGATCCCCCGCGCCGCGCAGCAGGAGCGCGGCTACGGCCACACGCTGCGCGAGATCTGCCAGCAGCCGTGGACCTGGGAGCGGACCGCGGCCGCGATGGCCTCCCCCGAGGCGGCCGGCCGCATCGAGCGCGCGCTCGCCGACGCCGGAATCCCCGACCGCTCGGGCGCGATCGTGCTGACCGGCTCCGGCAGCTCCTTCTTCGCGTGCGCGTGCGCGGCCGTGCCGCTCCAGGAGTCGCTGGGCGTCGCGGCCCGCGCCGTGCCGGCCGGGCTCATCCTGACTCACCCGCGCGCGGCGCTCCCGCCCTCCGGCCCGTTCCTCGCCGTCTCCCTGGCGCGCTCCGGCGACAGCCCCGAGAGCGGCGTCGCGGTCGAGCGGCTCGCCCGCGAGAGCCGCGCGCGCCAGCTCCTGATCTCCTGCAACCGCGACGGCGCGCTGGCGCGCCGCTTCGGCGCGACGCCGCGCGTCGACTCGATCGTCCTCCCGCCCGAGACCAACGACCAGAGCCTGGTCATGACGAGCAGCTTCACGAACCTCGTCCTGGCCGCGCAGTCGCTGGCCGACCGCGGCGCACGGGACCGCACGGTGCGGCGAACGGCGCGGCTCGCGGCCGCCGCGCGGCAGATCCTGGCGGAGCGCGCCGGCGAGCTCGCGGCGCTGGCGCGCCGTCCCTACGAATCGGCCGTCTACCTCGGCAGCGGCGGCGCGCTCGGCGCGGCGCACGAGTGCGCGCTCAAGATGCTGGAGTCGAACGGCGGCCGCGTCGTGACGATCGCCGACTCGTTCCTGGGCCTGCGCCACGGCCCCATGGCCGCGGTCCGCGAGGACAGCCTCGTCGTCGCGTTCCTGTCGTGCGACCCGGTCGTCCGCGCCTACGAGCGCGACGTCCTCCTCGAGCTGCGCCGCAAGGGCCTCGGCGGCTGGCGCCTCGTCGTCGGCGAGAAGATCCCGCCGGAGCTCGCCTCGGAAAGAGAAGACGTCCTCCTCGACGTCGCCGGGGACGACGCGTTCGACGACGCCGACCTCACGCTGCTCGCCACGGTGGCGGGACAGCTGCTCGCGTTCTTCCGCTGCCTCCACGGCGGCGGCCGGCCCGACGAGCCCTCCTCGGGAGGAGTCATCAGCCGGGTCGTGGAACGCTTCGCGATCCACAGCCACAGCCATGCCGGCGACTGACTCGGGACGGCCGAAGCGGGTCCTCGTGGTCGGCGAGATCAACGTCGACCTGATCTGCCAGGGCTACCACGCGTTCCCGCAGCCCGGGCGCGAGGTGCTGGTCGACGACTTCCAGATGGTGCTCGGCAGCGCGTCCGCGATCTGCGCGATGGGGCTCGCGCGGCTGGGCACGCCCGTCGCGTTCTTCGGCAAGGTCGGCGACGACCCGACCGGTCACTTCTGCCTCGACGCGATGCGCGGGCGCGGCATCGACCTGGATGCCGTCGTCCTCGATCCGTCGGTGAAGACCGGCGTCACGGTCGCGATCACCTCGCCCACGGACCGCGCGCTCGTGTCCTACCTCGGCTCGATCGCGGCGCTGCGCGAGGCGGACGTGCCGCGGGATCTCTTCCGGCGCGCGGACCACGTCCACGTCTCGTCGTACTACCTGCAGGAGGCGCTGCGGCCCGGCGTCGCGAAGCTGCTGCGCGACGCGCAGGGCGCCGGACTGACCACGTCGCTCGACCCCGGCTTCGATCCGAAGGAGGGCTGGGAGCCGGATCTCCGGGAGACGCTCGCGTACGTCGACGTCTTCTTCCCGAACGAGGTCGAGCTGCGCGCGCTCTCGGGGACCGACGACCCGGAGGAGGCGGTGCGCCGGCTCCAGAAGGGCAGGACTCGGATCGTCGCGAAGCTCGGGGCGCAGGGCGCGCTGGCGATCGAGGACGGCCGGACCGTCCGGGTTCCGGCGCCGAGAGGCGTCGCCGTCACCGACACCACCGGCGCCGGCGACTCGTTCAACGCGGGCTTCCTCCACGCGTGGCTGGGAGGGGCGGCGCTCGCCGACTGCCTCCGCCTCGGCGTCGCGTGCGGCTCGCTCTCGACGCGCGGCCTCGGCGGGACGGCGACGCAGGCGGACCTCGCGGAGGCGCGCGCCCTGCTGGAGAAGCCATGATCGCGAAGCTCCGGATCTTTCTCCTCGTCTTCGGACTCGCCGGCCCGGCGCTCGCGCAGACGAATCCCTCCGACAACCCCGACTCGCAGGGCCCCGAGGACCTCCCCGCCGGGGACTGCTTCTCGCCGGGAAAGACCGAGAGCCGCCTCGTCGTCCCGCGGACGAAGATCGAGCGGTTCGCCATGCCGGTCGTCGACACGCACAGCCACGTCTACGCGGAGACGCCGCCGCAGATCGCGGAGTGGGTCGCGCTGATGGACAGGATCGGCGTGCGGGAGTCGCTCATCCTGACGGGAGAGACGGGCGCGAAGTTCCGCGAGATCACGCAGCGGTACGCGGGCAAGTACCCCGGCCGGTTCGCGATGGGCGCGGGCATGGTCCAGGAGGGGGTCGACGCTCCGGACTCCATATATGGCGAGCGCCTGCGGCGCGGCGTGCGGGACGCGGTCGCGGCGGGCGCCGTCGCGCTCGGCGAGCTGACCGACAAGGGGCGGGGGCTCGTCAACTCCCCGAAGGGGGAGCGCGCGTACTTCATCGACGACCCGCGCTTCGACCCGCTCTGGGACGAGGCCGGCAAGGCCGGGATCCCGGTGTTCGTGCACATCGCCGAGCCGGCCGCGTTCTACGACGCGCCCGACGGGAAGAACGAGCTGCGCCGCTCCGGCAACTGGTCGCTCTACCAGAAGGGAACGCCCGGCTTCGAGGCGCTGCTCGCGAAGTTCGAGACGGTGCTGTCGCGCCATCCGAACACGCGGTTCGTGGCGGTCCACGCGTTCAACCTCGCGAACGACCTCGGGCGCGTCGGACAGCTGCTCGACCGCCACCCCAACGTCCAGGTCGACTTCGCGGCGCGCATGTGGGAGCTCGCGCGACAGCCGTTCTCCGCGCGGCGTTTCTTCGACAAGTACCCGACCCGCATCCTCTTCGGGACCGACAACGACCCGACGTTCGGCATGTACGCCGCTCACGTCCGACAGCTCGAGACCGAGGACGAGTGGTTCTGGCCCGCCGACAGCGAGTGGTGGCGCGGCTACGGGATGAAGCTCTCGCCGGCGACCCTGCGGCGCGTCTACGTCGAGAACGCCGACGAGCTCCTGCGCCGGCCGGGCGGGTCCCGATGAACCGCCGGCAGTTCCTGCGGGCGGGAGCCGCGGCGGGAATCGGCGCGGCGGCCGCCCCGAATGTCGCGAAGGGGTTCGTCCCCGCGCACCGCTGGGACGGCTACGACTGGGGCACCGCGCCGCCCGTCGCGGACCGCCTGAACCAGGGCCCGTTCCCGCAGTACCCGCCCGAGGAGGTCCTCCCCGGCTCCGGAGTCGTCATGGCCACGACGCCGTCGCGCGAGATCGTGCCGGGATACGGGATGGGCCTCGTCGCGTACGTCACGGGCGACTTCGCGGGCGAGACGTTTCAGGGCATCGACATGGAGAAGCACGTCGAGGGCATGGCGAGCCTTCCGATGGGCCAGAAGCTCTACGTTCGCCCGACCTGGCGCGACATCCAGAAGCGTCCCGGCCGCCTCGACCCCGAACCGTACTGGAAGGCCACCTTCGACGCGGCGCGGCGGCACGGCCGCAGCGTCGGCTTCCGCGTGATGCTGAGCGACCCCGACACGAAGGCGCCGGCGCTGCCGGACTTCGTCCGCGAGAGGGTCCCGATGGTGCGGCTCCAGGGCGAGTGGAAGCGCCACGGGCGCGAGGCGGAGCGCGCCCCCGCGTTCTACGAGGAGCCGCGCTACGACCATCCGTACTTCCAGGACGCGTTCGAGGAGCTCAATGGACTCCTTGCCGCGGAGCTCGACGGCAATCCGCTGGTCGAGTTCGTGGACACCTTCATGTACGGCTTCTGGGGCGAGGGCCACACGTGGCCGTTCACGAACCACCCGTTCCCGGACGACGCGACGGCGGAGCGCACCTGGGTCCGCATGTTCGACGTCCAGCGCGCGCACTGGAAGAAGACGCCGCTCGTGACGAACACGCAGCCCGACTTCAGCCGCGTGGGCAACTCGGAGCTCGTCGACCGCACCATCCGCACGCACAACTGGCTCCGCAGCGACACGATCTTCATCGAGAACGAGCAGATCGAGGCGCTGAGCAATCGGCCGCCGTGGGTCGCCGCGATCCTCGAGGTCTCGATCGCGAACGGCACGCCCGAGAAGATGGAGATCGACGAGGGCGTGTCGATCTCCGACAACGCGATCGCGCACGTCATGGACCTCGGCGCCAACTACTGGTCGCTCTGGAACTGGCACGAGGAGAACGCGGAGAACGTCCTCCGCTACTACCGCGAGCGGCCCGAGATGATCGACGCGATCGCGCGCCGCATCGGCTACCGCGTGCGCCCGTCCTGGATCTGGTCATATGGTGAAAGGAGTAAGGGACAGACGGGCCTCGTGATCGGGTTCGCGAACGACGGCATCGCGGGCGTGCCGGGCGTCCTCTACGTGACGGTGCGCGACGCGGCGGGCCGCGTCCTCGTCTCGGGCGGGCTCGACCCGGGCTGGCCGGTGCCGGGGAAGATTCGCCAGGCGCGGCTGCCGCTTCCGCCCGGCACCGACTGGAAGGGGCTGCGGCTCTCGGCCGAGCTCGAGGTCAAGGGCGTGCGGCACCCCGTGCGCTGGGCGTGCCACCAGAAGCTCGAGGAGGACGGGTCCTTGAGGCTGAGGCCGACGCGGGGAGTGGACTAGGGACCTCTCGTGTCATCCCGACCCCGAGCGAAGCGAGGGGGAGGGACCCCTTTCAACACCGGCGGTGGCGATCAAAGGGGTCCCTCGTCGCGCCGCTCCTCGGGATGACAGGACCGTCATCCCGAGCGGAGCGAGGGATCCCGGACTCGCTTGCCGCCCTCGTCGCGCCGCTCCTCGGGATGACAGGACCGTCATCCCGAGCGGAGCGAGGGAT
>DASXAG010000003.1:0-22431 GCA_036406835.1 Thermoanaerobaculia bacterium
CACGATCTTCGTCGAGTACCGGGAGCTGCGCGTGCCGCCGCAGCCGCGCCACGACTTCCGCATCGTCGTCAACCTGAAGGGCATCGGCACCCTGCTCGACGTCAACGGGTCGCTGGACGCGCTGGCGAGCGCGTTTCGGTAATCCTCAGAGGAGCCGGGACTTACGGCCGCGGCGCCTGCCTTCGACCGCGGCGTACAATTTCCACTCAACCATGCACGCACGAGTCGGCGCCGCCTTCCGGCGGGTATTGCTGTCGGCGGCTCTTCTCGCGGCCGGTGTCCGGGCGGCGCACGGCGGCCACTACGCATGGACGACATCGGGGCCCGAGGGAGGCCACATCTATCAGGTCGTGATCAATCCCTCGGATTCGAATCGGGTGAGCGCCATATCGGGTTTCATGGGACCGCTGGTCTTTCAGTCCTCCGACCAAGGCCAGTCCTGGATGCAGGTGGCCTCGCTGGGGTTCACGGGACGGCTGGTCCCGCATCCCACCGACGGCAACATCCTCTACACGGCCAGCACCTACGGTGCGGCGAGCGGCGTGCTGAAATCGCCGGACGGCGGGACGACCTGGGACGCGGCGGGCACGGGTCTTCCTACGATGACCTTTCCCATGCTGGCGATCTCGCCGTCGAGCCCCCAGACCCTCTTCGCGTTCTTCGCCGGCTCGCCCGGCCTGGTCTATCGCAGCGAGGATGGAGCCGTGAGCTGGGATCAGATGTCCGCCCAGTTTCCGGCGCCTAACCTCGCGGACGTCGCGGTAGATCCGCAGTCCCCGAACGTGATCTACGCGGCGACGACGGCCGGCGTGGTCAAGAGCGTCGACGCCGGCGCCTCGTGGCAGAGCACGGGGCTCGGCATCTCCACGGCGCGCCTCCTCATCGATCCCTCGAATTCGCAGCGCGTCTTCGCCGGAACCGACGGATCGGGCGTCTACGCGTCGCCCGACGGGGGTGGCACGTGGCAGCCGGCCAACGTCGGCATCGAGACGGGCTACGTGCGTGCGCTGGTCCGTCATCCGGCTCTCCCGGACACCCTCTGGGTCGGGCTCTCGTCTACCGGCGTCGGCGGGGGATTCTTCACGACGTCGAACGCCCACGACTGGACTCCGGTCGACCTCGGCGAGACCGTCACGGTCGGAAGCGCGTTCGCGATCGATTCCTCCGACTCGAACGTGATGTACGCGGGCGGCGACTTCTCGGCCCTGCACGGCGCCGTGTTTCAGAGCCTGGACGGCGGCGCGACGTGGACCCGGTCCGACAAGGGTCTCTCGGGGATGCTGACGTTCTCGGTCGTGGCCCACCCGACCGATGCGGCGAAGGCGTATACCCAGGTCATCGGCCACTTCTACGACACGCCGGATTCCGGCGCGAGCTGGAACTTGAAAGACGACACCGGCTTCGCGTTGATCTGCCTCGCCATCGATCCCCTCACTCCCGCGACGCTCTACGCCGGCTATTCGGTCCCCGGCACCGGTCTCGATGGAACGCTCAAGAGCGTGGATGGCGGGGCGAGTTGGAATCCGGCTTCGAACGGACTGGCAGTCCCGATCCTCCATCGGCTGGGCGTCTCGCCGTCCTCCCCGGACCACGTCCTCGCGGGCACCGACGTGGGATTGTTCGAGACGGTCGACGGAGGCGGCCTCTGGAATCCCGTGTATTCGACGTCGAACGGAGTGCGCGCTTTCGGCTTCGACCCGATGGATTCCTCGATCCTCTATGCAGGACCCGGTGTCAACGGTCTTCTTCGATCCCCCGACGGCGGCGCGACGTGGGCCTCGCCCTCCGGTCTGCCGGCGGCCTTCACCGTCACCGACGTCAACGCTCTCGCCAACGATCCGCAGCGGGTGTACCTGTCCACGTATCTCGGCATCTACCGCAGCGACGATCGCGGCCTGAGCTTCACGCCCGCGAACACCGGTCTGCCGCCGGTGGCTTCCACCGTTCCCTACCGGCTCGCGGGAGATCCGTCGACGGTGGGAACCGAGTACATGCTCGCGATGACGGGCGGCGGCGCGGCGACGGATGCGCCGGACCAGGCCGCGCCACACAACGTCTTCCGCACGACCGACGCCGCGGATTCGTGGATCCCGCTTCCCGGTTCGATCCCGACGCTGAACCCCTACGAGCTGGCGGTCGGGAGTGACGGACGGACGATCTACTGCGCGACGGTCGGCGGCGCCTTCCAGTTCGAGCGTTCCTTCCTGGACGTTCCCGACGACGACATCTTCTGGGTCTCGATCGACGCCGCCGCGATGAACGGCGTGACCGCGGGCTGCGGCGGCGGCAAGTTCTGTCCCGACGACCCCACGCTGCGCTCCTCGATCGCCGTCTTCCTGCTGCGCGCGAAGAACGGCGCCGACTACGTTCCGCCCCCCGCGACCGGGACGATCTTCGACGACGTGCCCGCCTATCTCTCCGCCGCGCCCTACATCGAGGAGCTCTTCGACGAAGGCGTCACGGTGGGATGTGGCGGGGCCTCGTACTGTCCCGATCAACCCGTCACCAGAGCGGAGATCTCCGTGCTGCTCCTGAAGATGGAGCACGGCAGCGACTACGAGCCGCCTCCCGCCACCGGCACGATGTTCGACGACGTCCCGGCCGATGCCTTCGCCGCCGCCTGGATCGAGCAGCTCGCGCGCGAGGGCGTGACGGCGGGCTGTGGCGGCGGGAATTTCTGTCCGGACGACCCCGTCACCCGAGCGCAGGCCGCGGCCTTCGTCGTGCTCCTCTTCGGTCTCTCCTGAGCGTTCGCAGCCGGCGGCGCGCGCGCCCGCTTTCGGTATGATCAGGCGAACGTGAAGGGCCTCATCCTCTCCGGCGGCAAGGGGACGCGTCTGCGCCCCCTGACCTACACCCGGGCCAAGCAGCTGGTGCCGGTGGCCAACAAGCCCGTTCTGTTCTACGGGGTCGAGGCGATCGTCTCGGCCGGCATCAAGGAGATCGGGGTCGTCGTCGGCGACACGCGGGAGGAGATCCAGGCCGCGCTCGGGGACGGCTCGCAATTCGGGGCGCGCATCACCTACATCGAGCAGGACGCCCCGCGCGGGCTGGCCCACGCGGTCCTCATCTCGGAGCCGTATTTGCGCGGCGAGCCCTTCGTCATGTACCTCGGCGACAACGTGATCGCCGACGGCATCACGACGCTGGTGGACGAGTACCGCCGGCTGGGCTGCAACTCGCAGATCCTGCTCGCGAAGGTGCCGAACCCGTCGCAGTTCGGGGTCGCGGAGCTCTCCGACGGACGCGTCGTCCGGCTCACGGAGAAGCCGAAGCAACCCAAGTCCGACCTCGCGCTGGTCGGCGTCTACATGTTCGACGACAGCATCTGGGAGGCCGTGAAGGGCATCCGCCCGAGCGCCCGCAACGAGCTCGAGATCACGGACGCGATCCAGTGGCTCGTGGACCACGGCAAGAGCGTGCACCCGCACCTCGTCTCGGGCTGGTGGAAGGACACCGGCAAGATCGAGGACATGCTGGAGGCGAATCGCATCATCCTGGACACGTTCTCGGCGCGCGGCCTCGAGTCCGTCGACGGCGACTGCCGCGTCGAGGGCAAGGTCGTGATCGAGCCCGGCGCCAAGCTCACGCGGTGCACGGTCCGCGGCCCGGCGGTCATCGGCGCCGGCGCCGAGATCCGCGACGCGTTCGTGGGACCGTACACGGCGATCGGCCGCGACTGCCTGATCGACCGCTGCGAGATCGAGAACTCGATCGTGCTGGAGGGCTCGCGGCTCGAGCGCATCCCGGTGCGGATCGCGGACTCCTTGATCGGCAAGGGCGTCCGGATCCACCCGGGCCTCGAGCGCCCGCGCGTCCACCGGTTCCTCGTCGGCGACAACTCGGAGATCGGGATCGTATGAAGCTGCTCGTCACGGGGGGCTGCGGCTTCATCGGGTCGCATTTCGTGCGGCAGGTCTTCGAGTCGCGGGGCGCGGGAGTCTCGGTCGTCAACCTCGACAAGCTGACCTACGCGGCGAACCCCGCCAACCTGGCGGACGTCGCGGGCCGGCCCGACTCCCAGTACCGCTTCGTGCGCGGCGACATCGTGGACCCGGACGTGGTCCGCGTCGCGATGGAGGGCTGCGACGCCGTCGTCAATTTCGCCGCGGAGACGCACGTGGACCGCTCGCTCCTCGGCGACGCCTCCTTCATCGAGACCGACGTGCGCGGCGTGTTCGTGCTGCTCGAGGAGGCGCGCCGCCGCGGCGTGAAGAAGTTCATCCAGATCTCGACCGACGAGGTCTACGGATCGATCGCGTCGGGCTCTTTCACCGAGGAGTCGCCGCTCAATCCCCGCAACCCGTACGCCGCCTCGAAGGCCGGCGGCGACCGGCTCGCGTACTCGTACTGGGCGTCCTACGGCATGCCGGTCGTCATCACGCGCGCGTCGAACAACTACGGACCGAACCAGTACCCCGAGAAGATGCTCCCGCTCTTCGCGACCAACGCGATCGACGACCTGCCCCTGCCCCTCTACGGCGACGGGAAGAACGTCCGCGACTGGCTCTTCGTGCGCGACCACGCCGCGGCGATCGACTTCCTCCTCGACGCGGGGAAGCCGGGCGAGGTCTACAACGTCGCGGGCGGCAACGAGGCCGAGAACATCGCCATCACGCGCCGCGTGCTGCGAGAGCTCGGGAAGCCGGAGAGCCTGATGCGCTTCGTCGACGACCGTCCGGGCCACGACCGCCGCTACTCGCTCGACGCGTCGAAGCTCGCGCGCCTCGGATTCCAGTCCGCGACGCCGTTCGAGCAGGGCATGACCGAGACCATCCGCTGGTATCGGGACCACGAGGAGTGGTGGCGCCCCATCAAGGAGCGCGACGCCGCGTACCGCGAGTTCTACCAGACCCAGTACGGCCAGCGGCTCGCGACGTCCTCCTCGACCGCGAAGGCGCCGGGGTAGGCGCCGGCGCGTCACCCATGCCGGAGTCGGGCGGAGGCTCGTTCGAGACCCACGCGGCCGATCTCTCCTCGCGACGGTCGGTACCGGCGCCCGTCCCGCGATCCCGCCGCCGCGTCCTGGTCACCGGGGCCTCCGGGATGCTCGGCTCGGACCTCGTCCCGGTCCTCGCCGGCGCGGGCTACGAGGTGCTGGCCCGGTCGAAGGCGGAGCTCGACATCGCCGACGCGGCCGCCGTCGCACGCGAGCTCGCCGCGTCGCGGCCCGACGTCCTCGTCAACAGCGCGGCGTTCACCAAGGTGGACGCCTGCGAGACCGATCCGCTCGCGTTCAGGGTCAACGCCGACGCGGTGGGGATCCTCGCGGACGCCTGCGGACACCGCTCCTGCCAGCTCGTCCAGATCTCGACCGACTTCGTCTTCGACGGCGGCAAGCGCGCGCCCTACGTCGAGGACGATCCGACCGGGCCGCTCTCGGCCTACGGCCGTTCCAAGCTCGCGGGAGAGGAGCACGCCCTGCGCCTGCCCGGCAGCCTCGTGGTCCGCGCGTCGTGGCTCTTTGGCCGCTCCGGCTGGAACTTCATCGAGGCGATCCTCAAGCAGGTCGAGTCGGGAAGGGCGCGGCTCTCCGTCGTGGCGGATCAGGTGGGCCGGCCCACCGCCACCACGGACCTCTCCGAGGCGATCCTCGCGCTGCTCGACGCCGGCGCGTCCGGGGTGTACCACTTCGCCAATCGGGGCGAGGTCTCCTGGAACGACTTCGCGGCCGAGATCCTGGCGCTCGCCGGCCGCGGCGAGGTCCCGGTGGACCCGATCACTTCGGAGGCCCTGGCCCGCCCGGCCGTGCGGCCCGCGTACTCGACGCTGGACACCGGCAAGTACGAACGGCTGACGGGACGGGCCGTCCGGCACTTCCGCGACCCGCTCGCGGAATACATCGCCCGGCGCGCCAACCCCGAGGCGTGACGAACGGATGACCGCGGGTTCCCGCGTGAGCGAGCGTTAGACTCTGGCGGCTGCTCCCTAGGAGGAATGACCATGCGATTCCGGAACCTCTTTCTCGCGCTCCTCGCCGCGGCGCCTCTCGCCGCCGCGCCCTCTCCGCACCCCTTCGGTCTCGACGACGTCGCGCGCATGAAGCACGTCTCCGACCCCGAGATCTCGCCGGACGGCGGCTGGGTGGCGTACACGGTCCGCTCGATCGACGTGAAGGAGGACAAGGGCGACACGGATGTCTGGATGACGAGCTGGGACGGCAAGGACTCCGTCCGGCTGACCACCAGCAAGAACTCCGAGAACACGCCGCGCTGGAGTCCCGACGGCCGCTACCTCGCCTTCCTGTCGAGCCGCGAGGACGAGAACGAGGTCGCGCAGGTCTGGCTGCTGCCCCGGGGCGGCGGCGAGGCCGAGAAGGTCACGGAGTACAAGGGCGGCGTCGAGGACCTCGACTGGTCGCCCGACGGGAAGCGGCTCGTGCTGGTGGTGAACGACGAGTCTTCGGACGAGGCGGACAAGCCGCCGTCCGGCGACAAGGGCAAGGAGTCGGGCAAGAAGAAGACGAAGAAGCCGATCGTCATCGACCGCTACCAGTTCAAGACCGACGGGTCGGGGTACCTCGGCAAGGAGCGCACCCACCTCGCGCTGTTCGAGCTGGCGACCCGCAAGTCCGAGCCGCTGACCTCGGGGATCGCGGACGAGGAGATGCCGTCCTGGTCGCCCGACGGGAAGACGATCGTGTTCGTCTCGAAGCGCGCGCCGGACCCGGACCGCACGGACGTCTGGCAGATCTACGCGATCGAGCCGCGCGCGGGAGCGGAACCGCGTCAGCTCACGAACGAGGGCCTCTCCGCCAACGCGCCCGACTTCGGCAGCCGGCTCGAGTGGAGCCCGGACTCGAAGTGGATCGCGTACGTCCAGGGCGGTCCCGACAAGCTCATCTACTACGGGCTCCACAGGCTCGCGCTCATTCCCGCCGCGGGAGGGCCCGCGCGGGTCCTGACGCCGGAGCTCGACCGCAACGTCCAGTCGCCGCGCTTCACGGACGACGGCAAGGCGATCCTCTTCACGCTCGAGGAGGACCAGGCCGTCTTCCTCGCCCGGATCCCCGTCGCGGGCGGAAAGATCGACCGGCTCGTCGGCTCGCGCGGCTGCGTCTCGGCGTTCTCGACGGCGCGCGGCGGAAAGATCGCGATGCTCTGGTCCGCCTCCCACAAGCCGTCGGAGGTCTACGCGCTCTCGACGGCGTCCGGCGCGCAGGCCGAGCCGCGGGCGCTGTCGCATCAGAACGATGCGTGGCTCGCCGAGCTCCGGCTCGCGCCGGTCGAGGAGACGAAGTTCAAGAGCAAGGACGGGACGCCCATCAGCGGATTCCTCGTCAAGCCGCTGGACTCCGTACCGGGAAAGGCTTACCCCACGATCCTGCGCATCCACGGCGGCCCGGTGGGGCAGTTCGAGTGCGCGTTCGAGGAGGAGTGGCAGTGGTTCGCCACGAACGGCTACGCGGTGGTCGCCGCCAACCCGCGGGGAAGCTCCGGGAAGGGTGAGAAGTTCCAGGCCGCGATCTACGCGGACTGGGGCCACGTGGACGTCGAGGACGTCGTCGCCGCCGTGGACGACGCGGTCGCGAAGGGGATCGCGGATCCGAACCGGCTGGGGATCGGGGGCTGGAGCTACGGCAGCATGCTGACGAACTACACCATCGCGTCGACGACGCGCTTCAAGGCCGCCACGAGCGGCGCGGGGAGCTCGAACGCCCTCGCGGAGTACGGCACCGACCAGTACATCCGGGAGTACGAGCAGGAGCTCGGGACTCCGTGGAAGAACCTCGACGCCTACCTCAAGGTCTCGTTCCCGTTCTTCCACGCCGACCGGATCACGACGCCGACGCTCTTCCTCTGCGGCGACGCGGACTTCAACATGCCGCTGATCAACTCCGAGCAGATGTACCAGGCCCTCCGCAGCCTCGGCGTGCCGACGGAGCTCGTCATCTACCCCGGCCAGCACCACGGCATCCGCAAGCCGAGCTACGTCCGCGACCGGCTCGAGCGCTACGTCGCCTGGTACGACAAGTACGTCAAGAACCCGAGCGCGGCGGGCGGCGGCACGAAGACGGCGGGAGCAGCCCGCTGATCGGTTCGGCGCCGTGACGCGCGCCGAAGGGTCGCGCGCATGACGCGCGCCGAATGGTCGCGCAAGGCGGTTCACGCGGGCTTCGGCCTGGTCGCCCTCACGCTGCGCTTCCTCGACTGGAGGGTCGCGGCCGCGCTCGCGCTGCTCGCGCTCCTCGGCAACCTGTTCGTGCTGCCGAGGATCGGCCGCTCGATCTACCGCGACGCGGCCCGGCGTCACGACGCCGGCATCGTGGCGTACCCGGCGATGGTGCTCCTCCTCATTCTCGTCTTCCGCGGGCCGTACCTTCCGATCGCCGCCGCCGTCTGGGCGATGATGGCGTTCGGCGACCCGGCCGCGGCGATCGCGGGGAGGCTCGTGGGCGGGCCGGCGCTGCCGTGGAATCCGAAGAAGACGTGGGTCGGCCTGCTCGCGACTTGGGCGGTCGCGGGGCCCACCGCCGTGCTGGTCCACCTCTTCGTCAGCGGCCGCGAGCCGCAGGCCGACACCGTCGCGATCCTGATGCTGGGCGCCGGGATCTACGCGTTCCTCGAGTCGGTGGCGGCGGGCATCGACGACAACATCGTGGCCGCGCTCCCGACGGCGCTCGCGATCTACCAGATGGGTCTCGTCTGGCCGGCCGCGCCGCAGCTCGGGCCGCTGCCCTGGGAGAGATGGGGCGTCGCGCTGGCGGTCAACGCCGCCGTCGCCGTGCTGATGGGAGGACTGCGCGTCGTGCGGCGCTCGGGCGCGTTGGCGGGCGGGATCGTCGGCTTCCTCGTCCTCGCGGCGGGAGGCTGGGGCGCCTACGCGCTCCTGTGGGCGTTCTTCCTCCTCGGGACGCTCGCGACGCGCCTGGGATACCGGCGCAAGCGCGCGGCGGGAACGGCGCAGTCCCACGAGGGGCGCCGCGGCGCCGGGAACGTCGTGGCGAACTGCGGGGTGGCGGCGGCGCTCCTGCTGCTCCGGGCGCCGGCGTTCGCGTTCGCGGCGGCGCTCGCGGCCGCCCTCGCGGACACGCTGGGCACCGAGGTCGGCACGCTCTACGGGAGGCGCGCGTACTCTCCGCTGACACTGCGGCCGGTTCCGGCCGGAACGCCCGGCGGGATCTCGGTCCCGGGCACCCTCGCGTGCCTCCTCGGCGCGGCGCTCATCGGGCTCGCGGGGGCGGGCCTGGGGCTCGTTCCCCGCGCGCTCGTCGCGGTGACGGTCGCCGGCGGATTCCTCGGCGCGCTCGCCGAGAGCGCGCTGACGACCCTCGTCTCGCGTTTCGGCGCGCGGCTCGATCACGAGTTCTCGAATGCCCTGAACACCTTCGTGGCCGCGATGGCCGCCATCGGACTCGCCGCGGTGAGCGCGCCATGAGGCGCTACCTGCGCCTCGCCCGCCCCTTCACGCTCCTCCCGCCCCTTCTGGGCATCGTGTCCGGCGCGATCTGCGCCTTCGGCTCCGCGCACAATCCGGATCCGGCGCGGCGCGTCACAGGGGCCGTCGTCCTGACCGTCGCCATCGGCTCGCTCTGCGCGTCGCTGATGAACGCGGCGTCCAACATCGTCAACCAGATTGCGGACCTCGAGATCGACCGGGAGAACAAGCCGGACCGGCCGCTCGTGACGGGCGAGATCGCGATCGCGAAGGCGTGGCGCCTGGCGGCGGCGCTCTACGTCCTCTGCATCGTCCCGACGTGGCTGGTCGTTCCGTATCCGTACCAGTCGTTCGCGGCGCGCATGACCGCGCCGCTGCACCTCCACGCCGCGTTCTTCATCTACTGCATCGGGGCGCTCGCGACGTTCGTCTACTCGCTGCCGTCGTTCGGGCGCACCAAGCGCCACTGGTTCGGCGCCAACCTCACGATCGCGGTGACCCGCGGCGGGCTGCTCAAGGTGGCGGGCTGGTCCTTCGTCGCGACGGTGCTCTGCGCGGAGGCGTGGGCGATCGGCGGCGTGTTCGCGCTGTTCCTGCTGGGCGCGACGTCGACCAAGGACTTCTCGGACATGGAGGGCGACCGCGCCCACGGCTGCATCACGCTGCCGCTGCGCTTCGGCGTCCGCCGGGCGGCGTGGATCATCGCGCCGTTCTTCGTCGTGCCGTGGCTGTTGATCCCCGTTCTCGCGCGCGTGCACGACGCCTCGGGCGCGCCGCTCCTCACCGGCAACCGTCTGCTGCTGACGGCGCTGGGTCTCGGCCTCGCCGCCTGGGGCGCCTACGCCGCGCGTCTTCTCCTCCGGAATCCCGACGAGCTGGCGTCGACGGAGAACCACCCGGCGTGGACGCACATGTACTTGCTCCTGATGGCCGCGCAGGCCGGCTTCGCGCTCGCGTATCTCCTCTAGCCGCGAAGGGACGCGCCGGGACGCGGTAAAATGGAGCCGCCATGAGCGACAACGCGGCGGCGCCCATCCCGCCGCCGCCCCCCGAAGACACCGACCGGCTGAAGGCGCGCTGGAGCGGCCTCTCCCTGACCCTGGATGAGCGGACGCTGAACGCCCTCGTCCACCGCCTCGTCGACTGGATCCCGGACCTCCAGGACCTGCGCCTGCGCGTCACGCCGGGGGAGCTCGCCGCGACGCTCGTGGTGCACCGCTTCGGCGTGCCGCTCTCGGCGAGGGCCTCGCTGTCGCAGCTCCGGCTCAAGGACGGATTCCTCGCGTTCGTGGTGGATCGGATCCAGGCGCTCGCGTTCATCCCCGTCCCGGATCAGCTGGTGACCTACCTCGTCCAGAAGGCCCCCGAGGGGCTGCTCACGTACTACCCCGAGGACCGGATCATGGTCGTCAATCTCAACGACTGGATGCCACCCGGGGTCGACCTGTCGCTCGAGAGGACCGAGTTCCAGGAGGGCGCGCTCACGATGCATTTCGCGCCGGGCTCGTACGACCTGACGGACCTCCTGAGCCAGCGCGAGCCGCTCGAGGACTGACGACTGGCCGAACCCGAGCGGAGGCGCCTGCCCGCGATCCTCCTCGCCGCGGGCGCCGTGCTCCTGGTGATCTCCGGTATCGCGCCGCACGACCGCTTCACCTGGTTTCTCGAGATCGCGCCGATCCTCGTGGCCGCGCCGATCCTCGTCGCGACGTACCGGCGCTTCCCGCTGACGACGCTCGCCTGCGTCCTGATCTTCGTCCACGCGTGCATCCTCATGGTCGGCGGCCATTACACGTACGCACAGGTGCCGCTCGGATACTGGATGAAGGACGCCTTCGGGCTCGCGCGCAATCCGTACGACCGGATCGGACACTTCGCGCAGGGGTTCGTGCCCGCGATCCTCGCGCGCGAGATCCTGATCCGGAAGACGCCGCTGCGTTCCGGCGGCTGGCTCTTCTTCCTCGTGACTTGCGTCTGCCTGGCGATCTCGGCCTGCTACGAATTCGTCGAATGGTGGACCGCCGTCGCGAGCGGCACGGCGGCCGACGCGTTCCTCGGCACGCAGGGCGATCCGTGGGACACTCAGTGGGACATGCTCACCTGCCTGATCGGCGCCCTGACCGCGCAGCTTGTGCTCTCGCGCCTCCACGACCGGGAGCTCGCCGCTCTCGCCCGCGCCCCCGGCCGACGTTGAAGCGGGTCCTTCGCCTCCTGGGCGTGGCGCTCTGCGCCCTCGCGCTCTTCCTGGCCTGGGCCGTCTGGCGCACCTTCCCGCAGCGGAGCGGCACGGTCCGCGTCGCGGGTCACTCGGAGCCGATCCGCATCGACTTCGACGCGCACGGGATCCCGACGATCCACGCCCGCTCGGTCGACGACGCGATGTTCGGGCTCGGCTATCTTCACGCGCGGGACCGGCTCTGGCAGCTCGAGTTCGAGCGGCGCGTCGGCGCGGGCCGGCTCGCCGAGATCCTCGGCAAAGGGCTCGTCGACGCCGACCGCTTCCTGCGCACGATCGGGTTCCGCCGGGCCGCCGAGGCGGGGTGGCGGGCGCTGTCGCCCGAGTCGCGGAGGCCGTTCGAGGCGTACGCGCGCGGCGTCAACGCCTTCGTCGGGACCTCGGCGTCGCGGCCGATCGAGTTCCGTCTCCTGCGCGTCGATCCCGAGCCCTGGACCCCGGAGGACAGCCTCGTCTGGGCCAAGATGATGGCCTGGGACCTCGCGGGCAACGCGCGCGACGAGATCCGGCTGTCGCGCTTCGCCGCCGCCGTCGGCCCCGAAGGCGCCGCGGAGCTCCTTCCCGTCGCGGCGACGGAGCCCTCGATCCTGACCGAGGAGGAGTGGCGCGCGGGGGGCGCCGTCTCGTCGCTTTCGGCCTCCCGCCCGCCGCCGGCCGGCCCCTGGGATCTCCTGACGGCGCGCTTCGACTCCCTCGACGCCCTCGGCTTCGCCGGGGCGGAAGGCATCGGCAGCAACGCGTGGGTCCTCGCCGGATCGCGCACGGAGAGCGGCAGGCCGATCCTGGCCAACGATCCCCACCTCGGGTTGCGGACGCCGTCGGTCTGGTACCTCGCCTCGATCGACGCGCCGGGCTACGCGGTGACCGGCGCGACGCTGCCCGGGATTCCGGGCGTGGTCATCGGGCGCAACGACCGGATCGCGTGGGGACTGACCTCGCTCGAGCCGGACGTGCAGGACCTCTTCGTCGAGACGGTGGACCGGAAGGACGCGTCGCGTTACCGGCATCGCGGCGAGTGGAAGCCGTTCTCCGTCCGTCACGAGAGGATCCGGGTCCGGGGAGCGGCGGACGTCGACCTCGAGGTCCGAGGCTCCGTTCACGGACCGGTCGTCACCGACGTCTTCGGCGGCGCCGCGACGCTCGGCAAGGCCGTCGCGCTGCGCTGGACCGGCCTCGACGACGGCGACCGGACCGCCGAGGCCTTCTTCGCGATCGGCCGCGCGCGAACCTGGACCGACTTCGTGGCCGCGGCCTCGCTCCTGAAGGTGCCGGCGCAGAATCTCGTCTACGCGGACGCCGACGGCCACATCGGCTACGTCGCGACCGGTGCGTTGCCGGTCCGGCCGCGCGCCGACGGCCGGCTGCCCGTCTCCGGCGAGGGCGCCGACGACTGGACGGGCATGATCCCCTTCGCGAACCTCCCGCGCGTGCTCGACCCCGCGAAGGGCTACGTCGTGACCGCGAACAACCGCGTGGTCTCGGGCCCGGCCGGGAACGCCTTCGGCCTCACGTGGGAGGATCCCTGGCGCGCCCGGCGGATCCGCGACGCGATCGAGGCGAAGCCGCGGATGTCGGCCGCCGACGTCCAGGCGCTGCAGCTCGACCGCGCGTCGGGCCAGGCCCAGGAGCTCCTCCCGCTCCTCCTCGGCACGCACCCTCTGGACGCGGCCTCGCGGGACGCGCTCGAGCGGCTGCGCGGATGGAATCGCGTCATGGCCCCCGACTCGGTGCCCGCGTCGATCTACGCCGCCTGGTTCGTGGAGCTCGCGAAGCTTCCCGGGGACGAGCTCGGCCGCGTTCCCCGCGGCAACACGCGCGCCGCCTTCCTGATCCGGGCGCTGTCGACCGGCTCGTCCTGGTGCGACGACGTGCGCACCCCGCGGGTCGAGAGCTGCGCAGACGTCGAGGCGGCGGCCCTCCGCGACGGCGTCGCCTCGCTGACGCGGAGGCTCGGACCGGACCCCTCGTCGTGGCGCTGGGAGCGCCTGCACCACGCGCGGTTCCCGCACGACGTCTTCGACCGGGTCTTCGGGCTGCGCCGCCTCTTCGACCTGAGCGTAGGCCAGGGCGGCGACGGGTCGACCGTCAACGTGGGCGGCTTCAGCCAGGACGGCGCCTTCGACATGGCCCACGGCCCGAGCTACCGGCAGGTCGTCGACTTCGCGGACCTCGCGCGGAGCCGCTACGTCCAGACCACCGGCCAGTCGGGGAACGTCTTCGACCGGCGCTACCGGGATCTGCTGCCTCTCTGGCGGTCGGGCGAGACGCTGACCATCGGAGACGCGCCGCCCGCCGCGACGCTGACGCTGTCCGGGCCCTGAGCGGTGCGGGGGAGCGTCAGATCGACGGCCAGAAGGGCCGCTGCGTCTCGCGCACCTTCTCGAGGACGCGCGCGACGGCCGGCGCGGGCAAAGGACGCACCGATTCGCCGGCGGTTTCGCCGAGGAGCGCGCGGAGGCTCGCCGCGGCGGAGCGCGCGATCGCGTCGAGGTTGTAGCCGCCCTCGAGCGCGAGGACGACGCGGCCCCCCGCGAGCCCGAGAAGCCGCTGCGTCAGCCGTGCGTAGCCGTCCGGCGAGATCCGCATCGAGCCGAGGAGGTCGCCGGCGGCGGCGTCGTACCCGGCCGAGACGAGGACGAGATCGGGCGCGAACGCGTGCGCGATCGGGAGCAGCACCCGGTCGAACGCGGCGAGGTACTCCGGGTCGCCGCACCCCGCCGGGAGCGGGACGTTCACGGTGAATCCGCGACCCGCTCCGCCGCCGACCTCTCCGACGTCGCCGGTCCCCGGATAGAACGGGAACTGGTGCGTCGAGAAGTAGAGGACGGAGGGGTCCTCCCAGAAGGAGTGCTGCGTGCCGTTGCCGTGGTGGAGGTCCCAGTCGACGATCAGGACGCGCCGGGCGACCCCGGAGGCTTGCACCGCCGCCGCCGCGACCGCGACGTTGTTGAAGAGGCAGAAGCCCATCGCGCGATCCGCCTCGGCATGGTGGCCCGGCGGCCGCAGGAGCGCGAGGCCGTTCGCGAGACGGCCCTCCGCGACGCCGCGCGCGAGGTCCACGAGGCCGCCGGCGGCGAGCAAGGCCGCCTCTTCGGAATCGCGCGAGGTGTAGGTGTCCGGGTCGAGCTGGGCGAACTCGTGCCTCGACGTCTCCGCGATCGTGCGCAGATGGTCCGGCGTGTGGATCCGCGAGAGCTCCTCCTCCGTCGCCTCCCGGGCCGCGACGGGCGTGCAGCGCGCGATCAGCCCCTCGGCCTCGAGCCGCTGATGGATCGCGGCGAGCCGGCCGGGATGCTCCGGGTGCTCGTACGGCGCGCGGTGGAGGAGGAAGCGGTCGTCGAAGAGGAGGCCGGTGGTCATCGATCGGACGACGAGTGCCGTGCTGCTGCCGGCGCGAGGAGAGTCTCGAGCGCTTCCGGATCGGTCACCGGCGCCTGGCACGCGAAGCGCTCGCAGACGTAGGCCGCGGCCTTTCCGTCCCGCGGCGTCCGCGCGCGCGTCAGGGGCGCGAGCGCGGGGACCTCCGACGCCGACTCGACGTGGGCCAGCACGCGGTTGAGGTCCGGGCTCGCGAAGACCGCGCCGCGCAGGGCCTCGAAGTCGGGCCGCCCGGGCTCGCCCGCCAGGACGATCTCGCGCGGGCCCGAGGCGCGGAAGTCGAGTGCGCAGAGGAGACGCGGGAATGCGGGCGCCGCGCGCTCCAGCAGCTCGCCGAACGTCTCGAAGATGCCGTCGGCCCGTTTCTCGTAGCGCTCGTCGCCCGTGAAGGCGGCGAGGCGCAGCAGGTTCGACGCGGCGACGGAGTTCGACGACGGCGTCGCGCCGTCGTACGACTCCTTGGGACGGACGATGAGCCCGTCGTGAGCGGCGGCGGACAGGAAGTAGCCTCCGCGCGGGTCCGCGAAGTCCCGGTCGAAGACCGCTTGGAGGTCCGCGGCGGCGCGGAAGTAGTCGGGCTCGAACGTCGCCTCGTAGAGGTCGAGAAGGGCCTCGATGAAGAAGGCGTAGTCCGTCGCGAAGCCGGGGATCGCGGCGGCCCCCGCCTTCTCACGGTGGAGGAGGCGGCCGTCCCGCAGACAATTCCGGAGGATGCGGTCGGCCGCGGCGCGCGCCGCCGCCTCGTAGCGGGGCTCGCCGAGGACCCGGGACGCCAGCGCGAAGGCCGAGATCGCCAGCGCCGACCAGTCGGTCAGGAGCTTGTCGTCGGTCGCCGGAGCGACGCGCTTCGCGCGCGCGGCGTACATCTTCGGACGCGCTCCGGCCAGGATCGCCTCGATCTCGGCCTCCGTCCTGGAAAACTCCCCGGCGAGCTCCGCGACGCTCTTCACGACCGAGAGCACGGTCTCGTGCTCCTCGAAGTTGCCCTGGGGCGTGACCCCGAAGCGCGCCGCCACGATCGGCGCGGCCTCCGGACCCACCGCGCGGGCGAGCGAGTCGGGGTTCCAGACGTAGAAGGTGCCCTCGACGCCGCCCGAGTCGGCGTCCTGCGCGGCGAAGAAGCCGCCCCGGTCGGGCGTCATCTCGCGCAGCAGGTAGTCGAGCGTGTCGCGCGCGACGGCCGCGTAGCCGGGCTCGCCGAAGGCCCGACTCGCGAGGACGTACACGCGCGCGAGCATCGCGTTGTCGTAGAGCATCTTCTCGAAATGCGGCACGAGCCAGTGCGCGTCGACCGAGTAGCGGTGGAATCCGCCGCCGACCTGGTCGTACATCCCGCCGGCCGCCATCTTCCGGAGCGTCCGCTCGACCATCTCGCGCGTCTCGGCGCGGCCGCTCCGGCGGAACTCGCGCAGGAGGAGCTCGAGGCGCATCGACGGCGGGAACTTCGGCGCGCCGCCGAAGCCGCCCTCCAGAGGGTCGTACTGGCGCGCGATCGCGCGGATCGCCGACGTCAGGATCTGCGGCGCATTCGAGGCGCCCGGCCCGATCCGCCCGGCGCCGGCCGGCGTCTCCTCGTCGTGGCCCAGGTGCCCGAGCATCTCTCCGGCGGAGGACTCGAGCTCGGCCCGCCGCGTCTTCCAGGCGTTCGCGATCGACTCGAGGATCGTCACGAAGCCGGGTCGGCCCCAGCGCGACGTCGGGGGGAAGTAGGTGCCGCCGTAGAACGGACGTCCGTCCGGAGTCAGGAACAGGGAGAGCGGCCATCCGCCGCTGCCCGTCATCATCTGCACGGCGCGCATGTAGATGTCGTCGACGTCCGGCCGCTCCTCGCGGTCCACCTTGATCGAGACGAACTCGCGGTTGAGCACGTCGGCGACCGCCTGCGTCTCGAAGGACTCGTGTTCCATGACGTGGCACCAGTGGCACGTCGAGTAACCGATCGAGAGGAAGACCGGCTTGTCTTCGTCCCGGGCGCGCGTGAACGCCTCCTCGCCCCAGGGATACCAGTCGACGGGGTTGTCCCGGTGCTGGAGGAGGTACGGAGACTGCTCGTTCGCGAGGCGGTTCGCCACCGCCGAAGGATATCGCCGCGCGGGAGCGCGGCGCGGGCCTCTAGGCCTGGACGGTCACGCGCGGGCGCGCGGGAGCGAGCGCGTCGGAGAAGAAGGAGACGGCGAGGATCATGCCGCCGACGAGGCCGGTCGCGAGGTCGAGGACGCCGTCGAACGGCGACGCCGTCGAGGCGGCGCCGCCGGCGCGCAGCGCCACGAGCGCGAGATACCCGAGCCAGGCCGCGGCGTACACGACGCGCGCGGGACGGTAGCGCCAGGCGAGGCCGATCCACGCAAGCACGGTCGCGGCGCAGACGCCGAGCCAGAGAAGAAACGCGGCGCCGTGCGGCCGTTGGGCCGGCGACGCGGAGCTCGTCACGATCGAGGCGACGGCGAGGGCGAGGTCCGCGAGGATCAGCCGGTCGAGGAGCTTCGGGTTCGAGGCCATGTCGGTCCTCCTCTCCTCAGGAGACGTGGAGGTGAAAGTTCTTTCGCGGCACCGCGGTGATCGTGACCTCGCTGTCCGAGTCCTTGATCGTCACGACGTCGCCCGGCTCGAGCTCGTCGAGGCGATGGAGGATCTCGGAGGTCGAGATCGTGCGGTCGTCCGAGAGACCCTCGAGGAGGGCTCGCGGCACCCGGATGTGGACCTGCTTGTCCCAGCTGTCCTTCACGTCGATCGCGAGGGTGCCCTTCTCGTCGGAGACCTCGATCTTCGAGTCGCCCTTCTCGATCACGCTCGGCTTGCCGGGCTCGCTCTTGTCGGCGGCCTCGAGGATGTCCTGAGCGGTCAGCTCTCCGTTGCCCCAGTCCGTCGAGAGGTGGCCGCCGCCGATCGAGTCGAGGTGCGACAGCTTCGCGATGCGCGAGATGAGGGTGGTCGGAACCTTGAACGACAGCCGGCGCGTGGAGTCGCCTTCACGCTGGCGGACCTCGACCTTGAACTCCTTGATCCGCGTGAACTCCTTCGCGGGACGGTTCCAGAAGCCGAACATCATCGCGATGAGGAGGACCACGACCAGGCCCAGGACGACCGCGCGGACTTCTTTCATAGGCGAAAGTCTCTCCCATCTTCCCTAACGCATTCCCGAGACGAAGGTTCGGGACACCCCGGGCGCGCGGCGGCCGGAGGCCCGTTTGTGATACCGTGACTCCCTGGATGGCCGCCCTCAAAGGGTTGCCACAGCGAGGTTTATGCCCCATTTCATCACCGACACGTGCATCGGCTGCGGGGTCTGCGAGATCAAGTGCCCGACGCACACGATCACGGGCGACAAGAGCGAGAAGTACGTCATCCACGCGGACCGCTGCATCGACTGCTCGGTCTGCGCGCGGTACTGCCCGGTCTCCTGCATCCAGGACCAGAAGGGCGAGCTCGTCGAGAAGATGCGGCCGAAGGACATCCCCAAGGCGATCGTGGACCGGGATCTCTGCACCGGCTGCGAGTTCTGCATCGACATCTGCCCCTTCGACTGCATCTACCTGATCGACGATCCGCTGCACGAGACCTTCCACAAGATCGCCGAGGTGGACGCCGGCCCCTGCGTCTCCTGCCGTCTCTGCGAGACCGTCTGCGAGAAGGACGCGATCTTCGTTCCCAACCCGATCACGCAGGCGAAGAGGTATCTGCCGGCCCTGTGAGCGAGACGCCGAGACCCGAAGACGAAGAATTCACGGAGGAACCCCGCGGCGCCGGCCGGCTGATCGCGCGGTTCTTTCTGCTTCCGCTGCTGGTCGTCCTCGGGGCGGTCGGGATCTTCCTCGTCTTCAACCTCATGACCTTCGAGCGGCGCACCCCGCGCGACTACCTCCAGGAGGTGCGCGGCGGCGCGGCCAATCGCCGCTGGCAGGCGGCATTCGAGCTGTCGCGGTCGCTCGGCAACATGCCGCCCGAGGAGCGCGCGTCCCTGACGGCCGAGACGCTTCGGATCTTCGAGACCCTCAACCCGAGGAGGCCCGACGACGTCCCGGTGCGCCGCTACCTCGTGCTCGTCCTGGGCCGCTTGGGCGAGAAGGAGGCGGTCCCGGCCCTGCTCGCGGCCGCGCAGGATCCGGAACCCGACACGCGGCTCTACGCGATCTGGGCGCTCGGGAAGATCGGGGACCCGGCCGGCTTCGACACCGTGCTCGCGGCGTCCCAATCCGAGGACGCGGGCGCCCGGAAGATGGCGGCCTACGTCCTGGGCCAGCTCGGCGATCCGCGGGCCATCCCGCGGCTGAAGGTGCTGGCCGAGGACAAGGTCGCGGACGTGCGCTGGAACGCCGCGATCGCCCTCGCCGAGCTCGAGGACG
The DNA here is from genome assembly GCA_036406835.1 of Thermoanaerobaculia bacterium. Lineage (GTDB taxonomy): Bacteria > Acidobacteriota > Thermoanaerobaculia > UBA5066 > Gp7-AA6 > DAHUXD01. Next base: position 19,336 of record DASXAG010000003.1, read on the forward strand.
GCTCGGGGCTGCCCGTGCTGCGCTCGATGATCGACCGCTCGGCGCTGGCGCGGCAGGCGGAGCTCTCGAGCGATCAGGCGGAGACGGCGATGGTCAACGCGCTCAAGGCGCTGTCGCTCCTGCGCGATTCGGAGAGCCTGCCGCAGATCGAAAGGCTCGCGAAGGACGATCCGAATCTGCGCGTGCGCGAGGCCGCGCGGAAGACGGCGGAGGCGACGAAGGGAGTATCGAAGTGATTTCGGCGATTGTGTCATCCCGAGGACGCCGACCCCGAGCTTGCGAGGGGAAGAAGGACGAGGGACCCCTTTCTCCGCCGGTCGCGACTCTCTGATGATCTCGGCTGGCAAAGGGGTCCCTCCGCCTCGCTCCGCTCGGCGTCGGGATGACAACCGTGCCTTGAGACACGGTTGTCCCTTTGATAGATTTCGAGTCCAATAGATGTCCACGGCACCGAATAACTTGCCGTCGCCCCCGCCCGACGTCACCCTCGACGGCGTCACCCGGCGTTCCACCCTGAAATGGATGACCCTGGCCTGGACGGGCTTCGCGGCCGCGACGGCGGCGGGCCTGACGGCCACGGTGCGCTTCCTCTTCCCGAACGTCCTGTTCGAGCCTCCGACCCGATTCAAGGCGGGGGAGCCGTCGAGCTACGCCCTGGGCGTGGACGAGCGCTGGAAGGAGAAGTACGGGGTCTGGATCGTCCGGGACACCAACTCGATCTACGCCCTGGTGGCGGTCTGCGTGCACCTCGGCTGCACGCCCAACTGGCTGCAGGCCCAGAACAAGTTCAAGTGCCCGTGCCACGGCTCGGGCTACTACATCTCCGGTATCAACTTCGAGGGGCCGGCCCCGCGGCCGCTCGAGCGCGCGGAGATCGCGATCTCCGCCGAGGACGGCCAGATCATCGTGGACAAGGCGACGCGCTACCTCTACGAGCGGGGCCAGTGGAGCGACCCGAAGGCATTCGTCAAGATGGCGTGAGGATAGTTGTCAGTTATCAGTTGTCAGTTGTCAGTGACGAACTGAAAGCTGAGAACCGAAAACTGAAAACCGAAAACTGAGAACTCGGAGGCTGATTGGCATCTCGTTGGCGTGACTTTCAACAAGCCGTCGTCTCGAGCCAGCTCTGGAAATCGATCTTCCGCGTCGGCATCCCCAATACCAACCGCAAGCGCGTCCTCGCGATGCTGGGCAACGTCGTCCTGCATCTGCACCCGGTCAAGACCCGCAAGTCCGGCGTCAAGATGCGCTACACGTGGTGCGCCGGCGGCGTGACGTTCTTCCTGTTCCTCGTCCTGACCTTCACCGGCCTGCTCCTGATGTTCTATTACCGGCCGACGGTCGAGTACGCGTTCGTCGACATCCTGGACCTGCGCGAGCAGGTGCCGTTCGGCATCATGCGCGAGGTGCACCGCTGGGGCGCGCACGCGATGGTGATCTCGGTCTGGATCCACATGTTCCGGGTCTTCATGACCGGCTCGTACAAGCCGCCCCGCGAGTTCAACTGGGTCATCGGCGTCATCCTGCTCGTCCTGACCCTGCTCCTCTCGTTCACGGGCTACCTGCTGCCGTGGGACCAGCTCGCGATCTGGGCGATCACGGTCGGATCGAACATGGCCTCCGCGACGCCGCTCATCGGCATCCAGGGTCCGGGCACCGGGCTCCTCAAGATCGGCGACATCCAGCTCGTCACGTCGACCAACGACGCGCGCTTCGGCCTGCTCGGCGGACGGTTCGTCGGCGCCGGCGCGCTCCTGCGCTTCTACGTGCTTCACTGCGTGGGAATCCCGCTCGTCGCGGCGTTCCTGATGGCCGTGCACTTCTGGCGCGTCCGCAAGGACGGCGGAATCTCGGGCCCCGTGTGACTCAGAATCTGTTGCGGTCGCTTCGCGACCGACGTGAGGGAGAGGGGAAGTCCCTTTTTCGTCCTCTCCCAGGAAGGCGGCAGTCGTGCCTAGACTTCGCCTCTCCCCCCGGCGGGGGAACAGGGCAGGGTGAGGGGGGCGTCTGAACCCTATTACTCTTCTCAAGAACGTCATCGACTTCCTGTCGGCGCCGCAGTACCTCGTGACCGCGGCGCTGATCGGGCTCGTTCTGCTGATCCACTGGCGCCCGGTCTGGACGAAGAAGGGCGGGATCGCGCTGTTCGCGCTGCTCGGCGGCGGCATCGGCCTGTCGTACCTCGATCCCAACTTCAACAAGGTCGCGACGCTGCCCGACAACGTCCCGATCGTCGGCATGATCTTCCTGGTCGGGTTCTTCTTCTGGTTCGCGATGAGCCAGGCCTACGAGAACGACCGGCGGATCGCGCAGGGGAGGCCGCCCATCGAGGGAGAGGACTCGGCGCAGAAGGTCTTCTCCTGGCCGGACCTCGTCTACGTCGAGCTGATCTGCCTCGTCGTCGTCATGGCGGTCATGATCGTCTGGTCGATCTACCTCAAGGCGCCGCTCGAGGAGCCCGCCAACCCGACCGACTCGCCGAACCCCGCCAAGGCGCCCTGGTACTTCTTGGGGCTCCAGGAGATGCTGGTCTACTTCGACCCCTGGCTCGCCGGCGTGGTGTTCCCGTCGATCATCATCGTCGGCCTGATGGCGATCCCGTACATCGACACGAACCCGAAGGGCAACGGCTACTTCACGTTCCGGGAGCGCCGCTGGGAGATCACGATCTTCCTGACGGGATTCCTTGTGCTCTGGTGCGTGCTGATCGTGCTCGGCACGTTCCTGCGCGGCCCCAACTGGAACTTCTTCGGACCCTACGAGTTCTGGGACATCAACAAGCTCGTGCCGCTCAACAACATCAACCTCTCCGAGATCATCTGGATCAAGGTCTTCAAGCGGAGCCTGCCGAACTTCTGGCTCTTCCGCGAGATCTTCGGCCTGGTCCTGGTCGGCTTCTACGTCGCGGTGCTGCCGCTTCTCCTGTCGAGGACCGTGCTGCGCCGGTTCTTCGAGAAGATGGACATGCCGCGCTACCTGATCGGGGTCTCGCTCGCGCTCTTCATGCTGGCGCTGCCGATCAAGATGTACCTGCGCTGGATCTTCAACCTGAAGTACATCGTGGCGATCCCCGAGTTCTCGTTCAACATATGAGGA
>DASXAG010000004.1:0-8349 GCA_036406835.1 Thermoanaerobaculia bacterium
GGGAGGCTTCGGCCTCCCCCTTTTCTATTCTGGATTCTGGATCTCGATGTGACCCCGGGCTCCTCGGCAGCTTCTTGGCGGATCACAATTTTTTCCTGAGCGCTCTCCCAACCACTCCGAGAATTCCCCAACAACCACTCCCGCGCGCCCTCCGCGTTCAAAAACGCGTATCGCGCGCGCCGTCGATCGCTGCGGTCCGCCGCGAGTCCGCCGACGGCCGCGGCTCCTCCTCGCCGCCGGGCCGTTCGTCCTTCGCTTCCGGATCGTCCTCCGCTTCCATCGCTTTGATTCTCCATCCGGCGAATCGGATCGCGCGCCGCGCACCTCACGCGCTCGCGATTCTCGTCCACGCCGCCGCCGACTTCGTCCCGCGTCTCTCGCGGCTCGGCACGCGCGCACGAAACGGCGCCGCGCGCGCGCGTGGCACCGCGGTTGCTCTCCGTCTGGCTGCGCCGGCCGCGCGAATCGCGGCGCGGCGGAAAGGAGGAGAAGCGGAAAGGCCGTCGTTCCGTCGTCTTCGGAAGGGGAAACAGCAACTTCTTACAGAGAGGTTTGAAAAGTATGAGTCGCAAATCGAACAAGCCGGGAGCGGGAGCATGGGCGTGGGTGCAAGCCGTCGCGCTCCTCGTCCTCTTCGCTCTCGCCTCGGCCGCGACGGCGCAGCAACTGGTCGGCAACGTCTTCGGCTACGTGACCGACGAGCAGGGCGGCCGCCTCCCGGGCGTCACCGTCACCCTGACCGGCATCGGCGCGCCGAGGTCGCAGACGACCGACGCGCGGGGCGAGTACCGGTTCGTCAGCCTCGACCCCGGTGACTACACGCTGACCTACGAGCTGCAGGGCTTCACGAAGGTCACGAAGCCCAACGTGCAGGTCTCGGTCAACCAGAACACGAACACGACCGCCGCGCTCAAGATCTCGAGCGTCGAGGCGACCGTGACCGTCAAGGGCGAGCCCTCGCTGCTCGACACGCGCAAGGTCGAGAACGGCGCCGTCGTCGACCAGGAGCAGCTCAAGTCGATCCCGACGGCGCGCGACCCCTGGGTCATCCTCCAGACGGTCCCGGGCGTGCAGATGGACCGCGTGAACATCGGCGGCAACGAGAGCGGCCAGCAGAGCAACTACTCGGCGCGCGGCTCGCAGGCCGACCAGAACGCGTGGAACATCGACGGCGTCACGATCACCGACATGAGCGCGCTCGGCGGCTCGCCGATGTACTACGACTTCGACTCGTTCGAGGAGATCCATGCCTCCACGGGCGGCAGCGACGTCTCGGCGGCGGCGCCCGGCGTGCAGCTCAACCTCGTGACCAAGCGCGGAACCAACGACATCCACGGCTCCGCGCGCGTCTTCATCGCCGACGGGGACTGGCAGTGGAACAACCTGCCGACCGAGGCGGAGGAGCAGGGCGTGTTGGGCGGCAACCGCGTCAACGAGGTCCAGGACTACGGCGTCGAGGTCGGCGGCCCGCTCATCAAGGACCGCCTGTGGCTGTGGGGCGCCTACGGGCGCAACCAGGTCAACCTCTTCAACGTCAACGGGGATCCGGACAACACGACCCTGAAGGACGTCAACGGCAAGCTGAACGCGCAGCTCTTCGACTCGACGTCGCTGGCCGGAACGTTCACCGACGGCAACAAGATCAAGGCCGGGCGCGGCGTCAGCCCCCTGCGGCCTCCGCCGGCCGCGTGGAACCAGGACGGCCCGTCGCGCGTCTGGAAGGGCGAGCTCTCGCAGGTCTTCTCGTCGAGCGTCTTCGGGACGGTCTCCTACTCGCACGTGAACAACCAGTTCTCGCTGATCCCGGCGGGCGGCACCGACTACAACCAGCTCTTCATCGACCCGAACGGCGTGTTCACGGGAAGCTATCTCCAGTACCACACGGATCGCCCGCAGGAGCAGGTCAACGCCACGGGCTCGTGGTTCTTCTCGACGGGCGCGATGGGGCATGAGTTGAAGTACGGGTTCACCTACCGCAGCACCGGCGTCGACTCGGGCACGGCGTGGCCGGGCGCCGGCAACTACGGGGACCTCGCGGACTTCGCCCCGGCGAATCCGAGCGTCGCCGTCCTCACGCGGCAGGCGGTCACGAACGTCGGCCTCAAGTACTACAGCGGCTTCCTGTCCGACACCCTGACCCTCGGCGACCTGACGATCAACGCCGGGGCGCGCTACGACTACCAGCGCGGCCAGCTCAACGCGGTCACGATCCCGGGCAACCCGGTGTTCGGCGACGTCCTCCCGACGATCAACTTCGGCGGCTCGGAGCCGCCCTTCAGCTGGTCGGACGTCGTTCCCCGCGTCGGCCTGACCTACGCTTTGGGCCAGGACAAGCGGACGCTGCTCCGCGCGAGCTACTCGCAGTACGCGGATCAGCTCGGCAGCGGCACGATCTCCTTCGCGAACGCCGGCGCGCTGTCGGCGGAATTCTTCCCCTGGAACGACGCGAACCACGACAACGTCATCGACCGCAGCGAGGTCGACCTCTCGCAGCTCATCTATTTCTACGGCCTCGACCCGGCGCACCCGACGTCCACCGTCTCTCCCAACGTCATCGACCCGAACCTCAAGGCCGGAAAGACCCACGAGATCGTGGCGGGCATCGAGCGCGAGGTCCTGCCCGAGTTCGTCGTCGGCGTGTCGTACACGTGGCGCCGGTACTCGGGAGCCATCTATCCGCACCGTACGGGCCTGACCGCCGACGACTACGAGGTCGCCGGATTCCTGGACGGCACCCTGGCCGACGGTTCGACGTTCCATCAGCCCTACTACCAGCTCAAGCCCGGCGTCGACCTCCCGGCCGGCGTCACGCTGAGCAACCGGCCCGACTGGCACACGCTCTACAACGGCGTCGACCTCAACTTCCAGAAGCGTCTGACCAACAAGTGGATGGTCCGCGGGGCCGTCACCTGGCAGGACTGGAAGCAGAAGGGCGGCCTCGACTCCTGCTACGACCCGACCAGCAACCGCGGCGGCAACGCGCTGGTTTGGCCCGGCACCGCGATCCCGGTCGCGACGGGCACGACCTGCGCGCTCGACGACATCGCGGCGGCCCCGGCCGGCGCCTACGGCAACAAGACCGAGGTCTTCCTGAACTCGCGCTGGCAGTTCAACGTGGGCGGCCTCTATCAGCTCCCGTGGGACTTCGCGGTCGCCGCGAACGTCTACGGCCGCGAGGGTTATCCGTATCTCCAGTACGTCCGCCTCGATCCGGGCGACGGCTTCGGCACGCGCGACAACATCATCGGCGCGCTCGGCGACCACCGGTACAAGGACGTGTTCGACGTGGACCTGCGCCTCGAGAAGGTCATCCAGGTGCGGCCGCTTCAGATCACGCTCTCGGCGGACTTCTTCAACCTGCTCAACAGCGGGACGATCCTCCAGCGCAACGCGCGCACTCCCGCGACCGCGACCGCGAACGACGGGACGGTCACCGAGATCAGCTCGAGCACCTACAACAACATTTTCGAGCTGCAGAGCCCCCGTCTGGTCCGGTTCGGAGCTCGCATCTCGTTCTGAGACACCTCCCTCCGGTTTTCGGGGCGGGCCTTCGGGCCCGCCCGTTTTTTTGCGCGATTTCGTTCGTGGCAAGATACGGGCTCTGAGTCACGAACCTTCCGAAAGCGGCGCCGTCCCTCCCGCCCGCGGGTTCGACGTCTTCTGCCTTCCCATCATCGAGTGGGGGTTCCGCTACCAGCGGCCGCAGCAGCTGCTCGCGCCGTTCGCCCGCGACGGGCATCGCGTCTTCTACGCCCGCACCGGTTTCCTGGGGCTGGACCGCGAGCCGACGCTCGCGAGGGTCGAGGGAGTCGATCGCGTTTTCGAGGTCGGCCTTCCCGGCGAGTTCGACTTCAACCTCTACCGCGGGGAGCTCGAGGGCGAGAGCCTGGAGCAGGCCGCGGAGGCCGTGGACGCGATCGCGCGCCGCTACGGGATCGCGGAGGCCGTCTGCCTGGTCCAGTACCCCTCCTGGGAGCCCCTGGCGCGCCGGCTCCGCGAGCGCCACGGCTGGACGCTCGTCTACGACTGCATGGACGAGCACACGGGCTTCGGGACCCACGGCGCCTCGACGGAGAGGGACGAGGAGCGCCTCGTCGCCGAGAGCGACCTGGTCCTGGCGACGTCGAAGATTCTCGAGACGCGGCTTCGGGAGAAGCGGCCGGACGTCCTGCGCCTGCCCAACGCCGCGGACCTCGAGCGGTTCTCGCGGCTGCCGGCCCGGGAGACGAGCCCGCTCGCGCGGCTGCCGCGGCCGGTCGTCGGCTACTACGGCGCGATCGCGGAGTGGTTCGACGCCGAGGCGTTGGCGCTCGCGGCGTCGCGCCGCCGCGGCGCTTCCTTCGTCCTCATCGGCCGCGAGAGCGGGGCGGACCTGTCTCCGCTCGACGCGCTGCCCAACGTGCACCGTCTCGGCGAGGTCGCCTACGGGAGCCTGCCGGAGCACGTTGCGGCCTTCGACGTCTGCACGATCCCGTTCCGGCGGACGCCGCTCACGGAGGCGACGAACCCCGTCAAGCTCTACGAATACTTCGCCACCGGCAAGCCGGTCGTCGCGCGGCGGCTCCCCGAGATCGAGCCGTTCGAGGGCGCCGGCGCCGGCGACAGAGTCGGCGCCGACGCCGACGGAAAGGTCGTCGAGCTCTACGACACCCCGGAGCAGTTCGACGCCGCTCTCGAGCGGGCCCTGGCGCGCCGGCCGGCCGAGGAGGCGCTGGCGGCGAGGCGCCGGCAGATCGCGCGCGAGAACTCGTGGGAGATCCGCTACCGGGCGCTGAAGGAGCGGCTGGCCGCGCTGCCGAAGCGGGCCCCCTCACCCCCACCCTCTCCCGCCGGGAGAGGGGGTTCGGAGTCGGCGACCTCCGTCGCCCGCCGCGTCAAGGAGATCCGACGCCTCTCCGGCATCGTCGCGGAGCAGCAGGAGGGCATCGCGTTCCTGCGGGGCGAGGTCGCGACGCGCGACCGCATCCTCGTGGAGACCGACAACGCGCTCCGCGGCGAGATCGCGCGCGTCCAGGCGGAGCACGACCGCATCGCCGCCGAGTCGGAGCTGCGCCGCCGCCACCTCGAGGACGCGCTCGCCGAGCTCGACCGCTGGGACCGCTCGCGCCTGGGACGGCTGCGCCGGCGCGCCCGGCAGACGAAGGACGCGGTCGCCTCCGCCCGCCACGCGCTGGGCCGCGCGACGGCTCCGGGCACGCCGCTCTTCGCGGTCGGCCGCGCGCTGATCCCGCCGCCGCTCGCGCGCTACCTGAGACGGACGCTCGCCCCGGTGAAGCAGAAGGACAAGATGGTCCGGCTGGAGCCGCGGGGGCGCACCGCCGGCCGCGCGACGGACGCCCTGCCCGCGATGCCGAAGGGCCGCTACGACGCGATCGTCTTCTCGATCATCGACTGGGACTTCCGCTTCCAGCGGCCGCAGCAGCTCGCCACGCAGTTCGGGCGCCACGGCCACCGGGTCTTCTACCTCTCGACGACGCAGTGGCTCGCGAACCAGGAGGGCGGGCCGAGCTGGGACCTCGTCCGCAAGGCCCCGAACGTCGCCGAGCTGCGCATCCGCTCGCGGCGGCCGCTCGACGTCTACAAGGGCGCGCTCGACGCCGCGGACCTCGATGTGCTCGTGGACGCGTTCGACGCGCTCGCCGCGGACCTCGCGATGGGGGATGCGGTCAGCCTCGTCCAGATCCCGTTCTGGGCGCCGCTCGCGGAGAGGCTGCGAGAGCGGCTCGGCTGGCAGGTCGTCTACGACTGCATGGACGAGTGGACCAACTTCCCGGGCTTCGGCCCGGAGGTTCTCTCGCGCGAGGAGGCCCTGGTTCGCGGCGCGGACGCGACGATCGTCTCCGCCGACAGGCTCTGGGAGAAGTGGAAGGGGACCGCGCCGCGGCTGATCCTCGCCAAGAACGGGATCGACGCGGAGCACTACAAGGCGCTCTACGGGCCCAACGACGTCCTCGACGCCCTCGACGGCGTCCACAGGGTCGCCGTGAGGCACCCGGTGATCGGCTACTACGGCGCGCTCGCGTCGTGGGTCGACGCGCCGCTCCTCGAGAAGATCGTCCACGCGCATCCGGAGGCGACGATCGTGCTCGCCGGCGGCCACTTCGACGTGGACCTCTCGCGGATCGCGAAGGCGCCGAACGTGCGGCTCCTGGGGCAGCGGCCCTACGAGGAGATGCCGAAGCTCCTCTGGAACTTCGACGTCTGCGTGATCCCGTTCCTCGTCAACGACATCACCGAGGCCACCAACCCCGTCAAGTTCTACGAGTACCTCTACGGCGGCAAGCCGGTGGTGGCGCCGGCGCTCACGGAGCTGCTGCCGTACGCGGAGCTGTCCTACCTCGCCCGCGCGCACGACCACGACGAGTTCCTCGCGAAGCTGAAGGCCGCGCTGGCCGAGCCGGCCGACGACCCGCGCCGCGCCGCGCGCCGGAAGGTGGCCGAGGAGAACGACTGGGCGCACCGCTACGAGGCGATCGACGCGGGACTCGTCGAGGCGCACCCGCTCGTCTCCGTCGTCGTCGTGACGTACGGCGGGCTCGAGCTGACGAAGGCCTGCCTCGACTCGCTCCTCCACGCCGAGACGTGGCCGCGCCTCGAGGTGTTGGTCGTCGACAACGCGGCAGGCGAAGGCGACGGCACGCCGGAGTACCTGCGCGGGCTCGCGCTCTCCGACCCGCGCGTCCGCTGCATCCTGAACCCCGAGAACCGCGGCTTCGCCGCCGCCAACAACCAGGGCGTGCGGGAGGCGCGCGGCGAGGTGATCGTCCTCCTCAACAACGACACGGTCGTACCTCCCGGGCTGATGGGCCGGCTCGCCGCGCACCTCCGGCGCGACCGCACGATCGGCCTCCTCTGCCCGACCACGAACTTCTGCGGGAACGAGGCGCGGGTCGAGCCGGATTACATGGACAGCGCCGCCTCCGGCGGCGTCCCCCTCGCGGCGATGTCCGCTTTTGCGGCGAAACGCGGCCGCGAGCACCGGGGGAGGATTTTCGATATCGGCGTCGCGGCCATGTACTGCGTGGCGATGCGGAAGAGCGTCTCCGACCAGATCGGCCCGCTCGACGAGGCGTACGGCGTCGGCATGTTCGAAGACGACGACTTCGCCGTCCGGATGCGCGAGGCCGGCTACCGCGTCGTCTGCGCCGAGGACGCGTACGTGCACCACGTCGGCCAGGGCGCGTTCCGCAAGCTCTCGCCGGCCGAGTACGACGCGCTCTGGAAGAAGAACCAGGCCTACTTCGAGAAGAAGTGGGGCGTCCAGTGGAAAACGCACGTCCCGCGCGAGGGCGTCAAGGCGGTCCAGTCGAAGATCGGGGAGGAGAAGTAGGCCCCCTGCTTGTCGTCCCGAGCCGCGCAGCGCCGAGGGACCCCTTTAATCGCCGTCCTTTCGTTGGAAAGGGGTCCCTCGCGCCTCCGGCGCTCGGGATGACGGCTCTCAGACCTCGCGCCGTCGCAGCACGATCAGCGCGAACATCGCGACCGCGCCCATGATCGGCGACGCCGCGGCCTCGGCCGCGCGCCAGAACCGGTACGAGAACCCCGGCATCAGGCTCCGGTACGACATGCCGCCCGACAGCAGGTAGGAGACCGGCATCAGGGGCGCGATCCGGTCGATCCGCCATTCCGGGAACTCGCGCTCGAATCGCGCGCGGTCGCGCACGAACAGGATCCAGGGCAGGGCGTTGTTGGCGCCCGACACCGGCCCGCGCGACGGGAACTCCCACTCCGCCGCCTCGGGCTCGAAGGGCTCCTCGTGGAGGCGCGGGTAGACGATTCGCGACCAGGCGGTGACCCACGGCTCGACCATCACGACCGCTCCGCCGCCGCGCACCGCGCGGGCGGCCTCGCGCAGGAATCCCCGCGCGTGCGGCAGGTGGTGAAAGACGTTCGTCATGACGACGGCGCGCAGGCTCCCCGGCGGGAAGGGCAGCGCGTGGGCGTCCGCGACGAGCGAGACGCCCTGCCACGCCACGATCTCCGAGGACAGGAGCCCGGGGACGTGCTCGCGGAGGAAGCCGCCGCCGGACCCGATCTCGAGCACACGTCCCTCGCCGGCCGGCAGGGAGCTCAGGATCCGGCCGTACCAGTCGCGATAGATCCGGCGGAGAAACGGCTTGGATCGGAGCAGGTCCCGCCGCGCCAGCGTCGTGTGGGGATGGTCGACGTCGAGGCCGGACGCGAGCGGGTCCCGCATCCAGTCGCGGAGCCGCCCCATCAGACGAACTTGAGCCGGCGCGCCGCGACTCCCACCATGCGCAGCAGGAGCCAGCCGTGGCGCCAGCGCTGGATGTTGGTCTCGCCGTACGTGCGCTCGCGGTAGCGGACCGGGACGTCCACGATGCGCAG
>DASXAG010000005.1:0-17238 GCA_036406835.1 Thermoanaerobaculia bacterium
TTCGGCGGCCATCGGCGGTGTTAGGATCCGGCGGAGGTCACGCCATGCCGTTTAGCTTCCGTTTAGCGAGCCTGTCCGTCGTGTGTCTCGCGTTGTCCGGCGCGCTCCTCGCGCAGGGCGATCCCGGATACAAACAGGGGGATCTGGGCTACAAGGTCGTCCAGAAGGTGACAATCGGCGGCGACGGCGGCTGGGACTACCTCGTCGTCGACCCGGCCGCGCGCCGCCTCTACGTGACGCGCGCGACGCGCGTGATGGTCTTCGACGCGGACTCGCTCAAGCCCGTCGGCGAGATCCCGAACACGCTTGGAGTGCACGGCGTCGCGCTCGCGCCGGAGCTCTCGCGCGGCTTCGCCAGCAACGGCCGCGCCGGGTCGATCACGATCTTCGACCCGAAGACGCTCGCCACGATCGAGGAGGTCAAGATCGAGGGCCAGAATCCGGACGCGATCCTCTACGACCCGCCGACGAAGCGGGTCTTCGCGTTCAACGGCCGCAGTGCGGACGCCACGGTTCTCGACGCCGCGTCCGGCAAGGTCGCGGGCACGATCCCGCTCGGCGGCAAGCCCGAGTTCGCGACGACCGACCTCGAGGGCCGCGTGTACGTCAACCTGGAGGACAAGAGCGAGCTGCTCGCTTTGGACCCGCGCGCGATGTCCGTCGCGAACCGCTGGCCGCTCGCGCCTTGCGAGGAGCCCTCGGGAATGGCGATCGACCGCGCCCACAAGCGACTCTTCGTCGGCTGCGGCAACAAGATGATGGCGATGGTGGACGCGGCGAGCGGCAAGGTGCTGTCGACGGTCCCGATCGGCGACGGCGTGGACGCCAACGGATTCGATCCCGGCACCGGGCTCGCCTTCAGCTCGAACGGCGAGGGGACGCTGACCGTCGCGAAGGAGGGCCCTACCGGAAAGCTCACCGCGCTTGCCAGCGTGCCGACGCAGCGCGGAGCGCGGACGATGGCGATCGACGAGAAGTCGCACCGCGTGTTTCTCGTCACCGCGGAGTTCGGACCGCCGCCGTCGCCGACCGCGGAGCAGCCGCGCCCCCGGCCCAGCCAGGTACCCGGGACATTCACGATCCTGGTCGTCGGCAAGTAGGGGTCGAACCGGCCGCGGCGTCAGACCTGCGGCCGCCACCGGCCGGCGAGGGTGGCGATCACCGCCACGAGATCCTCCGGCACGACCGGCTTGGCCACGTGCGACTGGTATCCGGCGATCAGCGCGCGCCGCCGGTCCTCCGGCCGCGCGAAGGCGGTGAGGGCGACGGCGGGAACCCTGCCGCCCTCTTCCGGCGTCTTCTGGCGGACCCTCCGGATCAGCTCGTAGCCGTCGATCTCCGGCAGGCCGATGTCGCAGACGAGCACGTCGGGCCGATCCGATTGCAGGAGGTCGAGCGCCTCGCGCGCGGAACGGGCGACTCGGACCCGGGCGGCGCGGTCGCCCAGGATCCGCTCGCCCAGCTCGCGGGCGTTCGGGTCGTCGTCGACGTAGAGCACGCGCACGCCCTCGAGCACCGCGTCCTCGAGGGGCCCGCGGGACGGCTGCGCGGGCTCGTCCGCCGTTCGCTCGTCGGCCAGCGGCAGCGTGACGACGAACGTCGCGCCGCGGCCGTCGCCCTCGCTGTGCGCGCGGACGTCGCCGCCGTGGAGCTCCACGAGCTGTTTGACCAGCGTCAGCCCGATGCCCAGGCCGCCGTAGCGGCGGCTGTGCGAGGCGTCCGCCTGACGGAAGCGGTCGAACACGGCCGGAAGGAACTCCGGCGGGATCCCGACGCCGGAGTCCCGCACCGTGATCGCGGCCCGGCCCTCCCGCCGCTCGACCGCGACGTCCACGCTGCCGCCGTCCGGGGTGAACTTCACCGCGTTCGTCAGGAGGTTCCAGACCACCTGCTGCAGGCGCGCCGGGTCGGCCAGCACGAACGCCGGGGGGCCGTCGAGCCTCCGCGTCACCCGGAGGTGCTTCGCGTTGGCCGAGGGCATCACCGATTCGACGGCGGCCGCGACGACGTCCGCCGCGTTCGTGCGCCGGCGCTCGAGACGAAGCTTGCCGGAGATGATGCGGCTCGTGTCGAGGAGGTCCTCGATCAGCTGCGTCTGCGCGAGGGCGCTCCGGCCGATCGCGGCGATCCCCTGCTCCACGGTGGGCACGTCGTCCTTCCGGCGCTGGAGGATCTGCGACCAGCCGAGGATCGCGTTCAGCGGCGTCCGGAGCTCGTGCGAGAGCGTGGCGAGGAATTCGTCCTTGAGCCGGTTCGCGCGCTCCGCCTCCTGCCGGGCGTTCTGCTCCGCCTCGAGGAGGTGATCGCGCTCGCGGCGCGCCTCGACCCGATCGGAGATGTCCTGGAAGTAGCAGACGAGGCCGTGCCGGCCGTTCGGGAGCGTGGTCCGGTCCACGCGCCACTCGTAGTGCTCGGTCACGCCGCGGTCGACGCGGAAGACGGAGCGCTCGCGCTCCCCGAAGGGCTCGCCGCTCGCGAGCGTGCGGCGGAAAGTCTCGACCAGCGCGTCGGCCTCCGGCGGCGCGACGAGCGCGCGGAGAACCTCGCCGTAGTCGCGCCCGAGCAGCCCGCCCGCCGGCGCACCGAAGACCGGAACCGCCACCGGGTTCACCTCCACGAACCGCAGGTTCGCATCGAGCAGGAACATACCGAGCGGCGCGGCGTTCAGCAGCGTCTCGAACTGCTCGCCGCGGTGCCGGATCGCCTCCCGCGCCTCGCGCCGGAGCCGCGCGAGCTTGAGATGGGCGTCGACACGGGCCAGCAGCTCGCGTGCGCTGAAGGGCTTGACGAGGTAGTCGTCGGCGCCTGCCTGGACCCCTTCGACGCGGCTCTCCTCGCCCGCGCGCGCCGACAGAAGGATGAGCGGCGTGTCGCGGAGGAGCGGCTCCTCGCGCATCGCCTGCAGCAGGCCGAACCCGTCGAGCTGCGGCATCATCACGTCGGTCAGGACGAGGTCCGGGGTCCGCGCGCGGGCGGCCTCCAGCGCGGCGCGGCCATCCCCGACCGCCTCGACGGCGTAGCGCCCGGCGAGCAGCCTCGTGAGGTACTGGCGCATGTCGGCGTTGTCGTCGGCGACGAGGACGCGGAGACGGTCCTGGTTCGTCTCGGACGAGGAAGCCGCCGCTGGCGCGAGGTGGCCCAGGTCGAACGTCCCCGCGGCGCCGAGCCTCGCGCCGTCTTCCTCCTCGTCGGGCAGCCAGCGCAGCGCCTCCTCGACGTACGGCATCGCGGTTCCCGTCACCTCCGCGAGAGGCTCATCCGCCGCGACCTGGTCGGCGGGAAGGTGCGCGGTCCCCGACGGCACCGTGATCGTGAAGCGCGTGCCCCGCCCGACCTCGCTCGTCGCGCCGATCACGCCCCCGTGGAGGCGGACCAGCTCCTGCACGAGCGCCAGGCCGATACCGCTCCCCTCGTGCGTGCGCCCGCGCGCGTTGCGAACCCGGTGGAAGCGCTCGAAGAGCCTCGGCATCTCCTCCACCGGAATCCCGGTCCCCGTGTCCCACACCGTGAGCTCGACGGTGTCGGCGCGATCGCGGAGCGAGACGCCGATCTCGCCGTCGAACGTGTACTTGAACGCGTTCGAGAGCAGATTGAGGACGATCTTCTCCCACATTTCGCGGTCCACGTACACCGGCCCGCGAAGCGGAGGGCAGTCGAGCACGAGCTGCAGTCCGGCGCGCTCGATCGCGGAGCGGAAGACGCTGGCGAGGTCGCCGGTGAACGCCGCGAGGTCGGTCGGCTGGTAGCGCGCCTGCACGCGGCCCGCCTCGATGCGGGAGAAGTCGAGCAGCGTGTTGACGAGTCGAAGCAGCCGGAGGCCGTTGCGGTTCACGACCTCGAGCTGCTCTCGGGCCTCGGATGAGAGGCCGCCCGCGCCGCGGTCGAGCATTTCCTCGACGGGGCCGAGCATCAGGGTCAGGGGCGTCCGAAACTCGTGGGAGACGTTCGAGAAGAACGCCGTCTTCACGCGATCGATCTCCGCCAGCGCCTCCGCGCGCTTGCGCTCCTCCTCGTAGGCGCGCGCGTTCGCGATCGCGCTGGCGATCTGCGTCTTCACGAGGTCGAAGAAGTCGCGGTAGGCGTCGTCGAACTGGAGCCGCGCGCTCACGCCCAGAACCATGAGGCCGGCGGGCTCCCCCGCCTTGTGGGACGGGATCGGGACCACGGCGGCGGTGTGCGGCGGGTCGGACCACGGACCGGCCGGCACCTCGTGGAGCCTCTCGAAGAGGCGCTTCACGAGACGGGTCTCGCCCGTGCGCACGACGTCGCCGAACGGCCACCCCGCGGGATCGGGCCCGCGAAGGTCGATCTCGGGAGGCAGGACCTCGTTCCCGCGCGCCACCCCGGCCGTCCCGGCGAGCCGCGCCCGCGCGCCGCCCTCGTCGATCAGGTAGAGCAGCGCGAACGGCACGTCCTTCGCGTCGGCGCCGAGCGTCTCCGCCGCGATGGCGCACGCCTCGTCGGCGGTCTTGGCTTCGGTCACGCGCGACCCGAGGTCGCGCAGCGCCCGCACGCGGCGTTCGCCGACGATCTTTTCGGTGATCTCGTGGACGGTGGCGAGCACCCCGCCGATGCCGCTCGGCACCGTTTCGTCCGGGACCGGGCTGTACGCGATGACGAAGTGGCTCTCCTCGAGGTAGCCGTGCCGGTGGATCTCGAGCGAGATGTCGTCGTCCCACGCCGCCGGTCCGCCGTGGAACGGCCGATCGATGAGCGGACCGATCACGTGCCAGATCTCGGGCCAGCACTCGCTGGCCGGTCGTCCGAGCGCGCGGTCCGGATGCTTGGTGCCCGGGTAGGGCCGATAGGGATCGTTGTAGAACTGGATGTACTGCGGCCCCCACCAGAGGATGTGCGGGAACCGGTTGGCGAGGAGGATCCGCAGCGTCGTCCGGAGCGCCGGCGACCAGGAGGACATGGGTCCGAGCGGCGTCTTCGCCCAGTCGAACGCCTGGATCCGCCGCGCCATCTCTCCTTCGCCGAGAGACGGGACGTCGGGCGATTGCGGCCGCCTCTCCATATTCACGCTCACCCTGCGCCCCGGCCGTCGCCGGCGTCCGCATCCGTGACGCATCCATCGAGAGAGGCGAGGAACGCCTCGAGATCGGCGCGCCGGTAGAGCCGGTACCCGTTCGCGGGATTGCGCCGCGAAGGAATCTTGCCGGCGGCATCCCACGCCCGGACGGTGTTCGAGGCCACGCCGAGCACCGCGGCGGCCTGAGCCACCGTCAGATAGTCGTGCAGGTTCGGAAGATGCCGATCCGTCATGCCATTGCCCGGCGGACCGGAGTGCAAAAACCTTACCAGACCTGGATGAAGTCTTCGGCCCTGAACGGCGAGGGCGCCGCGACCGTTACTGGCCGCGGCGCCCTCTCGAGACGGTTCTGTGTCAGAGGCTCAGGGATGGGGCGTGGGTCGCGGGTTCATGCCGGTGTTGGCACCCGGGTTCGTGCCGGAGTTGGCACCCGTCCCCGAGCTCATGTCGGGCTTCGGCGCGTTGGTCTCGCCGCTCGTGCCCTTCTTCATGTGCTTCTGGACGTACGACTGGCACGCCTTCTCGCTCTTGAACTTCGGATGGCTGTAATTGCGCCACGCGTCGCTGGTGCAATCCGACGCCGACATCGGCGCCTTCATCGTCTGATCGCCGGCCTTCGCGCTCGACCGCGACGTGTCCGTCTGCGTCGACTGCGAGGGCTGCGACGTCGACTGCGAGGGCTGTGACGTCTGCGCCAGAAGCGCGGCCGTTGCTCCGCTCAGAAACAGAATCCCAATTCCTGTCTTGATCCTCATCAGTGATCCTCCTTGAAAGCCCGGAATGGATGTCGAATGGATTTCCGATCCAGTCCGCACTCTCCTGGAGTTGCAAGGGGCGTGCCCCGCGGATCGCTCGGATTCGCGATGCGGGCGCGTCCCTCGCGCGCCTCGATCCGCGGCACGAATGTTGCTCCGCAGGGCGGCTCAAGGGGGCACGAAATGGCGAAACAGGACGGGAAGGACAAGAAGGAAAAGGGAGTGCTGAGCCGGATCGCGGAGTCGATGAAGGGCGAGTCGGATGAGACCCAAAAGGCCACCGACCTGCTCAAGGAGCAGCACGACGAGGTGCGCCGGCTGTTCAAGGAGTACGAGAACGCGGGCGAGGGCGCGCACGCGACCCGCAAGCGGCTCATCGACGAGGCGTGCCGCGATCTGGAGGTCCACGCCACGCTCGAGGAGCGGATCTTCTATCCGGCCTGCCGCGAGCTCGAGGACGAGGACGCGCGCAAGATGGTCGGCGAGTCGATCGAGGAGCACCTCATCGTCAAGCGGTTGATCAAGGAGCTCGGCGGCCTGAGCGGATCCGACGAGACGTTCGAGTCGAAGGCGACGGTGTTGAAGGAGAGCGTCGAGCACCACGCCGACGAGGAGGAGAGCGACCTCTTCCCCGCCGCGGAGAAGGAAATGGACGACGACCGGCTCCGCGAGCTCGGCGAGGAGATGCGCCAGCTCAAGGAGAGGCTCACCGCCGCTCCGGCGGCGCGGAAGAGAACGCCGGCGCCGAGAGGCACGTCGCGCTCCTCGAACGCCCGGCGCTGATCGAGCCGGGTCGCCTTCCTCGAAGGGCTATTGAGCGAGCCTCGGCCAGGCATGGGCTGAGGCTCGCTTCTCCACCTTCCACCCGGCGGGCGATGTCGAGGAACTTCGCGACGTCGAGGAACTTCACTAACCCTCCACCAGCTGCTGGCCGCCGTCGATGTCGAAAGTCGCACCGGTGATCGCCGTGTTCGTCATGAGGTGCACGGCGAGCGCCGCGACGTCGGCCGGGCCGACGACCCGGCGGATCGGCAGCGTCCTGCGGAGCTGTTCGCGCCGCGCCTCGATCTGATCGCCGAGGATCTCCGCCGACAGCGGCGTGTCGACGAAGCCCGCGGCGATCAGGTTCACACGGATGGGCGCGAGCTCGAGGGCGAGGTTCTTCGTCAGGGCGGGCCCCGCGGCCGTCAGGGCGCCGATGAGAGCGAGCCCCCGCGCCGTGCGGCGGCCGCCGGTACCGCCCATGAGGAGGAGCGTCCCGCCCGGACGCATCGTCTTCGCGGCGCTCCGGGCAACCTGGATCGCCAGCAGCACGTGGGCGTCGACGTCCCGCCTCGCTTTGTCGAAGTCGAACTCCGCCAGCGGCGCGTAGTAGGGGCCGGGTCCGGTGACGAGGACATGGTCGATGGGCGAAGGCAGCTCTTCGAAGAATCGCCCGAGCCGCTCGAAGTCGGTGGCGTCGAACGCGGCGGTGCTCCGCGCGCCGAGCTCGCCGGCGACGCGCTGGAGGCGATCCCTGTCGCGCGCCACGAGGATCACGTCGGCCCCCTCGGCGCGTGCCAGCCTCGCCGTCTCGAGCCCGATGCCCGAGGTTCCGCCGATCACCACGACGGTCTGCCCGGCGAGCCGCGGCTGGCCGCTCAGGCGGTCACCTCCTCGTCGCTTCGAATCCGATCGGCGTCGATCACTCCGGCAACTTCGCGCCGGACTGGTCCGCGACCATGTACTCGGCGTACCAGTCCGACCAGTTCGCGTCCCTCTGACCGAGCCGCCTCTCGTGCTCGCCGTGCGCGGCCTCCGCGCGCCGCATCGCGCCCGCCAGGTCCGCCGCGTTCGCGAACGTCGTCGCGCCGGGGTCCAGGCGCCCCGGGAGCCGGTTCGTGATCTCCTGGAAGAGCCAGTGGTTCCCGTCGGGATCGCGGAACGACGCGAACGAGCGATAGGTGTTGTGCTCCGGATCGATCCCGCTCTCCTTGCCCTTCGCGCCGAAGTGGAAGACCTCGTCCGGCGTGACGCCGGCGGTGGCGAGCCTGTCCAGGGCGGCCTGGAGGTCGGAGACGATGAGCCACAACCCCTGCGCCGAGCCGGGCGCCGCTGTCGTCCGGCCCGCGCCCCACTGCACCGAGCATCCCGAGCCGGGCGGCGTGAACTGGACGACGCCCGAACCGGGCGGCGTCGCGTCCTGCCTCCACCCGAGGCTCGCGTAGAACTTCGTCGCGCGGTCGACGTCCGACACGGGAATGACGACGACCTCGAGCTTCATGTCGACGGTGCGGCTGTTCGCGCCTCGGGTCACTTCCTCGACGTGGGCTTCCGTGGTGCTCATTGCTGCCTCCTGTGATTGCCGAATGATCGTGTCCAACTCCTCAACGAAATGACTTGAAGCTCTCGCGCATCTCGGAGACGAAGAAATCGGGCTGCTCCCAGGCCGCGAAGTGGCATCCCTTGGGCAGCCTGTTGTAGTGGATGAGCTTCGGATACGCCTTCTCCGCCCAGCTCCTCGGCGCCGCGTAGATCTCCTGCGGGAAGACGCTCACGGCGACCGGGATCTGCACGTTCTTCGGCGCGAAGAAGGCCAGCTTGTTTTCCCAGTAGAGCCGAGCCGAGGAGACTCCCGTATTCGTGAACCAGTAGTAGGTGATGTTGTCGAGGATGTCGTCCGGGGCGAGACCCTCCGGCTTTCCGTCGAACGAGCGAGCGATCACGTCGTAGCTCTGCGAGTCGTGGTCGATGATCCACGCCGCCAGCCCGATCGGGGAATCCGCGATCCCGTAGAGCGTCTGCGGGCGGTTGCCCATCTCCAGCGCATACCCGAGACCGTGAGCGTAGAAGGTAACGAGATGGTCGTAGGCGTCCTTTTCGTCGGCGGTGAACCCGGCCGGCGCCGGAGCACCCGCAAACGCCGCCTTGTTGATCTCGGGCGGTACCGCGCCCGCCATGTTGGTGTGGATGGCGGCCAGCTCCGGAGGCGCTTCCACGCCGATCAGGTCGGTGATCACGGCTCCCCAATCCCCTCCCTGCGCCACGTACCGCGGGTATCCCAGGCGCTTCATCAGCGCGATCCAGGCACGCGCGATGCGTTCCGGGCCCCAGCCGGGAGCCGTCGGCTTTTCCGAATATCCGTAGCCCGGCATGGACGGAATCACGAGATGGAAGGCATCCGCCGGGGTCCCGCCGTGCGCGGTGGGATTCGTCAGGGGCTCGATGATCTTCAGCTGCTCGATGATCGAGCCGGGCCACCCGTGCGTCACGATCATCGGCAGCGCGTTCTCGTGCTTCGAGCGGACATGGATGAAGTGGATGTCCAGCCCGTCGATCTCCGTGATGAAGTGCGGCAGCGCCTTCAGTTTGGCCTCGCATTTGCGCCAGTCGTAGCCGTTCGCCCATCGGTGCGCGAGCTTCTGCATCGTCCCGAGCTGCACGCCCTGGCTCGCATCGGAGACGAGCTCCCGCTCCGGCCATCGCGCCGCGGCGACGCGCTTGCGCAGGTCCGCGACGTCTTCCTCCGGAACGGCGTCTACGGGAAACGGACGTATCGCCGTCTTTTCGGGAGAGGTCGTGGTCTTCCGGGTCTTATAGGTCGGATCCTCGAGGCCTCCTGGGGTGATCTGGGTCTGGGTCATGAAATCCTCCTGTGGTTTCCGTACTAGGGCGCGTACTGCGTGAAGACCAGGTCCCGCTGCTTGAACGGCTCGTGGCACGGGAAGCAGGTCTTGTGCTTCGCCTCGTCCGCGGGCTTGCCGTCCTTGTCGAACTGCGCGAAGCCCCAGCCGCCGGTCGAGGCGTACTTCTTCGAGTCCTTGACCATGAACTGCAGGTACCAGTCCGGCGGCGGCCCGGCGACCCAGGACTGCTTGGCGCCGAAGATCCTGTTGTTCTCCTCCGACGGGACGTAGGCCCAGGCGAGCCGGGCGATGACCGTGCCGTCGGGGAACGGGAGCTTGCCCTCCCGGTACGCCTTGATCGCGACGTCGTTGCCCAGGATGGCGCGTATGTCGTTGAGCTTGCCCTCCTCGTGGGCGACGGAGACCAGCTTCCAGTCGCGGTAACCCGGGTAGATCTTGATTCCGAAGACGGGATCGGCCGCTCCCTCGGCCGGAGCCGGCGCGGGGTCCCGGTCGCCGGCGACACCCAGCAGGAAGACGGCGGCAACCAGCGCGAGAGTGATCCGTCTCATGGTGCCCCTCCTTTCTCGCGTGCCCGCATTCTTCTCCGAAGCGGGCGATCAGGGCGCCTTCCCTTTGGTGAAGGAGTCCATGCCGGGATCTCGGCAAGCTGGCCTGTAAATTCGGTGCGATAGGCTACCCGCCCGATGAAGCTCGAGGGCCGCGTCGCGATCGTCACGGGCGCCACGTCCGGCATCGGCGAGGCCTCCGCACGGCTCTTCGCGCAGGAGGGCGCGCGCGTCACAGTCGCAGGCCGGGACGAGGCACGCGGGGAGAAGGTGGTCGACGCGATCGAGAAAGCCGGCGGCGCCGCGGTCTTCGTCCGGGCGGACGTCCGGCGCGCCGCCGACTGCCGCCGGATCGTCGAGGAGACGCTGCGCGCCTTCGGCGGGCGCCTCGACATCCTCTTCCACAACGCCGGTGTCTACCACCCGCACAACGCGATCGACTGCACCGAGGAGGAGTGGGACGCCACGCTCGACTCGAGCCTCAAGGGCGCGTGGTTGATGGCCAAGCACGCGCTGCCGACGATGATCGCGCAGAAGCGGGGCGTCATCATCAACCAGGCGTCGGGTTGGGGCATCCAGGGCGGCGATCAGGCCGTCGCCTACTGCGCGGCCAAGGGCGGCGTCGTCGTCATGACCAAGGCGATGGCGATCGACCACGGCCCGCAGGGCATCCGCGTCAACTGCATCTGCCCCGGCGACGTCGACACGCCGATGCTGCCGGCCGACGCCGAGGCGCGCGGGCTGAAGTTCGCGGACTACATGAAGGGCGCGGCGAACCGGCCCCTCGGCCGCGTGGGCACCTCCGAGGAGATCGCGCGCGCCGCGTTGTTCCTCGCCTCCGACGACTCGTCGTTCATGACCGGCGCGGCGCTGGTCGTGGACGGCGGCGGTATCGCCGACTGACGTGGCCATGAAGGGGCTCTCCGGCAAGCGCGTCCTCGTCACCGGCGGCGCGAGCGGCATCGGCGCCGCGATCGTGGCCCGATTTCTCGAGGAGGGCTCGCGCGTCGCCGTGTTCGACGTCGACGCCGCCGCCGGCCGCGCGCTCGCGCAGAAGCATCCGCGCCTCGCCGGATCGATCACGGCGGACGTCTCGGACCCGGCGGAAGTCGAGCGCGCGTTTCGCGAGCTGGACGGGCTCCTCGGCGGCCTCGACGTCGCGATCAACAACGCCGGCATCAGCATCCGCCACGACTTCCTGAGCATCACTCCCGCGGAGTGGCGGCGCGTCGTCGGCGTGGATCTCGACGGCGTGTTCTACGTGGCCCAGCAGGCCGCCCGGCGCATGCTCGCCGCAGGCGGCGGCGTCATCATCAACATGGGCTCGACGTCGGGCCTGAACGGCTACCCGCGGTACGCCGACTACAATGCCGCGAAGGCCGGCGTCATCGAGCTGACGGCGACGATGGCGCTGGAGCTCGCGCCGACCATCCGCGTGATCGCGGTCTGCCCCGGCTACGTGTGGACGCCGATGCAGGAGGCCGAGTACACGCCCGAGATGAAGGCGGCGGTCGACGCGAAGATCCCGCTGCGCCGCCACGCGAAGCCCGAGGAGATCGCGGCGCTCTACGCCTTCCTCGCCTCCGACGAGGCGCCGTACATCACGGGCCACCCGGTGATCATCGACGGCGGCGAAATCGCGGGAGGCCTCGCGAGCCGCTGACGGCGCAGACCCGCGGCTACTTCGTTCCCGCGACGAGCTTCTGAAAGCGCGGGTTGTTGCGGAGCGGATCGAAGTTGGGGTCGATCTTCAGCCAGCCGGGCGACACGTAGTACGGGATCTTGAGCAAGGCCTCGAGCTGGTCGAGCGCCTTCTCCGGCTCGCCGACGAGCATATCGATTCGCACGAGCTGATGCAGGAAGTAGGAGCCGTAGTAGGCATCCTTCGCCACGGGCACGAGCGCGACGGCGCGCTGTCCCTCCCGGATCGCCTCCTCCTTCCGGCCCAGATAGGCGAGCGAGAGGCCGAGGATCGCGTGCAGCTGAGCATCGTTGGGTGTGGCGCGAAGGTGTTCCTCGAACGCCTTCCTCGCCTCCTCGGCATTGACGCGGACGTTCGCCGCATCGGCTTTCAACGCATAGGCCTGCGCCCGGCAGATGCCCCAGGCGCCCCTGTCGTCGTCGAACGCGCTCGGCGTCAGCCGTAACAGCAGCTCGTGCTGCGCCTCATCGAGGACCCACACGAGATCCTGGTACTGCGCCAGGAAAGACACGAGCGCCGTGGGCTCGACGTCCTTCGGCGCGGCCTTCAATACCGCCCGGGCCCCCGCAAGATCGCCATTGCCCAGATACGTCATCGCCTTGAACTCGATCATGGCGAGGTTCGCCGGCGCGAGGGCGAGGCCCCGGTCGAAGCTTTCGCGCGCGTCGGCGTAACGCCGCAGAAAGACGAGCGCCGTGCCGAGGCGCCGCAGGGTGACGACGGACCGTGGGTCGAGGCGCTCGGCCTGCCGGAAGTGTTCGACTGCGGCCTCCCAATGGCCGAGGGACTGCTCGGCACGAGCGTTCCACGTCAGGAGCTCCGCGTTGGTCGGCGCGAGGCGTTGTCCCTTTGTGTACTGCTCGAGCGCCCGACCGAAGTCCTGGGTAATCATCTGCTCGTAGTTCCCGAGCGCCAGGTATCCCTCGGGCCGATTGGGGGCGAGCGCGGCGGCCTTCTCCGCCGCCTGACGGGCGCGCTCGGCGAGCTCGGGCGTGGGGATGCTGTTGGCGTAGACCAGCGAGTGGGCCATCGAGACCCGCGCCCACGCCTGGGCGAAGTTGGGATCCAGGGCCACGGCCTGTTCGTAGAAGCCGAGCGACTTTCTCAGGCTGGGCGGATCCGCGACCGACATGCCCTTGGAGGCTTCCTCGCCCTTGAGGAACGCATCGTAGGCCGCGAGATTCTCCGTCGGCTTCTCCGACAGCTCCTTCTTCTGGCCCTCGGCGAGCGCGACGCCGAGGGCGCCGGCGACCTTCGTCGCGATGTCGGCCTGGACCTGGAAGACGTCCGTCAGGGCCGCGTCGAACGGCTGCTGCCACTTCGAGGCAGGAGGGCCGTCTGCCTTGATCTCGACCAGCTCGGGGTTGACCTGCACGCGGTTCGCTCCTCCGGTCTTTTCCCAGCGGACGGTCGCCGTCAACAGGTAGTTGGCCGAGAGCTCCTTCGCGATGTCCTGGGGCGTCTTGTTCGTCTTCTTGTAGGGCGTCGAGCTTCCCCGCGCGATCACCTCGACGCCCGGGAGCGACGTGAGCTTGCCGCGGATCTGGTCCGCGATACCGTCGGCGAAGTAATCGTCCTCCGGAGCGCCCAGGTTCTCGAAAGGCAGAACGGCGACGCGTTTGACGCCGCCGGACGAGGGGGCCGCGGCGTGCGGCCGGCGTAGGAGAAGCACGGCCGCGACCGCGACGATCGCGAGAGCGGCGACGACGATCCCGGCGCTGATTCTCCGACCGGGCACGACGACTTGTGAACCGCTCGTGACCGCCGTCGTCGTCTCCGACGCCTCCGACAGCGCGAACGCCACGTCCTTCGCCGTCTGGAACCGGTTGTCCCGGTCCTTCTCCAGGCAGTGGCGGACGATGTGGTCGAGGGCGGGAGAGATGTTCCGACCGGAACCCGTCAGCTCGGGGGGATCCTCCTTCAGGATCGCCGCGATCGTGTCGCTCGCACTGTCCCGCTTGAACGCCTTCTTGCCGGACAGAAGCTCATAGAGGATCGCCCCGAACGAGAAGATGTCGGACCGGTGATCGACGGGCAGTCCGCGGAGCTGCTCCGGAGACATGTAGCCCATCGTCCCCATCACCGAGCCCGGCTGCGTGTGCCCCGTTCCCGTCGGAGCGCTCGTCTGCTCGTCCTGGCCTGCCCCCTCGACCTTCTTGGCGAGGCCGAAGTCGAGGATCTTCACGTGCCCGTCTTTCGTGACGAACACGTTGTCGGGCTTCAAGTCCCGGTGGACGACCCCCTTGCCATGCGCGGCGGACAGACCCCGGGCGATCTGCAGGCACCAGTCGATCGCCTGCCTCTGCGAGACGGGCGCGCCGTCGATCCGGCCCCGCAGCGTCTCCCCCTCGAGAAGCTCCGTCACGGCGTAGGTCACGCCGTCCTGCGTCCCGAAGTCGTGGATCGCAAGGATGTTCGGGTGCGAGAGCGACGCGACGGCCTTCGCCTCGCGCTCGAAGCGCGCGAGCGCGTCCGAATCCGCCGTCAGGTGCTGCGGCAGCACCTTGATCGCGACGTCGCGATCGAGCTTGCGATCGCGCGCGCGATACACCTCGCCCATCCCGCCCGAGCCGAGCGGCGCGAGGATCTCGTAGGAGCCGAGCCGGCTCCCTGTTGGGAGTGTCATCGCCGGTCTGCCCGGGATTCTAGTGGATGGGCCGACGACGCCCGAAGAGCTATTTCGCCGGCGGCCTAGGGAACCGTCAGAGACTCGAGATGGGCGGCGAAGATCCGGTTGAACAGCGCGCCCGGTCGACAGCCACGAAGGCGTTGGATCGCTTCGGGACCCGTCATCCCGAGACGCACGAGGACGAGCCCCGCGACGAGGGCGGACCGATTGAACCCCATCCCACAGTGCGAGAGCACACGATGGCCCGACCGGATCAATTCCGCACCCATGTCGGCGACCGCATTGAGCCTGCCGAGATTCGGGAGCTCCTCGTCGTAAATCGGGAAGTAGACGTAAAGGGCTTGATTCGGGACCGTCGGGATGCAGTGATCGATGTCGCCCTCGAGGTCGATGACGATGTCGATGCCGCGCTCCTGGATCGGCGCCCAATCCGTCAGGGCCGGGGAGATGAAGAGCGACCCCGCGTCGTCGACCTGGAAGAGCTGCATGTCCCGGGAAGTGTAAACGGATCGAGAGGATCGGTCGGGACGAGAGCGATTTTCCGACCCCTTCGCAGAACCTCCCGCCCGAACTGACGTATTGTTTTCCCATAGGGGCTCCCATGGGGTCCCCATAGGAGACCGGAATGACCGAAAAGACCCGACAGGACGTCTGGCAGGGAACCCTGGCGCTGATGGTCCTGAAGACCCTGGAGACCCTGGGTCCCCTCCACGGCTACGGGATCGCCCGCCGCATCGAGCAGACGAGCGGCGACCGTCTCTCCGTGAACTACGGGACGCTCTACCCCGCGCTCGTGAAGCTCGAGCAGGAGGGCTACGTCACCGCCGAGTGGGGCGTCTCGGACAACAACCGGAAGGCGAAGTTCTACCGGCTCACCCGCGCCGGCCGTCGCCGGTCCGCACTCGAGACGCGGGAGTGGGAGCGGACGACCGCGATCCTCGCGTGCTTCCTCTCTCCGGCCGAGGGACGCTCGTGAGGAGCGTGCGGAGATTCCTCGTCGTTCTCTTCGGCCTCTTCGGCCGGCCGCGGCTGGAGCGGGAGATGGCCGAAGAGCTCGAGTCCCACATCCAGATGCACGTCGACGACGCCGTCCGCGCGGGCATGACGCCCGAGGACGCGCGCCGGGACGCCGTGCGCCGGCTCGGCGGCATGGACGTCACGAAGGAAGCCGTGCGCGACCGGCGGAGACTGCCCTTCTTCGAGACGGCGTGGCAGGATCTCCGCTTCGCCGGCCGCTCGCTCGCGAAGAACCCGGGGTTCGCCGCCGTCACGATCGCGACGCTCGCGCTCGGCATCGGTGCGACGGTCGCGATCTTCAGCGCGGTGTATGCCGTGCTCCTCGCGCCGCTCCCCTACCCGAGTCCCGACGCTCTGGTCGTGCCGGTCTCGACGAACGCGGCGCGCGGATTCGACCGTGCCAGCGTGCCGTACGCCGATTATCTCGACTGGCGCGAGCAGCGCGACATCTTTGCCGGGGTGGCGGTATGGCAGCCGACCGCGGTCGACGTCGCGGCGGGCGGAACGGCGATGCCCGAGCGCGTCGAGGCCGCGGAAGTCGGTCAGGCGTTCTTCGATGTCCTGGGTGTCCGCCCCATGGTCGGCCGGACCTTCGCGGCGGCCGACCACGACGTGACGGGCGCGCGCGTGGCCGTCGTCAGCCATGGCCTGTGGCAGCGCACGCTCGGGGGCGTGCCCGACGTGCTCGATCGCGACCTGCGACTCGGCGGCGTGCCGGTCCGTATCGTCGGCGTGCTGCCGCCCGATTCGATGTGGCCGGCCGAGCAGCAGATCTGGCTGCCCATGCGGCCCGCGGAGTTCGGCGAGGATGTGCGGTCGCGCCGCGACAACTTCATCTTCCAGGCCGTCGCGCGCCTGGCCCCCGGCGTGACGATAGAGGCTGGACGCACGCGCGTCGCCGCGATCGCCGCGCGCGTCGCGCGGGACCATCCCGAATCGCGAAAGTCCTGGAGCAGCAGCCTGGTCCCCATGCGCGACTACTTCGTCGAGCGCGAGCTGCGCGACGCGCTTCTGGTCCTGCTCACCGCGGTCGGCGTGGTGCTGCTCATCGTGTGCGTGAACATCGCCAACCTGCTGCTCGCGCGCGGGACCTCCCGCGGGCGCGAGCTCGCGGTACGGACCGCGCTCGGCGCGAGCCGGCCCCGCCTGGTGCGGCAGCTCCTCATCGAGAGCCTGCTGCTCGCCGCGGCCGGCGGCGCTCTCGGCGTCGCCGTGGGCGCCCCGCTCATCGGCGCGCTGCGCCGCCTCGCCCCCGACGGAGTCCCGTTCGTCGCCGCGATGACGTTGAATTTGCCCGCGCTCGCCGCGGCGGCCGCCCTGGGGCTCGGGTCGGTCGTGCTGTTCGGCATCGTTCCGGCGGTCGCCGGTTCGCGCCAGTCGCCCGTCGCGGCAATGCGCGAAGGATCCGCCGGCACCGGGGCGGCCACAGCGACGGTTCGTCTTCGTGACGCGCTCGTCGTCGCCGAGATGGCGATGGCGGTCGTGTTGATGGTGTGCGCCGGCCTGCTGATCCGCAGCTTCACGAAGATCGTGAACCGCGATCCGGGCGTTGCCGTCGACCGCGTGCTCGCGGCGCGCGTGTCGCTGCCGGAGGCGCGCTACCCGAAGGACGACGATGCGATCCGGTTCTTCGAGAGGCTCACGGGAGATCTCGCGGCGCAGCCCGGAATCGCCTCCGCGTCCGCCACGTCGTACCTGCCGGCGGGCGGGGGCGGCTTCGGCCTCGGCCGCGTGTTCCTGAAGGAAGGACAGCCGGAGCCGCCGGCCACCACGGACTACGACGGCAACTGGAACGTCGTCACCCCCGATTACTTTCGGACACTCGGCATTCCGCTGGTGCGCGGCCGCACGTTCACCGATCGCGACACGGCGTCGAGCCCGCCGGTGATCGTCGTCAACGAAACGTTCGCACGCCGGATGTTCCCC
>DASXAG010000006.1:0-31707 GCA_036406835.1 Thermoanaerobaculia bacterium
GTTCACACCCCGGCCTCTATCCTTCGCCGCGTTCTAAGGGCATTTCGCCCGGCGAAAGAAGGAGACAGCAATGAAGAAGGCTCTCATCCAGGTGTTCGCGGTTGCCGCGGCGCTCGCGCTTCCGGTGGCCATGATCGCCCAGTCGGCCGACGCGGCCGCCCAGGCGACGACCGAGAAGAAGGACGCGACGGCAGCCACGACCGCGACGAGCGACGTCGCGAAGCAGCAGGCCACGGAGACGGTCAAGACCGAGGCGAAGAAGGGCACCGAGAAGGCGGCCGACAAGGCGGCCGAGAAGGGCGCGGTCGGGGCGAAGGCGGGCGAGGTTGCCAAGCCGGCGGCCGACAAGAAGATCGACGAGACGACGGCGAAGACGGTCAAGGTCGAGGGCTCGAAGGCGGAGACGAAGGCGGCCAAGACCGGAAAGAAGGTCGAGGAGAACGCTCCCAAGGCGACCGACGCCGTGAAGGCGACCGACGCGAAGGCGACGACCGAGGCGAAGCCCGCGGAGAAGGCCGACAAGAAGGTCGAGGAGCCCAAGAAGCCCGAGTCCAAGAACTGACTTCGATCCCCGATTCGACACGAAGGCCGGCGCACCGCGCCGGCCTTTTCTTTTGTGGCGGGGCGAGGCCCCGGATCGGGCGCTACGCCGCGGCGTTGCCGCGGAGGCGGTGCATGAGCCGTCCCAGCTTGATGTTCAGGCCGTGGCCGCGGTTGAGGAACGGCAGCGGAGGCGGCTGGCGGACGCCCAGCTTCTTGCGCAGGCGCAGCAGGATGAAGTTGTCGGGCGCCGCGCGCAGTCCGCGCTCCACCGAGTCGATCGCGTCCTTGCGCGAGCGAGCCAGCAGGTGCAGGTTCGCGAGGCACCAGAAGATGTAGGGGTTCCGCGGATCCGAGATGTGGGCCCGCTTGCAGAGCTCGAGCCCCCGTTTGAGCTCCCGGGTATGCCCCAGGCTCAGCGCGAAGCTCGCGAGTCCGGCGGCCGGCACGGCCTGGCCGCGCGAGAGGTGCCTGTCGAAGTACTCGGCCAGGAAGGCCTTGGCGCGATCCCACTGCTCCAGCTTCAGGCCCTCGCGGCCGGCTTCGAGCAGTTCTCCATCCGAGTACTCCGAGAAATCCATGAGTCGGCCTCCTCTCGCCGGGGGGCGGCGATGCACACATTCTAGTGCAAGAGCGCCGGAATTGCGCCCGGAGGATTCTCCGACCGGGAGTTTTCTAGACGAGCTTCTCCTGGAGGATCTTCGCCGCCTGCTCGGCGCGGAAGTCGGCCAGCTTCTTTCCGAGCTCGGGCCGCTTTCCGGCGAGGATCGCGACCGCGAAGAGACCCGCGTTGACCGCGCCGGGCTTGCCGATGGCGAAGGTCGCGACGGGAATGCCGCCGGGCATCTGGACCGTCGAGAGGAGCGAGTCGAGCCCCTTGAGCGACGCGCTTTCCATCGGAACGCCGAGCACCGGCAGCGTCGTGTGCGCCGCGGCGACTCCGGCGAGGTGGGCGGCCCCGCCCGCTCCCGCGACGATGACCTCGAGCCCGCGCCCGGCCGCGCCCGTCACGTACTCCGTCGTCTCCTTCGGCGTGCGGTGCGCCGAGAGGACTCGGCTCTCGCAGGCGACGCCGAACTTGCCGAGCGTGTCGGCGACGTTCTTCATCACCTCCCAGTCGGACTTGGACCCCATGAGGATGCCGACGAGCGGCTTGTCGGAAGTCATATTGGGTGCCTCATTCTCCCTGACCGAGCGAGAAACCCCGCTCGCCGTCGTAAGTAGACAGGTTCTCCGTTTTGATGAACTCGAGATTTGCGCCGGCGATGCGGGTGAGCAGCGCCAGGATGTCCGACGGCTTCACGGCGCCCCCGCCTCCGCCGTCCGCCGAGAGGAAGCGCGCGCGGCACTGGTCCCCGCGGAAGGTCTCCGGCGCTCCGTCCGGCCACACCTTGATGCCGCGCGAGGTCAGCATCGTCAGCTTGAACTCGGGCTGCCCGAGCGGGAGGAGACGCGCCGCGAGCGCGTCGGTGTCCTGGCTCTTCCACGCGACGTAGACGTCGATGCCGACCGTCTCCTGCTTCGGGGACGGGGGAGCCTGCCCGGCCGGCGCCGCGCTCTTCGCTGCCGCCGCATCCGTGCCGACGTGGCCGTACGTCACCGCCTTGAGGCGCTCCGGCTTCTGACCGAGCCGCGCCACGACCGCCTCCGCGAACTCCTTCGTGCCGACCTTCTGCTTGCTGACGCCGTCCTTGAAGACATCGTAGGTGTGGACCCCGTCCTCGATCGTCTTCAGCCACGCGTTGTGGACGCGTTCGGCCGCGTCGGGCTGGCCGATGTGGACGAGCATCATGACGCCTCCGAGCAGGAGACCCGACGGGTTCGCCAGGTTCTGGCCCGCGCGGCGCGGGGCGGAGCCGTGGATCGCCTCGAACATCGCGAAGCGCTCGCCGATGTTGGCCGAGCCCGCGAGCCCGACCGAGCCCGCGATCTGCGCGGCCACGTCCGAGAGAATGTCGCCGTAGAGGTTCGGCATCACGATCACGTCGAACGCCTCGGGCGAGTCGGCCAGCTTCGCCGCGCCGATGTCCACGATCCAGTGCTCGTTCTGGATGTCCGGGTACTCCTTCGCGATCTCGTCGAAGACCTTGTGGAAGAGCCCGTCCGTCAACTTCATGATGTTGTCTTTCGTGAAGCAGGTCACCTTCCTGCGCGCGTTCTTCCGCGCGTACTCGAAGGCGTAACGGACGATCTTCTCGGACCCCGGGCGCGTGATGAGCTTCAGGCACTCGTAGACCGTGGGCGTCAGGCGGTACTCGATCCCGGCGTAGAGGTCCTCCTCGTTCTCGCGGACGATGACGACGTCCATGACGGGATGCTTGGTCGCGACGTACGGGTGGTACGAGACGCAAGGCCGGACGTTCGCGTAGAGGCCGAGGGTCTTGCGGGTCGTGACGTTGAGGCTCTTGAAGCCGCCGCCCTGCGGGGTCGTGATCGGCGCCTTGAGGAACACTCTCGTGCGGCGGAGCGACTCCCACGAGGAGGGGTCGATGCCCGAGGTGTTGCCCTTGAGATAGACCTTCTCGCCGATCTCGATCTCCTCGATCGCGAGGCGCGCGCCGCTCGCCTCGAGGATCCGCAGCGTCGCCGCCATGATCTCGGGGCCGATGCCGTCGCCGCGCGCGACCGTGATGGGGACCGTGCTCGTCATGGGGGCGCAAAATATCATCGAAGCGCCATGGACGACGGGATCCGCGAGCTCGCGCGCCGGCTCCGCGATCGGCCCCGCATCACGGTGATGACGGGGGCCGGCGTTTCCGCGGCGAGCGGGATCCCGACGTTTCGCGGCCCGGGAGGTCTGTGGCGCGACTTTCGTCCCGAGCAGCTCGCCACCGCTGACGCCTTCGCCCGCGATCCGAGGCGGGTCTGGGAGTGGTACGCCTGGCGCCGCGAGCTCGTCGCCCGCGCGCGGCCCAACCGCGCGCACGAGGTCCTGGCCGAATGGAGCGATCGCTTCGAGCGTTTCGCGCTGGTCACGCAGAACGTGGACGGGTTGCATGAGCGCGCGGGAACGCGGAACGTCGTCCGCTACCACGGGTCCCTCTGGGAGCTGCGCTGCTGGGAGGAATGCGCGGCCTCGCCGGAGCGCTGGCCGGACGAAACGGTCCCCTTCGCCGAGCTTCCCCCGCGCTGCCCCCATTGCGGCGGGATCGCCCGTCCCGGCGTCATCTGGTTCGGGGAGGCCATTCCGCAGGCCGCCCTGCGCACCGCCGATGAGGCCGCCTCCTGTGACCTCTTTCTGGCCGTCGGGACCTCCGCCGTGGTCTACCCGGCCGCCGCCCTGGCGGCGGAGGCCGCGTCCCGGGGAGCGTTCACCGTGGAGATCAACCCCGAGGCGACGCCGGCGACCGCGGCCGTGGATCTGGCCATCCCGGGACCCGCTGAGCAGGTGCTGCACAGTGTCGAGGACCTGCTCCGGGAGGGCTGAAACGGCCCCGCCGGCCCTTGACCCCGGCATGGCCATTCGGGTTTAAGCTTGGGCCAGTGAAAAAGACCCTTTGGGTCATTTTGGCGGTGGGGATTGCTCTGGCCGGAGCGTGGGGTTACGGGGAGCTGGTCCGCCGCGAGAACGACACCGGCCAGCCGCTGCGGCTGCTCGCGATCGCCGAGGAGCAGAGCCTCGAGCTCTCCTTCTCGCGCCGTGGACGGCTGACGACGCGCATCCCGGAGGAGGGGGAGGCGATCCAGGCGGGACAGGAAGTCGCGCGCCTGGAGGAGCCCGGCCTCGCCGAGGACGCGCAGGATCTCGAGCGGCAGATCACCCAGGTGCACGCGAGGGACGCGACGCGCCTGCAGGAGATCGAGAAGCTGAAGGCGCAGTTCGCGGGTGTCTATTCCGAGGAACGGCGCATCGGCCGGCTCGTCGGGGACGGCGTCTCTCCGGCGGCGAACCTCGAGAGCCTGCAGCACCAGCGCGAGGCGATCGCGGCGGACATCCGCGCGCGCGAGGCCGAGAAGGGCCAGCTCGCGGCGGAGGAGGAGGCGCTCGGCGTGCGCCTCGACAAGATCCGTCACTTCGAGAAGGAAGGCATCCTGAACGCCTCGGCGGCCGGCACGGTCCTGACGCGTCACCACCGCCAGGGCGAGTGGGTCGAGCCGGGGCAGCCGATCGTCACGCTGCAGATCGAGACGCCCTACCTGCGCGTCGAGGTCCCGGAGGAGCGGCTGTCGTCCTTCGTCGTCGGCAAGACCGTGACCGTGTGGCCGCAGGCGCGGCCCGACTCGCGCTTCCAGGCGAGGATCGTCTCCATCAAGCCACGCTCCGAGTTCGCGACCCGCAAGAACTGGGGCCTCCAGAGTCGCGATCTCCAGACCTTCTCGGTCCGCCTCCAGCCGCTCAACGCGACGGTCGTCTCGGGCCAGACCTTCGTGGTCGAGGCCGGGAGCGAGCCGCCCAGGGCGTGAGCGGGCCCGACCCGATCCAGGTCGAGGGACTGACCAAGCGGTTCGGCGATTTCGTCGCCGACGACGCCGTGTCCTTCGCGGTCAGGCGGGGGGAGATCTACGGCCTGCTGGGCCCGAACGGGGCCGGCAAGACCACCCTCATCCGCATGCTGACCACCCTCATTCCTCCCACTTCGGGCGCGGCGAGGATCGAGGGGCACGACGTCGTGAGGGAGCGGTCGGCGGTCCGGCGGACGATCGGAACCGTCTCCCAGGCCCAGACGACCGACGAGAACCTGACGGTCCGGGAGAACCTCTCGGTCCAGGGCAAGATGTACGGGCTCTGGGGCCGCCGGCTCTCGGAGCGCATCGAGCTGCGCCTGCACCAGGTCGGCCTCTGGGAGCGGCGCAACCAGATCGCGCGGCAGCTCTCCGGGGGCATGCGGCGGCGGCTCGAGATCGCCCGCGGCGTCCTGCATTCGCCGCGCGTGCTCTTCCTGGACGAGCCCACGACGGGCCTCGATCCCCAGAGCCGCCGCGCGATCTGGGACATGTTCGGGGACCTGCGCGCCCACGATCCCGACCTCGCCATCATCCTGACGACGCATGCGATGGAGGAGGCGGACGTCCTCTGCGATCGGGTCGCGATCATGGACCAGGGCCGCATCCTCTGCGAGAACTCACCGACGGCGCTCAAGCACGAGCTCGAGACCGGCGAGAAGGTCGAGCTCGAGGCCGACCACGAGATCACCGACGAGGACGAGCTCTCGATCGCGTCCGCCGGAGCGACGAACGTGCGCTTCGTCTCGCCGATGCGCGTCCACTTCGACGCGCGGCCCGGCCAGGGCGTCGGCCGGCGCGCCGCGCGGATGCTCGAGGACCGCGGTTACCACATCGTGCATCTGAAGATCGCGCTCGTGACCCTCGAGGACGTCTTCTTCTCGTACACGGGCCGAGCGCTGCGGGATGCCTGAGCTCATGACCGTCGGCGCGACGAACGGCGAGAGGAGGAAGGAGAGGCGTCCGGCGCGAGGACCGTTCCTCGCGTTGCTGGGAATCCTCGCGATCGGGCAGCGCGCGTTTTTGACGCTGTGGCGCCAGCCCGTGCTCCTCGTCTCGACGATGGTCTTCCCGGTGGTCTACCTGCTGATCCTGGGCAACGCGATGAACCGGCCGCTGCAGGACGTCCCGCTCGCGGTCGTGGACGAGGCCGGCAACGCGTACTCGGCGGAGTGCCGGCGCGGCGTGCTCGCCCTCGAGACGGGGCGCAAGCTCGTCCGCGCCGAGTTCGTGACGGACCGCGCCCAGGCGCTCGACGGCCTCCGCCGCGGCCGCTATCGCGGCGTGTGGGTGCTGCCCTTCGGGCTCTCGCCGTCGGGACCCGCGCCTTCGTTCATCGGCGACAACACGGACCGATTCTCCTTCGACACGGTCGAGCAGGCGCTGCGCCAGGTCTGGGCGGAGGTCTCGGCGCCGCGGGACGCGAGCCCGCCGGCGCCGGGCGTGCGCCTGGAGGCGTATCCGTACCTGGACTACCTCACGTACCTCGGACCGGCCGTCGTGTGCCTCGCGATCTTCATGGGCTCGATGGTCTCGGGCGGCCTGCAGGTCCTCGAGGATCGGATGTTCGGGTACCACGAGGGGTATCTCGTCACGCCGATCACGACGGGGACGCTGGTCGTCGGGAACGTGCTCGCGGGCGCCGTGGTGGCGTCGGTCGCGGGCCTGCTCGTGCTGGGCTGCGTGGTCTTCCTGACGCCGCTGCCGATGCTGTCGAAGGAGAGCCTGGCCGCCGCGGCGGCGACGGTGTTCCTGACGGCGCTCTCGATCGCGGCGCTGTGGTTCCTGGTGTTCGCGCGCGCCCGCAGCACGAGCCTCCTCCGCGGCATGTTCGGCATCATCAACGTGCTGCTCTTCTTCCCCTCCGGCGCGCTCTACCCGATCGAGTCGTACCCGAAGTGGCTGGCGCAGCTCTCGAACGCCGATCCGCTGACCTACGGGGTGCGGGCGCTGCGCGGCCTGCTGCTGCGCGGCGCGGCGCCGCCGTCGGTCTATCCGGACTGGGTCTTCCTCGCGACCTTCACGATCGTCTGCGCGGTGCTGACGAAGGTGCTGTTCCGGCGAGAGGTCTGACTCCGGCCGGGCGGTCCCTAGATCCGGAAGCTGACCGTGATCGTGAGGTAGACGCGAACGGGCGCGCCTCGGAGCGTCGCCGGCTCGTAATGCCACTGGCGCACCGCCGCCAGGGCGGAGTCGTCGAACTCCGGATCGGAATGCCGGACGACGGTGGCCGGGCCCACGGAGCCGTCGGTGTTCACGATCGCCTGGATGAGGACGAGGCCGGACTTGTTGTGCCCACGAAGCGTTTCCGGATAGCTCGGCTCGACGCGCGTCACGATTCGGGGCCGCTGGATCTCGCCACTCACGGTGAGCGCGTCCCGCGGGGCGACCGGCCGCGCCGCGTCTCTCGGCGTGACGGCGACGAAGATCGGATTTCCTCCCGGCTTTCCTCCCAGGATGAACGTCTTTCCGAGCTCTCCCGAGACCGAGGCGGCCGCGATCTCGCGCGCGCCGAGCAGGAGCCGAAGGTCGAGCAGCAGGGCGTGGCCGCCGGTACGAACCGGGCGAACCGTGACCGTCACCGGCTCTTCCTTCGTCGTCCCGCCCTCGGCGGGGGTGTATACGTAGGACTTCGCCGCGACCGTTTGGGTGGCGCCGTAGGCGCCGGCGACGCGGCCGACCATCAGCACGGCAACGCCTTCCAGCCCCAGGTTCTCCGCGATCTGGGCGCGCTGACGCTCGACGTCGTCGGACCAGCCGGGATCCGGCGGCAGGTAGACGACGGATCCCGGCGAGAGCGATTCGGTAGCGCGTGCGCGGAATCCCTGGAAGACGCCGACGTCGAGGGAAACGCGGTCGCCTTCGGCGGATGCGGAGCCGGCGAAGGCGAGGGCGAGCGGAAGGATGAGGAGTGCGCGTTTCATGGGAGCCCGTCCTTTCAATCGACGACGACGATGACGGTCTTCGGGTCCGGCCGGAGCACGATCGACGTCGCGGGCCGGCCGAGACTCCGCACGTTGGTCACTCCGAACCCTTCCGGGGGAAGAGGGCGCGCGATGGGCTCCGTCCGCCCGCGGAGAACGGCCAAGACGACGATCAGCACCGCCGCTCCCGCCCACCAGGCGGCCGCCTGACCCCGCGGCTTCCTGTCGGTCAACTCCCGACGCACGGCCGGCCAGATCTCCTCGGGAGGCCGGAACGTCCGCTGCGCCAGAGCCCGGCGCAATCCGCTCTCTTCAGGATGCATGGGAACACCTCTCGGATTTCAGGGAGGACGTATTCGCGCTGCGGAGCTTCGAACGGATGCGCGCCAGCTGGACGCGGACGGTGGAGGCGGCGATCCCCAGGATCGCGGCGATCTCGGGCGCGTCGCGGTTCTCCGCGAAATGGAGGTGCGCGATCGCCCGCTGCCGTCTCGGCAGCTCGGTGAACCACCAGTCGACGGGATCGGGCGCCGGAGCGCTTTCCCGATCGGCGAGCGGCGCGAGGAGGACGGCGAGCGCTCTCCGGCGCGACATCCGGCGGAGATGGGAGAGGCAGAGGCGTTGAGCGATCCGATAGGCGAAGGCTCGGGGCGAGGCCTCCGCCCGAAGGCGCCGCCGGTTCCGGTAAAGACGGATCAGCGCCTCCTGCGCGACGTCCTCCGCCTCCAGGCCGCTTCCCAGGATGCTCCGGGCAAAGGAGGCGAGCTCCGCGAAGTGCGCCTCGACGAACGGCCGGAAGGAGTCCGGATCCTGGAAAGGCCCCATTTCGCCCCTTAGAGGTCGCGAGGGCCTTCGAGCGTTTACGCGCCCCTCAGATAATTCTCGAACTCCTCGGGGTGGTTCGCCCGCGCCCGCGCCTCCTCGGTCTCGACGACCCCGTCGCGAGCCAGCTTGGCGAGCGACTCCTCGAGCGTCACCGAGCCCTGCTTGCGGGTGATCGCGATCTCCTGGTGCAGGTGCTGGAGTGCGTTCTTGCGGATGTGCTGGCGCGCGCCGTAGCTGACCATGAGGAGCTCGGCCGCGGCGGCGCGACCGCCGCCCTTGCGCGGCAGGAGCGTCTGCGTCAGAAGGGCGGCGAGCCCCATCGAGAGCTCCTGGCGGATCGTGTTCTGCCGCTCCGCCGGGAACGAGTCCGCGACGCGCGACACGGTCGACGCGGCGTCGTTCGTGTGCACGGTGGAGAAGACGAGGTGGCCGGTCTCCGCCGCGGCGAGCGCGATGCGCATCGTCTCCGGGTCGCGCATCTCGCCAACGACGATCACGTCCGGAGCCTGGCGGAGCGCCGCGCGCAGCGCGGTGGGGAAGTCGGGAGCGTCGACGCCGATCTCGATCTGCTCGATCAGGCTCGCGCGGTGCGGATGCTCGTACTCGATCGGGTCCTCGATGGTCACGACGTGGCGCGCGTCGCGCCGGTTGATCTCCTCGACGAGCGCCGCGAGCGTCGTCGTCTTGCCCGACCCGGTCGGTCCGCCCACGAGGACGAGCCCGCGCGGCAGCCGCGTCAGCGACTCCACGCCGGCGGGCAGGCCCAGCGTGGCGAGCCGCGGAGGCTGCGTGGGAAGGGCGCGGACCGTGGCGGCCGCGCGGCCGCGCTCACGGTGGAGGTTGACCCGGAAGCGGCCGAGCCCCTGCACGCGGTGCGACGCGTCGGCGATGCCGCCCTCGCGGTACTGGGCGCGCGCGTGCCGGGCGAGGGCGGGGAGCACGGCCTCCTCGATCTCCTCCCCGGAGAGCGGAGGCTCGGAGAGCGGCGCGATGCGTCCGTCCGTGCGGATCGAGGGCGGCGCCGCCGCGACCAGGAGCAGGTCGCTGCCCTTGCGCGCGACGAGCTCGGAGAGCCAGCGGTCGAGGCGGACCGTCTCGGTCGGTTCGGGAGCCGGCGCTTCGGACGAACGGGAGGCCGCGCGCGACGCCGTCGCCGTGCCGCCCTCGTTCAGCTCGCGGATGAGCTCGTTGAGATCCTGCTCGGACTCGGCCACGCGAATCAGCCCGCCAGGTGCCAGTCGGTGTGCGGCGCCTTGTTCTCGAAGATCCACGCGCGGAACAGCCGGCCGTAGGTCACCGGTTTCCAGCCGATCGAGTCGAAGAAGGGACGCAGCGCGAAGTGCAGGCGGCGGAGGTTGTAGAACGGCACGCCCGTGAAGTAGTGGTGCTCGAGGTGGTACGCGGAGGAGAGGTACCAGAAGTCCCAGAACCGGCTGGGCTTCAGGATCGATCCCCACTTGGCCGGGTCGGACGGGTCGATCGCGTAGTGCTGCCCGAGGCGGTTGAGCGCGAACGCGATCGGGAAGACCAGGAATACCGGCACGAGGTACACGCGCGCGAGGACTCCGAGCCCGCCGATCCAGAAGAGTCCGGCCATCACGGCGAGGTGGAACGCGATGGTGCCGAGCCGCTCGACGGCGATCCGGCGTCGCAGCTCCGGCGGATAGCTCGCGTTCTCCTTCGCCGCGGCGCGGAAGTAGATCGGGAAGAGCGCCGGGGTGAAGTAGAGCAGCTTGAACCACGGCCTGTTGATCTTCGGCGAGAGGTAGTGCCGCTTGGGATCCGCCTCCGCGTCGCCGAGCTCGGCGTGGTGCGTCAGGTGCCAGCGCGTGAACTGCAGCGCCGAGAGACCCGAGGGCACCGCGTAGAGGAGTCCGAGCAGCCGGTCGCCGCGCGGATGCGGGCCATTGAAGATCGCGTGGTGCACGGCCTCGTGCAGCAGCACGGTGAAGTTGAAGATGGTCCAGCCCGAGACGAGCGCCGCGGGGATCCAGATCCAGGGCTGCGGGAAGATCCAGGCCGCGGCCGACGCGGCGGCGAGCAGCAGGAATTGCCGGACGGCGACCAGCAGGTGGCGGGCCGGGCTCTTGCGGTGCAGCTCCTTCAGGACGTCGTGCGGGACCGCCTGGTTCAGCCGGTGGCGCAGGTCCCGGGACGCCTTGGTCCAGTAGTGGTCCCCCGGGGCGATCTCGTCCGGGCGGGTGGGGCGCGGGGGAGAGGGATTGGCGCTCATTCGGTTGCCCCCCGGACAACCCGCCGGGCGGCCCTCCTATTCTAGTCTTCGGGAATGGAGGCCGCGGAGAGGCGGAGAAGCAGGCGTCTGCTCCGCACGTTGTACGGAGCGGCCCTGAAAGGCGCCGGCGTGGATCCCGAGGCCGCGGTCGTGCGAGCGCTCGCGGGAACGGACGTGCGCAGGGCGCTCGCGGGGCGCCGCCGCGTGGGGCTGTTCGCCGTGGGGAAGGCGGCCGCGGGAATGGCGCGGGCGGCGTTGCGGTCCTTCCCGCGCGCCCCGGCCCTCGTCGTCGTGCCTCGCGGAGACGAGGCGCGGGGGCTCCGCGGCGCCACGGTGCTGCGCGCGTCGCACCCCGAGCCCGACGCCTCGAGCGTCCGCGCCGCGAGGCGGGCGGTCGGCTTCTTCACGGGCTTCACCGCCGGGGACGCGATCGTGTGCCTCATCTCCGGCGGCTCGTCGTCGCTTCTCGAGCATCCACGCGCGGGGGTCTCGCTCGCGGAGCTCCGGCGCCGCGTCCGCGCGCTCTCCGACGCGGGAGCGCCGATCGGCGAGCTCAACCGGCTGCGCACCCGTCTCTCCCGCGTCAAGGGAGGGCGGCTGGGCCGAGCGACGCGCGCGCGCCTGGTCACGCTCGTCCTGTCCGACGTGCCGGGAGACCGCCCGGGAGTCGTCGGCTCGGGGCCGACGGTCCGATCGAAGCGTCGGGCCGACGTCGTCCGCGTGATCGGATCGAACCGCGACGGCCTCGCGGCGGCCGCCCGGGAGGCGCGGCGACTCGGACTGCGGCCGGTCGTCTCGCCGCGCCGGCTCTCCGGTGAGGCGCCGCGTGCGGGCCGCGCGCTCGCGCGGCGCGCGAAGGAGCTGCCGCCCGGATCGGTGTGGCTCGCCGGAGGAGAGACGGTCGTGAGGCTGAGGGCGTCTCGCGCGCGCGGCGGGCGATCGCTCGAGCTCGCGCTCTCGGCCGCGCTCGCGCTGCAAACCCCCGGCGACGCCGGCGTCTCTCTCCTCGCGGCGGGATCGGACGGCCGTGACGGAAGCTCGCCGGCCGCCGGAGCGTTCGCCGGCGCATCGACGATCGCCCGCGCCCGCCGGCGCGGACTCGATCCCGGAGAGGCGCTGCGCCGCCACGCGACGCATGCGTTCTTCGAGCGCCTCGGCGATCTCCTGGTCACCGGGCCGACCGGAACGAACGTCGGGGATTGGGTGTTTCTGGTGAAATTTTAGATTTTAGGTTTTAGATTTTAGATTGCGATGCGAAGGGTTGTTTTCTTCGTTGCTGCAGTTTTCGTCTCGTGGTGGGCCTCGGCCCAGCCCGCCGAGCTCCACTATGCGATCGACGCCGCCGGTTCCGAGCTCGGGTGGGAGCTGCCGGCGACGCTCCACACGGTCCACGGCAAGGCGCCGGAGCTGTCGGGGACGGTCGACGCCGTCCTCAAGGACAACGGGGAGTGGAGCATCCAGGCGCACGTCGTCGTGAAGGCCGCGGCGATGGTCACGGGCAATGCCTCGCGCGACCGCAACATGCGTGAGAAGGTCCTGGAGACGGACCGCTATCCCGAGATCGTCTTCGAGGCGCGGCGCGTCCGCGCGGACCTCTCGCGGCTCAGGCCGGGCGAACGCGTCACGGCCGAGGCCGAGGGCGACCTGACCGTCCACGGCAAGCCGGCCTCGATCCGGGTTCCGGTCGACGTGCTCATCCAGGCCGACGGCGTGATTCTCGAGGGCACCTTTCCACTGTCCTGGAAGCAGTACGGGCTGCACGATCCGTCGTTCGGCGTCGTGACGGTGCGGGATCCGCTGAAGGTGCACTTCCGGCTCCGGGCCGTCGCGGTCCCCCGGTAACCCGTATAATTCGCGGCTCGGCATGGCGGCCCATTCCCACAACCGTGAGCGCGCGCTCCTCGAGCGGTTCACCGAAGAGCCCAACCGCTTCGGCGCATACCGGCTGGCCGTCGGGTTCCCGAACTCCTACGAGGTCGGGATGTCGAACCTCGGGTTCCAGTGGGTCTACCGTCTCTTCAACCGGGTGCCGGATCTCTCCTGCGAGCGCTTCTTCTTCGAGGAGGGGCAGCCGCTTGGAGCAGTCACCTTCGAGACCGGAACGCCGCTCTCGGACTTCGGCCTGCTCGCCTGGTCGCTCTCCTGGGAGATGGACATCGTCAACATCCTGCGGACGCTGTCGGCGGCCGGCATCCCTCTCCGGCGCGAGCGGCGCGACGAGCGGCATCCGATCCTCCTCGTGGGCGGCGACGTCGCGCGGATGAACCCGGCGGCGCTCGCCCCGTTCGTCGACGTCTTCGCGCTCGGGGATGGTGAGCGATTGGTCCCCCGGATTGCCGAGCTGCTCCAGGCGGGGCTCGACCGCGACGCGTTCCTGGCGCGGGCCGCGAGCCTGCCGGGCTTCTTCGTTCCGGCCGTGCAGGGCCCGCGCGCCGAGGCCGCGGAGCTCTCTCGCGTCGTGATCCAGCAGCCGATGTCCCGGAAGGAGATCACCCCCGAGTTCGAGGTGCCGCACACCACGATCCTGACGCCGAAGACGGAGCTCGCGGACAAGCTCCTGATCGAGATCTCGCGCGGTTGCACCGAGATGTGCCGCTTCTGCTGGGCCGCGTACGCGATGGCTCCCGTCAAGCAGTACCCCGCGTCGTCGATCCTGAAGGTGGCGCGCGAGGCGCGGCCGCTGACGGACCGCACGGGCCTGATCGCGACCGCGGTCTGCGACCACCCCGAGATCGTCACGATCCTCGAGGGGCTGGCGGCGCTCGAGTACCACATCGCGCTCTCGTCCATCAAGATCGACGCCATCGAGGACCGGATCCTGGAGGTGCTCGCGCGGCAGGGCGAGAAGGCGTTGTCCATCGCTCCCGAGGCCGGCAACGAGCGCCTGCGGCGGCACATCAACAAGAAGGTGTCCGACGCGATGCTGCACGAGAAGGTGCGCCTCGTGTTCGCGCGCGGGTTCACGCGCCTGAAGCTCTACCTGCAGGTCGGCCTCCCGTCCGAGACCGAGGAGGACGTCCGCGACGTCGTCCGGCTCGTCGAGGAGCTGCACGCGATCGCGGTCGCCGAGGGCCGGCGCTACGGGCGCGTCGCCGAGATCGTGCCGTCGGTCAACGCGTTCATCCCCAAGCCGCACACGCCCTACGAGGACGAGCCCCTCGCCGAGGAGGGCCTGATCAAGGACAGGCTCGCGCTGCTGCAGCGCGCCTTCGAGCGGATGCCGAACGTCGTCTTCCGGGGCATGCCGGTGTCCGAGGCCGTCTGGGAGGCGTTCCTCGCCAAGGTGGACGAGTCCGGCGCGGACATCCTGGAGGAGGCGGCCGCGGGCACGCCGGTGCGGCGGCTGCTGAAGACGCACCGTGAGAGGATCGCGGCCGTGGTTCGGCCGCAGGCGGTGACCCCGCCGGCCGCGCAGCCCTGGAAGTTCATCGCGAAGAGATGAGAAAAGGAGAGCACCCCTTGAAGACCCGATTCTGGGCCGCCGCGATCCTGCTGATCGGTGGGACGCTGTCGTCGCTCGCGCTGGACTATCCCGTCCTCACGCCCGACCCCGCGGCGTTCGCGGCGCGGCGCGAGAAGTTCATGGCGCAGCTTCCTCCGAACTCGATCGCGGTCCTGCGCTCGGGCCCGCACAAGACGCTGTCGAACGACACGGGCTACGTCTACCGGCAGGACTCCGACTTCTACTACCTGACGGGCATCGACGAGAACGACGTCACGGCGGTCTTCCGCCCCAACGCCCCGGACAAGCTGCGCTACGTCCTCTTCATGCCGCCGCGCGACCGCGCGCGCGAGGCGTGGGTCGGAGCGCGCGTCGGCCCGGACGAGGCGGTCAAGCTCTACGGCGCCGACGCGGCGTTTCCCGCGACGGAGTTCAACGCCAAGATGCGGATCGAACGCGAGTACGGCCAGCCGGTCGGGGGATACCTGAACGGCGTCGAGAAGCTCTACCTGTCGGACGGCGCCGACACCGAGTGGCTCTCGAAGTTCCGCGAGGACTTCGATCCGCTCAAGCCCGGGCGGCGCGGAGGGCCGGCGACCGTCATCGACGCGCGCTCGATCATCCACGAGATGCGCGTCATCAAGGACGCCG
This sequence comes from Thermoanaerobaculia bacterium, assembly GCA_036406835.1. Taxonomy (GTDB): domain Bacteria; phylum Acidobacteriota; class Thermoanaerobaculia; order UBA5066; family Gp7-AA6; genus DAHUXD01. The sequence continues at coordinate 15,059 of DASXAG010000006.1, forward strand.
AGGACATGCGCTTCATCCGCCGCGCCGCGGAGATGTCGGCGGCCGCGCACAAGCGCGCCATGGCCGCGGCGGCGCCCGGCAAGTACGAGTTCGAGGTCCAGCAGGCGCTGGACGGCTACTGCTACGCCAACGGCTCACGCCGCATGGCGTATCCCTCGATCGTCGGCTCGGGTCCCAACACGTGCACGCTCCACTACGACCAGAGCAGCCGGCAGATGAAGGACGGAGAGCTCCTCCTCAACGACTCGGGCGCCGAGTACGGGAACTACGCGACCGACGTCACGCGCACCTATCCCGTCAACGGCCGCTTCTCGCCGGAGCAGAAGGCGATCTACGAGATCGTGCTGAACGCGCAGAAGGCGGCTCTCGCGATCGTCAAGCCCGGCGCCACGCACGAGGACGTCGAGCAGAAGGTCGCGCAGGTGCAGGCGGAGGGCCTCGTCAAGCTCGGCCTCCTGTCGGGGGATCCGGCGGAGCTCGTCAAGACGATGGCCCAGCGCAAGCTGACGCTCCACGGCGTCTCGCACTGGGTGGGGCTCGACGTCCACGACGCGGGCGCCTACTGGGCCAGCGGGAAGCCGCGCGTGCTCGAGCCGGGCATGGTGTTCACGATCGAGCCCGGCATCTACATCCCGGCCAACACGCCGGGCGTGGACCCCAAGTGGTGGAACATCGGCGTCCGCATCGAGGACACGATCCTCGTCAAGCCGGACGGGACGGCCGACTGCCTCTCCTGCGGCGCCCCGCGCGAGGTCGCGGACGTCGAGAAGGCGGTCCAGGCCGGGCGTCAGATCCGCGCGGCGGGCGGCGGCCGCTAGACCGTCAGCGCGGCGACGTCGGCCCGCTTGAGGGACTCGACCGTCTTCGGCACGAGGATGCGGACGGCCTCCGTGCCGACGCGGCAGCGGATCGGGGTCTCGAGGACGCAATCGCCGTCGACCTCGACCTCGACCGGATAGGGCTCGAGCGAGCGGATCTCGACCTCGCGGCCGCGCACGATGCGCGCCAGGCCGTTCTCGAGGTGCTCGGAGCGCGCCTGGCGCATCTGCCGAAAGAGCCTCAGGAGATCCAGGTGGCTCCGGCGCGAGAACAGCATGACGTCGAGCATCTCGCCGTCGAGGCGCGCCTCGGGCGCGATGATCCAGTCGCCCGCGTAGCGGCTCGCGCGGCACACGACCGCGAACGTCGCCTGGTGCGCGGCGCCGTCGACGATGACCTCGAGCCTCGGGAACTCGTAGCGCAGGAACTCGGTCATCGCGGTCAGCGAGATGCCGGTGCGCCCCAGCCAGCGCTTGAGCTTCAGGTTCATGTTGCCCATCACGCGCGCGTCGAGTCCCGCCCCCGCCCACAGGAGGAACGGGCGCCCGTCGGCGTGCGCGAACCGGACCGGCGACGGCGTGCCGCCGTGGAAGAGCTCCTCCGCGGCGTCGAGGTCGAGCGGGATCTGGAGCTCCCGCGCCAGCACGTTCGAGGTCCCGCCGGGCAGGATGGCGAGGGGGACCTCGGACCCCTCGAGGCCGCAGGCCGCCTCGGAGATCGTGCCGTCCCCGCCGCACACGGCGACGAGGTCGAGGCCCTGCGCGAGGAACGTGCGCACGATCTCGGTCGCGTCGCCGACGCCGGTCGTCGGCGCGTTGACGAGCTCGAGGCCGTGCGTCCGCTGCCGGTCGATCAGCGCGTTCATCTGGTCGCGCCGGTTGCGCTGACCCGCCGTCGGGTTGTAGACGAGCAGGCCGCGGCGGAGGGAGTGACGCTTCGGCGTCAAAACAGCTCCCCCTCACGACGCGGTGCGGTGACGCCCAGGTGGCGGTACGCGGCCGGCGACGCCACGCGGCCGCGGGGGGTGCGCTGCAGGAATCCCGCCTGCAGCAGGTAGGGCTCGTAGAGGTCCTCGAGCGTCCCGCGGTCCTCGCCGAGCGACGCGGCGATGGCGCCGATGCCGACCGGACCGCCGCCGAACTTCTCGATGATCGTCGCGAGGATCCGCCGGTCGAGCTCGTCGAAGCCGTGCTCGTCGACCTCCAGCCGGGCGAGCGCGCGCCGCGCCGTCTCGAGGTCGATCGTGTCCTTGCCCGCAACCTCGGCGAAGTCGCGCAGGCGCCGCAGGAGGCGGTTCGCGATCCGGGGAGTCCCGCGGCTGCGCGATCCGATCTCGCGCGCCGCCTCCGGGTCGATGCGGATCCCGAGGATCGCGGCCGAGCGGTCCACGATCCGGGCGAGCGCGGCCACGTCGTAGAAGTCGAGCCGCAGCGTGATGCCGAACCGACCGTGGAGCGGCTGCGAGAGGAGACCCGGCCGCGTGGTCGCGCCGACGAGGGTGAACGGCGGAAGGTCGACCTTCATCGTGCGCGCCATGGGCCCCTCGCCGATGAGCACGTCCAGGCGGAAGTCTTCCATGGCGGGGTAGAGGATCTCCTCGACCGCCGGGCTCAGGCGGTGGATCTCGTCGACGAAGAGCACGTCGCGCGGCTGCAGGTTGGTCAGGATCCCGGCGAGATCTCCCGCGCGCGCGATCATCGGCCCGGCCGTGAGGCGCAGCCCGGCCGCCATCTCGCGGGCGATGATGTGGGCGAGGGTCGTCTTTCCCAGGCCGGGCGGGCCCGTCAGGAGGACGTGGTCGAGCGGCTCGCCCCGTCCCCTGGCGGCGGCCAGGAACACGGAGAGGTTCTCGCGCACCTTGTTCTGCCCGATGTACTCGGTCAGGACCTGCGGGCGGAGCTTCGGCTCGACGGCGGCGTCGTCCTCGAGCGCCGTCCCGGCCATGAGGCTGCGGTCTTCGGTCACGTCGGGGACCAGTTTATCGTCCCGGCGATCCCTACCCGGCGGATTCCGGTGCGACGAAACGATACGCCGTGTGCCAGGCGGACAGGCGCACCTCGCGGTCGCAGGAGAGTCCGTCCTTCGCGAAGGCCTTCGTCAGGTCCCGCAGCTCGAGCCGGTGCGCCGCGGGGACCCGGGGACCCTGCACCTTCTTCATGGCGGTCGCGACCCAGAGGCGGCCGCCCGGGGTCAGGCGCTTGCGCGCGCCCTCGAGCGCCGCATGCGAGCCGACGCGGTCCTCCTGCCACAGGAGAATGAAGTCGAAGCGGTCCTTGACGGATCGGATCGAGTCCGCGGGCACGGCCGTCGTCCCGCCGCCCGCGCCGGACTCCTCCACCATCGCCAGGAGCTCGGGCGGCGCGCCGACGAGGAGCGCGTGCGTCGCCGCGGAGAGCTCGAGCCGTCCCAGGATCTCGGCGGCATTTCGGAAGGGGATCACGCGCCGATTCTAGTGCGGACGGTGAGACATACTCCGGTCGTGGCCGAGATCCTCTTCGGGACCGCCAGCTTCGCGTACGAGGGTTGGAAGGGGATCGTGTACCACGACCGCTACCGCGAGTCGACGTTCAAGGTCGACTGCCTGCGCGAGTACGCGGAGTACGCACCGTTCAGGACGGTCGAGTTCGACTTTCCGTTCTACCGTCCGCCGAGCGAGAAGCAGCTGCGCCGCTACGCCGCGGCGCTGCCGCCGGGGTTCCCCGTCGTGTCGAAGGTCTGGGAGGAGCTCACGATCAAACGCTTCCCGGAGCTCCCCGACCAGGCGGACGGGACTCCCGCGCGGCACGCGGCGCGCGCGAACCAGGAGAACCCGCGCTACCTCGACGCGCGGACCTTTCGCGAGGAGGTCCTGCCCGCGTACGAGCGCGGTTTCGCGGGCCACACGGGGCCGTTCATCCTCGAGTTCCCGACGGAGTGGAATCCGACGCCCGAGGCGAGGCGCGCGTTCTGCGCGAGGCTGGACGCGTTTCTCGCGGAGGCGCCGGCGGAGCACGCGTTCGCCGTCGAGATCCGCACGCCGGCGTACTTCGCGCCCGAGTACTTCGACGTGCTGCGCCGGCGCAACGCGGCGCACGTCTTCAACTGGTGGACCCGCACGCCGCCGCTCCTCGAGCAGTGGGAGGCCGCGCAGCCGCTTCCGTCGAGCCGAGCGCTCATCCGCATCCTGGTCCCGCCCGGCATGCCGTACGCACAGGCGGTCGAGCGCTTCCGCCCCTACGACCGCATCCTCGCGCCGCGGGAAGACATGCGGCGCGACCTCGTCCGCCTGATCCGCCACGTCACCGAGGCCGGCGCCGACGCCTTCGTGCTGGTCAACAACCGGGCCGAGGGATGCGCCCCGCTGACGATCCGCGCGCTCGCGCGCGAGCTCGGAATCCCGGCCGAGGACCGTCCGCGCCCCGCGACGACGCTCTTCGACCTGTAGGAAGAGGCGCTACTGGACCGAGACGACGACGCCGTTCTCGAAGATCACCGACTTGCCGACGTTCCGGTAGACCCAGGTCTCGCGCGCGGCGCCGCTGCCGGTCGTCTCGGTCGAGGTCTCGTCGGGCGGTCCCAGCAGCCGGCGGACCTGGTCGGGCGTCATGTTCTCCGAGACCGACCCGCCCTGCGGCTGGTCGGCCTCCTGCTTGACGGCCTCCCCGGCGGCGGTGCGCTGGTCGCTGGCCCGCGCGGCGGCCCTCGCCCGCTCGATCGGGGAGCCGCGCTCGGTCTCGGAGGCCGCGGGGGTCATGTGGAGCAGGCCCTGGGTCTTGACCAGCCAGGCGATCACGCCCACGACAATAAGAAGGAGGAGGAGGCGTTTCATAGGATGAGTGTCGCATGAGCTACTGCCAAATGGCACCCGGGCATCCCTTCCACGGCCCGTACCACGACCGGGAATACGGGTTTCCGATTCGGAACGAGTCCGCGCTGTTCGAGCGGCTGGCGCTCGAGATCAACCAGGCGGGGCTGTCGTGGCTCACGATGCTGCAGAAGCGCGAGGGTTTCCGCCGCGCGTTCGCGGGGTTCGACCCGGAGAAGGTCGCGCGCTTCGGCGCGCGCGAGAGGCGGCGGCTGCTGCACGACGCGGGCATCATCCGCAACCGTCTCAAGATCGACGCGGTCATCGAGAACGCGCGGCGTCTCCTGAAGCTGCGCGAGACGCACGGCTCGTTCGCGAAGTGGCTGGACGCGCATCATCCACGCTCTCGCGAGGAGTGGCGGAAGCTCTTCAAGGAGACCTTCGTCTTCACGGGCGGCGAGATCGTCGGCGCCTTCCTCGAGAGCACCGGCTATCTGCGCGGCGCGCACGAGCCGGGCTGTCCGGTTTACCGGAAGGTGGCGAAGAAGAAGCCGAGGTGGATGGAAGGACCGGCCAGGCGCCCCTCACCCCGACCCTCTCCGCCGGGAGAGGGGGATCCTGAGCGACGCTCTCGGTCTCGGAAACCCTCTCCCCCGGCGGGGGGAGAGGGCAGGGTGAGGGGGGCTATCGAAGCGGCCCGAACTCCTTGACCTGATCCTCGATCACCTTCTTGTCGCCCACGACCACGAGCGTCGCCTGGTCGTCCTTCAGATACTTCTTCGCCATCTCCTGCACCTGCGCCGGCGTCGTGGCGTACACGCGGGCGACGTAGCCGTTCAGGTAGTCCGCGGGCAGGCCGTACAGGTCGACGAACTCGAGCTGGTTGATGATGCCTCCCCGCGACGAGTTCTGCAGGACGAAGATCCCGGCGCGGTAGGTCTGGAACGCCTTGAGCTCCTTCTCCGACGGCGGCTCGGCCTGCAGCCGGTCGATCTCGCCCAGGATCTCCTTGATCGCGGGGCCGGTCTTGTCCGTCGTCACGTCGGCGACCTCGACCCAGTAGGCGTCGCCGTAACGGCTGGACAGCTGGCCGTTGGGCGAATACGTGTAGCCCTTCTGCTCGCGGATGTTGGACGTGATGCGCGAGGAGAACGCGCCGCCGAGGAGCGTGTTCATCAGGAAGAGGCGGTCCCAGTCGGGCTTCGAGGGGTCGACCACCGGGATGGCGATGTTGACGGTGGACTGCGGCGCGCCGGGCCGGTCGATCAGGTAGACGGTCCGCGAGCTCGCCGACTTCGTCGTCGGGGGAGCCGGGGGCTGGCCCGGCTTCCAGTCCGCGAACGCCTTGCGGATCGCGGCCTCGAGCGCGGCCGCGTCGAAGCGTCCGGCCACGTAGAGGTGCGCGCGCGCGGCGCCGAACGTGCGGTCGTAGAAGCCCTTCACCTGCGCGATCGTGTAGCCGGCGAGCATCGCCTCGGTCGGGTAGACGCGTCCGTACGGCGAGTCCCCATAGAGCACGGCCCGGAGCTTCTCCTGCGCGAGCGGCTGCGGCTTGCTCTTGGCGACGGAGAGCTGGCGCGCGCGGTCCGCCTTGAGACGCGGCAGCTCGGACTCGGGCAGCTTCGGGTTGCGCGCGACGTCGGCGACGAGCGCGACCATCTGCGGGCCGAACTCCGAGAGCACGTCGCCGCCGATGTCGGTGCGGTTCTCGCCGACGGTGACATCGAGCGACCCGCCCATGCGCGCGGCCTCCTCGGCGATCTGCGCGGCGGTGCGGGTCTGCGTTCCCTCCGTCAGCAGGTCGCCCGTCAGGTCCGCCAGCCACACCTCGTCGGCCTTCTCGTCGGCGTTGCCGGAGAGGAGCGAGAGCCGGACGGTGACCTTCGGGATCGTCCCGTACGGCACGAGCGTGACCGCCAGGCCGTTGTCGAGCTTGAACGTGCGCGGCGCCGGCAGGGTGAAGTTCCCGGGCTTGCCGGGCGCGGGCGGCGCCTGCTTCTCGACGGCGCCGAGGGCGGGGGAGAAAGCGAGAGCCGTCAGGACGAACGTCAGATATTTCTTCATCATGGCCGGCCTCCTCACTTCCCACTCCTGGCGGCTTCGCCGCCGGCGGCCGCCTTCGCCTCGCCCTTCGGAACGATGACGAGGATCGTGCGGTTGTCCTTGCGCAGGTACTCCTGCGCGGTCTTCTGGAGCAGCGCCGGGGTGACCTTCCGGAACGACGCCTCGATGTCGTTGATGCGCGCCGGGTCGTCGTCGAAGAGCGCGAGCGAGGCGAGCATGTCCGCCTTGCCGAAGCCGTTGAACTGCTCCATCTTGTCGTAGAACCACGAGCGCTTCTTCACGAGCGCGCGGTCCAGCGTCGCCTGGTCGACCGGGGTCGTGCGGATCTTCTCGATCTCGGCGTCGAACACCGCGAGGATCTGGTCGGTGGACTTGTCCTTGTCGTGGATCAGGGAGACGTCCCACAGGACCGGGCCGTTGATGTTGAACATGTTGCCGAGCTCGTTGATGCCGCCGCTGACGTCGCCGGTGAGCCCGTTCTTCTGGACGAGCGCCTGGTAGAGGCGCGAGTCCTTGCCCTGGAGCAGGATCTCGTCGATGAGGCCCATCGCGTAGTACTCGGGCGTGTTCCGCTTCGGCGCGTGGTAGCCGATCGCGAGCGCCGGCCGCGTCGCGAGCTTGTCGTCCTTGCTGGCGCGCTTCTCCTTCTCCTGGCGCGGCTCGGTGATGTCCGGCTTCGGCGGCAGCTGCGAGGCGGGGACCGGAGCGAAATACTTGTCGATCCATGCCTTCGCCTGCGCGGGGTCGAAGTCGCCGACGACCACGAGCGCCGCGTTGTTCGGCGCGTAGAACGTCTTGAAGAATTTCGAGACGTCCTCGAGCGTCGCGGCGTCGAGGTCCTTCAGGTCGCCGTAGAAATTGTGGGAGTTGAACCAGTTCGTGTTGGCGTACTGGGGCATGTCGAGCCAGGGGAAGCCACCGTACGGCTGGTTGAGCACGTTGACCCGGACCTCGTTCTTGACGACCTCCTGCTGGTTCTTGAGGTTCTCGCCGGTGATCGCGAGGCCCTTCATTCGGTCGGCCTCGGCCCACAGCGCGGTCTCGAGCGCGTTCGACGGGACGACCTCGAAGTAGTTGGTGAAGTCGAACCGCGTCGAGCCGTTGAGCGTCCCGCCGTTCGCGTTCACGAGCTTGATGAACTCCATCTTGCCGAGGTTCTCGGAGCCCTGGAACATCATGTGCTCGAAGAGGTGGGCGAACCCGGTGCGGTCCCTGGGCTCGATGCGGAAGCCGATGTTGTAGTAGACGGCGACGACCGCGACGGGCGCCGTCGTGTCCCGCGACAGCACCACCTTCAGACCGTTCGGGAGCTTGGAGTACGCGACGTCGACCTGATACGCCGGCGCGGCCCGAAGCGAGGCTCCCAGCGCCATCAAGCAGATACCGAGAGCGGGGGCTGCACGAAGCCACCGGTGAGACGCGAGTTTCATGTCATCCTCCTGACCTTGACGCTGAATTTACGTCGCGAGGAGGCGAAGGTTTCCGTGTCCCGAAGGAGCCCAGACGAGACGAGGTCGTTCGATTCCTTGGACTTCCGGCCGGCCTGGTGGGTTCCGGGGGCCCACGTCCAGACGATCTGGGGAAGCGTCACGCGCAGCCGCCGTCTCGTCCGCTTCCGGCGCGAGCCGCTGGAGGCGCCGGACGGAGACGAGCTCCTCCTGGACCACGTGGACGTGCCCGATCCGGGCCCGGAAGTGGACGGCGCGCGCGGAGTCCCGCGCGTCATCCTCCTCCACGGCCTCGAGGGGAGCTCCTACTCGGTCTACGTCCAGGGTCTCGCCCGGGAGATCGCTCGCCGCGGCTGGAGCGCGACGGCCTTCAACTTCCGCTCCTGCGCCCGCGACCCCGCCGACTACCGGAGGATGCTGCCCAACCGCCGGGCGCGCCTCTACCACTCCGGCGAGACCGAGGACATCGACTTCGTGATCCGGACGCTCGCGGCCCGCGAGGAGGGAGCGCCGCTGTTCGCCGTGGGCGCCTCCCTCGGGGGAAACGTCCTCCTGAAGTGGCTCGGCGAGAATCCGGGGCAGCGCCTTCTTCGGGCCGGGGTCGCTCTCTCCACGCCCTTCGACCTCGCGGCGAGCGACCGGCACCTCGACTCGCCCGTCGGCCGGCTCTACGTCCGCAACTTCCTGCGGACGCTGCAGGGGAAGGCGCTCGCGGCCGCGCGGCGCTTCCCGGAGGCCGCGGCGCGGATCGACGTCGCCCGCACGCTCTCGGCGCGCACGTTCTGGGAGTTCGACGACGCCGCCAACGCGCCCCTGCACGGCTTCGCGGGCGCCGACGACTACTACGCGCGGGCGAGCTCGATCGGGTTCCTGCCGCGCGTGACGACGCCGGCCCTCTGCCTCTCGGCGGAGGACGACCCCTTCCTCCCGGTCGAAGCCCTGCGGCGGGCGCGAGAAGCCGCCTCGCCGGCGATCGAGTTCCGCGCCACTCGCCGCGGAGGTCACATCGGCTGGGTCGGCGGACCGCCGTGGCGGCCTCGCTACTTCGCCGAGTCCGTCGCGGTGGACTGGCTCGCCCGGAGGATCGGCGCGCCGGCTACTTCTCTCCCTTGACTTCCTTCTCGACGTCCTGCGCCATCTGCAGATGTTCCCGAAGCGTCGGGAGGGTAGCCGTCGCGAACATGCCGACCTGAGAGTTCGGGTCCTTCTTCGCGGCGTCCTCGAACTCCCGGACGTCCTTCTTGTGGTCCTCGACCATCTCCGCCATGTACTTCTTGTCGAACGCGGCGCCCGACAGCCCTTTGATCTCGTCCATCTCGTGCTGCTCGTGCGCGTCGATCGAGGCCGGCAGCGTGATGCCGTCCTTGCTCGCCGCGGACTTCAGGGCCTCGTTCGCCTTGGAGTGGTCCGCGACCATCTTCTGGCCGAACTCCTTGACCCGAGGGCTCGACGCCTTCTGGGCCGCGACCTTCCCGAGCTCGACCTCGGCCATCCCGCCGACCGCGGCCTTCTGAGCGAAGTCGTTCAACTTTCCATCATGCGCACTCTGCGCGGAAGCGCCCGCGGACAGCAGCCAGAACGTCATGACCGCCGCCGCGAGGGAAATGCGAATCGACGTCTTCATGAGGACCTCCTTTTCGATGCCAGGAGGCAGCAAGCGATGTGCCAGTGGCGAATACAAAAAAGCCGGAAGGGCCCGGGGCTCCCTTCCGGCTTCGAGCGAGTCGCGTCGCGTCAGTACGCTTTCTTCGAAGACGAGACCTGGATCGAGGTCGCCACGGTCTTGCCGTCCTGCTCCATGGTCTGGAGCATCACCGAGGCGCCCTGGCTCAGCTCGCCGGAGAGACGGGTTGCGTCTGTCCAGAAGATCGTCACTTCCTTGCCGTCCGCGTCCTTCACGACGAGGCTCTTCGCGGTGTTGTCGACAGAACTGACGGTCCCCCGAATCGACTTCATGCTGCCCTGCTGCGAGGACGGCGACGACTGAGACTGCGCCGCCGCCACGGGCACGACCGAGACCACGAAGGCCACGGCCAGCGCGAGAACCAATGCCTTTCTCATGAGACCTCCTTTTGAGAACGAAGGGCGCCGTGTCCTCCCCGGAGGAAGCGCCCTTCCCGAGAGAACATGCAAGCGCCGTTCCGCCGGGAAAATTCCTCGGCGGGCGCCCCCCTCAACGCGTCGCGGGCGCGGCCCGGCGCTGCAGGCTCCGCCGCAGGATCCACAGCAGGACGAAGACGGCGACGGCCGACGCGAAGAGGTAGGACTGGACGACGTTGAGAACGGGGACGTGCGCCACCCGATTCGTGATCGAGAAGGCGTTGCTCGCGACCACGTAGCTCGCCGCGAGAGCGGCGAGCGCCCAGCGCCCGTCGGGAAACGCGGCCCGCATCGTGGGCCAGAGGAACGCGAAGATCGGCAGCAGTATCCCGTAGTGGTGCTCCCACGCGACGGGCGACGCCATCGTGCTCGCCAGCGCGGCCAGCGCGAAGTCGGCGCCGCGGCCGGCCGCCGTTCGCGGCGGGCGGGCCGCGAGTCCCAGCGCGAGAACGACGAGCGAGGACACGAGCGTCCCGGCGTAGACCAGCGGCGCGTACGGAGCGTACGCGTGGGCGTTCCACTTGAGGCTGTTTCCGTTGAAGAGCAGACGGTTGAGAAGCCCGTTCACCGACTGGTTCGCGTAGAACGCCTCGCCGTGGCGCGCGATGTAGGAGAGGACCGGAAGGTAGCCGAGGTTCTGCGAGACGCCGAAGAGAAGGACCGCCGCGAGCGCGCCGAGCAACCCGATCGCGAGAAAGGCTCCGGCGAACTTCCAGCGCCGGCGGAGCACTCCCCAGAGCAGCAGAATTCCGAGCTGCGGCTTGACGAGCGTGCAGAGCCCGAGCAGCGCTCCCGAGGCGACCTCGGCGCCGCGCATCCAGAGGAGGAAGGCCGCGGCGAACAGCGCGTCCAGCCAGACCTGGACGTTGCCGACTTCGTATCCCTTGAGGAGCGGATAGAACGTGAGGCCGAGAACCAGGAGGGCGGCCTCCGTTCCGACGGACGGGCGGGCCGTGTCCTCCGGGAACGCCTCGCGGCGCGCGCGTCGGAAGATCGCCATCGAGATCAGAACGGTCGCGAGAACCGACAGCCAGCTCAGCGCGGTGACCAGGGCGTCCTCGGAGATCCTCGCGACCGCCAGGCCTCGCGCGGCGGCGTCGCTCTTCAGGGCGTACCAGGGAAGGAGCGCCGTCAGCGGGTACTGGAACTTGAGCCGCTGTTCGAAGAAGAGCGTGTCGTAGAGCGGCCGATCCGGGTGGAACCGCGCGAAATCATAGGCCTCGTTGATCGGGAGCCAGGAGTCGTTTCCCGAGGTGCCGCGCAGGTAGTCGGTGACGATGAGCGCGGGACCCGTCCGATACCACGGGGCCGAGAACACGCCGATCATGAGGGCGTTGAGGAGAACGACGTCGACGAACACGAACGTCCAGAGCCCGCGCCCCGGAAACCGCGCCGCGTTCCGTTCGGGCACGATCGTCCCGTCGGTCAGGGGACTCCGCTGGCGGCCTTGCGTTTCGACGCGGCGCGCTTCCGTGAAGCGGCCGGCGCGAAGTGGTCGGCGGTGACGTCGGTGTGGATGACGGTTCCTCGCCGGACCGAGACGGCGTCCGGAATCTCCGCGTTCTTGCCGATCGTCGTGATGCCGTGATTCTCCGCGGGCTTCTCTCCGGGCGCCGACTTGCCGACCCGCGCCTTCCGGCCGATGCGCACGGACTTGTCCACGATCGCGCGCTCGACGCGCGCGCCCGCGTCGACCCAGGTGTCGGTCAGGATGACCGACTCGCGGATCACCGCGTCCGGCCCGACGTAGACGCCGGGCGAGAGAATGCTCTTCTCGACGCGCGCCCCCGCGGAGACGATGCAGCCGTCGGTGATCATGCTGTCGCGCACGATGGCGCCGTTCAGGATCGACACGGGCGGCCGCTCCTCGGAGCGCGTGTGGATGATCCACGCGCGGTCGTTCAGGTCGAGCGGCGGAGGCGTCTTGAGGAGATCCATCTGGGTCTGCCAGTACGCCTCCACGGTCCCGACGTCGACCCAGTAGCCCTGGAACGGGTACGCGAAGACGCGCAGGCCTCCGGTGACCATGCGCGGAATGATGTCCTTGCCGAAGTCGTGCGACGAGTGGCCGCGCTTCGCGTCGTCCGTCAGGACCTGCGACAGCATCTGCCGGCCGAAGACGTAGATGCCCATGCTGGCGAGGGTGCCCGGGGGGTCGGCCGGCTTCTCCACGAACTGCACGACCCGCTGGTGCTCGTCGGTGGCGAGGATGCCCATGCGCGTGGCCTCCTCGCGCGACACGTTGAGCGTCGCGATCGTGACGTCGGCCTGCTTCTCGATGTGGAAGGCGATCAGCCAGCCGTAGTTCATCTTGTAGATGTGGTCGCCGGACAGCACGAGGACGAGGTCCGGCGAGCCGCGCTCGACGAACGAGAGGTTCTGCGCGATCGCGTCGGCGGTGCCCCGGTACCAGTCGGTCGCCGCGCGTCCGCGGAAGGGCTGGTAGATCTGGATCCCGCCGGTGAAGCTCCGGTCGAGGTCCCACGGGCGCCCCGACGCGATGTGCTCGTTCAGGGAGTGCGGCCGGTACTGCGTCAGGATCATCACGTCCGAGATCCCCGAGTTGACGCAGTTCGAGAGGGTGAAGTCGATGATCCGGTACTTGCCCGCGAACGGAACGGCGGGCTTCGCGCGCTTCTCGGTGAGCACGCCGAGGCGGGAGCCCTCACCGCCGGCGAGGATCACCGCGCGCGCCCTCATGCGCGGGCTAGTGCGCCGCTCGCGCGCGCTCGTAGAGGCGGGCATATTCCGCCGCGGACTTCGCCCAGGAGAAGTCCCGGGACATCCCGTTGCGCTGCAGCTCGGCCCATTTTGTGGGCTGAGCGTACACCCGAAGGGTGCGCTCGAGGGCGTCCCAGAGCGCCCACGCGTGGAACTCGTCGAACATCAGGCCCGTGCCGGCGGGGTCGCCCGCGTCGACGACCGTGTCCGCGAGGCCGCCGGTCCGCCGGGCCACCGGAACGCAGCCGTACCGCATGCCGATCATCTGCGCCAGGCCGCAGGGCTCGTAGCGCGAGGGGATGAGCAGCGCGTCCGCGCCGGCGTAGATGCGGCGGGCGTAGCGCGCATCGAAGCGGAGCCGGACGCTCGCCCGGTGCGGATAGCGCATCTCGAACTGCGCGAACTCGTGCTCGATCGCGGGGTCGCCGGTGCCGAGCAGGACGAACTGGCCGCCCCGGTCCAGCCAGCGCCTGACCGCCGGGGCGGCGATGTCGAAGCCCTTCTCCTTGACGAGCCGCGAGACGACGCCGAGCAGCGGCATCCGCGCGTCCTTCTCGAGGCCGGCCTCGTCCTGGAGCGCGGCCTTGTTCTGCGCCCGGCGCGGCAGCGTCGAGGCGTCGTAGGAGCGCACCAGCTCGGGATCGGTGGCCGGATTCCAGGAGTCGGTGTCGATCCCGTTCAGGATCCCCTCGAGCCGGTCCGCGCGCAGCCGCAAGACGCCGTCGAGCCCGTAGCCGCCCTCGGCGCCCAGGATCTCGCGCGCGTACGTCGGGCTCACGGTCGAGAGCATGTCCGCGCCGACGATCCCGATGCCCATGAGCGAATCGCGGAACCTCTCGGGGAGCACGCCGAGCGCGTCGGAGCGGCGCAGCTTGTAGTCGCCGAGGTATCGGCCCGCGCCCTGCGCGGCGTACGGCAGGTTGTGGATCGTGAACACCGACGCGACGTCCTTGAAGTAGGGGTTCTCCCGGCCCTCGGTCGCCAGCCACCACGCCGCGGCGCCGGTGTGGGAGTCGTGCGCGTGCACGACGTCGGGCTTCCAGTCGAGTGCCTCCGCGGACCACAGCGCGGCGAGCGAGAAGAAGACGAACTTCGGGCCGTCCTCCTCGATCGTGCGGCCGTAGATCCAGCGGTCCTTGGGAATCGGAGGCCCGCCCACGAGGGTCACGGGGATGTCCCCGATCGCGGTCTCCCAGATCTCCGCGAGCTGGTCGCCTCCCGCGGCGTGGACCGGGAACGCCGCGACCCGCTTCGGCGCGTAATGCGGCCAGTCGATCGAGCCGTAGGCGGGGATCACCACGCGGACCTCGTGCCCGAGAGAGGTCAGGGCGCGCGGGAGCGATCCGACCACGTCGGCGAGGCCGCCGACCTTGGCCAGAGGCGCCGCCTCGGCCGCGACCATGAGGATGCGCACGCTTCGATTATTCACGAAATCCGCGGGGTTTTCGGTGACGTGCTATTCTTGGCGCGCGTTCGATCGCGAGTTTTCGAACTCGTCATCCCAACCCCGCGCAACCCGAGGGAGCCATGAACCGACGGTCCAAAGACTGGATTCGAATCGCCTTCTTCGTTCTGACACCGGTCATCGGGATCGTCGGAACGGCGGCGTATGCGTGGACGCACGGCGTGCGCTGGTGGCAGCCGGCCCTCTTCCTCGTCACCTACGCGCTCGTCGGCATCTCGGTGACCGCGGGCTATCACCGGCTCTTCGCTCACCGCAGCTACGAGGCGCATCCGGCGATCCAGTCCTTCTATCTCTTCTTCGGCGCGATGGCGCTGCAGAACTCGATCCTCAACTGGGCCTCCGACCACCGCACGCACCACCGCCACGTCGACCACGATTGGGATCCGTACAACATCCAGCGCGGCGGGTGGTGGGCGCACATCGTGTGGATCTTCTACAAGAACCCGCCCAAGCGGACCTTCGAGGACGTGCCCGACCTCTGGAAGAACCCGCTCGTGCGGCTTCAGGACCGCTTCTCCACGGCCATCGGGATCTTCGCGGGCCTCGGGCTGCCGACGCTCGTGGGCGCCGCGTTCGGCGATCCGCTCGGCGGGCTGCTGTGGGGCGGGTTCCTCCGCATCGTCGTCATCCACCACACGACGTTCTTCGTCAACTCGATCGCGCACCTCTACGGCACGCGCCCCTACACGGAGGAGAACTCGGCGCGCGACAACCCGTGGGTCGCGCTGGTGACGAACGGCGAGGGGTACCACAACTTCCATCACCGCTTCCCGACCGACTTCCGTAACGGCCTGCGCTGGTACCAGTGGGATCCGAGCAAGTGGTGGATCCGCGGCCTGAGCGCCGTGGGCCTCGCGCGGCGCCTGCGCCGCACGCCCGCGCTCGTGATCGAGCGGTCGCGCCTGCAGACCGCGATGGAGCGGGCGAAGCGGCTGCCGGAGCCGTCGCCCCTTCGCGACGCGATCCGCGCGCGACTCGACGCCGCGCACGTGGCGCTCGAGCGCGCCTCCGCGCTCTGGAACGAGCTGCAGGAGAAGCGCCGGCATGACTGGTCGGAGTACCGCGAGCACCTGCGTCACGCGCGGAGCCAGTGGCGCGAGGCGCTCCGGATGCTCGCGACGCTGCCCGAAGAAGCCTAGGGAGTCACCCTCGGTGAGGAGAGCGGCGCTCGCGGCGATCGCGTTCGTCGTCTTCGGAGCCGCGCGGTCCGCCGCCTCCGGGCAGGAGCTCGGCCCCCTCGACCACTACGACCGCGGCGTCGCCGCGCTCGAGGCGAAGAAGCCGGAGCAGGCGACGGCGGAGCTCGCGCTCGCGGCCGTGGAGCTGCCGGGCGAGCCCGAGGTCCTCTACGCGCTCGCGAAGGCGCGCGCTCTCTCCGGGGACTCGGCCGGCGCGCTGAGAATGCTCGGCCGCGTCGTCGCGATGGGCTACGGCGCCGGCGCGGCGGCCGACCCGGCCTTCGCGTCTCTCACGGCGCTCCCCAAATTTCGGACGCTCGCGCCCAGCATCGCGGAGAACGAGAAGCCGATCGTGAACGCCGCTCCCGCGTTCACGATCCCCGAGGCGGACCTCATCCCCGAGGGCATCGCGTGGGACCCGAAGACGCGCACGCTCTTCCTCGGGAGCCTGGCGAAGAAGAAGATCGTCGCGGTCGCGCCCGACGCCGCGGTGCGGGACTTCGTCCCCTCGGGCTGCGACGGCCTGCCGCTGGTTCTCGGGATGAAGGTCGACGGCGACGGGAAGAGTCTCTGGGCCTGCACGGCGGAGGGCGATCCGGCGGAAGGCGCCAGCCCCACGCGGCACGCGTGGCTCTATCGCTTCGACCTCGCGACGGGAAAGACGCTCGGGAAGTTCCCCTCGCCGGAGGGCGGCAAGCACCTCTTCAACGACCTGGCGCTCGCGAAGGGCGGCGACGTGTACCTGACGGATAGCGAGGAGGGGAGCGTGTACCGGCTGCGTGCGGGCGCCGACGCGGTGGAGCGCCTCCTGCCGGCGGGGAGCTTCGTCTATCCCAACGGGATCGCCCTCTCCGACGACGGGCGCTGGCTGTACGTCGCCCACGCCGCCGGGATCACGGTCCGCGACCTGTCGACCGGCAGCCTGTTCCCGCTCTCCGCACCGGAGGACGTGTCGCTGTCCGGGATCGACGGGCTCTCGTTCTGGCGCGGCGCGCTGATCGGCGTGCAGAACGGGACGCGCCCACACCGCGTCGTCCTCTTCGCGCTCGCGCCGTCGCTCGACCGCGTCA
>DASXAG010000007.1:0-78822 GCA_036406835.1 Thermoanaerobaculia bacterium
ACGGGAGACTGAGCAGGGCGCCCCTCACCCCGTCCCTCTCCCTCCGGGAGCGGGCGCCCTTGTAGAGAGTTTTCCAAAGAGGTTCCCTCGCCCCCCGAAGGGGGGAGAGGGTCAGGGTGAGGGGGGCTACTCCAGTTTCAGCCCCTTCAGGTACTCCTTGAACGGTCCTCCCAGGTCCTTGCGCTTCAGCGCGAACTCGACGGTCGCCTTGAGGAACCCGAGTTTGTCACCCGCGTCGTAGCGCTTTCCCTCGAAGAGGTAGCCGTCGATCGGACGCCGCGAGAGCAGCGTCCTGAGCCCGCTCGTCAGCTGGATCTCGCCGCCCACGTCGGAGCGCGTCGCGTCGAGGATGTCGAAGATCTCGGGCGGCAGGAGATAGCGTCCGATGATCGCGAGGTTGGACGGCGCCGCCTCGGGCTTCGGTTTCTCGACCATGTCGGTGATGCGGACGACGCGGTCCTCGATCTTCTCGCCCGCGACGATGCCGTACTGGTGCGTCTCCGAGCGCGGAACCTCCTGCAGCGCGATGACCGGATTCCCGCGCCGCTCGAAGATCTTCATCATCTGGCCGATGCAGGGCTCCGCCGAGTCCACGATGTCGTCGCCCAGCATGACCGCGAACGGCTGGTTGCCGACGAGGTCGCGCGCCTGGAGCACGGCGTGGCCGAGCCCGAGGGCCTGCTTCTGGCGCACATAGGAGACCGGGATGATCTCCGACACCTCGCGCACCTGCTCGAGCAGCCCGTTCTTGCCGCGATCCTCGAGCATCCGTTCGAGCTCGAAGGAGGTGTCGAAGTGGTCCTCGATCGCGTTCTTGCCGCGGCCCGTGACGATCACGATCCGGTCGATCCCGGCGTCGCGCGCCTCCTCGACGACGTACTGGACGAGGGGCCGGTCGACCAGAGGGAGCATCTCCTTGGGCTGGGCCTTCGTCGCCGGGAGGAACCGCGTTCCCAGCCCGGCGGCCGGGAAGACGGCGACGCGAATACTGGCCATGCGCGAGCAGTTTAGCCGACGGCGCGCTTTCAGGCCGCACACACCGTACAATAGAGCCCTCACCGCATGACGCCCCTCACCCGTTCCGCCGGGCGGCTCGCCCTCTCTCTGGCCCTGTTCGCGGGCTGCTCGGGAATGCTCTCCGCCTCCGCATGGTGGCGGCTGCCGGTCTGGGGCGCGGAGGTGCGCGCGTTCGCCGTCGATCCGTTCGAGACCGGAACGGTCTACTGCGGCACCTCGCGCGGCAACTTCTACGTGTCGAAGGACGCGGGGGCGACCTGGGAGGCCGCGCGCTCCGGCCCGGCGTTCCCGGGCTTCTACACGACCTCGCTGATCGCCGATCCGAGCGTGCGCGGCCGCCTCTGGGCGTCTCTCGCGGGCGAGCTCGGCGGCGGGCTCCTCGTGCGCAGCGACGACCGCGGCGCCGAGTGGGTCGTGCTCGCGCGGTCGGCGCGAGCGGTCACGACCCGCGCGCTCGCGATCGCGCCCGGCGAGCCCAGGCTGCTCGCGCTGGCGGGCGACGACGGCGTGCGCCTGTCCTCCGACGGCGGAAAGACCTGGACACGCACGGGCGAGGGCGTGCCGGGACTCCAGCAGGTCGAGTCGCTGGCCTTCGATCCGTCCGACCGCCGGATCCTCTACGCCGGCACGTGGCGGCAGGCGTTCCGCACGCGCGACGGCGGCGCGAGCTGGAGCCGCATCGCCGAGGGCATGGTCCTCGACGCGACGGTCTACGCGTGGGACTTCGACGCCGCGGATTCGCGCGACATCTGGGTCTCGACGTGCGGTTGGGTCTACCGCTCGCACGACGGTGGCGACCGGTGGACGCGCTACACCACCGGCTTCACCAACCGGCGCTCCCACGCCGTGCGGCGCGACCCGAAACGTCCCGGGGTCGTGTACGCGGCGACGGTCGGCGGGCTGCACCGCTCGCTGGACGGCGGCGCGACGTGGTCGCGGATCACGCGCGAGTCGCTCGTCGTCACCGCGCTCGAGGTGGACCGCCGGAGCGGGCGGCTCTACGTGGGCACGGAGGGCGAAGGCGTCTTCTACTCCGACGACGGCGGGCAGACGCTGGCGTCCGGGTCGCAGGGTCTGCCCGAGAGCCGCGTCTCCGAGGTCGCCGCGGATCCCAACGACGCCGAGCGCGTCTACTTCTTCCGCGCGTTCGCGGGCGAGGAGAGCGGCGTCTGGGAGGCGAAGGGCCGCCAGGTCCGCAAGATCTCCGTGGACGCGCTCCCGGCGAGCGCCTCGCTCGCGGCGTTCCGCGGGCCGGGCGGAAAGACGGTGTTGCTGATCGCCGCCTCCTCCGGCGTTCGCGTGTCGCGCGACGGCGGCGTCCACTGGACCTCCCCGGGCGCGGCCGACGCGCCCAGGGGCGCGCCGATCGTGCTCTATGGCGACGCGTTCGGCGGGCCCGTGCTCGTGACGACGGAGGGCGTCTACCGGACCGCGGACGGCGTTCGCTTCGAGGCGGTGCCGGGAGGGCTGCGGCCCGCGGAGGCCGCGCAGCTGCTGGCCGACCGGGGCGGCGACCCGCTGCTCGAGATCAAGAACGCGGACGGGTTCGCGTACTGGGACGGGCAGAACTGGTCCGCGAAGAAGAAGGCCGTGCTCGGCGGCGGCATCTTCCTCTCCTCGACGCAGAAGCCGGTGGGCGGCTGGACGAACCTTCAGGACGTGGACGGGACGCTGTTCTGGCAGAAGGGCAAGAACCGGCGCGCATTCACGAGCCCGCGCAACGGGCTGACGCTCGCCTCGGCGGCGCAGGTCGCGGGCGGCAGGGTCTACCTGGGGACGATGGGGGACGGACTGTTCGTGTTCGAGCCGTAGGTCCTTCGCCTGGCGGCTAGGGCTTGATATCGATCAGCTGCAGGGTCGTTCCTGCGTCGACCTTCTCCGCCTTCGCCTTCCCTCCCGCGATCTCGAGCACCATCTTGGCCGGGCCGTCAGGGCCGTAGGTCGCGCACGGGTCCGCCTTGCACGGCGGCGTGTCGGCCGAGACGAAGAGGACTCTTCCGCCCTCGTCCATCCAGATCATGTCGAGGGGGATCATGGTGTTCTTCATCCAGAAGTGGTGAGGGGCGACCTCCGGGAAGACGAACAGCATCCCGGTCCGCTCGGGGAGGCTCTCGCGGAACATGAGGCCCTGCGCCTGGTCCTCGGGAGTGAGCGCCAGCTCGACCGAGTAGTCGGCGCCGGAGGGCATGTGGACGCGCGGCCCGGCGCCGGCCGCCCTTGCGGTCGTGGCGCCCGGCGCGCTCGGAGCCGGCGTCGCGGAGGCGGGCGGCTTGGGAGCCGCGCCGCAACCGGTCAGAACGGCCGCCAATGAGAGGACGGCGGCGAGGCGCAGCCTCACGCCGAGCCCTTGGCCTCGGCCTGACCTTCGGATTCCTCGCCCTCGTACATCTCTTCCTTGTGCACGAGGTTGTACTTCTTGGCGTAGTAGCGGAACGAGCGGAACGACATGTGGAGGAGCTCGGCGGCCTTGGTCTGGACGCCGCCGCAGCGGTCCAGCGCCTCGCGCATCAGCCGCTTGCCCACGGTCTCGAGGTACGCCTCGAGGTTGATGCCCTCCTCGGGCAGGCTCTCGAAGTCCGGCACGCGCGTGCGCACGCCGAGCGCGATCGCCTCGGGGAGGCTCGACGCGTTGATCACCGGGCCGGCCTCCAGGGCGACCGTGCGCTCGAGCGTGTTCTCGAGCTCGCGCACGTTCCCCGGCCACGGGTACGCCTCGAGCAGCCGCATCGCCTCGATCGAGATCTTCTTCTCGGCGATCTTCTGCTCCTTGCAGATCGAGGCGATGAAGTGCGTCGTCAGCGGCGCGATGTCCTCGCTGCGGGAGCGCAGGGGAGGCAGCGGGATCGGGATGACGTTGATCCGGTAGAAGAGGTCCTCGCGGAACTTGCCCTCCGCGACCAGGTCGTTCAGGTCCTTGTTGGTCGCGGCGATGATCCGCACGTCGACCGAGATCTCGTCGTTGCCGCCGACGCGGCGGATCAGCTTCTCCTGGATGGCGCGCAGCAGCTTGACCTGCATCGTGGGCGTCGTCTCGGAGATCTCGTCGAGGAAGAGCGTCCCGCCGTCCGCCTCCTGGAAGAGGCCCCGCTTCTCGCGTACCGCGCCCGTGAACGCGCCCCGCTCGTGACCGAACAGCTCCGACTCGAGGAGCGTCTCCGGCAGGGCGCCGCAGTTGATCGAGACGAACTTCTTGTCCCGGCGGACCGAGGAGAAGTGGATCGCCCGCGCGATCAGCTCCTTGCCGGTGCCGCTCTCGCCGGTCAGCAGCACGGTCGAGGAGACCTTGCCGATGCGCTCGATCGACCGGAAGATCTCCTGCATCCGCGAGCCCTTGCCGATGATGTTGGCGAAGGTGTACTTGCCGGCGAGCTCCTGGCGCAGGTAGAGGTTCTCGTCCTGCAGCTGCTTCTCGCCGAGCGCCCGGCGGACCACGAGCAGGAGCTCGTCGTTGTTGAAGGGCTTCGAGATGTAGTCCACCGCGCCGCGCTTCATGGCCTGGATCGCGTCCTCGGTGGAGGTGTGCGCGGTGATCATGATGACGGGGGTCGGCAGCTTCTCCTCGCGGACGCGGCTCAGCAGGTCGAGCCCGTTGCCGTCCGGCATCTTGATGTCGCAGAGGATCACGTCGGGGTTCGAGCGGATCGCGGCCGCCACGCCCTCGTTGTAGTTGGCGGCCGTCAGCACCTCGAAGCCCTGCTTGTGGAACAGGAGGCCGAGCATGTCGCGGAGCGACTTCTCGTCGTCGACGATCAGGATTCGGGGACCGCTCACTGGATCGCCTCCGTGGGCATGCGGTACACGCCCGAGTTCACGGTGGTGCTCACGTTGCGGGGCAGCAGAATCGTCACGGTCGTCCCCTCGCCCGGCTTCGACTCGACGTCGATCGCTCCTCCGTGGTCCTCGACGATCCGGCGGACGATCGCCATGCCGAGCCCCGTGCCGCCGTCGAAGGCCGTGGAGAAGGGAGTGAAGACCCGGGCGATCTCTTCCTCGCTCATTCCCCGGCCGGTGTCGCGAAACTTGATGCTATACCAGGCGCCGTCCTCGCGCCCCTCCACGATCAGCGTGCCGCCGTCGGGCATCGCCCGCACCGCGTTCTTCGCGACGTTGTAGATGATCTGCCGGATCTGGTCGCGGTCGCCCGCGAGCAGCGAGGACGGCGGCGCGACGTCGTCCTCGATGTGGTGCGCGTCGGAGATCTCGTCCGAGCGGCGGAAGAGCTCGAGGACCTCCTTGATGTTTTCGCCGACGTCGAACGGCGCCACGCGCCGCTCCTGCGGCCGGACGAAGCGCAGGAACTCCTCGAGGATCTTGGAGAGGCGGTTCGACTCCGAGACGATGATCTCCATCAGGCGTCGCTCGGCCGAGCCGACGCTCAGCTCGTTCGAGAGGACCTGCACGGATCCGGAGATCGACGCGAGCGGGTTGCGGATCTCGTGCGCGATGCCGGCGGCGAGCTCGCCGACCGCCGCCAGCTGCTCGTTGAAGCGGGCCTGGCGCTCGAGCTTCTTCACCTCGGTCAGGTCCTGGAAGACGATGAGCGCGCCCTCCTCGCCGCCCGCGTCCTTGAGCGCGCGCACCGAATATCCGAGCACGCGCCGGGCGTCGCCTCGCGCGACCTCGATCTCGGCGCGGTACCCCTCGCGGCCGCGGGTGCGATGGCGGATCTCGTCCCAGTCCTCGGGCAGCGTGAGGCCGATGTCCGAGAGCAGCCGTCCGGCCGCGCGCGCCGGGACGATGCCGAGGATGTCGCCGCCCGCCTGGTTGAGGAAGGTCACGCGCTGGCGCGAGTCCGCGGTGGCGAGGCCGGAGGACATCGACGCGATGACGTTGGCGTAGAGGGTCTGGATCCGCGACAGCGCGAGCCGCCGCAGCTCGAGCTCCTCGCGCGCGGCGCGGAGCTTCTCGGAGAGGTAGGCCACCATGAACGCGACCCCGTAGAAGCCGACCACGGTGATCGCGAGGTTGTAGCCGGTGCGCTCGGGCCCCCAGTGGGGCGTCGCGGCCATGGGCGGCCGGGGGAGCACCTCGTAGGCGGTCAGCTCGACCATCAGGCCGTGGAGGAGCGCCGCGACCGACGCGATGATCACCGCGCCCTGCCGGTACAGGAGGAAGGCCGCGGCCCCGATCACGACGAGGTAGAGGAACGTGAAGACGGAGCTGGGCCCGCCCGAGGAGTACACGAGGAGGCAGACGAGCGCCAGGTCCCCGAGGATCTGGACGTACGCCTCGACGACCTGGGGGCGGATGAACCTGCCGACGGTCCAGTGGAACAGCGAGAGGGCGAACGCGAGCGCCGTGAGCCCGTAGAGGTAGGAGATCTCGACCTCGGCGCCCGAACCGAGCTGGACGAGGATCGCGGACAGGACGATGAGGAAGAAGACGACGATGCGGACCGTCGTCAGCCAGAAGAGCGAGCGCCGGAGGGAGTCGTCCATGACGAGCTGTCAGTCGTCAGTTTTCAGTTTTCAGTCTGGACAACTGAGAACTGATCACTGACAACTGACAACTCCGACTTTATCCGATCTTGTTGATCAGCGTGAACATCGGCAGGTACATCGCGATGACGATGCCGCCGATGACCACGCCGAGGATGAAGATCATGACCGGCTCGAGCAGCTTGACCAGCCCGGCGACCGCGATGTCGACCTCGTCCTCGTAGAACTCGGCGATCTTGTTGAGCATCGAGTCCAGGGCGCCCGTCTGCTCGCCGACGCCGATCATCTGCACGACCATGTTGGGGAACACCTCGGAATCGCGGAGCGGCTCGACGAGCGTCTTGCCGCCCTCGACGCTCTTGCGGGTCTCGATGATGACGTCCTCGACGATCGCGTTGCCGGCGGTCCGTGCCGTGATGTCGAGGCTCTCCAGGATCGGCACGCCCGAGGAGGTCAGCGTCGCGAGCGTCCGGCAGAAGCGGGCCACGGCGATCTTGCGCAGGATCGGTCCGAGGATCGGGGTCTTGAGCAGCGCGCCGTCGATGACGCGGCGGCCGCGGTACGTCTTGTAGTAGCGGCGGATGAAGTAGACGAACGCCGCGATGCCGATGACGAAGAAGATGAAGTAGTTGGCCAGGAACTTGGACGCCGCGATGACGACGCGGGTCGGCATCGGCAGCTCGGCCCCGAGGCTCGTGAACAGGGCGGCGAAGGTCGGGATGACCTTCAGCAGGATGACCGCGACGACGATCGCCGCGATGCAGATGACGGCGACCGGGTAGATCATGGCGGCGCGGACCTGGGCGCGCAGCTTCACCGCCTTCTCGATGTAGGTCGAGAGGCGCTGCAGGATCGTGTCGAGAATACCGCCCGCCTCGCCGGCGGCGACCATGTTGACGTAGAGGTCGTCGAAGGCCTTCGGGTGGCGCCGCATCGCGTCGGCGAGCGTGGAGCCCGCCTCGACGTCCTGCCGCACCTGCAGCAGGATCTTGGCGAAGTTCTTGTGCTCCTGCTGGTTGGCCAGGATCTCGAGACACTGCACGAGCGGCAGGCCGGCGTCGATCATGACCGAGAACTGGCGCGTGAAGACCGCGAGGATCTTGGCCGGGACCTTCCGGCCCATCTTGGAGAAGGAGATCTCCTTGCCCCGCTCGCGGATGCCGGTGACGACGATGTTCTGCCGGCGCAGCGTTGCGAGCGCGACTTCCTTCGTGTCGGCGGCGAGCACGCCCTCCTGGACGAGCCCGGTCCGATTCCTGCCCTTCCACGCGTAATTCGGCATCGATCAGGCCCTCTTGCCGGCGGTCGCTCCGACCGTCGGAACGTTGACGCCCGCGCCCCGGTTGATGAGCTCCTGCAGCTCGTCGGGCATCGACGAGCGCGAGAGCGCCGCTTCCAGGGTGATCAGCTTCTTGAGGTAGAGCGTGGCGAGCGACTGGTTGAACGTCTGCATTCCGAACTTCGACTGACCCGACTGCATCATCGAATAGACCTGGTGGATCTTGTCCTCGCGGATGAGGTTGCGGATGGCGGCGTTCGGCACGAGGATCTCGAGCGCCATCACGCGGCCCTTGCCGCTCGACCGCTCGAGCAGCGTCTGACACATGATGCCCTCCAGGACGAAGGAGAGCTGCGTCCGAATCTGGCTCTGCTGGTGGGCGGGGAAGACGTCGATGATGCGGTTGATCGACGTGGTGGCCGAGTTCGTGTGGAGGGTCGCGAGCGTCAGGTGGCCCGTCTCGGCGATGCGCAGCGCGGCCTCGATCGTCTCGAGGTCGCGCATTTCGCCGATGAGCACGACGTCGGGGTCCTCGCGGAGGACGGCGCGCAGCGCGTTCGAGAACGAGTGGGTGTCGGCGTTGAGCTCGCGCTGGTTGACGAGGCACTTCTTGTGGCCGTGCAGGAACTCGATCGGGTCCTCGATCGTGACGATGTGCAGCTGCTTCTCGCGGTTGATCTTGTCGATCATCGCCGCCTGCGTGGTCGTCTTGCCGGAGCCGGTCGGACCGCAGACGAGGATCAGGCCGCGCGGCTTGTCGCAGAGGAGCTCGACCACGGGAGGCAGTCCCAGCTCCTTGAAGCCCAGGATCTCGTAGGGGATCTGCCGGTACACGCCGGCGACCGCGCCCCGCTGCTGGAAGTTGTTGGCGCGGAACCGGGCGAGGTTCTTGACGCCGAAGGAGAAGTCGAGCTCGAGGCTCTCCTCGAACCGGTGCTTCTGGGCGTCGGTGAGAACCGAGTACGCGAGCTGCTTGGTCTCGGGGACGGTCAGCGGGGGATAGGGAAGCGGAATGAGCTTCCCGTCGAGGCGCACCATCGGCGGCGAGCTCGTGGTCAGATGGAGGTCGGATCCCCCCATTTCGACCATTTGCTTCAAAAGGCCGTGGAGCGTCGTCTCACTCGCCATACAGATTTCCCCCGATTGTCGTGTCGGACGAGTTTACGACGGAACCCGCGGTCAGTAAAGGGGAGCGGAGGGGAAAAGGCCTCGAAAACCCCATAAAGACGGGGGTTTTGCGGCCTTCACGGCTTCAGAGGACGGTCTCTCGGAGGACTTCCTCGAGGGTCGTCGAACCGTCGCGGATCTTCTGGAGGCCGCACATCCGCAGGCTGACCATTCCCTCCTCGATCGCCTTGCGCTTGAGCTCGATCGAGGACGCTCCCGAGAGGATCATGTCGCGGATCTCGTCGCTGAAGGAGAGGACCTCGAAGAGGCCGACCCGGCCCTTGTAGCCGGTGTTGTTGCAGCGTTCGCAGCCGCGGCCGCGCTTGATCTTGAGCGTCTTGACCTCGTCCGGCGCGAAGCCGACCTGGATCAGCATCTGCGGCGGCGTCTCCATGTCCTCGGAGCACTGGGTGCAGATCCGGCGCACGAGCCGCTGCGCGCAGATGCAGTTGACCGACGTCGCCACGAGGAACGGCTCGATGCCCATGTTCATGAGGCGGTTGATCGTGGACGGCGCGTCGTTCGTGTGCAGGGTCGAGAGCACGAGGTGGCCCGTCAGCGCGGCCTTGACCGCGATCTCCGCCGTCTCGAAGTCGCGGATCTCGCCGACCAGGATGATGTCGGGGTCCTGGCGCAAAAACGAGCGCAGCGCCGAGGCGAAGGTCAGCCCGATCTGTTCCTTCATCTGGACCTGGTTGATGCCCGCGAGGTTGAACTCGATCGGGTCTTCCGCGGTCATGATGTTGACCGTCGGGTCGTTCAGGGCGGCGATGGCGGAGTAGAGGGTGTTCGTCTTTCCGGAGCCCGTCGGCCCGGTCACGAGGACGATGCCGAACGGCCGGTCGATCGCGTCCTTGAAGCGTCGCAGGGGCTCCTGGTCGAAGCCGAGCTGGGTCATGTCGAGCTGGAGCTTGGTCTTGTCCAGCAGCCGCATGACGACCTTCTCGCCGAAGTGCGTCGGGACCGAGGAGACGCGCAGGTCGAGGTCGCGCGAGCGCTCCTCGACGCGCAGGCGGATCTTGATGCGGCCGTCCTGCGGGAGGCGCTTCTCCGAGATGTCGAGCTTGGCCATGATCTTGAGGCGCGAGATCAGAGGATCCCGGGTCCGCATCGGCAGCGCCATGATGTTGTGGAGGATGCCGTCCACGCGGAAGCGGACGCGGAACTCCTTCTCGTAGGGCTCGACGTGGATGTCGGACGCGCCCGCCTTGAGCGCCTCGATCAGGATGAGGTTGGAGACCTTGATGATCGGAGCGGACTCGCTCGACTTCGCGAGGTCGGAGAGGTCGATCTCCTGGCCCTCCTCGCCCTTGACCACGTCGACGTCGGCGCCGGTGTCGATGCCGGTGATCTCGTCCATGTTGAGCTCGCCGAGCCCGACGCCCGCCATGTCGTCCATCGTCAGCGCGGAGGACGCCATGACGTCGTCCATCGACGCGTCCGTCGAGAACGGCTGACCGGGCTGTGCCTTCGCGCGCTCCTTCAGCACGACCGAGCGCGGCGTCCCGTAGTGCTTGTCGATCGCCTTGCGCAGCGCGATCTCGGAGGCGACCACGGGCTCGACGTTGTAGCCCGTCATGAACTTGATGTCGTCCATGGCGAAGACGTTGGTCGGGTCACCCATGGCGATCGTCAGCGTCGCGCCGGTTTTGTTCACCGGGAGAACACCGTACTTGCGCGCGACCTCGCCCGGGACCACCTTGATGACGGCCGGATCGATCTCGAAGTGGGCCAGGTCGATCGAGGGGACGCCGAACTGCTGCGAGAGCGTCTCGGTGATGTCGCCCTCGGAGACCGCGCCCACGCGCACGAGGGCCTCTCCGATCTTGCCGCCCTCCTCCCGCTGCAGCTTGAGGGCGGTATCCAGCTGATCCTGCGTGATCAGCTTCTGCTTGAGGAGAAGATCTCCCAGTTTGACGGCCATGGGGGTCGGATGATGGTAGGGGTTTAGGGGTTCAGAGTCAAAGGGTTCCCTCGAATCGGCGCCGCGATCACGTCCTCATCACCCGCGTCGCGAGCCCGAACACCGCTTCGTCTGTGACGCTCGTCATGTTCGCGACGATTCCTTCGCGGAAGCGATAGGGACCGTTGCGCACGGGGTCGTTGCGCGTCGGGTCGGACTGGCCGAAGAGCGCGACCGTCGGAACGCCGAGGGCGTCGGCCAGATGCAACGGCCCGGTGTCGCCCGCGACGAAGAGCGCCGACTCCCGGATCACGCGCGCCATCCCGGCGAACGAGAGCAGCGGCTGCGGCGGACGCTTCGGCAGGAGCGAACGCAGCCGTTCCGCGCGCCGCTCGTCGCCGGGCCCCCAGGACACGACCGGGGTGACCGGAGTCTCCCGGATGAAGGCGCGCGCGAGGTGCGCGAAGCGCTCCTCGCCCCACGCCTTCTCGGGCCGGGTCGCGCCGGGGTGCAGCAGCACGAACGGCCGCTTCAGCGACGCGAGGAACGCGTCGGCCTCCGGGCTCGGGAGGCTCGCGAGATAGGAGGCGTCCGGAGCGCGCGACGTCACCGCGACGCCCGCCGCCTCGAGCAGCGCGAGGTTCTGGTCGACGACGTGCACGACGTCGGGGCCGGGCGCCACCGCGTGCGCGCACAGAACGGCCGAGAACGGTTCGCGCCGGACCTCGCGCGCGAACCCGATCACGGGCGCTCCGGCGGCGCGCGCGAGGATCGCCGTCTTCCAGAGTCCCTGCGCATCGAGGACGCGATCCGGCGCGAACGCCTTGAGCCGGTCGCGTAACCCGCGCGCCTCGAGGAGCGTCTCGGTCGCGAAGAGACGGCGCCGCCAGCCCTGCGTGTCCGCGACGAAGAGGCTGCCGATGTCCGGGTTCCCCTGGAGGACGCCCGCGAAACCGCGCTCGACGACCCATCCGACCGTGGCGCCGGCGGCGCGCGCGTTGGCCGCCAGCGGCAGCGTGTGGATGACGTCGCCCATCGCGGAGAGGCGGACGATGAGGAGCTTCACGAGTGATGAGTTGTCAGTTGTCAGTGATCAGTTGTCAGTTTCATCTCGGTCGTCTTGAACTGTGAACTGAGAACTGAGAACTGACAACTTGATTCTCTCCACCAGGTCCGTCGTCGCGTGGTCCTTGGGATCTCCGACGATGGCCGTCCTGCCGCCGTACGCGGCGACCACCGAGCGCTCGGGAACCGCGGCGGCCGCGTAGTCGGTGCCCTTGGCGTGGACCTCGGGCCGGATCGCGCCGATCAGCGCGGCCGGCGAGTCTTCGTCGAAGACCGTGACGGCGTCGACGCACGCGAGCGCGGCGACGATCTCGGCGCGCTCCGCCTCCGGCAGGATCGGGCGCCCGGGCCCCTTGGCGCGCCCTACGGATCCGTCCGAGTTGACCGCGACCCCGAGCCAGTCGCCCTCGCGGCGGGCGGCCTCGAGGTAGCGAACGTGGCCGACGTGCAGCAGGTCGAACGCCCCGTTGGCCAGGACGAGGGACTTGCCCGCGGCGCGGGCGCGGCCCGCCGTCTCGACGAAGGCGTCGCGCGGGAGGATCTTGGATCCGGTCATTCGTCCGCTCAGCGCAAGAGCGCGCGGTCCGACGCGACGGCCTCCCGGAGCTCCTCGGGCGTCACCACCGCGGTGCCCGCCTTGGTGACCACGACGCCTCCCGCGAAGTTCGCGAGCAGCGCCGCCTCCAGCGGAGCGGCGCCCGCCGACAGCGCCAGCGCGAACGTCGCGAGGACGGTGTCGCCGGCGCCGGTGACGTCGGCGACCTGGTCCGTCCCGTGCACCGGGATCCAGCTCGGGACGCCGCCGCCGTCGAACACGGCCATGCCGCGCGAGCCGCGCGTCACGAGGAGGCACGCGCAGCTCATCGTCTCGCGAAGCGCGGCGCCCGCCGCCGCGAGGCGGTCCTCGGAGTCGGAGAGCGCTCCGCCGGCGTGCTCCTCGAGCTCCTCCTCGTTCGGCGTCGCGGCGTCCACGCCGCGGTACTCGCCGAGGCGGTGGCGCGAGTCCACGCAGATCCGCGCTCCCGCCGGCAGCGCGGCGCGGAGCGGCGCGACCGAGGCGGGCGTGGCGGCTCCGTAGCCGTAGTCGGAGAGGATCCCGCCGTGCGCGCCGCGCGCGGCGATCGCGAGCCGCGCGGACAGCTCGGCGGTCAGCGCCTCGGACCCGGCGAGCGTGTCCTCGACGTCGTAGCGCACGATCTGCTGCTTGATCGCGTGCGGCGCGCCTCCGAGGATGCGCGTCTTGGTCGGCGTGCGGTAGTCGGCGACCTCGATCAGCCCGTCGAGCGCCATGCCGCGCTCGCGAAGGATCTCGCGCAGCGTCCTCCCGGCCTCGTCCTTGCCCGTGACGCCGACCGGGACCGGCTCGCCCCCGAGCGCGCGCACGTTCGCGGCGGTGTTGCCCGCCCCGCCGGGGACGCTCTCGTCCCGCACGTGCCGCAGGATCAGGACGGGCGCCTCGCGGCTGACCCGCTTGGGGTGGCCGTACACGAACCGATCGAGCACGAAGTCGCCGGCGACCACGAGGCGGCGGCCCGAAAACGAGTCGATCAGGCCCCGGAGACGCTGCCTCGAAACCTCGAACGGCACAGCCGCGGATTATAATGACCGCCCCGGAAAGAGAACCGAGACACCGATGCTCGACTCCCAGGTCCTCGTGCTCAATCGCGTCTTCCAGGCGGTGCAGGTGACGTCCGTCCGCAAGGCGTTCTCGCTCTTCTACAAGGGCCACGTCAAGGCGGTGCTGCCGGACTACACGACCTACGAGTTCGAGAACTGGTGCGACATCCCCGTCCAGCCCCACGACGAGGTCGTGCTCACGCCGTCGATGGCGATCCGCGTGCCCCGCGTCATCGCGCTCAAGGACTTCGACCGCCTGCCGCGGCAGGACGTCAAGTTCTCGCGCCACAACATCTACCTGCGGGACGGCAATCGGTGCCAGTACTGCGGCCACCGGTTCCCGTCCTCGGAGCTGTCGCTCGACCACGTGATCCCGCTCTCCCGCGGGGGCACGTCGCACTGGGAAAACGTCGTCTGCGCGTGCCTCTCGTGCAACGTCCGGAAGGGGAACCGCACGCCGCAGGAGGCGTCCATGCGGCTGATCGCGCCGCCGAAGAAGCCGCGGTGGCATCCGGTGGGACAGTTCGGTTCGGGCTCCAACAAGGTGCACCCGGCGTGGCGCAATTTCGTGGACGTGGCGTACTGGAACGCGGAGCTGAGATAGTTATCAGTTATCAGTTGTCAGTTATCAGTTATCAGTTATCGGTTATCGGTTATCGGTTCTGAAACTGAAAACTGAGAACTGAAAACTGAAAACTGACGACTACCTCAACAGCTCCTCCACCGCCCGCACCGCGTCCTCCGTCGTCACCTCGCCCATCCGCTCGAGGACTCGGACGCGGCCACCCGTGGGCGCCGTGCGCCGCGGATCCGTCGGTCCGAAGAACACGACCGTGGGCGTCCCGACGGCGGCGGCGAGGTGGGCCGGCCCCGAGTCGTTCGACGCCACGGCGCGTGCGGAGGCGAGCACGGCCGCGAGCTCGACCGGGTCGAGGTCCGCGCCGATCACCGGCAGCGGGAGGGCGGCAGCTTCCGCGATCGCGCGGCCCAGCCCGCCCTCGGCCGGCCCCACCGCCACGACGCAGGGGATCCCGCTCGCCGCCAGGACGCGCGCGAGCGTCGCGTAGCGCTCCGCCGGCCAGCGCTTCTCGGGCGCCGTCGCGCTCCCCGGGCACAGGGCGACGAATCCGTTCGGAACACGCGCGCCGTCGAGCGCGGCTGACTGCCACGCGGCGTTCAGCGCCGCGTGCGCCCGTTCCGCCGCCGCCTTGGAGATCGGCAGCCTCGGCGGGTCCGGGTCGGGCTCGACGCCGGCGTGGCGGAGCAGGGCGTCGTAGTCGCGCAGCTGGTGGACGTTCTGCGGCGGCGGCGCGAGCGCGTCGGTCAGGAGCGCGCCGCGCGAGTCGGTGGAGTACCCCAGGCGGCGTGGCGCTCCCGAGAAGAACGCGACGAGGGCCGCGTTCAGGGAGTTGGGCAGGAGCCACACCTCGTCGAACCGTCCCGAACGCAGCGACCGGACGTCGCCGAGGAAGGAGCCGCGCTCCAGGACCTCGCCGGCGCTCCCCTCGGCCCGGTAGACCGCGGCGGGACCGCGGCGCGCCAGCACGGCCAGGCGGGCGCCGGGATGCCCGCGCCGCAGCGCGCGCAGGACCGGCAGCGACATGACCGCGTCGCCGATCCAGTTGGGGGCGATGACCAGACGCGACGTCACGCGCCTTCGGGCTCCGGCGGCTTCGTTCGCCACCGATCGTGCATCCAGAGCCACGCGGCCGGATCGCGGCGGATCGCCGCCTCGGTGACCTCGGTGTAACGGGCGGTCGCCCGGACGACCGCGTCGTCGTCGCGTCCCACGGGACGCGCAGACTCGTCGTCCCGTTCGTCGCCGAAGAACTCCCCGGCGAGGATCGGCGGCTGGAGCTCGACGTGGTAGCGCCCGCCCTGGCGCCGCCACACGAAGACCGGGACGACGGGCGCGCCCGTCTTCTGCTGGAACAGCGCCACGGCCGGCGACGTCGCCGCGAGCCGCCCGAAGAACGGGACGAAGACCGCCTCGCGCGCGACGACGTTCTGGTCGATGAGCAGGACCACGGCCTCGTTCCTTCGCAGCGCCTCGAGGATCCCGCGCGCGGCGGACTGCTTGAAGATCACGCGGTTGCCGAACCGTGTCCGCAGGCGCCCGAGCTCCTCCTCGAGGAGCGGGTTGTCGAGCGGCCGCACGACCGGGACGACGGGCCGCTCGACGATCGCCGCGAGGATCGCCCCGAGCTCCCAGCCGCCGAGATGCGCGGAGAGGAGGAGAAGACCCTTCCCTCCCGCGCGCGCCGCGTCGTAGTGCTCGAGGCCGCTGATCGTGACGCGCTCGCGGACGCCGGGCTCGTCCGACGCGGCGATCGCCAGGAAGTCCACGACGGTCGCGCCGAAGGAGCGGACCGACTCGCGCGCGAGCCGTTCGATCTCGCCGGACGTCTTCTCCGGGAACGCCGAGCGGAGGTTGTCGGCGAGGATGCGCCGCCTCCTCGCGGACAGCCGCGTGTACGCGAGGGCCGCCGACGCGCCCAGCGAAGCGGCCGCGCCGCGGGGCAGCCAACCGAGCGCGCCCACCGCCGCGCGATACGCCCAGAGCTCGACGCGGTCGCGCGCCGGCGAGCGCTTTCGCCGCGGCTTCGCCGTCGAGACCGCGCTCTCGCTCAAGACGTCTCGTGGTTGGCCGCCGGCCGGGCCAGCACGCGCGCCGCGACGAAGGCGAAGAAGTCGGGCTCCTCGACCTCCACCGACAGGCGAACCGTCAGGAGCGGGAGCCCCGTGCGCCCTGCCAGCTTGGCGGCGTCCTTCTCGGTCGTCAGGATGCAGCTCGCGCCGGTGCGCAGGGCCGCCTCGCGGATGCGCGCGAGGTGGCGCTCGCGGTAGCGCTGGTGGTCGCGGAACTCGAGCACCTCCTCGGGTGCGAGGGCGAGCTCGCGGAGCGTCGCGGCGAAGTCGGCGCCGTTCGCGATCCCGCTCACGCCGAGGACGCGGCGCGAAGCCAGGAGCCCCGCGTCGAGCGCCGCGCCGGTCTCGTCCCGCAGCGACGCGGGGCGGATGCGCGCGTGAAACACGGGCACGCTCGGGTGCAGCCGGGCGATCTGGTCGAGCGCCTCCCGCGGCGTCTCTCCGCGGTTGACGCGCGTTAGCACGATCGCGTCCGCGCGCCGGAGGGCCGCGATGGGCTCGCGGAGGCGCCCGCGGGGCGGGAAGCGGCCGCCGGCAAACGGATCGCGCGCGTCGAGCAGGAGGAGGTTCACGTCGCGCCGCACCGCGAGGTGCTGGAAGCCGTCGTCGAGGAGGAGCAGGTCCGCGCCGAGATCCGCGGCGCGCCGCGCGGCGTCCGAGCGCCGCTCGCCGACCACGACGATCACGCCCGAGAGCACCCGTGCCAGCGCGACCGGTTCGTCGCCGCCCTGGTCCGGTGTGACGAGCGGGCCCTCGCCGGCCGAGACGACCACGACTCCCGTCGTGCGGCGGCCGTACCCGCGAGACAGGATCGCGGGCGTGCGTCCCTCGAAGCGGAAGCGGCGGGCCAGGAACTCCACGAACGGCGTCTTGCCGGTGCCGCCCATCGTGAGGTTGCCGACGGAGACCGACGGCCGAGGGAGGACGCGCGACTCGAGCCGCCCCGATGCGTAGAGCCTCTCCCGCAGCGCGAGCGCCTTCCCGTACAGGGCGCTCACGCCTGGCGCCTCCGCCGCGCGAGCTCGGGGACGAGCGCGAGCAAAGCGTCCGCGGTGCGCTCGGCCGCTCCGCGGTTCTCCGCCACGAACCGGGCCGCGTCCGCGCCGCGGCGGGCCGTCCCGGACGGGGCGGCGAGCGCGCCGGCGATCCGGTTTGTGAGCTCGGCGGGATCCCGCGCACGCTCGAGGATCCCGAGCGCCTCGCCGCGCTCGGCGATCTCGCGGAAGTTCTCCATGTGCGGGCCCGCGACCGCGGGGACCCCCGCCGCCCAGGCCTCGATCGGGTTCTGGCCTCCGGTCGCGATCAGGCTGCCCCCGATGAACGCCAGGGCCGCGCCGCGGTAGGCCGAGGCGAGCTCGCCGATCGAGTCGAGAAGATAAATGTCGACGGGCATTTTGGATTGCTGATTTTGGATTCTGGACTCCGGATCCGAGCGCCGGAGGACGATGAGCCCACGCGAGATGCACAGCCGCGCGACGGCGTCCCAGCGCTCCGGGCGGCGCGGCGCGAGAACGAGCAGGGGCCGGTCGGGAAGAGCGCGCCACGCGTCGAGCACGAGCTCCTCCTCGCCCTCGCCGGTCGATCCGGCCACGAGCACCGGCCGGCCGGCGGCGGCGCGGAGGAGCCGGTCGGCGTCGGGGAAGACGGGAGCGTCGGGAAGGTCGTACTTGAGGTTGCCGAGCTCGCGCAC
Organism: Thermoanaerobaculia bacterium; assembly: GCA_036406835.1. Classification (GTDB taxonomy): domain Bacteria; phylum Acidobacteriota; class Thermoanaerobaculia; order UBA5066; family Gp7-AA6; genus DAHUXD01. The sequence continues at coordinate 17,826 of DASXAG010000007.1, forward strand.
GCGCTCGGGCGAGGCGCCGAGCGCCTCGATGCGGCGGCCGTCCTCGGGGGACTGCATCGCGAAGAGGACAATTCGTTTGAGTGATGACGAGAGGAAGCCGCGGATCCGGCGATAGCGGGAGTACGAGCGTGAGGAGATCCGTCCGTTGACGAGCGCGACCGGGATCGACCGCGAGGCCGCGCGCTCCAGGAAGAGCGGCCAGATCTCGGTCTCGATCAGGACCACGAGGGCGGGGCGCGTCTGATCGAGCGAGCGCTCCACGGCGCCGGCGAGCTCGAACGGAAACGCGAAGATCGCCGCCTCCGCCGATAGCGTCCGCGCGGCGAGGTCGCGCCCGGCCGCGGTCGTCACGGAGATCCCCATCGGAACGTCCGCATCGGGGCCGGACAGGCGGCGCCGCAGCGCCCGCAGCAGGTTGCGCGCGACGCCGATCTCGCCGACCGAGACCGCGTGGATCCAGATCCCGCCCTCGAGCCGGGGGTACGGGCGGCGGCCGAGGCGCCCGCGGAGATCTCCCAGCCGCCGGCCGCCGGTGAGCGAGCGGGCGAGCGCGATCGGGGCGTAGGCGGCGAGGGCCAAGAGGGCCAGGGCGCGGTAGAGACGCAAAGCGCTGCGATTATCGCCCGAACGGACCCCGCATGCGCTTGCCCGGACGCGTCCAAAGATTTAAGATTCAGTGGCTTAGGAGGGCGCGAAAAGCCCCAACGGAGACGGCGGGTGGTCCGTATAACGCGTCAGGAGGGGAGTCTCTCGAAGAGATAGGCCATGGAGCTCGTCTACAGCCAGCAGAGGGAACGCCGCGAGGCCGGGGAGTTGTCCGATCGGGACCTCGCCGTCAAGGCCCGCGAGGGCGACATGGTCTGCTTCGAGATCCTGGTCACGCGGAAGACCCCCGCGGTGGTCTCGCTGGCTCGCCGGATCGTCGGCAACGTCGAGGACGCCCGCGACGTGGCCCAGATGGTCTTCCTGCGGGTCTGGGGCGAGATCCACCGCTACGACGCCAAGTACTCCCTGAACACCTGGCTCTACCGGATCGCGACCAACCTCTCGATCGACTTCCTGCGCAGCTCGCGGAGCCGCGAGCGCGCGCACGGCGCGACCCTCCACCTCGTGCGCGAGCGCGAGGAGGCGACGGCCGCCGACGCGTCGCGGACGGCCGAGGACGCCGAGCTCTCGCAGCTCTTCGAGGCGGTCTCCTGCCGGCTCTCCGAGAAGCAGAAGGCCGTGTTCGTGCTTCGGGAGATGCAGGACTGCGAGACGCGCGAGATCGCCGAGATCCTCGGATGCGGCGAGTCGACCGTGCGCAATCACCTCTTCAACGCGCGCCGGATCCTCCGCAAGGAGATGGAACGGCTCTATCCCGAGTTTCTCCGCGGAAGGACACCTCGATGAGCGTGACGGCTCCCGGGACGTCGGACACGACCGGCCCGCTCTGCGCGATCATCCGCGGCAGCTTCGACGACTACCTGCGCGACGCGTTGCCGTCGCCCCAGCGCCGGATGCTCCGCGATCACCTCGCCTCCTGCGACGGCTGCCGCGCCGCGGCCGCGGCGAAGGACGCGAGCTTCGCGTTCGCGCGTCCGATCGCCGAGCCGGTCTCCGAGGGCGAGTCCCGCGAGATCCTGTCGGCGGTGATGACCGGGGTCGACCTGATGCGCGCGGAGCGCCGCATTCGAAGCGCGCGGCGCGTGCGCCCGCGGCTCCGCATGGGCTCCGCCGCCGCGGCGGCCGTGGCCGCCGTCATCCTCATCTCGTCGGGATGGGGAATCCTGCGTGCGCCGGCGGGCGCGGCCGCGTCCGCTCCGCAGCGGATGCTGTCGCCCGTGCCGCCCGCCGCCGGCATTCCGTCTTCCTCCGCGGCGATGCAGCCCGCCGGGCTCTCCGCCGCCGCCGCCGACGCGGCGCCTCCGGCGTCTCCGGACGCCACCGTGTACGACTGGAACCCCGGCGCCGGCCGGGAGGAACCTCGGGTGGTCTGGATCGTGGATCGGGGGCTGGACATTTAGCCGCACCGTTGAAGCGCCGCCGGGCTTTTCCGAAGCGGGGACCGCGCGGTCCCCGGACGACCCTGGGGCCGGCTCTCCGATGGGCCGGGGATTTCAAGAAGGAATGAAGAGGCTACTCCGCGTCCTCGCCATGATCGTGTTCCTCGCCGCGCCCTCCCTGGCGCAGGGCGAGGCGGCCGTGCGCGTGTACGTCCTCAAGCACAAGCGCGTGGAGGAAGCCGCCCTCCTGATCCGCCCCCACCTGTCCGAGGCCGCGTCGATCACGATGACCCAGAAGCTCAACGCGATGACCGTGACCGACACCCCCGAGAAGCTGGACCAGATCGGCAAGGTGCTGGCCGCGTTCGACGTCGCGCCGCGCGGCTTCACGTTCGCGATCAAGCTGGTCCGCGCCCGGGCGGACGTCCCCGCGGGCTCGATCGCGCAGGAGATCGGCGGGCTGGGCGCGAAGCTCAAGTCGCTCTTTCAGTTCAACGACTACGCGCTCATCGACTCGGCGGTGCTGCGCGGGGTCGAGGGCGGCCGCGTCGAGTACCTCTTCGGGAGCGAGTACCAGCTGAGCTTCACGATCCGCTCCTCCGGCGAGGGCCAGGAGCTTCTGCTCGCGCCGTTCGCGCTGTCGCGCGAGCGCAAGAACGAGAAGGGGCAGATCCTCCCGAAGCCGCTGTACCGCGCCTCGATCCCGGTGACGCTGTCCCAGACGCTCGTCGTGGGCGCGTCCAAGGAGGAGGCGTCGAAGAGCGCCCTGATCGTGATCCTCCTGGCGCAGGAGACGCCTCGCGGCGACGCCGCCGAGAAGGGGACCGCCGACGCGAAGGCCGTCCAGAAGGTGGATCAGAAGGAGAGGAAGCCGCAGCCGTGAGCGAGTTCCGCGTCAAGGCGGGCTGGCCCGACGGCTCGGTGGCCGAGCAGCTGGTGATCGCGGCCGACATGGGCGCGGCGCGCGTCGAGGTCGAGCGCCGGGGCGGCCACGTCTTCGAGGTCCGCCGCAAGGGGTTCTCGCTCGGGTCGACGCGCGGCGCGAGCCGCGGCCGGATCAAGATGAGCGAGTTTTTGATCTTCAACCAGGAGCTCATCGCCCTGTTGAAGGCGGGCCTGCCCGTGGTCCGGTCCTTCGAGATCCTCCTCGAGCGGCAGAAGAACCCGACGCTGCGGCGCGTCCTCACCGACGTGCGCCAGCGCGTCAACTCGGGCGCGTCCATTTCGGAGGCCTTCGCGGCGGAGGGCGACCTCTTCCCGCGCCTCTACTGGACCTCGCTCAAGGCGGGAGAGAAGAGCGGCGAGATCGAGACGGTCCTGCGCCGCTATCTCAAGTACCAGAAGACGGTCATCGCGATGTCGCGCAAGGTCGTCTCGACGCTCGTCTACCCGGCCATCCTGATCGCTCTGTCGGTCGCCCTCATCGCGATCCTCATGACCTACGTGATCCCGCGCTTCACCGAGTTCTTCACGGACTTCAACGCGGAGCTTCCGCTCCTGACGATCGTCGTCCTGAACGTCGCCAATTTCCTCAAGGCGAACATCCTCATCATCCTCGGCGTCCTCGTCGTCGCGGGCTTCTTCGGCTCCCGCTGGACCAAGACGACCGCCGGCCGGACGTGGCTCGACGCCTTCGCGCTCAGGCTCCCGGTCATCGGCGGCATCTTCCGCCGCTTCGCGATCACGCAGTTCACGCGCAGCCTGGGCACCCTGCTCGGCGGCGGCACGCCGCTCGTGCCGGCGCTCGAGAACAGCGCCGAGGCGATCGGCAACCGTTCGGTCTCGCGCCGCGTGCAGGAGGTCGTGCCGAAGGTGCGGGAGGGACGCGAGCTCTGGAAGGCCCTGGAGGAGACGGGCATCTTCACCGACCTCACGATCGAGATGATCAAGGTCGGCGAGGCGTCCGGCGCGCTCGAGGAGATGCTGTCGTCGGTCTCCGAGTTCTACGAGGAGGAGATCGACCTGCTCCTCGCGCGGGTCATCTCCTTCGTCGAGCCGGCGATTCTCGTGCTCATGGGGGGCGTCATCGTGACGATCCTCCTCTCGGTGTACTTGCCGATGTTCCGGCTGATGTCGGCGATCAAGACGTGAGCCGGGGGAGGGGGAACGCATGGCCAAGCAGGTGAACGGCGACGTGCGCTTCGCTTCGCGCGCCGAGGAGGAGGCCCAGGGGATCCAGCGGGCCGAGCGGCTGGGCCTTCCCTACGTGGACCTGAACGCCTTCCGCGTCGACGCGGATCTCTTCCGCTCGATCCCGGTCGACTGGATGCTCAAGTACAGCTTCGTCCCGGAGAGCCGGACCGAGAAGGTGATGACGATCATCTGCGCGGACCCGGCCGACGTCGTGCGTCTCGACGAGCTCGAGATGCTCGTCGGCATGCCGCTGCGGCTCAAGGTCGGCAGCCGCGCCGCGATCGCCGACATCCTGCAGAAGAGCGAGTCCTCGCAGCGAGTCCTCGACGAGGCGACCGAGGACTTCCGCATGCAGCTCGTCCAGGAGGACGAGGAGGGCGCCGAGACCCTGACGATCGACCGGATCGCCCAGGACTCGTCGCCGATCATCAAGCTGGTCGACTCGGTCGTCTTCAACGCGATCCAGCGCCGCGCGTCGGACATCCACATCGAGACGCAGGAGCACGTGGTCCTGATCAAGTACCGCATCGACGGCGTGCTCTACCAGGCGATGGACCCGATCGACAAGCGCCACCACGGCACGATCATTTCGCGCATCAAGGTCATGTCGGAGCTCGACATCGCCGAGAAGCGCATCCCCCAGGACGGGCGCTTCAAGCTGCGCGTGCGCGGACGCACGATCGACTTCCGCGTCTCGATCATGCCGACGGTCCACGGCGAGGACTCGGTCATCCGCATCCTGGACAAGGAGTCGGCCAACGCCGAGTTCAAGAGCCTGAACCTCGAGGTCGTCGGCTTCGACGCCGACACCAAGAAGAAGCTGCGCAAGTTCATCCGCGAGCCGTACGGCATGGTGCTCGTGACCGGACCGACGGGCTCGGGCAAGACGACCACGCTCTACGCGTGCCTCTCCGAGATCCAGTCCGTCGAGGACAAGATCGTGACGATCGAGGACCCGGTCGAGTACCAGCTCCGAGGCATCACGCAGATCCCGGTCAACGAGAAGAAGGGACTGACGTTCGCGCGCGGGCTGCGCTCGATCCTCCGCCACGACCCCGACAAGATCATGGTCGGAGAGATCCGCGACGAGGAGACCGCGCAGATCGCCGTGCAGTCGGCCCTGACCGGCCACCTCGTGTTCACGACCGTCCACGCGAACAACGTCGTCGACGTGCTGGGGCGGTTCCTCAACATGAAGGTCGAGCTCTACAACTTCGTCTCGGCGTTGAACTGCGTGCTGGCGCAGCGGCTCGTGCGGAAGATCTGCGTCCACTGCAAGGAGAAGGTCGACGTCACGCCCGAGGTCCTGCGGGAGGCCGGCCTCAACCCCGACACGATGCGCGGCGTCGACTTCTTCGAGGGCAAGGGATGCCTCGAGTGCGACGGCACCGGATTCCACGGCCGGATGGCGATCGCCGAGCTCCTGGACCTCTCCGACCGCATCCGCGGCCTGATCCTCGAGCGGCGTCCGGCCGCGGAGATCAAGAAGGCCGCCAAGGAGGAGGGCATGATCTTCCTCCGCGACTCCGCGCTCGCGAAGGTCCACGAGGGATCCACGACGCTCAAGGAGATCAACAAGGTCACCTTCGTCGACTGAACCGAATATGAAGCTGCCCTTTCTCGCGCCCGTCGTTCCGCCCCACGTCTTCTGCCTGCTGGAGGACGGGGTGACGTACGCGCGCGTGCGCCGGCGGCCCGTGCCCGGCTTCGAGGAGGCGCGGCACTTCCGCTATCCCGGATCCTCGGTCGCGAAGGAGACGACCGAGGCGCCCGCGACGCTGGTCACGCGCGAGGCGATCGCCGAGGCGGTCAAGGCCGCGCGCGCGCTCGCGGGCGGACGGCTGACGCGCGCGTCGGTGCTGTTCCCCGATGCGTGGGGAAAGGTGCTCTCGGTCGAGCTCGAGGCGCCGGTCACCGCCGACAGGGCGGGCACCGACATGCTCCTCTGGAAGCTCAAGAAGCTGCTGCCGCAGACGACGGGCGAGCTGGCGCTCCTCCACCACGCGATGCCCGCGCTGGATGGCGAGAACCGCGCGCTCGTCGTGGCGACGCCGCGCGCGACGATCGACGCGATCGAGCGCGCCTTCGAGGAGTGCGGCGTGCGCATCGGGTACCTCGCGCCCTCGAGCGTGGCGCTCTTCGAGGGCCTCGCCCCGACGCTCGCCGCCGCCGCCTCGGGCGACTACGCCCTGCTCCACCGCACCGAGCGCGCGCTCTCGTTCCTGATCGGCCGCGGCGCCGAGCCGATCTTCTTCCGCCAGCGTCCGCCCGAGGAGGACGAGGACCACGACCGCGAGGCGCGGCTCTCGCTCTCCTATTACGTCGAGCGGCTCAAGGGACCGGGCCTCGCCGCGGTCTACGTGCACGACGAGCGCGCCGCCGGCACGCTCGAGAATATTGCCGCGTTTCCCGTGACGCCGGTGAAGGTCACCGGGCGTCTGTTCGAGGCCGACGCGGGCTTCGACGAGCGGGTGTCCGCGCGCCCGGAGCTGCTCGCCGGCTTCGCCGCGGTGTACGGGCGGCGATGAGCGCGATGTTCAACTACGCCCGGCGCCCGTTCCGCGACGACCGCCCCGCCTACGGTCTCGCCGCGCTCCTCGTGCTGGCCGGGGCGGTCCTCCTGACGATCAACCTGCGCATGGCCGCCGACTACCGCCGCCAGGTCGCCGACACCCGCAATGCGATCGCGCAGCTCGAGGCGCGCGAGCAGAAGGCCGAGGAGAAGGCGCAGGCCGCCCGCGCGGCGCTGGGCTCCTACCAGCTGTCGAGCCTCGCGGAGGAGAGCCGCGGGCTGGCCAAGATCGCGGCCGAGCGCAAGTTCTCCTGGACGTCGCTCCTCGCGCGGCTCGAGCGCACGCTGCCTTCGGACGTGGGCCTCACGCGCCTGCAGCCGATGTTCGACCTCCAGGGTGGCTCCTCGCTCGAGATGCAGCTCGTGGCCCGCAGCCGCGACGGCATCGTGCGGACCGTCGACGCCCTCTCGAAGAGTCCCGAGTTCGGCCACGTCGACCTCCGGATGGAGATGCAGCCCGAGGCGCTGGGCGGGAAGGACCCGATCCAGTTCAGCCTCTCCTGCGCCTACGATCCGACCGGCGGCGCGCCGCATCCCGCGGAACGCCCGGCGGCTCCGAAGGGCGCGGCCGCTTCGAAGGCTCCGGCCGGTCCGAACGCCCCGGCGTCGCCGAAGAGCTTCGCCGTGCCGAAGAAGGGCACTCCGATTCCGAAGCCGAAGGGGAGCCCGAGGTGAGCGCGCTCTCGCCGAGCTGGCGCCGCCAGCTGATGATCCTCGGCGCGGCCCTGCTCTTCTTCGCGGGCAATCTCGGCTTCTTCCTGGTCTACCGCTCGGGATGGCAGACGCGGCGCGAGTCCCTCGAGGCCCGGCGCGAGGAGCTGCGGCACACGGCGGAGACCAGGGAGGCGGAGGCCGAGAAGCTCGGCGCGCAGCGCGAGCGCCTCTCCGGGGTCTCCTCGGCGATCGACGATTTCTACGGCCATCGCATCGGACCGGAGCGCGAGACTCTGGGCCTGATCGTCGCCGAGCTCCACGGCATTCTCAAGGACGTGGGCGTCGCGGTGCCGTCCATCTCCTACGGGTCGGCGAGCGTCGCGAAGCTCCCGCTGACGCAGATGAAGATCGTTTTCTCGGTCCGGTGCGACTACCCCCGGTTCAAGCGCCTCCTGCGCGCGTTCGAGACCGACAAGCGCTGGCTCGCCGTCCGCAGCGTCGCGATCGAGCGCGACAACGAGCAGCCGGGATCCGTGACGGTACAGCTCGAGCTCGCGACGTACTTCTCCGAGCCGGCGGCCGCGGGCGCCCAGACCGAGGCCGCGGCGACGGCGGCGGCGTCGCGGAGGGCGGGCTGATGCGGCTCGCCGCGGTGGGATCCAAGAAGCAGGCGATTCTGCTCGCCGTCCTGGCGGTCGTGCTGGTCCTCGCCGTGGTGCGCTGGCGTCCGGGCGGCCGGCCCGCGCCTCCGGCTCCGAGCACGACCGTGGCCGCCCGTTCGGCCGGTCAGAGCGCGTCCGCCGCCGACGAGAACGCGCCGGCGCCTTCGCGCGCCGCCCGCGGCTCGCGCGCGAAGGAAGTCCAGGCCGACGACGTGCCGATGATCGACCCGAACGACTTCAAGGTCCCTGCCCCGCGCGAGGGCATCGAGGTCGGGCGAGACCTGTTCGGGGTTCCCATGGAGCCGACCAAGCCGCCGCCGCCGACGCCCTATCCGCCGCCGCCCCCTCCGGGGGACACGCGGTTCATCGGCCCGCTCCCGCCGCCGCCCCCGACGCCCACGCCGCGGCCGCCGGAGATCACGTTCAAGTTCGTCGGGACGTTCGGGCCGAAGGGGCACCCGATCGCCGTGATCCAGGAAGGGGACAAGGTCTACAACGTGCGCGCGGGCGACGTCCTGTTCGACAAGTTCGTACTCAAGAACGTGGGGTACGAGTCGATCGACGTCGGTTTCGTAGGGTACCCGCAGTCCGAGAGCCGCCGGATCGGGATCACGCCCAATTGAAGATCGCAGTCAATCCGCCGGGAGGAGGGAGAGCTCGCCGATGAAATTGTGGAGGAGAGGTTGGTTCGCGGCGGGGATCGTCGTGCTGACGGCTCTGACGTCGGCCTGCGCCGGCTACGACACGTTTCGAAGCGCGCGCGAGGAAGAGGAGATGGGCCACTGGGACCTCGCGGTCATCAAGTACTCGCAGGCCGTGGAGGCCAACCCGGCGAGCGCCGGCTTCAAGGCCGCCCTCGCGCGCGCCAGGCTCAAGGCGTCCGAGTTCCACTTCGAGAAGGGCAAGATGTACCGCTCCTCGGGCCGGCCCGACCTCGCGATCGTCGAGCTCGAGCAGACCACGCTCCTCGACCCCACCAATGACTACGCGCAGGTCGAGCTGCGCAAGGCCCGCGAGGACGTGGCCAGGCAGGAGGCCGACCGAAACGCCGACTCGCAGATGGAGAAGATCAAGAAGAAGACCCGCGGCGTGCGCGCGGTCACTCCTCTGCTCGAGCCCTCGAGCGACCGGCCCATCAACCTGAACTTCCCGCAGGCCAAGCCGATCAAGCAGATCTACCGGGCGCTCGCGGACGCGGCCGGCATCAACATCATCTTCGACCCGCAGCTCAAGGACGACAACGTCTCGATCGTCCTGACGAACATCGAGTTCCAGAAGGCGCTCGAGACCCTGATCCGCCAGGAGAACCACTTCTACAAGATCATCGACGAGCGCACGATCCTGATCGCCGCCGACACGCCGGCGAACCGCAAGACCTACGAGGATCTCGTCATCCGGACGTTCTTCCTCTCCAACGGCGACGTGACCGAGGTCGCGAACTCGCTTCGCGCGCTGCTGCAGACGACGCGCATCTCGGTCAACAAGTCGGAGAACTCGATCACGCTGCGCGACACGGCCGACAAGGTCTCGGTCGCCGAGCGCATCGTCGAGCAGAACGACAAGCAGCTCTCCGAGGTCGTGCTCGACGTCGAGCTCCTCCAGATCAACACAGACAAGGCGGATCAGCTCGGTCTGCTGCTCCAGCCGTACTCCGTGAGCGCCGTCATCCCGGCGCCCGGCGGCGTCACGAATCTCGGCGGGGCGGCCACACTGGGGGCGGGCTTCTTCAGCTGGGGCCAGCTCAAGCAGATCAACATCAACTCCTTCGGCTTCAAGCTCCCGACCGCGCAGATCGACTTCATCAAGAACAACGGAGCCGCGGAGCTGCTCGCGAAGCCGCAGCTGAGGGTCTCGGAGGGGCAGAAGGCGCAGCTCCTCATCGGCGACAAGGTGCCGATCCCGGTCACGACGTTCCCGGTCGTCAACAGCGGCGGGGGCGCCAACCTCGCGACCAACGTCACGTCCTTCCAGTATCAGGACGTCGGCATCAAGATCGAGGTCGAGCCCCGCGTGCATCACAACAAGGAGGTCACGCTCAAGCTCCAGCTCGAGGTCTCGCAGATCACGTCCTTCAACGCCTCGGGTCAGCCGACCATCGGCACGCGCACGATGGCCGCCAACATCCGGCTGAAGGACGGCGAGACCAACTTTCTGGCCGGTCTCTTCCGGACCGACAAGACCGTGCATCGGGACACGATCCCCTGGATCGGAGACATTCCGTTGATCGGCCGGCTCGTCTCGCACACGAACACGAGCGCGACGACGACCGACGTCGTGCTGACGCTGACGCCGCACATCATCCGCATCCCCGACGTGACCGAGGAGGACGTGACGCCGGTCTACGTCGGCACCGACGCCAACATCTCCTACCAGGGGACGCCCCGCGTCGAGAACCCGACGGGCGGCGCCGGGCCGTTCGAGGGGCAGCAGCAGGGAACGAACCCGCCGCGGCCGGGCACCGCGCGCCAGCCGAACCAGGCGCCGCCTCCGCCGATCAACATGGCGCCGTCCGGCGGACCCAGCGACATCTTCAGGAACCCGCCGAACACCTCGACGCCGCCGACGCCGCAGTCGGTCGTGCCGCCGCAGCCGCGGGCGCAGGGCGCGACGACGTCCGAGAAATCGGCGGCGGCGCCGGCGGACGGCACGGCGACGGTCGATACCGCGGCCGCCGCCGCGACCGACGCGACGCAAGCCGTCGCGGTCCAGCCGGCGGTGCTCCTCGACTTCGACCCCGCGTACCTGGCGCTCGCCAACGGGCAGGCCCAGTCGGTCCTGGTGCGCGCGACCGTGTCGGCGGGATTCCCGGGAGCCAACCTCGTCGTCCGCTTCGACCCGAAGGTCGTCGCGGCCCTCGTCGCGAAGCCGATCCTGGCGAGCGACGGCGGCGTGGCCGACGCCCTCATCGACGACGCCGGCCGCGTCGAGCTCGCGATCCCGCCCTCGCCCGACATGTCGGGCACGCGCGCGATCGCCCAGATCACGCTCCGCGGCGTCGGTCCCGGACGCACCCAGCTGTCGTTCGAGCCGATCCAGCTCGACGGCGTCTCGACGACGCTGTCCGGCGTGGTGGTGGACGTGCGATGACGATCGCCCGCCGGCGCAACAACGCCGGCTTTACGATGGTCGAGCTCGCGGTCGTCGCCGCGATGATCGCGATCCTCGCGGCCATGGCGATCCCGGTGGCGCGCTACTCGCTGCGCCGTCAGAAGGAGCTCGAGCTGCGGCACGAGCTGCGGACCATGCGCGACGCCATCGACTCCTTCAAGAGGCTCTCGGATTCCGGCATGATCCCGATCAAGCTGGGCGGCGAAGGCTACCCGCCGGACCTCGAGACGCTCGTGAAGGGCGTCGACCTCGTCGGCCGACTCGACAAGAAGGAGAAGTTCCTCCGCCGCATCCCGATCGACCCGATGACGGGCAAGGCGGAGTGGGGCCTGCGTTCCTACCAGGACGAGCACGACTCCTTCGCCTGGGGGGGCGAGAACGTGTACGACGTCTACTCGCTCTCCGAGGGCCGGGCGCTCGATGGGTCGTACTACAAGGAATGGTGATGCGGAGACGGAAGGCGGAGGCCGGACGGCGGAAGCGGCGGCAGGCCGGCTTCACGCTTCTCGAGCTGCTGGTCGTGATGACGATCATCGGCATCCTCGCGGCGATCGCCGTGCCCTCGCTCCGGGACTCGCCGCAGCGCGCGCGGGAGGCGACGCTGCGCGCGGACCTCTTCACCTTCCGCAGCCTCATCGACCAGTACAAGGGAGACCGCGGCGAGTTTCCGCCCTCGCTCGACATCCTCGTCAAGAACGGATACATGCGGAAGATCCCGATCGACCCGATGACGAAGCAGGCGGACTGGGCTCTGACCATGGAGGAGGACCCCAACCCGCCGGAGGATCCGAGCCAGGTCCCGGTTCCGGGGATCATCGACGTCCACAGCAGCTCGAAGGACAAGGCGCTCGACGGAACCAACTACAGTGACTGGTGACCGGGACGCCGGCTTCACGCGCCGGCCTCAGGCCGGGTTCACTCTCGTCGGCGTCGTCGTCCTCATCGCGGTCCTCACGATCCTCGTCGCGGCGATCGGCCCGTCGATCTACGCCGTGGTCCAGCGCGACAAGGAGAACGAGCTGATCTTCCGCGGCCGCCAATACGCGCGCGCGATCCAGCTCTTCCAGCGCCGGTTCGGGCGATTGCCGACGTCGATGAAGGAGCTCGCGGAGAGCCGTCCGCACACGCTTCGCAAGCGGTACAAGGAGCCGATGTGCGACTGCGACGAGTGGCACCTGATCTTCGCGGGGACGCCGGAGGCGACGCCGCCGGGCTCCACGCCCACGATGCTGCTGACGCCGAGGGCGGGCCTGACGCCGGGGGTCGGATCGCCCAACCGGCCGCCCTCGACGTACACCGGCCTCTTCTCGACGACGCCGCCTCCCGGCTCGGAGGGCGGTGCGGGCCAGCAGCCCACGCCCGAGTTTCCGTCGCTCTTCGGAACGCCCGGGACGCAGACGGTGGGCCCGATCATCGGAGTGCGCACGAGCGTCCACAAGAAGGGCTTCCGCAAGTGGCGGGACCTCGAGTACTACGACGAATGGCGCTTCATCGCCGGCGACGCCGACAAGGACTTCGGAAGGAACCAGGGCGGTCCCATTCCCGGCGCGCCGCCGTATCAGCCCGGCCAGCCCGGCCAGCCCGGCCAGCAACCCGGTCTCCAGCCCACGACCGGGTTCTGACCGCGCGAGTTCGCCCCCGGCACCCCGGTCTAAAATCCGGCCTCCTTGGCTAACCGCAGTCCGAAGCCCCGCTCCCGAGTCGTCCGTCACGTCCTCGACGGCGGCCTCACCGTCCTGGTCGACGCGATGCGCGACGTGCGCTCGCTCGCGGTCGGCGTCTACGTCGAGGCGGGGTCCGAGGACGAGCCCGCGTCGCGCGGCGGGCTCTCGCACTTCCTCGAGCACGTGCTGTTCAAACGCACGCGCCGCCGCACGAACGTCGCGATCGCGCGGGCCGTGGACGTGCTCGGCGGCGACGTCGACGCGTTCACGACCAAGGAGTACACCGGCTTCTACGCGCACACGCTCGACTCGCGCTTCGCGGAGGCCGTGGACCTGCTGAGCGACGTCGTGCTCGCGCCGGCGTTCAACGGGGCGGACGTCGAGAACGAGCGCGGCGTGATCCTCGAGGAGATCGGCGAGGCGAACGACAACCCGGAGGATCTCGTGCACGAGACGTTCGTGCGCGAGCTCTGGAGGGACGACCCCCTCGGCGCGCCCATCCTCGGGACCGAGGCGAGCATCCGCGCGATCTCGCGCGGCGACCTGCGGGCCTTCCACCGCGCGCGGTACGGATCCGGCCGGATGATCGTGTCCGTCGCCGGCCGCGTCGACGCGGGCGAGGCGGTCGCGCGCATCGAGAAGGCGTTCCGCCGCGCCCGCCCGCGAACCGCGAGACGGGCGCCCGCCCGCGCACGGAGGCCTCGGCCGCGGGCTCACGTGTCGCTCCAGCGGCGGCGCAGCCTGGAGCAGGCGCACGTCTGCCTGGGGATGGCCGCGCCGCCGTTCACGAGCCCGCGCCGCTTCGCGTCGAGCCTCCTCGACGTCGTCCTCGGCGGCGGGATGTCGTCGCGGCTCTTCCAGGAGGTGCGGGAGAAGCGCGGCCTCGCCTACTCGATCGGATCCTCGCTCCATGCGTACCGGCAGGCCGGCTACCAGGCGATCTCGGCCGCGTGCGCGACGAAGAACCTGGAGCGGCTGCTCGAGGTGACGCTCGCCGAGCTCTCGCGGCTGCGGCGCGACGGCGTCAGCCCGCGCGAGCTGCGCTGGGCGAAGGAGAACCTGAAGGGAGGCCTGCTCCTCGCGCTGGAGTCGACGGTCGCGCGAATGTCGGCGTCGGCGCGCGAGGAGTTCTACTTCGAGAGGCCGCCGCAGCCGGAACGTTGGATCGAGCGCGTCGAGGCCGTGACGACGGACGAGGTCGACGAGGCGGCGCGGGAGCTTCTGCCCGGCGGCGCGCTCTCGCTCTCGGTGGTCGGCAACGTCGGGAAGCTCCCGTTCACCGCCGAGGAGCTTCGCGCGCGCGTGGTATGAAAACGCCGTGACGGACGTCGTCGTCCCGGTGAAGCGCCTGCCGCACGGCGAGGGGCTGGAGCTGCCGTCCTACGCCACGCCCGGCGCGGCGGGGTGCGACCTCCGCGCGGCGATCGCCGAGTCGCTGACGCTCCTGCCGGGCGGCCGCACGCTCCTGCCGACGGGGCTCGCCGTCGCGATCCCGATCGGCTACGAGGGCCAGGTGCGCATGCGCAGCGGGCTCGCGATCCGCCACGGGCTGACGCTCCTGAACGGGCCCGGCACGATCGACAGCGACTACCGCGGAGAGATCCAGATCATCCTGGCCAACCTCGGCTCCGAACCGGTCACGATCGCGCGGGGCGAGCGGATCGCCCAGCTCGTCATCGCTCCGGTCGCGCGCGCGCGCTGGGAGGCGGTGGACGAGCTCCCCGCGACGCCGCGCGATTCCGGCGGGTTCGGATCGACGGGGAAGAGCTGAGCTGTAAGCTGTGAGCTGTGAGCTGTGAGCTGTGAGCTGTAAGCTGTGAGCTCTCTTCCGCCCGGACATCATTCGACCGAGCCCTCGCGGATATAATCCGTTCGTGCGCGTCACCGTCCTGGCATCCGGCTCCGGCGGCAATGCTTGCGTCGTCGAGTCGGGCCGAACGCGCGTGCTCGTCGATGCGGGACTCTCGGCCCGCGAGATCGAGCGGCGCATGACGGCGCGCGGGATCGCTCCCGAGTCGATCGCGGCTCTCTTCCTGACGCACGAGCACAACGACCATTCGAGCGGCGCGCTCGTGTTCGGCGCGCGGTGGGACTGCCCGGTCTACGCGACGGTCGGGACCGCGTCCGCGATCGGGCTGGAGGGCGACCTCTTCACGCCCTTCGTGCGCATCGTGCCGTTCCGCGAGGGGAAGATCGGCGACCTCGGGTTCCGCGCGTTCGGGACGCCGCACGACGCGCTCGAGTCGGTGGCCTACTCCTTCGAGGCCGACGACGCGCGGATGGTGATCGCGTCGGACCTGGGCCGCGCCGAGGACGCCTTCGTCGACTTCCTCCACGACGCGACGACCGTGCTCCTCGAGTTCAACCACGACGAGGACATGCTCCGCGACGGCCCGTACACGTGGCCGCTCAAGAAGCGGATCTCGGGCGGTCTCGGGCACCTGTCCAACGCGCAGTCGGCGGAGGCGATTCGCCGGAGCGCGGGCGCGCGGCTGCGCCGCGTGGTCGCGACGCACCTCTCCCGGACCAACAACACCGTGGAGCTCGCGCGGGCCGTGCTCGCGCGGGCGATCGAGCGCTCGGGATGGAACGTCCCGTTCGGGATCGCGGACCAGATTCAGGGATTGGAGGCGTTCGAGGCGTGAGAGTCCGATGAAGGTCGAAGTCCGGGTCTATCCGAAAGCCGGCGTGCTCGACCCGCAGGGCAAGGCGATCGCCTCGGCGCTGTCCCGCCTGGGGCATCGCGCGGTGCGCGACGTGCGGGCCGGCAAGGTCTTCTTCATCGACGTCGACGGCAGCGACCCGAAGGCGGTCGAGGCCGACGCGCGGAAGATGGCCGAGGAGCTGCTCGCGAACACGGTGATCGAGGGATTCGACGTGAGAGTGGTCACGACATGAAGTTCGGCATCGTCGTCTTCCCCGGCTCCAACTGCGACGCGGACTGCCACCACGTGGCGAAGGACCTCCTCGGGTGCGAGGCGGACTACATCTGGCACCAGGAGAAGGACCTCAAGGGCGCCGACGCGGTGATCCTGCCGGGCGGCTTCGCCTACGGCGACTACCTCCGCGCGGGCGCGCTGGCGCGCTTCTCGCCGGTGATGGAGAGCGTGGCGGCGTTCTCCCGCGAGGGCGGCGCCGTGCTCGGGATCTGCAACGGCTTCCAGGTGCTGCTCGAGGCGGGACTCCTGCCCGGCGCGATGCAGATCAACCGCGGCCTCCGCTACGTGTGCGCGGACGTGCACATGCGCGTCGAGAACGACGCGACGCCGTTCACCGCGCTCTATCCGAAGGGAAGCGTCGTGACGATGCCGGTCGGGCACATGGAAGGGAACTACACCGCGCCGCCCGAGGTCCTCGACGCGCTCGAGCGGGAGGGGCGCGTCGTGTTCCGCTATTGCGACGCCGGGGGACGCGTCGACGACGCGGCGAATCCCAACGGCGCCGCGCGCGGGATCGCCGGCATCTGCAACGCGCAGGGCAACGTCGTGGGCCTCATGCCGCACCCCGACCGCTGCGCGGAGGGGATCCTCGGCAACGCGGCCGGCATCAAGATGTTCGAGTCCGCCGTCTCCGCTCTGGCGACGAAGTGATCACCGAAGAGCTCATCGCCGAGCACAACCTCTCCGAGGAGGAGTACGCGCGCATCCTCGAGATCCTGGGCCGCGAGCCCAACCTCGTGGAGCTCGGCGTCTTCTCCGCCATGTGGAGCGAGCACTGCTCGTACAAGTCCTCGCGCGTCCATCTCCGGAAGTTCCCGACCACGGGCTCGCGCGTGCTGCAGGGGCCCGGCGAGAACGCCGGCGTCGTGGACATCGGCGACGGGCTCGCCGTGGCGTTCAAGATGGAGTCCCACAATCACCCGTCCTTCATCGAGCCGTACCAGGGCGCGGCGACGGGCGTCGGGGGCATCCTGCGCGACATCTTCACGATGGGGGCGCGCCCGATGGCGTCGTTGAACTCGCTGCGCTTCGGGCGCATCGACGCGCCGCGCATGAAGCACCTCGTCGACGGCGTCGTCCGCGGCATCGCGGGCTACGGCAACTGCATCGGGATCCCGACCCTCGGAGGCGAGACCACGTTCCACCGCGGCTACGACGAGAACATCCTCGTCAACGTGATGAACCTGGGCATCGTGCGCTCGGACCGCATCTTCCTCGGCCGCGCGGAGGGCGTCGGGAACCCGATCGTCTACGTGGGCTCGAAGACGGGACGCGACGGCATTCACGGCGCCACGATGGCGAGCGAGGAGTTCGCGGCGGACGAGGCCAACCAGAAGCGCCCGACGGTCCAGGTCGGCGATCCCTTCACCGAGAAGCTCCTCATGGAGGCGTGCCTCGAGCTCTTCGAGACGGACGCCGTCGTGGGAATCCAGGACATGGGCGCCGCGGGGCTGACCTCGTCGTCCTTCGAGATGGCCGGCCGCGCCGGCAGCGGCGTCGAGATCGACCTCTCGAAGGTGCCGGTGCGCGAGACCGGCATGACGCCCTACGAGATCATGCTGTCCGAATCGCAGGAGCGCATGCTGCTCGTCTCGCGGCGGGACCGCCTCGAGCAGGTGCTGGCGATCTTCCACAAGTGGGAGCTCGACGCGGTCGAGATCGGCCGCGTCACGGACTCGGGCCGCGTCGTGCTGTTCTTCGAAGGCCGGATCGTGGCGGACCTGCCGGCCGCGCCGCTCTCGGACCGCGCGCCCGTCTACGACCGCCCGCGCGTCCCGGCCGCGGCGCCGGCGCGTCCGCTCTGGCCCGACGAGCCCGAGCCTTCGGACTCCTCGTATGGCGCCGTGCTCCGGCAGCTGCTGACGAGTCCCAACGTGGCGCCGAAGAGCTGGATCTGGCGCCAGTACGACCACATGGTGCAGACCAACACCGTCGAACGCCCGGGCGGCGACGCCGCCGTGATCCGCGTGAAGGGCACGACGAAGGGCGTCGCGATGAAGAGCGACGTCAATCCCTTCTTCTGTCTCGCCGACCCCTACCGCGGCGGAGCGATCGCGGTGGCCGAGGCCGCGCGCTCGGTCGCCTGCGTCGGCGCGCGCCCGCTCGCGATCACCGATTGCCTCAACTTCGGCAACCCGGAGAAGCCCGAGGTCATGGCGCAGTTCGAGGCGGCGGTGCGCGGCATCGCGGACGCCTGCCGCGCGCTCGACGTCCCGGTCGTCTCGGGGAACGTGTCCTTCTACAACGAGACCGCCGGCCGCGCGATCCCGCCGACGCCGACGGTCGGCATGGTCGGCCTGCTCGACGACGTCGGCCGCCACGTCCGGCTTCCGTTCCGCAGGGCCGGCGACCGGATCGCGCTGCTCGGCACGACGCGCGACGAGCTCGGCGCGTCCGAGTTCCTGCGGACGGTCCGCGGCCGCGACGAGGGTCCGTGCCCCGAGGTGGACCTCGCCGCGGAGCGGCGCCTCGTGGACCTGCTCGTCGCGCTGGCGGGGAAGGGGTTGCTGGCGTCGGCGCACGACGTCTCGGACGGCGGGCTCGCGGTCGCGCTCGCCGAGTGCGCGATGCAGGGAGGCGTCGGCACGTCCGTCGAGCTCGATTCGGACATCCGTCTCTCGTCGCTCCTCTTCGGCGAGTCCACCGGGCGCGCGCTGATCAGCTTCGCGCCGGAGAACGAGGCCGCGGTTCGCGCCGCGGCGGAGAAGGCCGGCGTTCCCTTCGCCATCATCGGCCCCGCCGGCGGCGACCGCCTCCGGATCACGGTGCGCGGCAGGGCCGTCGTCGACGAGGACCTCGCGTCTCTCACCGCCCTCTGGCGCGGCGCGTTCGCGCACGCGATCGAAGCGGCCGACGTCCTTTAGCGGTCCGCCCTCCTCACCGGGAGAGTTCGAGCCGGAGACTGTCGCGCAACAGCACGCTTCCGTCCGGAAAGGGATGCTGGAACGATGACGTCGTCGCAGTCATCCGCGAGCTCGGTTTTCCCTCGAAGGTCGCGTTCAGGACCGCCTGATATTGGACTCCGCCCACGTCATACGTCACGGTTCCGTTGAGTACTTCGTTCGTCGGTGCGACGAACTGCCCGCTGAAGTTCGCCGTGACACAAGCCGCCCGGATCGAGGCGTGGAAAAACCGGCTCCCGGCGTCCGCGCTCTCGAGGTCGACGCTCACTGGTTCGGAGGGGCAAAGCGGCCCCTCGTCCCCATAGTCCAGAGATTGCACCGTTCCGGTCCATGCCCCGGCCACCTCGGGAATGGGCGGCGACGGCGCGACCGGCGTCGTCGGCGCGTCGTGGCAGGCCGCGGCCCCCAGCGCCGCGACGAACAGGAGCGTGCCCGAGAAAGGCCTCCAGGAGTTGTTTCGCATTTCGATCTCTCTTTCGGCCGGGTCGCCCGTTAACGTGACAGGTCGATCGTCATCGTGTGGTCGCCGCCATAGCCCCAGTAGTCGCAGTTCCACTCGACGTGGACGGTCGTCGAGGTCACGGTGCCCGTGAATCCGCTGGAAGTGTGGGGATAGAAGTCGATGGTCAGCTGGTCACCGTCGAGCGTGCCGAACAACTGGCGATTCCCCAGGCACTCGGTCGAAAAGTGTCCGGTCACCGTCTTCCCGACTTGAGACAGAGTCACCACCGTCGTTTCGGGGGAACGGCACGTGTAGCAATCCGTGGGGAAGGAGACCGATCCCGTCCAGAAACCGTTGAGATCGATTGCGGATGGACTCGGAGGCGAGTCCGTGAACGCGCTTGTGTCGGCGGTGCCGCAGAACGGTGTCGCGCCAATGTAGGTGCGGACCGCGCCGGTCGCGGAGTCCGTGACGGTGAGCGTGTAGTCGAGGCCCGTCAGCCCGGTGTGGAAGAACCAGAAGCGGCCGGCGAAGGAGCGGGCATCGACCATCTTCACGACGACCTCCGGGAACTGAGGGTCTCCGGTGATGCCGGGCAGGCTGAAGACGCCGTATGCGTCTCCCGACGAGATGACGACACCCGAGACGGCGGCGCCGGTGCGAGGATGGCGCGCCTCCAGGGTGACCGAGAAGCGCCCCCCGAGAAGCGAGAGTGGCGCGCCGTCCGGGACGGCCGCCGCCGCGCGGGCGGCGGCCGACACGCCCTCGTCGCGGAACAGGAGACTCGTTCCTCCGCAGAGCGGTGCCTGCGCGTCGTCGGCGTAGACCTTCTCTTCGCCGTTCAGCATGTCGGTCACGGTCAGGCGATACGCGAGCGTCGTCAGGCTGGAGTAGAAGACCGGCGCTCCCGAGCCGCCGAAGGCGCCATCCGGCAGCATCTTGATCGCAACCTCGGGAAGGTCGGGCTGGCCCGTAAACGAGGGGAGAGCGAAGTATCCGGCGCGGTCGCCGAGCGGGTGAGCGGCTCCTGGTGTGACGGGCTCTTCGCCCCGCCGGGCGGCCACGAGATCCACCGCATAACGATTCCCAAGGAGACACAGCCGCGTCCCGCTCGGCACGCAGGGGAACGAGGAATGGCGGGCTTCCAGGTCGAGGTCGAAGACACCTTCAAAGGTCGCGACATGCAGCCACCGGCCATCCGGCGAAATGACGAGCGCATGCGCATCTCCCGTCGGGTTCGGGAGTCCTCTCGAGAAGGGAATCCAGGTCCGCCCGCCGTCGTTGGAGCTGGAAACGCCGTAGCTCGTCGACGCGTAGAGTCGATTTCGTCGGACGGGATCGGCGACGATGGAGAAGAACCAGTACCACCCCTCGGGCGGACCTGTCGGGTCAGCCGTGAAGAGGGTCTCCCAGGAGGCTCCGTAGTCCGTGCTGCGCATGAAATTGCCGACCGTCCCGGCGTAGACCGTGCCAGCCTGGAAGGGGTCGAGCGCCAAGCTCAACGCCGGCAGTCCGAGCTCCGCGGTCTTCACCCACGCGGCGCCGCCGTCCGTGCTCACGTAGATCGGTCCTCCGTCGCGCGTCAGGACCGGGTCCGGGTAATACGGCGAATCCGTCAGGTACTCGCGGTCGAACGAGCTCGCATACAGGGTCCCGGGCCTTCGGCTGTCGAGAAGGAGCTGATAGACCTCCTTCGCGAGACCGCCGGCGTCCGACCAGGTCTGTCCTCCGTCGTCACTGCGGGAGATGCCCTCGCTGGTCGCCGCCCATACCCTTCCGGATCCGTGCGGATCGACGGCCAACACGTTGATCCTTGCCCCGCTAAACCAGCCCTGCTCGCGGCCCGGCCCACCGAACATCGTCCAGTGAGTGCCTCCATCATCGGAGCGGAAAATCCCGTCGAGACCGGCATACACCGTCGCGTGGTTCGCTGGATCGATGGCGATTGAACAGGCTCCGCGGGGAGCGTCCGGGGCGCTGAGCTCGAGCCATGAGCGGCCCGCGTCGAGAGATCGGAGGAGATTCGGCCCGTAGATGCCGCCCGTCCAGATCGTCGCTGGAACCTCCGGATCGAGCGCCAGCGCCGCGAGATTGGGCCATTGGGGAAAATTCGCTCCACGCGACCAGTCGACGTCCTGCGCGGTAGCCAGGGCCGGCCACATGGCGAGGAAGAATGCCGCACCGGTCAGGAGTCCATTTCTCTTCATGACGTCCTCCTTGTGGTCGATGGCCTGCGTGCCGATCAGTCATCCATCAGGAAATCGAAGGGGCGAACCTCAGTCGTTCCCGTCGTCACCGAGGTTTCGGCCGGGACCGCGCATGTACCCGTGGAGGACCTCGTCCTCATCCAAATACGAGCCCACGATCTGGCCCAGGTCGTTGATGCCATAGGCCAGGGTCTCGAGCGCGCCCGGGACCTCGAGGTTCTCGAAACCGTGCGGCGTGAGCAGGAACGCGTGCGTCGAGCAGGTGGAACAACCCGGATCGTCGCTCCAGCCTCCGACGATGTGACCGAGGATGTTGATTCCCTGGGCCCGGGTGCCTGCCGCGCCCGGAACATCGAACGACGTAAAGGCTCCCTTCTTCAAAAGGAGGCCGTGTGAGGCGCCGCTCTCCTCGAGATAGCCGCCGACGATCCACTTGAGGTCGTTGATGCCCTGGTCTCCCGTCGCAAAGGAGCCCGGGAAATCGACGTTCCGGAAAACATGCGAATCGAAAAGGTATCCATGGTGGACCCCGTCGCGACCGTCGTAGAACCCGACGATCCACCCGAGATCGTTGATGCCGACGGCGGCGGTTCTGGGGTGTGCCTCGGGCCCTGGGATGATGCCTGGCGGATCGATCGTGCTGAAGTGGCCGTGCCGGAGCAGGTAGCCGTGGACGACGTCGTCCGCATCGGTATACCGGCCGACAACGTCCCCCAGATTGTTGGTGCCGAAGGCCGTCGTCAAGGTCGCGCCGGGGAAGTCGATCAACGTGAAGGTGCCATGCCGGAGCAGAAAGCCGTGCGATCCGGCATCGTCGTCGCAATCCCCGACGATGTCGCCGCGGTCGTTGATGTTTCGTGCCTCGGTGAACGACGAGCCGGGGCAGTCGATCGTGGTGTAGGTCTGCGCCGGCGCGGCTGCCGGGCCCAGAGTCAGGAGAGCCAGCAGGGGCCAGAGGGGCAGGCGGCGAGGCGTCTGCTGCTCGTGTTCGGGTTGCCTGGTGTCGATTCGACTCATGCCAACCTCCTTGTTGTTTCCGGTGTACGCCCGGGTCCCAGGAGGAGCAATCCGTCTTTGGATCAGCGATTCATCAGGAAGCCGACAGCCCCGTCGTGGCGCTGCGCTAAGATCGGCGCGACTCTTCTCCGGCGCAGGACTGAGTCAACGGTACAAAGCCATGAGGCTCAGATTCGGAGACTTCGTCTTCGACTCGGACACGCGCGAGGTGATCCGAGGAGACGAGCCTCTCGCGATCTCGCCGAAGGCCTTCGCGCTGCTCGCGCGGCTCATCGAGTCCCGGCCAAAGGCGGTTTCGAAGGAAGATCTTCATTCCCGGCTCTGGCCGGACACCCACGTCTCCGATCAGAGCCTCGGCAATCTCGTGGTCGAGCTTCGCGCGGTCCTCGGCGAAAGCGCGCGCAATTCGAAGATCATCCGCACGGTCGCGCGTTTCGGATATGCCTTCGCCGCCCGAGCGACGACAGACCGTTCCGGCGGAGGCGAGATCGTCGCCTCGAGTGTCTACTACCGCCTCGTCTGGGGCCGTCGCGAGATCTCTCTCGAGCCGGGTGACAACCTGATCGGGCGGGATCCCCAGGCGGTCGTGTGGATCGACGACGAGTCCGTCTCGCGCCGCCACGCACGGATATCGATCGACGATGAGGGTGCGTCGATCCAGGATCTCGGCAGCAAGAACGGAACGGCCGTCGGCGACAAGAGGATCCGAGGTCCCGTGCGCCTGTCCCATCGCGACGTCGTGAGGGTCGGACCCGCGTCGCTGACCCTCCGGATCCTGAAGCGCACGGCTTCGACGCGTTCCACGATCAAGGAGCATCGCCTCCGATGACTCTGCCCCCGGGATCGCAGCTCGCCTCGTACGAGATCGTCCGGCCGCTCGGAGCGGGCGGCATGGGCGAGGTGTACCGGGCGCGAGATACGAAGCTCTCGCGCGACGTCGCGATCAAGGTCCTGCCGGCCACGCTCGCGGCCGATGTGGACCGACTGTCGCGTTTCGAAAGGGAAGCTCGCGCGGCCTCGGCCTTGAATCACCCCAACATCGTCACGATCTACGAGGTCGGCCGGGTCGACGGTACCTCCTTCATGGCGATGGAGCTGATCGAGGGGAAGACGCTGAGGGACATCCTCGGGGCCGGTCCATTGCCCTTGAAGAAACTCCTTTCCGTCGCGGCGCAGATCGCCGACGGACTCGCCAAGGCGCACGACGCCGGAATCGTGCACCGCGACTTGAAGCCCGAGAACGTCATGGTGACACGCGACGGTTTCGTCAAGATCCTCGACTTCGGACTGGCCAAGCTCGTCCGATCGGGCTTCGAGCGCTCGCGCGGCGTCGACACTCCGACGGCGACTCGGCCGACCGAGGCGGGAACGGTTCTGGGCACCGTCGGGTACATGTCTCCCGAACAGGCGAGCGGGGAGCCGGCGGATTTTCGATCGGATCAGTTTTCCCTCGGGACGATCCTGTACGAGATGATCACCGCCCGGCGCGCCTTCGAGCGTCCGACCCTCGCGCAGACGCTCACGGCGATCATCGAATCCGAGCCCGATGCGCTGGCCACGGCGGCTCCCCGGACTCCCGCCCACCTCGTATGGATCGTCGAGCGGTGTCTTTCGAAGGATCCCCAGGACCGATACGCCTCGACGACGGACCTGGCGCGCGATCTGGCGGCGCTGCGCGATCGCGCCTCCGGAGTTTCGATTTCCGACGTCGAGCCTCCCTCCCCACGCCGTTCTCGTCTGTCGCGCGGCGTGCTCGCCGCGGCGGCGGTGGCGGTCGCGGCCGCGGCCGTGATGACGGCAGTCGTGATGGCTCGCCGGAGCGTTCGATATCAGCCGCCGACCTTTCAGCAGCTGACGTTCCGACGGGGAAGGGTGCTGCGCGTCCGCTACACGCCCGACGGCGCATCCATCATCTACGGAGCCACCTGGGAGGGCGCCCCCTGGGAGATCTTCACCTCGCGTCTCGACGGCACCGAGTCGCGGCCCTTCGGCGTCCAGAACGCCGACGTCCTCGCCGTCTCGTCCAAGGGAGAGCTGGCCGTTCTGCTCAAGAAGACCTTTGCCGCAAGCGGCACCCTCGGCGTCATGCCTCTTGCGGGCGGGGCGATGCGGGAGCTCCTCGAAAACGTCCTCGCGGCGGACTGGAGCCCCGACGGAACGCAGCTTGCCGTGGCAATCCGTGAGAACCGCGAGACGAGGATCGAGTACCCGATCGGACGGGTTCTGTACAAGACGAAGGGCCGCCTCGGCTATTCGCTGCGCGTCTCGGGCAGCGGCAAGCAGATCGCCTTCGTCGAGTCCCCGCCATCCACGCAGGCTCTCGCGCCCGACGAACACGACCTCCGAATCGTGGACGCGACGGGAAAGGTGACGACGCTGGTTCGTGCCCGGACCCCCCGATCGCTCTCCGGGTGTCTCTGGCGGCGCGGCGATCGGGAGGTGCTGTTCTGCGCCTCGTCCCCGGATCCCGTCAGGGGGCACACCTCCGACATCGACGTCGTCGACCTGAGCGGCCAGGTCAGGACTCTCTACCGGGGAACGGGCGATTTCTTGCCCCAGGATTCGTCGGCGGACGATCGACTGCTGGTTGAGCAGTCGAAGTACAGCGTTGACCTGATGTTCGGCTCCTCGACGGAGCCCTCGGAAAAGAGCCTCGGGTGGCTCACCAGTTCCTGGCTCGATGACATCTCGGACGACGGCGGGACCATACTGTTCCACGACGAGACCGAGGTTTATCTTCGTCGCACGGACGGCTCTCCGGCCGTTCGACTCCTCCCTCAGGTTCGCAATGAGAAATCCTCCCTCTCGCCGGACGGCAAATGGGTTCTGAGCGCCTCCGAATCGGAGCACGAGCTCAGATTGACTCCGACGGGGCCTGGTCCGGCCAAGAAAATCTCGATCGGCGAGCTCGTGCGCGAGGACTTCGGATTCATGCCGGACGGCAGGGCGTTTCTGTTCACGGCAACCGGAAAGGACGGGCAAAAACGCCTGTACATCGTCGACGAGACGAGTCGGCCACCTCGCGCCATCTCGAATACCGGCAGGCCCGACGACTGGGTCGTGTCTCCCGACGGGAAGGAGATTGCCTTGAACGACGCGGCGGGGGGTCTGAGCCTCTACCCGGTTGATGGCGGCCCGTCGCGCGCGGTCGAAGGGTTGGTTCCGGGCGATCACCTTCTGGCCTGGAGCGAGGATGGACGATTCCTGTTCGTTTGCCGCGACGGCCTCCCCATGCGCGTCGAGCGGTTCGAGTTGGCGACTGGGCGAAAGGAGCTCTGGAAAACTCTCACACCTCCGGACGCTGCCGGCTCGTACTATGTCGGTCCTGTTCTGGTAACTCGGAACGCACGCTTTTGGGCCTACAGCGTCAATCGTGCGTCGCTCTCTGAGCTCTGGCAGATGAGCGGCCTCGGGACGCAGTGAATCAGCGGATCGCCGTCGTCGGCGAGGACCTGGCGGCCCTCACCGCCGTGTCGCGAGGCGAGTTCGTGCCCGCCGATCGGGCCGGGCTCCTGAGCCCCTTCTACGCGAGTCCAGGTCCTGCCTCGACGTGCGCTCGGACCTCTATCTCGTGACGGGCCTTCGGTGAGCGCCCGACGCGTCTAGAGACGCGCGCGGGCGAGGATGCGGCGGTACGTGAAGAAGTAGGGGCGCTCGTCGGGAATCAGGGCGAAGAGACGCGTGCGGTAGCGCTCCAGGAAGGCGGGGTAGAGCACGGCCGGGAGGCGCCGGCGGTACTCGGAGAGGAGGGATCCCTCGACCCACCGGACGACGTCCTCGCGCGAGTCGAGGCGGCTCCCGTAGGTCTGGAGGCGCACGGTCTGCTCGGCGAAGCCCAGCCGGTCGAGAAGCGACGCGTACTCCTCGGGCGCGAGCACGTTCCGAGGATGCGCCGAGCCGCCCAGCGCCGAGCGGAACGGCTCCTCCGCGGCGACCTCTTCGGCCGCGCGGTGCGAGGCATGGCCGAAGTTGTCCGGGACCTGGAACGCGAGCTGGCCGCCCGGTCGCAACGCTCGAGTGAGCCGTTGGAGGAGTCCGGGATGGTCCGGCGCCCAGTGCAGCGCGGCGTTCGAGAAGACGAGATCGTACGCGGCGTCCGCCGTGAACGCGGAGAGGTCGCCTCGTTCGAACCGCAGCCCGTCTCCCGCGAGTGGCGCGGCTTTCTCGAGCATCGCCGGCGAGCTGTCGATGCCGACCGTCTCCGCCGCGCCGATCCGGCGGTGCAAGTCGCGCGTCAGCTCGCCGCCGCCGCAGCCGAGGTCCACGGCGCGACCGCCCGGAATCGGCGCGACCAGCGCGAGCAGGTCGTCGAACGGACGCCGGCGCTCCTTCGCGAAGCGCGCGTAGACGTCGGGGTTCCAGCCGTCGGCGGTCAGTAGCGCACGCTCTCGAGGAACAGACCCGACGGGGGAGCGGTCCATTTCGCGGGTTCGGCCGACTTCGCGCGCAGAAGCCGCTCGACTCCCGCCGCGTCGAGGTTCTTCCGACCGACCTCGACGAGCGTGCCCGCGAGCCTGCGGACCATCTTCCACAGGAAGTGCGAGGCGGTGATCCGGAAATGGATCTCCTGCGCGTCGACCCGGTCGAGAGCGTCGCTGTTCGCGACCACGACGAGCGTCGACTCCTGGCCCTCCGGGTTCTCGCAGAACGAGGAGAAGTCGTGGCGGCCCTCGAAGAGCCTCGCCGCGTCGCGCATCGCCGGGGCGTCCAGTCGGTCCTTGACCCACCAGACGAAGCGCTTGTCGAACGCGGTGCGCCGCCGCGAGATCCGGTAGAGATACGTCCGCGACTTCGCGTCGTGGCGCGCGTGGAAGCGCGGCGGCGCGGGCTCGGCCGAGAGCACGTTGACGTCGAAGGGGAGCTTCTCGTTGAGCCTCCACACGAGGTCGGCCGGCGGCAGATCCTTGCGCGCCCTCAGATGTGCGACCTGCGCGATCGCGTGGACGCCGGCGTCCGTGCGGCCCGCGCCTCCGCACGTGGCGTCCTCCCCGAGGAGCTCCGTCGCCGCGCGCAGCAGGACGCCCTGCACGGTCTTGTCGGTGTTCTTCTGCGATTGCCAGCCGCGGTACCGCGTGCCGTCGTACTCGAGGGTGAGCTTCCAGGTGGGCACGTCCGGGAGTCTATCGGGATAATCGGACCGCTTGAGCAGACGCGGCGTCATCCCTCCGCCCGGTCCCGGCGAGCGCGACACGGTCGTGCACGGCGTGCGCTGGCGCTCGCGCGAGGTCGAGGGTACGGGCGATCCGACGATGGTGTTCATTCATGGCCATCTCGCGACGTCCGCCAGCTGGAAGGAGGTCCTGGGAACGGTCGCGCCCGGACGGCAGGCGATCGCCGTCGACCTTCCGGGATTCGGGTTCTCCGACCGGCCGTGGCCGTTCGACTACACCGTCGCGGGAGAGGGCGAGGCGCTGCTCGCGTTTCTCGACGCGCGCGGCATCGGCCGCGTCGTCCTGATCGGGAACTCGCTCGGCGGCGCCACCGCGATGTGGATCGCCGCGGAGCATCCCGACCGCGTCGCGGCGCTGGTTCTCGTGGCGCCCGCCACGGCCTCCTCGACGATCCCGTGGCCGGTGCGCTTCCTGCGCGCCCCGCTGCTGGGCGGGCTCGCGCTGGCCCTCTCGTCGCGGCGCTCGGTCGCGCTCGGCCTGCGCCGCAAGATCTATGCGGGCGCCGCGAACGTCACCGAGGAGCGCATCGACGACGCCTGGCGCCCCTTGACGATCCCGGGCACGCGCCGCGCCGCGCTGGCGGCGATCCGGGCGGATCCGAAACGCTACGCCGGACTCGAGACGCGCGTCCGCGCGCCGACCCTCATCGTGTGGGGCCGCGAGGATCGCCTGCTGCGCGTGAAGGAAGCCGAGGCCCTCGCCGCCCGGATGCCCGACGCGCGCCTCGCCATTCTGCCGGGCGCGGGGCACCTTCCCCAGCGGGAGGCGCCGCGCGCCTTCAGCGAGGCCGTGGCCGACTTCCTCCGCCGCCTGCCGGGCTAGCGTCGCGTGTCTTCGTGGCTGGCCCCTTTCTTCGCCGCTAGAATGGGTGGCGCCGTGGAGAGGAGTCGTCGGGGTTTCCCGTCCTTTTTCCGGCCTTTCCCTTCGGCATGACATGAGACTGGGCTTCGAGGGTTGCGTGTTCGACTCCGACACGCGACAGGTGTCGCGCGATGGCCGGCTCGTCGGCCTCTCGCCGAAGGCCTTCTCCCTCCTCGAGCTCCTGATCCGCGACCGGCCGAAGGCGATCTCGAAGGAAGAGATCCACCGGCACCTCTGGCCGGGAACTCACGTCTCCGAGGCGAGCCTCGCGAACATCGTGATGGAGCTGCGTGCCGAGCTCGGGGATCGGGCGCGCGATCCGCGCATCGTGCGCACGGTGGCCCGATTCGGATACGCCTTCTGCGCCGACGCCGCCGAGCTCGCCGCCGGCGCCGCGCCGAAGGCCCGCGCGGCCGACGGGATGTACCGGCTCATCTGGGGCCGCCGCGAGATCGCCCTGAGTCCGGGAGAGAACCGGATCGGCCGGGATCGCGAGGCGGTCGTCTGGATCGACGACTCTTCCGTCTCGCGCCGGCATGCGCGGATCGTCATCGACGACCGGGGAACGGCGACCCTCGAGGACCTCGGGAGCAAGAACGGCACCTTCCTGAAGGGGCGCCGGATCCGAGGCGCGACGGCGCTGTCCGACAAGGACGCCCTGACGGTCGGCAACGCGGTCATGACGTTTCGCGTGCTGCACAGCACCGGCTCGACGGTGTCGAACAGCGACAGGCGGTTGACCAAGTGACGCTGGCGTCCGGGACGCGCATCGGCTCGTACGAGATCCTCGCCCCGCTCGGCAAGGGCGGGATGGGAGAGGTCTACCGCGCGCGCGACTCCAAGCTCGCGCGCGAGGTCGCGATCAAGGTGCTTCCCGAGACGCTCGCCGCGGACGCCTCCCGGCTCTCGCGATTCGAGAAGGAAGCGCGCACGGCGTCGTCCCTCAACCATCCCAACATCGTCACGATCTACGAGATCGGCGAGGCCGACGGCGTCTCCTTCATCGCGATGGAGCTCGTGTCCGGGCGGACGCTGCGCGAGCTGCTGGTGCCGGGACCGATTCCGCTCAAGAGGCTGCTGCCGATGGCGGCGCAGGTGGCGGACGGCCTCGCGAAGGCGCACGCGGCCGGGATCGTCCACCGCGACCTGAAGCCCGAGAACCTCATGATTTCGAAGGACGGATTCGTCAAGATCCTGGACTTCGGGCTGGCCAAGCTCATTCCCGGCGGCTTCGAGAGCTCCGGCGGCACCAACCTGCCGACGATGACGCGCGCGACCGAGGAAGGCACCGTCCTGGGGACCGTGGGGTACATGTCTCCGGAGCAGGCGAGCGGGCAGGCCGCCGAGTTTCGCTCGGACCAGTTCTCCTTCGGCGCGATCCTCTACGAGATGCTGGCGGGCAAGCGCGCTTTCGAACGGCCGACGCCCGTGCAGACGCTGTCGGCGGTGATCCAGGACGAGCCCGAGCCGCTGGCCAGGGCGGCGCCGAACACGCCGACGAATCTGATCTGGGTCGTCGAGCGGTGCCTCGCGAAGGACGTCGAGGAGCGCTACGCCTCGACGAAGGACCTGGCCCGCGACCTCGCCTCGCTGCGCGACCATTCCTCGGGCCTGTCGGGCTCCGGTGCGATCGCGCCGGTCGCGCGACGGTTTCGCCCGTCGCGCGGCCTGTTCGCGGCCGTCGTGCTGGGCGCCGTGGCCGCCGCGGCGCTGGCGTTTTGGGGAGGGACGTCGCTGCAGTTACGCCGCGACCGCGAGAAGCCGCCGCCGCCGAGCGTGGTATTGACTTACCGCCGTGGATTCCTGACCGGCGCGCGCTTCGGTCCCGATGGCCAGACCATCGTCTACTCCGCCGCCTGGGACGGAAAGCCCTCCGAGATCTTCACCACGCGTGTCGGCAGCGGCGACTCGCGCTCGCTCGGGATCTTTCCGGCCGGGATCCTGGCGGTTTCCTCGAGCGGGGAGATGGCGATCTCCCTGGGGTGCGAGAACGTGTGGGAGCCGTGCTTCGGCACGCTGGCCCGTGCGTCGCTCGCCGGCGGCGCGCCGCGGGAGGTCCTCGAGAACGTCAGCTCGGCGGACTGGTCGCCCGACGGCAAGGAGCTCGCAGCGATCCATGTCGTCGACCGGCGCTACCGACTCGAGTACCCGATCGGCAAGGTGCTCTACCAGTCTGACGGCTACCTGAGCCACGTGCGCGTCTCGCCCGACGGAAACCTGGTCGCGTTCCTCGATCATCCCAACCTCGATTCCGGAATCGGGTACGTCAGCATCATCGACAAGGCGGGCCACAGGCGCATGCTGACCAAGGAGCGCTCGCGCGTTCGTCCGCTCCTGTGGAGCCCGAACGGGAAGGAGATCTTCTTCGACCACTGGCGGACCGGCGGCGGCGGCAGATTGGTCAAAGGAGTGACTCTGGACGGACGCGTCCGTTACGCCCCCTGGATTCCCTCGCTCGAGGACGTCTCCCGCCAGGGTCTTTTTCTCGACCCGGGATCGATGCTGAACGTCCGACGGGACATCCTCGCGATGCTTCCGGGCACGACGAAGGAGCTCAACTATTCCTGGCTCAGGGACTCGACCGCGGCGGGACTCTCGCCGGACGGCAAGCAGATGCTGATCAACGTGTACCAGGAAGAGGGTGTCGGCGACACCCCGGAGATCTATCTCACCTATCTCCGTTCTGCAGTCGGCGCCGACGCCAAGCCGCTCGGCGAGGGGAAGGCCCTCGCGCTGTCGCCGGACCAGCAGTGGGCGCTAGTGCTCCGCAGGCGTCCCGAGGCTCACCTGACTCTCCTGCCCACGGGCGCGGGCGATCCGAAGGATCTGCCGGGAGGCGGGATCCTCCACTACCACGGTGCCTCGTTCTTCCCGGACGGGCGCCGGATCCTGATTGCCGCCGAGGAGAGAGGAAAGGCGCCTCGAACCTACATCCAGGGCGTGGACGGGAGCCCTCCGCTGCCCTTTGCCGAGGAGGGAATGCGGGGCTGGCTCGTCTCGCCCGACGGCCAGGAAATCGCCGGCACGACCCTGGAGGGCCTACAGCTCATCTATCGCGCGGACGGTACGGGCCGCGCGAGGTCGATCGGCGGCGCCCAGCCCGCCGACCAGCTCGTGCAGTGGAGTGATGACGGTAAGTCGATCGTTGTGCGCGGAGACGAGGAGATGCCGATGACGCTCTACCAGATCGATCTCGCGACCGGACGGCGAGAGCCCTGGAAGCAGTTCGCTCCCACCGACCTGACGGGATTCCTGGAGTTCGGCTCCGGGTCCGCCGGCGTCCGGGTGACTCCGGACCTGCGCTATTACGCCTACACATACTATTCGGACCTCGAATCGCTCAGACAGATCGACGTCGGCCCGTCCTGGTGGAAGTAGCCGAGCCTGAGCAAAGTCTTACGAAAAGCTGATTTGACGGGCCTCCAAACGGGTCTAACATCCCGGCAAGTTCTTAAGGAGTTCGCCATGCGCAAATCAGCGATCCTCACGGTGATGCTCGTCGCCGGGATCTCGGCCTTCGGCGCGAACGTCGCGCTCGGCTGCGGCGACAAGTTCGTCCTGATTGCCGGCGGCGCGCGGATCAACCGCTCGAAGTACCCGTCGCACGTGCTCGTCTTCATGAATCCGAACTCCCGCGTCCCGGCGGCCGAGAAGGAGTTCCATCTCGAGGCGACGCTCGCCGCGGCCGGGCACAAGGCGACGGTGGTGGAGACCCAGGCCGAGGTGGACAAGGCGATCGCGTCCGGCAAGTACGACCTCGTGCTGGCGGACACGGCCGACGCCCCCGAGCTGCGGAGGCAGTGCGGCGCGAGCGCTTCGAAGCCCGCGGTCCTTCCGCTGCTCTACAAGCCGACGGCCGACGAGCTGGCCGCGGCGCAGAAGGAGGCCAGCTGCCTCGCA
The DNA here is from genome assembly GCA_036406835.1 of Thermoanaerobaculia bacterium. GTDB lineage: Bacteria > Acidobacteriota > Thermoanaerobaculia > UBA5066 > Gp7-AA6 > DAHUXD01. The sequence continues at coordinate 50,044 of DASXAG010000007.1, forward strand.
CGACCGTCCAAGAAGAGCAGCGACCTCCTGGCCGTGATCGACGAGACGATGAAGGACCGGAGCAAGGGAGTCGTCCCGAACTGTTCGACGGCCCAGTAGGGCGTCCCATGCACCGTCCGAGAGTCAGGGCGTTCCTCCGGGTTCTCGCGGCCTCGCTGGCCATTCTCTTCACGAAGCGGGCACGCGCGCAGGCCTGGCTGCCGCCGCAGGGCGAGGCCTGGATCTCAGCCGGCTACGGGAACTCCTTCTTCTCCAAGCACTACACCGGAGTGGTGGATTACGCGGGCACTGAGGACGTCGGCCACATCCGCAGCAACACCATCGGAATGGCGATGGGCTACGGAGTGACCGACCGGTTCGAGTTGAGCGTCGCGCTTCCCTACATCATCTCGAAGTACTGGGCGCCCCCGCCCACGCCCAACACCGCCCATCCCTTCAGCGACCAGGACGACGGCAACTATCACGGAACTTTTCAGGATTTCCGTTTCGGGGCCTCCTATCAGGTCGTCAACAACGGCTTCGTCGCGCTGTCGCCGTTCTTCACCGCGGTGATTCCGAGCCACGACTACGTCTATTTCGCCCATGCGGCTCCCGGCAAGGACCTCCACCAGTACCTGCTCGGATTCGCCCTCGGCGGCCGCCTGGATCGTCTCGTGCCGGGCGCCTACGCGCAGGTCGTCTACGACTACGCCTTCGTCGAGAAGGTCCTGGGCTTCAACCTCAACCGAAGCGATTTCGGCTTCGAAGCGGGCTATTTCCTGACGCCGTCGCTCTCGGCGCGTTTCATCGGCGTCGGCTACTACATGCACGGGGGGCTCGAATACCACACGCCGGCCGATCTCCTGAGCCCGGACCCGCCCTACGTCACGGATCTCTTCATTCATCACGACCAGATCGGGAAGTCCTCCGAGGTCAGCCTCGGCGGAGGGCTCTCCTACGTGCTGTCGGGCTCGACCGAGCTCTACGTCTCCTACATCCGGTCCGTCTACGGCCGCGACGCCCACAAGATCGACAACGGAATCTCTTTCGGCGTGTCCTGGAACTTCTCGCCGGGCCAGGTAGTGCGCCGCTACTTCGCGAAGAGCTCGGCGACTTCCAAAGCGCCGACGGAAACTCCGTGACCGGGGTCCCCCGCGTCGGCGTTCTCGTCGGGGCGCTCGCCCTTCTCCCGGCCGCGGTCTCCGCGCTGGCCGTCGGCGCGGTTGCGCCCGACTTCTCGATGACCACGATCGAGGGCCGGCGATTCTCGTTGTCGGAGACGGCGAAGGCGCACGTCGCGACGGTGGTGTTGTTCGTCTCGACGATCTGCCCCTACTCCAACTACTACGACGACCTCGTGCGCGACATGTCCGAGGAGTTCGGGAAGAAGGGCGTGGCCTTCGTGGCGATCAACTCGGGGCGTGTCGAATCCCTCGACGAGGTCAGGGCCCACGCGCGCGATCACCATCACACGTTCGACATCATCAAGGATCCCGACGCCCGGGTCGCCGACCTGCTCGACGCGCGCCGCACCCCCGAGGCGTTTCTGCTCGACGCGAGCGGCACGCTGCGCTACCACGGCCGGATCGCGTCGAAGCTCTCGGCGCCCGACCTGAAGACCGCGATCGAGACGCTCCTCGCCGGCAAGCCCATCCATCCCGCGGAGACGAAGGCCTTCGGCTGCGCGATCCTGCGCTAGGGCGCGTCAGCGCCCGCAGCGCGACTGGACGCGCGCGGTGATCTCGCGCGCGTCGGGCGGACCCTCGCCGAGACCGAGCGTGTGGAGCGCCTCGTGGATCAGGATGTTCGCCGCATCGCCCGTGTGCCCGCGCGCAATCGCCGCGAACTGGTCCCCGCAGACGTGGACCGCGCGGCTGCCGGGATTCGTCCACGCGAGCACCGCGTGGTCCGCGCACGGCGCCGAGGCCTGGCCGTCGTAGAAGAGCACCCACTCGAGGTAACCCGGCATCGCCTGTCCGGTCGCGGCGAGGTTCCGCTCGAGCGGCCGCCCCGAGGAATCCGAGAAGTCCTCCAGGATCTCCTGGCAGCGGCTGTCCGACAGCTTGCGCGCCGCTTCCTCGAGCACCGGCCGCATCGCGCGCGGCAGACGCCGGTCGATCGAGAAGACGCGCGTCATCGGATGGAGGCCGGCGGCCGCCTCGAGGCTCGTTTCCGCGGAGGATGCGGTCGCGAGGGTCAGAGCCAGCGCGGGAAGAGCGAGACGGCGGGCGAGGCGTCCGAGCGCTTCCATGGAACCGCTCCCGCGGCGGAGCGCGTTGGGCCGGGAATTCCCGGGGCGGCTCCTCCGCTATCAGTGACGGTCGCAGAGCGGACGCCCCCGGGTCTTGAGAACCCAATTCGAATTTCCTGACTTTTTCTTGAGAGCAGGACATGCGCATCCGATTCGGCGAGTGCACGTTCGACGCGGTGCGGCGAGAGGTGCGGCGCGGCGCGGAGGAGATTCATCTCTCGCCCAAGGGATTCGAGCTGCTGCGGACGCTGGTCGACGCACGCCCGCGCGCGCTGTCGAAGGACGAGCTGATCGAGCGTCTCTGGCCCGGCGTGTTCGTCTCCGAAGCGAGTCTTGCGGGGCTCGTCACGGAAATCCGGCGCGCCATCCGCGAGGACGCGCGCGAGCCGCGTCACCTGCGCACGGTGCACGGTTTCGGCTACGCGTTCTCGGACGGAGGCGCCGCCCCGGCGGACGAGGACGCGGTTTTCCGCCTCGTGTGGGGCGCGCGCGAGGTGGCGCTCGCGCTCGGAGAGAACGTGCTCGGCCGCGATCCCGATTGCGCGGTTCCCATCGACGACGCGACGGTCTCGCGCCACCACGCACGCATCGTGATCGCCGGAGGCGACGCGGCGCTCGAGGACCTCGGCAGCAAGAACGGCACCTTCCTCCGCGGCGCGCGCGTCGCCGGGTCGCAGCCGCTCCGCGACGGCGACGCGATCCAGGTCGGGCCGGCTTCGCTCGTGTTCCGCCGCTACGCGGCCGGAGGATCGACGCAGACCCAGATGTAGGCGCTTCGTCGCGCCGCGTCGTCCCCGGAAAGCGCGACGCGATCCTCCGGATTGCCGGCGTCGTCATAGTCATCGGAACCCTCGCCGGGCGGATCCGTATGCTGCTTCTGGTCGGCGTCCGATGCGGAACGCAGCACTCCTCGGCAACGACATGACGCTCTCGGCCGGCTCACGGCTGGGACCGTACGAGCTCCTCGCGCCGCTCGGCGCCGGCGGGATGGGCGTCGTCTGGCGGGCGCGCGATGCACGCCTCGGCCGCGACGTGGCGATCAAGGCGCTGCCCGTCCCGCTGCGCTCCGATCCGGCGCGTCTCGCGCGCTTCGAAGACGAGGCCCGCGCCGCGTCCGCGCTGAACCATCCCAACATCGTCACGATCTACGAGATCGGCGAGACGCGGGACGGACCCTTCCTCGTGATGGAGCTCGTCGAGGGCCGGACGCTGCGCGAGCTCCTGTATGCGGGGGCGCTGCCCGCCCGCAAGGCGCTGCATCTCGCGGCGCAGCTCGCCGACGCGCTCGCGCGGGCCCACGAGGCCGGGATCGTCCACCGCGACCTCAAGCCCGAGAACGTGATGGTGAGTCGCGAAGGATTCGCCAAGATCCTCGACTTCGGCCTGGCCAAGTTCGAGCACGGCGACAGCGGCGCCGACGAGAGCCGCCGGGACCTGACCCTCACCGAGGAGAATCGCGAGCGCGCCATCGTCGGCACGGCGGGATACATGGCGCCGGAGCAGGCGAGCGGCCAGGCCGTCGGCTTCCGCTCGGATCAGTTCACCTTCGGCGCGCTGGTCTACGAGATGCTGAGCGGGCGCCGCGCCTTCCACAAGGAGACGCGCGCGGAGACGCTGACGGCGATCATCCGCGAGGAGCCCGAGCCGCTCGCGGCGCTGGATCCTCAGATCCCGATCCCGCTTCGGTGGATCGTCGCGCGGTGTCTCGCGAAGGCGCCCGAGGAGCGCTACGCGGCGACGCGCGACCTCGCGCGCGATCTGCAGAACGTGCGCGACCATCTCTCGCAGGTCGACGGATCGGGGGAGGGCCCGCGGTTCGCGGACGCCGTCCCGAAGCGGCCGCGGCTTCGCCTGTCCGGCAGCGTGGCCGTCGCGGTGGCCGCGCTCGTCGCGGCGGCGTACTTCCTGGGAGCGAACGTCCCGGCGCGCGGCTCTCCGTCGTTCCAGCGGCTGACCTTCCGCGACGGCACGGTGTGGTCGGGACGCTTCGGTCCCGATGCCCGCACCGTGGCGTACGCCGCCTCGTGGGGCGGCGGGCCCATCCGCGTCTACACGGCGCGCCCGGAGACGCCCGAGTCCTCCGCGCTTCCGCTGCCTCCCGCGAGCCTCCTCGCGATGTCGGGATCGGGCGAGATCGCGGTCTCGCTCGCGGCGCGGCCGAGCGGCGCGTTCGCGACGACGGGCACGCTCGCCCGATCGACGCTCGCGGGCGGCGCGCCGCGCGAGGTGATGGAGGGCGTGCAGGCGGCCGACTTCGGCCCCGACGGGGTCGCGCTCGCCGTGCTGCGGTCGGCCGACGGACGCAGCCGACTCGAGTTCCCGATCGGGCACACGCTGTACGAGACCGCGTCCGGCTACCTGAGCCACCCTCGGGTCTCGCCGCGCGGCGACCTCGTGGCCTTCCTCGAGCATCCCGTGCGCGGAAGCGACGCGGGCTCCGTCGCCGTCGTCTCCTCCGACGGACGCAAGCGCGTGCTCTCGCCGGGCTGGACGACGCTGCGCGGCCTCGCCTGGTCGCCCGACGGCGGCGAGGTCTGGTTCACGGCCGCGTCGGTCGGCGGCGCGCGCGCGCTCCACGCGGTCTCACTCTCGGGACGGCGGCGTCTGGTCCTGCGGGTTCCCGGCGCGCTCACGCTGCACGACGTGTCCCGCGAGGGCCGCGTCCTGCTCGCGCACGAGCACGCGCGGGAGGGGATCGCGGGCGTCTCGCCCGGGGAGGCGAAGGAGCGCGACCTCTCGTGGCACGACTGGTCCCGTCCCGTGGACCTGACGGCCGACGGGACCGCGTTCCTCTTCGACGAGACCGGCGAGGGCGGGGGCGCGTCGTACGCCGTCTACCTGCGGGCGACCGACGAGTCGCCGGCGGTGAGGCTCGGCGACGGACACGCCCTGGCGCTCTCGCCCGACGCGAAGTGGGCGCTCTCGACGCCGCAGTCGGAGCCGGCGCAGCTCGTCCTGCTGCCGACCGGGCCGGGCGCGCCGCGCGGGATCGCGACGGGCGGCTTCGACGCGGTCCTCCGCGCGGCGTGGCTGCCGGGCGGCGAGCGGCTCGTCCTCTCCGCCAACGAGCCGGGGAGCGCGGTGCGGCTCTACGTGCAGCCCGCCGAGGGCGGGACGCCGCGCGCGATCACGCCGGAGAACGTGGGCGCGGACTGGGCGGTCTCGCCGGACGGGCTCCGCGTGGCGGCGATCGACGGACGCGGCGAGCTCCGGTCCTATCCGGTCGACGACGGCGGCGAGCCCACGCCGATCCCGGGCGCGATCGCCGGCGATTCGCCCATTCGCTTCTCGCCCGAGGGCCGCGCCCTCTACGTTCTCGCGCGGGGAGACGGCGCCGCGTGCGCCATCGACCGGCTGGATCTCGCCACGGGGCGCCGCACGGGCTGGAGATCCATCACGCCGCCCGATCCCGTCGGCGTCTACGGCATCCCGCGCCTGCTGCTCTCGGCCGACGGCGCCTCCTACGTCTACGCCTACGTCCGTCTCCTGGACGACCTCTACCTGGTGGACGGCCTGCGTTAGGCGAGCTCTGCGCGGGCCGGCCGCTGTAGGATTTTCCGCAAGCCGATGTCTCTCGCCGCAGGCTCCCGCCTCGGCCCCTACGAGATCGTCGCGCCGCTCGGCGCGGGCGGGATGGGCGAGGTCTATCGGGCGCGCGATACCCGGCTGGGCCGCGAGGTCGCGATCAAGGTCCTGCCCGCGGGACTCTCCGCCGATCCGGAGCGCCTGAAGCGCTTCGAGCGCGAGGCGCGGTCGGCGTCGTCGCTCAACCACCCGAACATCGTCACGATCCACGACATCGGCTCGGAGGGCGGCGTCTCCTACATCGCGATGGAGCTCGTGAAGGGAGAGCCGCTGCGGATGGAGCTCGCCGGCGGCGCGCTGCCGGTGAAGAAGATGCTGCAGATCGGGGCGCAGATCGCGGAGGGTCTGGCCAAGGCGCACGCGGCCGGCATCGTCCACCGCGACCTGAAGCCCGAGAACGTGATGCTGACCGAGGACGGCCACGTCAAGATCCTCGACTTCGGACTGGCATCCAGGCGGCCGCTCGACGCGGCCGTACGAGAGCAAGCGGCCGCTGCTCAAGATCCCATGGCCGAAGATCCGCTGTCCGTCGCTCCGACCGTCGAGTTTGCGTTAACCGAAGAGGGCGTCGTCCTGGGGACGGTCGGGTACATGTCGCCGGAGCAGGCGGCGGGCCGGGGGCTCGACTTTCGGTCCGACCAGTTCTCCCTGGGCTCGATCCTCTACGAGATGGCGACCGGGAGGCGCGCGTTCCAGCGCGAGTCATCCCCCGAGACGCTCGCCGCGATCATCCGCGACGAGCCGGAGCCGATCGCCGCGGCGAATGCCGCCGTGCCGGTGCCCGTCCGCTGGACGATCGAGCGGTGCCTCGCGAAACAGGCCCGCGACCGCTACGCCTCGACCGAGGACCTCGCGCGCGATCTCGCGACGGTGCGCGACCGGCTGTCCGAGGCCGCGAGCGCGGTGGCGATCGCCCCGCCGTCCGCGCCGCGGCCGCGCCGCGGGCTCTCTCTCGCGGCGGCCTTCGCGGCGGGCCTTCTCGTCGCGGGCCTCGGGGCCGTCGTGTGGCACTCGCGGTCGGCGAACGAGACGCGCTGGAATCCCCTCTCCGGCGCGCGTTTCACGCGCCTGACGGACTGGGAAGGCTCGGAGCTGGATGCCGCGATCTCCGACGACGGCAAGTTCGTCGCGTTTCTCTCCGACCGGGAAGGGCGGTTCGACGCCTGGGTCACGCAGATCGGCAGCGGCGAGTTCGTCAATCTCACGCGCGGCCAGTTCCCCGACATGCTGCTCTACGAGGTCCGCAACGTCGGTTTCGCCGACGACGACTCGCACGTCTCCATGCGCATCAGCCAGGATCCGTCGTCGGGTCGGACGGAGGACTCCTGGCTCATCCCGACCCTGGGTGGAACCGGTCGCCCGTTCCTGCGCGCGGCCCTGGAGGTCGCCTGGTCGCCGGATCGAACGAAGACCGTCTACCACACGCCCGCGGCGGGAGACCCGATCTTCGTCGGCGACCGCACGGCCGCCAATGCGGTCAAGATCTACGAGGAGAAGGCGGGGATCCACAATCACTTCCAGACGTGGTCGCCGGACGGCCGCTACATCTACTTCGTGCGCGGGATCCCGACGACGTTCGACATGGACATCTGGCGCATCCCCGCGGCGGGCGGTACGGCGGAGCGCCTCACGTCGCACCACTCCCACGTCACGTATCCCACGTTCCTGGATGCCCGGACGCTGCTCTATGCGGCGACGCGCCCCGACGGGAGCGGCTCCGGCATTTACGCGATGGATCTCGGCCGCCGCGTCTCGCGGCTCGTGAGCTTCGGCGTCGAGGACTACCTCTCGGTGGCCGCGACCCGGGACGGACGTCGCCTCGTCGCGGTGGTCGGCAACCCGGCGAGCGCGCTGGCGGAGCTTTCCATCGGGGAGAAGCTCCTGGACGATTCCGCCGTCCGGAAGTTCGCGCTGCCCAGCGTCCGAGCCGCGGCGCCCCGGTACGGACCGGACTACCTCCTGTACCTCTCCTCGCGCGGCGGCCCGGACGGGCTCTGGAAGTGGAAGGACGGCGTCGCGACCGAGCTCTGGAAGCCGTCGGGAGGCTACGTCGCGGCGGCTCCGGCGATTTCTTTCGACGGGAGCCGGATTGCCTTCGTGGTCAATGCCGCGGGAAAGGGCCAGCTCTTCGTGATGGCCTCCGACGGAACGAATCCACACCCGATCGGTCAGGGCCTCGATTTCCGCGACGCCCCATCCTGGTCTCCGGACGGGAAGTGGATCGCGGCCGCCGCGAACGACGGCGGCGGCGCGCAGCCGCTCTTCCGGATTCCCGTGGACGGCGGCTCTCCGGAGCGGATCGTCGAGGGCGTCGCGTACAGTCCCGTCTGGTCGCCCGACGGGAAGTTCATCGCCTTCGCCGAAGGTCGCGGCGGCCGGACGCTTCGGCTGAAGGGAATCACTCCGGACAGGAAGTCCGTTCCCCTTCCGGAGCTGACGATGGCGCGCAACGGCAACCGGCTCCGGTTTCTGCCCGACGGCAAGTCGCTCATCGTCATGCAGGGCGAGATCAACGACCAGAACTTTTCCCGCCTCGACATCGCGTCGCAGCGCCTCACGCCGTTGACCGACCTCAAGCCCGGGTTCCAGCTGCGCAGCTTCGACGTCTCGCCCGACGGGAAGACGATTCTCTTCGACCGCTACCGCGAGAACTCCGACATCGTCCTGATCGACTTGCCCTCGGGCTCGCCCTGAGCCTTCTCCCGCGTCACCGGCACCACGAACCGGACGCGCTCGAGGAAGCGGTACACGCGCTCTCCGAGGCTCCGCCGTCGGTTCACGAAGCGGCCGTTCTCGGGGATCGCCAGATCCTCGAGGGTGGAGCGCTCGCAGTCGTCGACCTGCATCGATGCCTCTAGGCGATCAGCCCGAGGCGCTTGCCGGGCGCGCAGTCGTAGCCGGGGAAGACGCGGTCGAGCGCGGTCACGCCCATTCGCTTCGACAGGACCTCCGCGAAGACGTCGCGGAAGTCGGTCGTCACGGCGAGGTCGCGGTTCTCGTAGAGGTGCGACGCGTCCAGGCCCGGCCACTTCCCGTAGACGCGGCCGCCCGCGACGCCTCCGCCCAGCAGCAGCATGACGTTCGCATGGCCGTGGTCCGTGCCTCGGTTCCCGTTCTCCTTCACGGTGCGGCCGAACTCGGACATCGTCACGAGCGTGACGTCTCCCATGCGGGAGCCGAGGTCCTTCGCGAACGCCGTGATCGCCTGGGCGAAGTCGCGGAGGCGGTTGGCGAGCTGGCCGTTTCCGCCGCCCTCCGCGGCGTGGGTGTCCCAGCCGCCGACGTCGGTGAACGCGACCTCGAGGCCCACGTCGGCCTTGATGAGCTGCGCGATCTGGCGCAGCGCGTTGCCGAGCGGGCCGCGCGGGTACGCCGCGCCGTTGCCCGGCGCGATGCCGGCGGGGTTCGTGGAGCGCACGAGGTCGACGGCCTCGAAGGACTCCTGGGCCGTCGCCTGCAGCGTGCCGGCGACCGCGCCCTCGTACATCGACTCGAAGGATTGGGTCAGCGGCTCCGACGCCTGGCCCGCGCGGATGCCGAACCCGGAGAGCGTCGTCATCGCGATCGCGCCGGAACCGGAGAGGATGCGGGGCATCCCCGGCGTCATCGTCACGGCGCGCAGCGGCGACGGCTTCGCGTTTTCCGGGGCGCTCCGGGCGGTCTGCAGCGCGCGCGCGAGGAAGCCGTCGGGCGTCGACTTGATGCCCGGCGTGCCCGACTCCATGAAGTCCTGCGCGTCGAAGTGCGAGCGCGTCGTGTCGGGCGATCCGACGGCGTGCACGAAAGCCGCCGAGCGGTCCTGGAAGTAGGGGAGGAGCGGGGCGAGCGAGGGATGCAGGCCGAAGAAGCCGTCGAGGTTCACGGCGGACCGGTCGGTCGCGCCCGCGCCCGGCCGCGGGACCGCGATCGAGGGGCGCGCGTCGTAGTAGACCTTCTCGCCGTACGGCACGAGCATGTTGAGGCCGTCGACCGCGCCGCGCTGGAAGATCGCGACGAGGACGCGCGACGACTTGTTGGCGGCGGCGCCCGACAGCGGGCTCGCCTGGGCCATGCGGACGAAGACGTTCGGGAGCAGGCCGCCCGCGATGAGCGAGAGGCCCGAGGACTTCAGGAAGAGGCGGCGGTCGAAGGGTGTCATGGGCGCTCCTACTGCCTCTGGAATTCCGGGCTGCCGAGGAGCAGGGCGGCGACGAGGCTGGACGGCTCGACGCTTTCACTGCCGGGCTCGGCGGCCCGCTTCGTGATCGTCGACAGCGTCTCCTCCGAGATGTCGGTCCCGATCAGCCAGTGCGCCGCGGAGTCGACGCCGCGGCCCGTGACGGAGGCCGAGCCCGCGAGCCTCAGGATGCCGGCGTCGGCCTGCGTCCCGGGGAGGCGTCCCTGCGCCAGCGCGAGAGCGAAGTTGAGCCGCGCGAGGAGGGCTCCCGACGACACCCACGCGTCCGCCGTGTCGGAGTAGCCCGTGGGCGGCTGGCAGAGGTAGAGCGGCTCTCCCATCTCGGCGATCTGGCGGGCGATGGCGCGGCCGTCGGTCGCGCCGCCGACGGCGCGGAGCGCCGAGACGACGTACTCGAAGGGCGACTTGATCTTGGCGCGGTAGTACTGCGGGTCGAAGAACTCGGGTGAGGTCACGATCGCGCGGACCGTGTCGCGCAGGTCGCCGCCGTTCGCGAGGAACCGCTTCGCGACCCGATCCACCAGCGGAGCGGGCGGCTCGTCCGCGACGAGGCGCTGGCAGAGCTGGTACGCGATGTGATGCGCCGTGGCCGGGTGGTGCGCCAGCATCGCGATCGCGCGCTCGCCCTCGGCGATGCCGGAGGGCGGGAAGGAGATCCCGAGGAGCGTCTTGGTGCCTTCGTCGTGAGCGCGGGCGCGGAAGACGAACTCTCCCGGCGACTCCGGCTCCTGCATCATCGCGCGGCGGCCGAAGCCGCGCCCGCCGCGGTTCGTCGCCTTCCGCGCGCCCTCGCCGCCCTGGGGACGGCCGATCGACCAGCCCGTGAGGATCCGGGCGAGCTCGGTCACGTCCTTCTGCGTGTAGCCGCCGTCCACGCCCAGGGTGTGCAGCTCCATGAGCTCGCGCGCGTAGTTCTCGTTGAGGCCCTTCGGCGCGTTCGGGTTGTTGCGGATCGCTGCGGGGAACGTTCCCCGATGCTGTTCGTCCGCCACCGAGCGGGCGTTGTCCAGGTAGAAGAGCATGGCCGGCGACTTGGCCGTCGCCTGGAGCAGGTCCTCGAAGCGCCCCCAGATGTGCGGCCGGATCGTGTCGCGCTCGAACGAGACCATCGCGAAACGGTCCTGGCCCTTGTTGGCGTAGACGTTGAAGTGGTTCATCCAGAAGTCGACCATGACCTCGTTGAGCTGGCGCTCGGACTCCGCGGCCCGCAGGATCCGCGCGGAGGTCAGCTCGTCGAGGAGGCGCTTCGGCCGCTGGTCGGGCGGGATGAGTTCCCGCGCCTTCGCGACTTCCGCTTCGGCGGCCTCCGTCGGCTCGGCCTCGCCCCCGGGGGCGGCGGTCTCGTCGCCCCTGGCGTTCGTGGCCGCGCGCTCCGCCTTGATCTTCTTCCGCGCCTCGAGCAGCGGCACCTCGAACCGCGCGATGATCTGCGCGTTCGACATCGCGAGCGTCGGGTATTGGGAGCCGGGTCCGGAGAGACGCGCCTCCAGCGCGCCGTCGTCGATCCGCTCCGGATGGAGCTGTTGCTCCACCCAGGCCGCCGCGCCCATCTTCGCGACGCGGTCGACGTCGCCGGGGCGCGGCCCGAACGCGAGGCGGTTGAGGACGTGGAGCGCCTGCTCGCGCGGCGTGAGCGCGTCCGAGCGGGCGCCGGTCAGCGCGGCGAGAACGAGACCGCCCAGCGAGAGCGCGGCGGAGACGGCGAGGCAGGGGCGGGACACCGGGAAACGCATGGTCACCTCGAAGAATTGGACGAGCGCGCCGGGCCGCGGATTACGGCAGGTGCGGGCGGGATGTCGCGCGCCACAGGCGCGCGCGAAGGAATTAAGTCGAGTGGCTGGAATGTTAAGATGTGCTTCCAATGGTGGAGCGCGCCGGTTATTCGGACGAATGCGGCGTCTTCGGCGTCGCCGACTCGGAAGACGCCGCCAACCTCGCCTACCTGGGCCTCTACGCCCTCCAGCACCGGGGCCAGGAGTCGGCCGGGATCGCCTCGCTCGACGACGGCAAGATCCACGTCGAGCGGGAGATGGGCTACGTCGCCGACGTCTTCGACGAGTCGCGCCTCTCGCGGCTGCCGGGGCGGACGGCCATCGGGCACGTCCGCTACTCCACGGCCGGCGCGTCGCTCCTGATCAACGCCCAGCCGATCGTCTTCGCGACCGGCCGGGGACCCCTGGCGCTGGGCCACAACGGCAACCTCGTGAACGCGCGGGAGATCCGCACGTCACTCGAGCAGAGCGGGGCCCTGTTCACGACGACCTCCGACTCCGAGGTCATCCTCCACCTGATCGCCCGCTCCAAGGCCCCGACGATGGCCGCGGCCATCGCGGAGGCCCTGCTGGAGGTCCGGGGCGCGTACTCGATCGTGATCCTCTCCCGCGAGGGGATCTTCGCGGCCCGCGATCCCAACGGCGTCCGCCCGCTGTCGCTGGGCTTCCGGGAGGGCTCGCCCGTGGTGGCGTCGGAGACGTGCGCGTTCGACCTGATCGGCGCGCGCTACGACCGCGACGTCGAGCCGGGAGAGATCGTCCGGCTGTCGCGCGAGGGCGTGGCCTCTCACCGTTTCGCCTTTCCGATCTCGACGCCCTGCGTCTTCGAGCACGTCTACTTCGCAAGGCCCGACTCGATGGTCTTCGGCCGCAGCGTCGCCGCCTCGCGGCAGGGGTTCGGGCGCCGGCTGGCGAGGGAGCACCCGGCCAAGGCCGACGTCGTGGTCCCCGTGCCCGACTCGGGCATGTACGCCGCGCTCGGCTACGCGGAGGAAAGCGGCATCCCGTTCGCGCTGGGCCTCGTCCGCAACCACTACGTCGGACGCACCTTCATCGAGCCCAAGCAGGCGATCCGCCACTTCGGCGTGAAGGTCAAGCTGAACCCGGTCCGCGAGATCGTGGAGGGCAAGCGGGTCGTCCTCGTCGACGACTCGATCGTCCGCGGGACGACCTCGCGCAAGATCGTCCGCATGCTGCGCGACGCCGGGGCCCGCGAGGTGCACGTGCGCGTCTCCTCGCCGCCGACCATGAACACCTGCCACTACGGCATCGACACGCCGACCCGCGGCGAGCTGATCGCGGCGAACCAGTCGGTCGAGGAGATCACGAAGTTCATCGAGGCCGACAGTCTGGGCTACCTCTCGGTCGAGGGGATGCTGGCGGCGTTCGGCCGGCCGCAGCAGGCGACGTGCACGGCGTGCTTCACGGGCATCTATCCCGTGGAGATCGAGGAAGAGGAGCGCGAGAAGGAACACGCGCTCGACGCGAAGTAGCGCGCCGCGTCGCGTGGGCGGAACGCTCCTGCTCGCCAGCACGATCGCCTTCCGGGGCGCGACCCTCATCGACGGCACGGGTGCGCCGCCCCGCGAGAACGCGCTGCTCGTGGTCGCGGACGGGCGCATCGTGTCGGTCGGCGAGGCCACGTCGAAGGCCCTCGCCGCGCTGCCGGCGGGCGCGAAGGTCGTGGGCGCCGAGGGGAAGTGGATCGTGCCCGGCCTGATCGACGCCCACGTCCACGCGGAGTCCGACGACGACCTGAAGACGATGCTCTCCTGGGGCGTGACCTCCGTGCGTCTGATGGCCGAGGACGTGGCCGCGTCGCAGAAGACCGCCGCCGACTCGCGCTCGCGCACGGACGTCCCCGACGTCTTTCCCGCGGCGCCGATCTTCACGACGAAGGGCGGCTGGTGGGACGAGGGCGAGCCGCCCGACGCGAACCTCGACCGCTTCCCGGCGACTCCGGAGGCCGCGCGCGCGTCGGTCCGCAAGGCGAAGGCGCTCGGCGCGGCCGAGATCAAGATCATGCTCGACGACATGGCGTGGTGCCGCGCGCCGAAGCCGCCGCTCCCGAAGCTGCCCGCGGCCGTCGTCGACGCGCTGATCGGGGAGGCGCGCGCGCAGGGACTCCGTGCGACCGTCCACGCGCCGAGCCTCGCGGACGCGAAGACGGCGATCGCCGCCGGCGCCACCGCGCTCGCGCACTCGGTCATCGACCCGCTCGACGACGCGACCATCGCGGCGATGAAGGCGCGGCCGGTGTTCTACGTGACGACGCTCGACATCTTCGAGTTCCTGGCGGACACCCGGGACTTCGTGGACCGCGTCCTGTCCGATCCGATGGCCGCCCGGCGCCTTCCCTCCGACGTCACGACGCGCTACCGGGCGTCGGACTACGCGGAGGGCTACCGCGAGCGGTACCCGAACTACGAGTTCATCCGCCGCCGGCTCCCGGTTCTCGCCGACAACGTCCGCCGTCTCCGCGCCGCGGGCGTTCCCGTGTCGGTGGGCACGGACATGTGGGCGTTCCCGGGCCTGGGCGTCTCGATCGAGATGGACGCCCTCGCGCGCGCCGACGTGCCGCCGCTCGAGATCCTCCGCGCCGCGACGCAGACGGCCGCGCGCTCGCTCGGCGTCGACTCCGACCGCGGGACGCTCCAGGCGGGCAAGCGGGCGGACCTCCTGGTCCTGACGGCCGACCCGCTTCGCGACGTCAAGAACGTCCGCGCGATCGAGGCCGTCTACAAGAAGGGCGAAGCGGCGAGCCCCTGATCTTGGCACTCCGTCGCACGGCGGTTCTCGTCAGCCTCACGGCCGCGGCCACGGCCGCCCTCTTTCTCGTCTCGCGCGGACTCTGGTCGGATCCCCTCATCGACTCGGGCCGCGAGTGGATCGTTCCCGACGCCCTCTCACGCGGGGAGCTGCTCTATCGGGACGTGGCGTACTGGTTCGGGCCGTTCACCCCCTACGCGCACGCGGCGTTCTTCCGCGTCTTCGGGTCGAGCTTCGCCACCCTCGCCGCGGCGGGATGCGTCGGCGCGGCGGCCGCGCTGGGCGCCCTGTTCCTCGCGCTCTCCCGGGTCGCCGGGCGTTCCCAGGCGCTCGCGTGGACCGCGCTCGCGGTTCCGGCGCTCGTCTTCATGCCCAACGCGGGCGGCGCCATCCTCGGCATGGGTTTCCGGATCTGGCACGCGGCGACATTCGCCCTCCTCGCGATCGTGGTGGCCGGGGGGGCCTCGAAGGCACGGGGATCTCTCGGCGCCGGCGCCCTCGCCGGGCTGGCCGGCCTCTGCCGCACCGAGTGGGGGCTCGCCGCGCTCTCCGCCGCGGCGCTGGTCATCGTTCTCGGCGCTCGGAAGCGCGGCGTCGCGGGCGCGCTCGCGGGTCTCGGGGCGGGCTTCGCGCTGCTGTTCGGCGCCGTCTGGGCGTTCTTCGTCGCGCGCGTGGGGTGGGCCGGGCTCGCGGACCAGCCCGTCTTCCTCCTGAACATCCCGGAGGTGACGCGCGGCCACGTCGGTCTCGCGGGCCTGCGCGCCTGGCGGACGGGCCTCTGGAACCTCCTCTACTCCTCGAGCGTCTGGGTCGGGATCTTCCTCGCCATCGCGATCGCCGCGCTGGGACGCGAGGACCTCCACGCGTTCCGGCGGCGGGTGACGGCGCTCGGGGCTGCGCTGCTCGTCGCGGTGCTGAGCGCGCTGATGGGCGCCGTCCCCGGACCGATCCTCTTCAGCGCGGCGCCGCTCGTCTGTATCGCCGCGCTCGTGGTGGGGTGGCGGGACAGCGCCGCGCTCGCCGGCTTCGGCTGGATGGGGCTTCTTGCTTCGCACCGTCGCGTCTTCTTTCTGGACGACGCGCCCTACGTGGCGCCGCCGCTGCTGTTCGCGTTCGTGTGCGCGGCGGGCCTCCTCGCGCGGGCGGTAGCGCGCCAGCCGTCGCCCGCGGCGCGCGCGAGGCTGTCGGCGGCGTTTTCGGCGTCGGTCGCCGCGTTCGCCGTCCTCGCGTTCGCGGGCCGCTTCTACGGCTACGCCTCCGACTCCTCCGAGCGCGTCGCGATCCGCGGGACGGCGGGCATGCTGTCGGCCCATCCCGATCTCGCGCGCCGGATCGAGGACACGGCGGCCGCGATCCGCCGCGAGACTCCCGAGGGATCCGGGCTCGCCGTCTTTCCCGAGGGCGAGCTCCTGAACTTCCTCTCGGGCCGCCCGAACGCCGCGAGGCAGAAGCTCTATCTCCCCGGCTACCTGACGGACGCGAACGAACCCGCGGTGATCGCGGATCTCGAGCGCGCGCATCCCGGAGCGGTCGTCCGCTGGCTCCGCGCGACGGGGGAGTACGAGCGCGGGCTCTTCGGGTCGGACTACGGGCGCGAGGTCGCGAAGTGGATCGAGAGGAGGTATTCCGTGTTCCCGCCCGCGTCGCGGGCGCAGGCGCATCCGGAGCTCACGCTCTTTCTCCGGCGGACGCCGTCCCGAGCCGAGGGTGCCTTACACTGAACCCATGAGCCAGCGGTCGGTTTTCGCGCGGGACGTGTGTGTCATCGGCGGCGGGGGTCACGTCGGCCTCCCTCTCGCGCTGACGTTCGCGGACAGCGGGTTCCGGACGGTCATCTACGACACGAACGCCCAGACGGTGGCGAAGATCCGGCGCGGGGAGATGCCGTTCGCGGAGGAAGGGGCGCAGGAGCTGCTCACGCGAATCGTCGGCGGCGATCTCCTCGAGGTCCGCGAGACGCCCGAGCTGATGAACGAGTGCCGCTTCCTGGTCCTCGTGATCGGCACGCCCGTGGACGTGCACCTGACGCCCAGCTTCACGGGGATCCACCGCGCGCTCGAGGCCTGCGGCTCGAACCTGCGCGACGGCCAGATCCTGATCCTTCGCAGCACGATCTTCCCCGGCATCAGCGAGCACGTCCAGAAGGACCTCGCCGCGCGCGGGCTGGACATCGGCGTGGCCTTCTGCCCGGAGCGCGTCGCCCAGGGCAACAGCCTCCGCGAGATCCGGCAGCTGCCGCAGATCGTGAGCGCGTTCCGCCCCGAGACGCGGGAGGCGGTCCGCGGCCTCTTCGGCCGCTTCGTCCACGAGTTCATCGAGATGACGCCCATGGAGGCGGAGGTCTGCAAGCTGATGACGAACGCGACGCGCTACATCCAGTTCGCGATCGCCAACCAGTTCTACACGATCGCCCAGGAGCACGGCCTCGATTTCGACCGCATCCTCCACGGCTGCCGGCACAACTACCCGCGCATGGCGGCGATGCCCGGCCCGGGTCTCGCGGCCGGGCCCTGCCTCCTCAAGGACACGATGCAGCTCGCCGCCTTCAGTCGGGACTCCTTCCCGCTGGGTCACTCCGCGATGCTGATCAACGAGGGTCTTCCGGCCCGCCTCGTGGAGCAGGCGCGCCGCGACGGAGACCTCTCCGGCAAGGTCGCGGGCGTGCTGGGGATGGCGTTCAAGGCGGAGAGCGACGACCCGCGCGATTCGCTGAGCTACAAGCTCAAGAACCTCCTCAAGCTCGAGACGCGGAAGGTCCTCTGCACCGATCCGTTCGTCCCGGATCCCACGCTCGTGCCGGTCGAGCAGGTCCTCGCCGAGTCCGACGTGCTCTTCGTCGCCACGCCGCACCGCGCGTACCGGAATCTGCGCATCCCGGAGGGCCGGATCCTCTACGACGTCTGGAACTGCGTCTCGGGCGCGGGCGGCGCGGCGCGGTGAGGGTACTCGTCACGGGATCCGCCGGCTTCATCGCCGGATACCTGGTCCAGGAGCTGCTCGCGCAGGGACACGCGGTCATCGGCGTCGACAACTATTCGAAGTACGGCCGCGTCGAGAAGAGCTACCAGCACCATCCCGCGTACACGTTCGTCGAGGGAGACGCGCGAGACGCGGCGCTCCTGACGAGGCTCGCGCGCGACTGCGACCACTTCGTGGCCGGGGCCGCGCGAATCGGGGGCATCTCGTACTTTCACGAGTACGCCTACGACCTGCTGGCCGAGAACGAGCGGATCGTCGCGGCGAGCTTCGACGCGGGAATCGCCGCGGCCCGGGACGGGCGCCTCGTCAAGATGACCGTGCTGTCGAGCAGCATGGTCTTCGAGAACGCCACGGTCTTCCCGACGCCCGAGTCCCACCTCGCCGAGGCGCCGCCGCCGACCAGCACCTACGGCTTCCAGAAACTCGCGTGCGAGTACTTCGCCCGCGGAGCGTGGGAGCAGTACCGGCTCCCGTACACCATCTGCCGGCCCTTCAATTGCGTCGGCGTCGGCGAGAGCCGCGCGCTCGGCGGCAAGGAGGTCCCGAGCGGCAACGTGAAGCTCGCGATGAGCCACGTCGTGCCCGACCTCGTCCAGAAGGCGCTGAAGGGTCAGGACCCGCTCCGGATCCTGGGCTCGGGCGACCAGGTCCGCTGCTACACGTACGGGGGAGACCTCGCGCGCGGGATCGTGTCCGCGATGCTCCACCCGGAGGCGCGCAACGAGGACTTCAACCTCTCGACCGAGACGTCGACGACCGTGCGCGAGCTCGCCGAGATGGTGTGGCGCAAGGTCCACGGCCCGTCGGCGAAGCCCTTCCGATTCGAGAGTGACGCGCCCTATCCGCACGACGTGCAGCGGCGGATTCCCGACGTCTCGAAGGCGCGCCGCGTCCTCGGCTTCGAGGCCACGACGACGCTCTCGCAGACGCTCGACGAAGTGGTGCCGTGGATCCGCGGCGAGATCGCGGAGGGCCGCATCTGAGCGGACGGACCCCTCGAAGCGGGAGCTCGGCGGGCCGCGTCTCCGAGATCGAGGCCCGGTACTTCGACGGTCTCGTCCGGGAGAAGGGGGAGTTCGATCCGTTCGCGCCGAGGGGCTGGCGGACGATCGCGGACCGCTTCGCGCAGATGGTGCCCGAGACGCCGCGCCGGCTCCTCGACGTCGGCTGCGGGACCGGGCAGTCGCGCCAGCTCTACGCGGACCGCACGGCGGGATACGTCGGCATCGACCTCTCCTTCGAGGCGCTGTCGCTCGCGCGGCGCAAGATTCCGTCGGCGTCGTGGAGCGAGGCGGACGCGTGTCGCCTCCCGTTCCCCGACGCGTCGTTCGACGCGGTCGCGTTCAGCAGCGTGCTGCACCACCTCCCGGGTCCGGCCCTCGGCGCCGCCCTCGGGGAGGCGCGGCGCGTGCTGCGGCCGGGCGGCGGCGTCTTCGCCTTCGATCCCAACCTGCTCCATCCGGCGATGGCGCTCTTTCGGTGGCCTCGGAGCCCGCTCTACATCGCGGAAGGCGTCAGCCCGAACGAGTCGCCGCTGCTGCCGTCGACGCTGCGCCGCGCGTTCGAGGCCGCCGGCTTCGTCGCGATCCGCCAGCGCGGCCAGTCCGGCATTCCCTACCGGGAGGTCGCGCCCCGGCTCATCAACGCGTGCCTCTCGCTCTACAACGCGGCCGACTGGGCGTTCGAGCGGGTCGGGCTCGGCCGCTGGTTCGGCACCTTCGTCCTGACGGCGGCGCGCAAGCCGGCCGCGAGCGGCGCATGACGCCCCAGCTCCGCTACTCGATCGTCGTTCCGGTCTACAACGAGGGAAAGAACATCGCCGCGTACTGCCGCGCCGTGCGGGAGCAGGCGCCGGCGGGATACGAGCTCCTGATCTGCCACGACTTTCCGGAGGACGACACCCTGCCGGCCCTCGAGCGGCTGCCGCCGTCGGAGACGCCGTCCGCCGTCCGCCCCGTCCTCAACACGCTCGGTCCCGGCGTCCGCTACGCGATCGAGGCCGGCATGCGCGCGGCGGCGGCGCCGGTCGTCGTGGTGTCGATGGCCGACCTCTCGGACGACTTCTCCCGCCTCGAGGAGATGGTCTCCCGCGTCGAGGCGGGCGCCGACGTCGTCTGCGCCAGCCGCTACATGCCGGGCGGGCGCCAGATCGGCGGGCCGCCCCTGAAGACGTTTCTCAGCCGTCAGGCGGGCGTCTCGCTGCACACGCTGTCGGGGCTGCCGACCCACGATCCGACCAACAGCTTCAAGGCGTACCGCCGCGAGTTCCTCGAGCACACCGCGATCGAGAGCCCGGCCGGGTTCGCCCTCGCGATCGAGCTCACGGTGAAGGCGCACTTCGGGGGCGGACGGGTCGAGGAGGTGCCGGCCACGTGGCGCGATCGGACGGAGGGATCGAGCCGCTTCCGGCTCTTCTCTTGGCTGCCGCACTACCTGCGGTGGTATTTCTGGGCGCTCCGCGAGCGGCTGCGCGGCGCCCCCGCGAGGAGGTCGTGACCGCCTCGTATAATCCCGTCGCTTGAAGGACTCTCGATACGCCGACGCGGGCGTCGACATCGACGCGAAGGCCGCCGCGCTGGCGCGCGCCCGGGCGGCCATCCGCTCCACCTTCACGCCCGGCGTCCTCGGCGACGTCGGCGGCTTCGGAGGCCTCTTCCGGCCCGACTTCTCCGCGTACAAGGAGCCCGTGCTCGTCGGGTCGACGGACGGCGTCGGCACGAAGCTCAAGATCGCGATCGCCATGGGACGCCACGACACCTGCGGCGGCGACCTCGTCAACCACTGCGTCAACGACATCCTCGTGCAGGGGGCGCGGCCGCTCTTCTTCCTCGACTACATCGCGACCGGCAAGGTCGAGTCCGGCGTGATCGGGAGCATCATCGAGGGGATCGCCCGCGCCTGCCGCGAGAACGGGACCGCGCTCCTGGGCGGCGAGACCGCGGAGATGCCGGGCTTCTACGCCGCCGGCGAGTACGACGTGGCCGGGACGATCGTCGGCGTCGTGGACCGTGAGCGCATCCTCGACGGCTCCCGCATCGCCGAGGGCGACGTCGTGCTGGGCCTGCCCTCCCTCGGGCTCCAGACCAACGGCTACACGCTCGCGCGCAAGGTCTTCTTCGAGACGATGGGACTGAAGCCGACGGAGCGCGTCGCGGAGCTCGGCGGCCGCGCGGTCGGCGACGTCCTCCTCGACCCTCACCTGTCCTATCTCCGACCGATGGAGCCCCTCCTCGACGCGGGGCTCGTCCACGGGATGGCGCACCTCACCGGCGGAGGCTTCTACGACAACATCCCGCGCGTGCTGCCCGAGGGCCTCGACGTCGTCGTCAAGTCGGGCGCCTGGGTCGTGCCGCCGGTGTTCGAGGTCATCGCGCGCGAGGGCGGGGTGTCCTTCGAGGAGATGCACCGCGTCTTCAACATGGGCGTCGGCATGGTCGTGTTCGTCGCCGCGGCGGACCTCGGGCGGGTGGCCCAGATCTGGCGCGACGCGGACGTCAAGTGGAACGCGGTGGGCAACGTCCGCGGCCGCGGCGAGCGCCGCGTGATCGTCGAGCCCGAAACGGCGTAGCCGAACTCGAGGGAACGAGGCGAATGGATCTCGTGGGGCGGCGCGTCGAAGGGTCCCGCGCCGTCGCCGCCGTCTTCGTCGGAACCCGCGTCGCGCTCGTCCTGATCGCGTTCCTCGCCGTGCGGTACTTCCCGCTCAACGCCTACAACCGGGACCACAACTCCGCCTTCGCCGTACCCGTCGCGGCCGGGGACCGCTGGCAGCCGCCGCCCGTCGCGGCGGATCAGGCCGTCCCGCCGCAGTCGAAGCACGCGGAGCCGTCGTGGATCGCGGCCTGGGCTCGGTGGGACGCCCTCTGGTACGCGCGGATCGCCGAGCTCGGGTACGCGGGACGCTTCGGCGTCGACGATCTGCCCGGGGCGAGCGGCGAGCCTCCGGCGACCGGCTTCTACCCGCTCATGCCTCTCCTCATGCGAGCCGTGGGTTGGCTCGTGGGCTCGCCGCTCCGAGCCGGCCTCCTGATCGCCAACGTCTCGCTGCTGCTGTCGCTCTGGCTCCTGTACCGGATGGCGCGCCGGCTCCTCGGCGAAGAGGCCGCGGTCGTCGCGGGCGCGCTGCTGCTCCTCTACCCGCCCGCCTTCTTCCTCTCGGCCCCGTATTCGGACTCGCTCGGCCTCGCGCTCTCGCTCGCGTCTCTGTCGCTCGCGCTCGACGGCCGGTTCGGCGCGGGCGGGGCCCTCGGGTTCCTGTCGGCGCTGACGCGGCCGACGGGCGTCCTCCTCGCGCCGGCGCTCTGGATCCAGTGGTGGCGCTCCCGCCGCGCGAATCCCTCGTCGGCCTCCTCCTCGGCGCGCTGGGGGTTCCTCGCGGGCCTCCTGCCGGTGCTGGGCATGGCGGCGTTCCTCGCGTACTGCGGGAAGGCCCTCGGCGATCCGCTCGCTCCGTTCCACCGGCAGGCGACGTGGCGCGGCGCGATGGGTTTCCCGCCCCCGATCCTCCGCGAGCTCTCCGGCGGGCCGTGGTCGCTGATGGCGACGCGCCACTCGTACCTCGAGCTCGCGGCCGCCGCCGCGTTCGTCGCGCTCGGGCTCCTGGCCTTCCGGTACGTCCCGCTCTCGGTCGCGGTCTACGGGCTCGGCGCCACGCTGCTTCCGCTGTGGACTTCGCTCTTCTCTTTCTCGCGCCTGGCGCTCGCGTCGTTCCCGGTGTTCCTCGCGGCCGCGGCGCTCCTGCGGCGGCACCCCTCCGCGGCGCGCGCGTGGGAGGCGTTCTTCGCCGTCGTGCTGGGCGTGTTCGCGCTCCTCTACTTCACCTGGAACTGGATCGGATGAAGCGGCTCCGCGATTGGGTCCCCGAGATCGCTCTCGTCCTGGTGACCACGGCCGCGGGGATCTGGGCGGGCGGGCGGTGGCTGTCGCCCACGAGCGACCCGGGCATCTGGTGGTCGCTGCCCGCGCGGCTCGCCGCGGGTGAGCGGCTGTACCGCGACATCTATCTTCAGTACGGGCCGCTCTCGCCGTATCTCGTCTCCTGGATCGCGAGGCCCTTCGCGTTCTCGGCGGCTTCGATCCTGATCCTCAACTGGATCCCGGCGGTGCTCGCCGCCGTCCTGCTGCTGAGGCTGGCGCGGCCGTTTCTTTCGATGCTCGAGAGGCTCTGCCTCGCCGCGATCCTGATCGGCGCGGGCCTCTTCGCGCCGGGGCTCGGGCGTCTCGTCTACCCGTATTCGCCCGCGGCCGTCCACGCGCTCTGCCTCGCGCTGGGCGCGCTCCTGCTCATCCGGCCGTCCGACAGGAGCGAGGCGCGCGGGTGGGCCGCGGGCGTCCTCGCGGGCCTCGCGTTCTGTTCCAAGCAGGAGATCGGGATCGCGGCGATCGCGGCGCTCACGGCGTCCGGCCTCGCACAGCCCCGGGAGCGGCGCGGCTGGCTGATTCGGTCGCTCGCGGCCTTCGCCGCCGTGGCGGCGTGCGGGATCGCGTTCGTGCTCGCGAGCGCGCCGCTCGAGTCGCTGCGGCTCGACAGCCACGTCTGGCCGCTCGCCGCGCCGCCGCCGTCCTGGAACCGGCTCTTCGCGATGATCGCCGGCATCGGTCCGGGCCTGTGGGGGCGCCTCGTCGACTCGCTGCGCGGCCTCGGGCTCGCCTCCAGCCTCTTCGCGCTGATCGGCCTGCTCCTCGCGCGGCAGTGGCGGCCGCGCCGACTCCTCCCCGTCGCCGCGGTCTTCGCCGTGCTCCTGGCCTGGGACATCTCCGACCGGAGCCTCGTCAAGCGGAACCTCGGCTTCCTCCATCTCTGGATGACCATGGCGTTCGTCGTCGCGCTGTGGGCGTTTTTCGACCGGCGGCGCGAGCGCCGCGATCTCCTCGTCGGCTTCGGCGTGTTCGCCGGCCTGGTCGGCGCGCGCAGCGCGTTCTCGGGCGACCTCGCCAATCCCTACGCGGGCGTCTCGCACGTTCCCGGCGCGCTCGCGTTCCTCCTGTTCGTTTTCCTGTTTCTCCCGGGGGTCTGGCCGGGAGGCGGATCCCGTGACGCCGAGGACGAGGCCGTGCGCTTCACCCGCCTGGTCTGGGCGGTCGTTCTCTTTCCCGTCGTCTGCCTGGGCGCCGCGATCGGCGTCTACAGCCTCCGCTCCGGCCGCTACGAGCCGGTCGACACGCCCCGCGGCCGGATCTGGGCGTCGAGGGCGACGGCGGACCTCTATGCGCGCGCCGCCCGCGAGGTGCGTCCCGGCGAGCGCGTCCTCGTCCTTCCCGAACCGAATGCCGTCGACGTCCTCTTCGAGGCGCGGAGCGCGTCGCCGTTCGTGACGATGATGCCGGGATGGCTCGACCCGCGGGCGGAGGAGCGGCTGATCCGGAAGTTCGAGCGCGAGCCTCCCGACGTCGTCGTCGTCTTCGAGCGATCGACGTGGGAGTACGGCATCGCTCCCTTCGGGCAGGGCTTCGGACAGCGGCTCGCGGCCTGGATCCCGGAGCACAATCGGCTCGTCGCGACGTCGCCGGGAGGACGTATCTTCCGGCGCGCGTCGACAGGCGGGGGAGGCTCGTGATGGCGAGGCACCGCATCGCCGTGCTGCTCTCGGGGCGCGGGTCCAACTTCGAGGCGATCGGCGACGCCATCGGCGACGGTCGGATCCCGAACGCCGAGATCGTCGCCGTGATCTCCGACGTCGCCGACGCGCCGGGTCTGCGGCGCGCCGCCGAGCGCGGGTTCCCCGCCTTTCCGCTGCCGCGCGGGACGCGGAGCCGCCGCGAGCATGAGCGGGAGATCCTGGCGGTCCTGGAGTCGGCGCGGCCGGACCTGATCTGCCTCGCCGGATACATGCGGCTTCTCTCGCCGGAATTCGTGGCGCGCTTTCGGGGCCGGGTCCTCAACATCCATCCGGCGCTCCTCCCGAAGTTCCCCGGTCTGGACGTGCAGCGCCGCGCGCTCGACGCGGGCGAGCTCGAGTCGGGCTGCACCGTCCACTTCGTCGACGAGGGCACCGACACCGGCCCGGTCGTCCTGCAGCGGCGGGTCCCGATCCTGCCGGGCGACACCGTCGCGACGCTGTCGGCGCGGATCCTCGCCGAGGAGCACCGCGCCTACCCCGAGGCCATCGCGCGCGTCCTCGCCGGCGAGGTCCGCCCGCCGTCCTAGCGGGGCGGTTCCGGGTCGCGCGTCCGGACCTCGTAGCTTCCGAAGCTCCGGACCACGCTGGGAAACGCACGGTCGACGTACGCGTCGAAAGGCGAGCGCCCCGCGAGCGCCGCGGGCGGCGCATCGAAGTAGTAGCTCTCGGAGCGCCACACGACGGCCGCGCGGCTCCCCGACGCCTCGATCTCCCGGATCATCTCCTGCTGGATCGGCGGAGAGCTCTGCACCCCCGGGTCGTACTGGAACCACTTCGTGTACGGCAGACGGGAGGAGAGGAGAAACAGGAAGACGGGATCTCCCGGCGTCCAGCTCTGCTCGGACCCGTAGGCGACGAAGCGGCTTCCGCGGTCGGAAAGCCGATCGGCGAGCGAGACGGCCTCGGCCGCGTCGCTCGAGAACTCTCCCGCCGGCCAGAGCGTGGCGAGGCGAGCGCCCGGGCGAGCGGCGTTCTCGACGGCGCGCGCGAGGCCGCCCTGCGCGAGGCGGAAGAGAGGAATCTCCGGATCGTCGGCGCCGAGGGGAACGAGCGGGAGCGCGAGGACGAGGGCCGCCGCCAGGGTCCGGATCGGCGAGCTCGCCGTGAAGAGGACCGCGGCGGCGGAGAGGGAGAGGAGCGGATACAGGTGCGTGAAATCCGGCCGGATCCAGTAGTAGTGGCCGAACGCGGACGCGGCCAATCCGAACGCGGCCGCGGCCCAGAGCGAGGGCGTGCGGCGGATCTCGTCGCGCGAGAGGACGCCGATCAAGAGGGCGAGCGCGAGGTTCGTCACGGTGAGCAAGGCGCCGATCCACTTCGTCGCCGGCGTGAGGGCCACGGGGAGCGCCGCGCCGAGGAGGATCGCGCCCGCCGCGATGCGCCGGACGCGACGGCCCGTGAGCGCGACCGTCCACAGGAACGGGGCGGCGGCGATCGCGCCGCCGATGAGGGCGGACCAGGGCAGGCCCGCCGTCACGAAGCCGGGGATCCGGAACCGAGGCCCGAGCGTCACGAGCCTGGCGGGCGCGAGGAGCATGCCCTCGGCGATCGTGCGCGCGCCGAGCGCCGGGAAGAACGCGAGCCACAGAGCGCCTCCGGCGAAAGCCGCCGCCAGGACGCCGAGCGACAACCGGCGGCGGGCATCCGCATCGGGGTGCAGGAGCTCGAGGAACACCAGCGCACCGGCGGCGTAGGCCGCGAACGCCGCGCGCGTCCAGAAGGCCGCGGCCAGGAGCGCGGCCGCCGCGAGAAGCCACGCGCGGCCTCGGGTCCCGCTCGAGGCGCGGCACGCGACCGCGGCGGCGAGGGCAGACGCCGCGAAGGCGAATCCGAGAAAGGCGGGATAGGACAGCGCGGCCGAGAAAAGGAGGGCGGCGAAGCCGAAGAGCATCGGGCCCGCCGAAACGGCGGAGCGGCGGAGCGCCGACAGGAGGAGGACGAGCACGGCGGCGAGAGCCGATGCCTGCGCCACGCGCAAAGCGATTCCCGGGTTCCGGATCCACCGCATCGGCGGCTCGAGGAGGAAGTACCCGAGAGGCCCGTAATGCGTGTAGAAGTCGCGATACGGCAGGCGTCCGGCGCCGACGACGCGCGCGCCGACGAGGAGGAGGCCGTCGTCGTAGGCGCCCACCCGCGTGCAGAGGAGTCCGAGCGCGGACGCCGCGACGACGAGCACCGCCACGAGGGGAAGCCCCCGGCGATGGGATTCGGATCGGGGCTCGGGTCCGGATTTCCGAAGAACGTCTCCGCGCGGCGCGCGGTGAATCGAGTCGACGTCGTCGGGGTTCAGAGGAATCGATTATAGCGGCGGCGAGCGGAGCGGACGGCGGGCACTTCGCCGGTATAATTTCGAATCGCCCCGATGCCGCCGCGCTCCCCCGATCGACTCGCCGTCGCGCTGGCGGCCGTCGGCGCCGCCGTGGCCGGCGCGGTCCCCTTCTTCGTGCGCGTCCGCGGATGGCCCGAGATTCTGGCGCCGGGCTACTTCGTTTCGCGCGGCATCCGTCTCTACGACTCCATCTTCTATCCCCATACGCCGCTGCTGATCACCGCGGTCGCCGGATTGGGTGGAGTCTTCGGGTTCTCCGCCGTCGTCTTCCGCGCGATCCTGGCCGTCTCGATGGCCGCCACGGCGGCGCTCGTCGTCGCCGGGCTCGAGCGCGGCCGCGGCTTCGTGGCCGCGGCAACCGTGGGCGTCGCGGCCGCGATCCTCTGGCAGAGCTACATGGACGGGCTGTGCGTTTTTCCGGACGCCGTTCTTCCTCCCGTCCTGCTGGCGGCGGCGCTCCTGCTCGAGCGGTTCGACGATTCCGGCTCGAGGGCGCCTCTGCGCGCGGGAGGCCTCCTGCTGGGGCTCGCCGTCCTGGTCAAGCAGACCTCGGCATGGGTCGCCCTGGCGGCGCTCGCGTGGGTTCTGTTGCGGCGAAAGGGGCTCCGCGCCGCGCTCGAGCTGGGTGCCGCGATCGCCACGCCGTACGCGCTCTTCGCCGTTCTCTGGGGCGTCGCGTTCCGGACGACCGCCCACCTCTACTGGACGCTGATCGTCCCGATCTTCGGCGGGTTCGCGAAGGAGATTCGGATGGCGGGTGGCCTCGAGGACGTGCACGAGGCGCTCGCGCCCTTCCTCGCCATCCCCGCGGTGCTGCTGCTCCAGCGGGCCCTCGGACCCCGGCGCCTCTCCGCGGCCGCCGCCCTCGCCGTCGGAACGATCGGCATGGCCTGGCCCCGCAGCGGACTGCTCCACCTCTCCTCGGCGGTGGGCCTCGTCTCGCTGCTCGCCGCGCGAGCCGTGCTCGCGGCGATCCGGGTCGCCGGAGCCTGGTATCGCAACGAGGTCACCCGTCCCCGTCTGGCGATGTTCGTTGCGGGAGTCTCCCTGACCGTCGTCGCGCTCGGTGTCGCGGTGATCGGAGGCGGGGCCGTCCTGGCGGACGCCTGGGGCGGCGACGTCTTCTACTGGAACGACCCGCTCACGTTGCGGCTCGAGGAGGAGATCCGCGGCCGCGTGCGTCCCGGCGAGACCCTGTTTCTCTACAACACCAATCGCGACAACCTCTATGCGCGCACGCGTGCGCTGACCCCCGACGGGCTCTACGTCAACTCGAGCTTCTGGTACTGCTTCGACAGGGCGGGCGTCGACCAGAGGGTGACTCGGGGCCTGCACGATTTCCGGGGCTGGATCCTCTACCGGGAGCCGGATCCCGACCAGGCCGGGATGCGCAGCACCGAGCTCTATCGGTTCCTCTCGACCCGGACGGAGGTCGTGGCCGAGGCCAGTGACGGCATGACCTGGCGCCGCGTCCTTCCCGACTGACCGGCGCTCCGTTCGGTGGAGACGCCCCGGGACGAAGCCGCCGGGAGGATTCCCTGCACACGTTCCTGTGCGGACGGAGCTCGTCAAAAGGCCCGTGGTTATTGACGATTTCACGTTTCTTCGAAATCTCTTGACACGCCCCGAAGGGGGACCTATATTCCCGTTCCCCGCAAGGGTTGCGATCTTTCCAGGGTCTCGTCTCGGCGCGAGCCGTCCGCCCAAAAAGGCGCGGGCGTCCCGCGAAAAACCTTGACAGGCCAATAGATTCCGCTAAACTGGTGGGTCCGTCGCAAGACGGATTCTCCTGTTTTTTCGCGCCGGCGGTACGGCGCGGTTCCGGGGCGGGAGTCCGGGGACGTGGTTCCTTGAAAACTGAGTAGAGCGTGCCAGACGTCAATTCGTTTTGCTGCTTTTCTCAAAAGCAGACCTGAATCTTCAGGATTTCACTCGAATCTGACGCGCGGTCGAAAGGCTGCGTGACGGAACACTTTTAAGTGGAGAGTTTGATCCTGGCTCAGAATGAACGCTGGCGGCGTGCTTAACACATGCAAGTCGAGCGAGGCCTGGGGGGCAACTCCCAGAGTCGAGCGGCGGACGGGTGAGTAACACGTGGGTAACCTGCCCGGAAGTGGGGAATACCTCGGGGAAACTCGAGCTAATACCGCATGACATCTTCGGGACGAAAGTTCTGACGATCAAAGCGGGGTCGCAAGATCTCGCGCTACCGGATGGGCCCGCGCCCGATTAGCTAGTTGGTGAGGTAACGGCTCACCAAGGCTTCGATCGGTAACCGGCCTGAGAGGGCGATCGGTCACACCGGAACTGAGACACGG
>DASXAG010000008.1:0-108390 GCA_036406835.1 Thermoanaerobaculia bacterium
CTTCGGCGCTCACGCGCCTCAGGATGACGGCGCGCCGTCACTCCCACTCGATCGTGGCCGGCGGCTTGCTCGTGATGTCGTAGACGACGCGGTTGATCCCGCGTACCTCGCGGACGACGCGCGTCGCCATGGCGTCCAGCACGTCGTGCGGCATAGGGAACCAGTCGGCGGTCATGAAGTCGGTCGTCTGCACGGCGCGGACCGCCAGCACGAACTCGTGCGTCCGCGCGTCGCCCATCACGCCGACGGTCTTCACGGGCAGGAGCACCGCGAACGCCTGCGCGATCGCGTCGTACAAGCCGGCCTTGCGGATCTCCTCGAGAACGATCGCGTCCGCCTTCTGAAGGAGCGCGACCCTCTCGGGCGTGATCTCTCCCGGGATCCGCACCGCGAGCCCGGGGCCCGGGAAGGGGTGTCGCGCCAGGAACTCCCGCGGCAGCCCGAGCTCCGCGCCGAGCAGCCGCACCTCGTCCTTGAAGAGCTCGCGCACGGGCTCGATCAGTTCGAAGCCCAGCCGCTCGGGCAGGCCGCCCACGTTGTGGTGCGTCTTGATGACGGCGGACGGGCCCTTGATCGAGACCGACTCGATGACGTCGGGATAGAGCGTCCCCTGCGCGAGGTAGCGCGCGTCGGGGATGCCCTTGGCCTCCGCCTCGAACACCTCGATGAAGGTGCGGCCGATGACCTTCCGCTTCTGCTCGGGGTCGGTCACGCCCGCGAGCCCGGCGAAGAAGCGCGCCGACGCGTCCACCGCGTGGACACGGATGCCCAGATGCCCGAACGCGTCCACGACCTGCCGGCGCTCGTCCTGGCGCATGAGACCGTGGTCCACGAGGATCGGATGCACGCGCTCGCCGAGCGCCTCGCGCAGGAGGATCGCCGTCACCGAGGAATCCACGCCCCCGGAGAGGGCGCAGATCACGGCGCCGGTCGGCGCCTGCCGGCGGATCGCGTCCACCTTCTCCTGGCGGAAGTTGGCCATCGTCCAGCCCGGCCGGACCTTGCAGATGTGGAAGAGGAAGTTCTCGAGGATCTCGCGCCCGTGGATCGTGTGGCCCACCTCGGGGTGGAACTGCACGCAATAGACGCCGCGCTCCGGGCTCTCGAGGCCCGCAATCGGCGAGCTCCCGGTCGACGCGATCACGCGGTACCCTTCGGGCGGACGGACGACGGAGTCGCCGTGGTTCATCCACACGGTCTGCTCCGGCTCGAGCCCGGTGAACAGCGGCGAGTCCACGGCGAGGCGGGCCTGTGCGCGGCCGTATTCGCGGCCCTCGTTCGCGACGCCGCCGCCGCTCGCATGCGCCACCCACTGCATGCCGTAGCAGAGGCCGAGGACCGGGACGCCCAGCCGCGTCGGGTCGCCCGACGGCTTCGGGGCGTCCGCCTCGTAGACGCTCTGGGGTCCTCCGGAGAGGATGATCCCGCGCGGGTTCCAGCGGCGGATCTCCTCGTCGGGCGCGTTCGGCGGGAGCACCACGGAGAAGACGCGCGCCTCGCGGATCCGCCGCGCGATCAGCTGGGTGTACTGGCCGCCGAAGTCGAGGACGACGATCGTGTCCGGCGCGCTCATGCCTCCCCCGCCTGCGTGAAGAGCGCGAGCGGGCCGGCCACGAGGGCGGCCGGCACCACGGAGAGCGCGGCTCCGGCGAACGGCGCGATCGCCGCGAGCAGCGGCGCGACCAGGGTCCC
Source organism: Thermoanaerobaculia bacterium (assembly GCA_036406835.1). Lineage (GTDB taxonomy): Bacteria > Acidobacteriota > Thermoanaerobaculia > UBA5066 > Gp7-AA6 > DAHUXD01. Next base: position 1,693 of record DASXAG010000008.1, read on the forward strand.
CGGGGCCTGGCGCAGCGCCACCCGCTCCGCGTACCACATGAAGACGACGCTCAGGATCAGGTAGAGCACCGGGAACGAGCTCGAGAACGCGCGGCCGTACGCCGATCCGCGCAGCTTGCGGCGGCCGAAGAGCGCGCGCTCGGCGGCCGCGACGCTCACGACGAAGAGTAGCGCCATCACGTACGCGGGAACGAAAAAGACGAGCGCCTGCTCCAGGAAACGCGCCTCGGGCGCAGCCGCCTCGACGCGGTCCCCCGCCCACTGCTGGAAGAACGGGTACGTGCCGAAGCCCGGGTCCTTGCGGCCGTGCGTCAGGAGGAAGATCAGGACGACGAGGAGGAACGCCGAGGGGAGCAGGAGCGCCGCTTGCCTCAGGAACCTCACGTCCCGACCGATTCTATCCGATCCCGAAACCCGGCCGATAGAATAGCCGCCGCGTGCGTCCGCGGCGATCGACCTGGATCTGGCTCGGCGTCCTCGTCGCCGCCGAGGTCACGGCGTTCGTCCTCCGTCGGGCCGGCTCCGACGCGGGCTGCTTCCTGAAGGCCGTCTCGGTCCTCGCCTTCACGATCCTCTTCTGGCGCGCGGCGGTCTTCCTCTTCCGCCTCATCATCCGGCGCCTCTCGCTGCGCCTCGCGTTCTCGCACTTCCTGATCGGGATCGTCCCGATTCCGCTGACGGCCGCCCTCGCGCTGGCCGCGGGCTACATCGTCGCGCACCAGTTCGTCGCGACGCGGATGCGCCGCGAGATGACCGCGCTCGGACTCTCCGCCCTCTCCTCCGCGCCGCCGCCGCCCCGCATCGCGCTCGGCGACGACGGGACCGTCCGGTCTTCGGGCGTCTCGTGGCTTCCGGCCGGCGCGAAGGCGGAGTGGCTCCGCGATCTCGAGCGGCCCGGCTTCGTCGAGGCGGAGGACGACCTGTGGCTCGCGATCCCCGACGGCGCCCGGGCGGTGCGCCTGGTCGACCTCTCGGCCCCCGAGGCGCCGTGGACGCAGCGTCTCGCCGACGCCACCGGCTACGAGGTGGAACTCATCCTCGGCGACGCGTCGACGGAGAACCGCGGCCTCCACATCGAGACCAACGACGAGGAAGGCGGGGTGAAGCTCCGGTCGAAGAACCGCGCGCCGGCCGCGCCGCCCCGTCGCCCGCACGACCTTCCGACGCCGGGCCGCGGGTGGGCCAACGGGGAATGGATCCACGCCTTCTACCTCGAGACGCTCGCGAACGCCGCCGAGGCGGAGAGGAAGACGGGCCACAACGTCGCGATCCTGAAGGCCACGACGTCGCCCGAGATCGTCGTGGATCAGCTGTTCCACCAGGGGGTCGCCGGCATCTCCCGGATCTTCTGGGTGGTCTTCGTGATCATCGCCGCGATGCTCCTGGTCGTTTACCTCGTCGCGGTGGCGATCGCGTTCGTCCTCGTCGCCTCCATCGCGCGCAACGTCAACCGGCTCACGCGGGCGACGCAGGCCGTGGCGCGGGGAGACTTCTCCGTCCGGGTGGGCTCGAAGTCGCGCGACCAGATCGGCGACCTCGCCCGCTCCTTCGACGGCATGGCCGACAACATCCAGGGCCTGCTTCGCCAGACCGCTCAGAAGGAGCGCCTCGAGAGCGAGATCGCGATGGCGCGGACGATCCAGCACAAGCTGTTGCCCGCGCCCGAGGCGTCGCTGACCGGGCTCTCGATCCTCGCCCACCTGGACCCCGTCGCCGAGATCGGCGGCGACTACTACGACTACATCGCGATGCCCGACGGACACACCGCCCTGCTGCTGGGCGACGTCTCCGGCCACGGGCTGCCCACCGGCCTGCTCGTCGCCATGGCCAAGGCCGCCGTCGCGACCCTGATCGAGTCGGGCCACCGGGGCAGCGAGCTTCTCGCGCGCCTGAACGAGGTCATCCACCGTTCGACCGACCCGCGCCACTTCATGACGCTGTGTCTCCTCGCGTACGACTCCGCCACGCGGCGCGGAACCCTGACCAACGCGGGCCAGCTCGCGCCGTACCGCGTCTCGGGTGACCGGGTCGAACCGCTCGCGCTCCCCGCGCTGCCGCTCGGCCTCTTTCCCGACCGCACCTTCCCCTCGCGGGACTACGCGTTCTCGGCCGGCGACCTGCTGGTCTTCTACTCCGACGGGTTCATCGAGGCCACCAACGCGGCGGATGACCCCTTCGGCTACGAGCGCTTCGAGGCGGCCCTGCGGAGACACGGCGCCGAGGGGGCCGCGGCGGTCCGTGACGCGATCCTCGCCGCGCTCGCGGCGCACACCGGCGCGCGGCCCCAGGACGACGACCGCACGCTGATGATCGTCACCCTCGACTGAGGCTGCGATAGAGTCCCGCCCCAAACACGGAGACGACATGCGAATCCGAATCCTCGCCCTCGGCGGATGCCTCCTGTCTGCCTCGCTCTTCGCCCAGACTTCGCCCTTCGTCGACGAGAAGGTCGAGCGGCTGCTCTCCAACGAGATCTCCGGGGACCGCGCGTTCGAGACGGAGCGGATCACGACGCAGTGGCACAAGCCGTCCGGGTCCGAGGGCTTCTTCGCCGTGGCGCACTTCGTGGAAGAGCGGGCCCGCGCGGCGGGACTCGCCGACGTGCGCTGGATCGACCAGGTCTCGCAGTCCTCCGCCTGGACGCCGCTCCGGGCCGAGGCGTGGCTGATCGAGGGCGAGGGCGCCGAGGCGAAGGAGACGCGCCTCGGCTCCTACGCCGACGCCAAGACGTCGATCGCGGATTTCTCGCGCCCCGCCGACGTCACCGCGGGGCTCGTGGACGTCGGCTCCGGCGAGAAGGCCTCCGACTACGCCGGCAAGAACGTGAGGGGCAAGATCGTCCTGGCGTTCGGGAGCCTGTCGACCGTCACGGAGCAGGCGGTCTGGAAGCGCGGAGCGGCCGGCATCCTCTCCTGGAATTCCTCGCGCCTGAACCCCCTGGCGGAGCACCCCGACCAGATCGCGTGGTCGGGTGTTCCCGAGGACGACGGACCCAACGGCGAGAAGACGACGTTCGCCTTCCTGATCTCGGCGCGCCAGGGCAAGGCCCTCTCCGATCGCATGGCGGGTGAGTCCTCGCGGCGCTGGGGCGCCGGTGCGGCGAAGGCGGGCGAGGGGCTCCGCCTGCACGTCGTCATCGAGTCCTCGACGCTGCCGGAGAAGAAGACCGCGATGGTCGAGGCCCGGATTCCCGGGGCCGATCCGTCGTTGCCCGAGGTCGTCCTGACCAGCCACCTCCAGGAGAACATCTCGGCCAACGACAACCAGTCGGGCGTGGCGAGCATGCTCGAGATCGGCCGCACGCTCACGAAGCTCATCGCCGACGGTAAGCTTCCCCGCCCTCGCCGCGGCATCCGATTCTGGTGGTGCGACGAGATCTATTCCGAATACCGGTACTTCGCCGACCATCCCGGCGAGGAGAAGAAGGTCCTCGCCAACCTCAACCAGGACATGGTCGGCGCAAAGCAGTCGGAGGGTCAACGCACCGAGTACATGGCGCGCACGCCCTGGTGGAGACCGTCCTATCTCTCCGACGTCCAGGAGAGCGTGCTCGACATGGTTGTGAAGGGGAACAACGCGTACCTCGCGGCCTGGGGATCGGGGTCCATCCCGCCCGGGATCGCCTTCAGCAAGCCGCTCTTCTCCGTCCGCGGAACGCGCGACCCGTACCACGCGAAGGCCGTCCCCTACTTCGACTCGACGGACCACATGGTCTTCAACGACGCCTGGGTCGGCGTCCCGGGCACGACGCTGACGAACTGGCCGGACGAGTACATCCATTCGTCGGACGACGACCTCTGGCAGATCGATCCCACGCAGATCAAACGCAACGCGTTCGTCATCGCCGCGACGGCGTGGTGGCTGGCGAGCGCAGGAGAAACGGAGGCGACCTGGCTCGCGGACTACGTCTCGGGACGCGCCGCCGAGCGGCTCGCGCGCGACCGGGTCACGGCGCAGACCTGGCTGCGGGAAGGAACGGGAAGCGAGGAGGAGCGCCGGCGGGCGGCGGGCGATCTCTTCCTGGTCGCGCTCGACAAGGAGGCCGCCGCCGTCGAATCCACGCGCGGCCTCGGCGCGCCGGACGCCGTTCGGTCGCGGGCCGTGACCTCGCTCCGCGCCGTCGCCGCGCCGATGGCCCAGGGGCTGCCGAGCGTTCCCGACCGCGCCTCCGATCAGGCGCTGTCGCGCCTCGCCGCGAAGACGCCTCGCCGGGCGGTCTCGACGCTCTCCGATTGGCTGGCGCTCGAGCACGAGGTCGCGAAGAAGCGCCGGAACCGGGCCCGCGCCGAGCGCGACGCGAAGGAACGCGACGAGGAGGCGTCCCGGTCCGGGAAGGGCAAGAAGGCCGCGAGCGCGCCTGCCTCCTCCGACGACGACGGCGAGAAGCTCTCGCCGCTGATGGAAGCGGCCGTGATGAACCGGATCGACGGGAAGACCAACGCGGCGGACATCGCGCGCGCCGTCTGCGCCGAGGCCCTCTCCGCGGGCTGGTGGTACTACGGCAAGACGACGCCGGAGCTCGTCGAGAAGTTCCTCGCGAGGCAGGTCAAGGACGGCCTCGCCGCCTGGTAGCGGAGGGGCGCGGGGTCGCGCCCCTTCTCAGCGCCAGTGGCCCTCGACCCAGTAGTAGCCGTTGGCGTGGTGATGCTTCCAGTGGCCGGCCACCCAGACTTTGTGGCCGTGCGGCGGAAGCGCCCAGCGCCCGGGCACCCAGACGTACGCCGTGCCGTTCCAGCGGTGGTACCCGCCGACCCAGACGTATCCCGGTCCCGGCGCCACGACTTTGACCTCGGCGATCGGCGCCGGCGGCGCGATCTTCACGTAGACCGGAACCGCGGACGCCGGCCCGGCGTACAGCAGCCCCGAGAGAACCGCCGCCCCCAGAAGCGAGTTACCCAAGAAGCGTTTCATCGAGCCTCCTTCATCGTTGAAGTCTCGCCCAACCAGCTCTTTAGACGACCGCGACCGGAAAAGGGTTGACCCTCCGAACAACCTCCGCACGAAGACAGCAATCGGCCTGCCAGGATCCCCGGAGGCCGGAGCCTCGCGGATATGATCGCGCCGAGTGCCGCCGAAGAAGCGAAGAAAGAAGGCCGAATCCCAGTCGCGCGGGCTCACCCCCGCGCAGGTCGGGGCCGGCTCCCCGACGGCTCCCGCCGAGGCGCTGCGTCAGGCGGTGGAGGACGACGGCGGCCAGGTCCTCGCCGTCTTCCGCGACCCGCTCGGGGGCAACTGGCAGATCCTCGCCGCGCTCCCGATCGACAAGGTGCAGCCGACCCCCTACCAGCGCGACCTCTCCGAGTCCCACGTCAAGCGGCTCACCGCGGTCATCGACGCGCTCGACCGATTCCTCGATCCCATCGTCGCGGTCCGCGGCGCGGAGGGCGGGTACTGGACTCCCAACGGGAACCACCGGCTCGCGGCCGTCCGCAACCTCGGCGGCCGCTCGATCCTCGCGCTCGTGCTGGCGGACCCCGAGGTCGCGTACAAGATCCTGGCGCTCAACACCGAGAAGGCGCACAACCTCCGCGAGAAGTCGCTCGAGGTCATCCGCATGGCGCGCGACCTCGCCTCCCGCCGGGACGCGAAGGAGACGGACTTCGCGCTCGAGTTCGAGGAGCCCGGGTTCCTGACGCTCGGCGCCTGTTACGAGAAGAACGGCCGGTTCGCGGGCGGCGCCTACCATCCCGTGCTGAAGCGCATCGACGACTTCCTGGACGAGCCGCTCTCGCGCTCGCTGAAGACGCGGGAGGAGCGCGCCGGGAAGCTCCTCGCCCTCGACGAGGCCGTCGTCGCCGCGATGAAGGCGCTCAAGGAGCGCGGCTTCGACAGCCCCTACCTGCGCCCCTTCGTCGTCGCGCGCATCAACCCTCTGCGGTTCGTCAAGTCCGAAAAGGGCTCCCGGCCCGACTTCGATGCGACGCTGGAGAAGATGCAGTCGGCCGCGGAGAAGTTCAAGGCCGGCTCGGTCAAGCCCGAGCACCTCGCGCGCGCCGGCGGCGCGCCGGACGAATAGACGCTTTCCGAAAGGGAGGAGCCATGCGCATTCCCTCGGCGCTCGTCCTCGCCCTCTTCCTCGCCGCGCGGCTGCAGGCGCAGGACGGTTCGCCGCCGCCGAGCCTGTCCACGGCCCGCGTCGTCGACCTCACGTGGCCGTTCGACGAGAAGACGATCTACTGGCCCAACTCTCCCTCCGCGTTCGAGCTCAAGCCGCTGTCGCACGGCGTCGTTCCCGGCGGCTGGTTCTACAGCTCCAACTCCTTCTGCACGCCGGAGCACGGCGGGACGCACCTCGACGCACCCGTCCACTTCGCCGAGAAGGGCGCCACGGCCGACCGGGTGCCGCCCCGCCAGCTGATCGCCGCGGCGGCGGTGATCGACGTGTCGAAGCAGGCCGCCGCCGACGCCGACTACAGGCTCGCTCCGTCGGACGTGCGCGACTGGGAGAAGCGGCACGGCGCGATCGCTGCCGGCACGATCGTTCTCCTGCGCACCGGTTGGGGCCGCCGGTGGCCCGACAAGAAGACGTACCTCGGCGACGACACCCCCGGCGACGCGTCCCACCTCCACTTCCCCTCCTACGGGATCGAGGCGGCGGAGCTGCTGGTGAAGGAGCGGCGCGTCGGCGCGCTCGGCGTGGACACGGCGTCGATCGACCCGGGCAATTCCAAGGACTTTCCGGTCCACCGCCTCGCCGGGGGCGCCGACGTCCCGGGCCTCGAGAACGTGGCCAGGGTCGAGGAGCTTCCGGAGACGGGAGCCTGGGTCGTCGCGCTGCCGATGAAGATCGCCGGCGGGTCCGGCGGCCCGCTCCGGATCGTCGCGCTGTTACCAGCGCGCTGAGAAGCGTCCTGTTACCAGCGCGCTGAGAAGCGTCCTGCTACCAGCGCGCTGAGAAGCGTCCCGCGTCCCGACGCGCCGACCCGGACTATCGCAGCGTCATCAGCGCGTTGCGGGCCGCCGCCGCGACCTCGGGGCGCGTCGACTTCGCGAGGTCCGTGTAGATCGCGCGCGCCGCGGCGAGGTCTCCCATCGCGCGCTTCACGCGCGCCAGGTGAAAGCGCAGCTCCACGTCCTCCGGCGCCGCGGCGATCGCGGACCGCAGCAGGCCCTCCGACTTGCCGTAGTCCCGCTGCTCGAACGCGATCGAGGCCAGGCCCGACAGCGCCTTCGCGGACTTCGGATCCAGCGCCGCGGCCCTGGTGAACGCCTCCCCCGCCTTCGCCAGGTCGCGAAGCGTCAGGCTCACGCTGCCGAGGTCGATCCACGCCGTCTTGTCCGAGGGATTCATCGCGACGGCGCGCTCGAGGTTGGCGGCCGCCTTCGCGTCGTCCCGCTTGAGGTGCCAGGCCACGCCCAGCCCGAAGAAGTCGTTGGCGTCGGGCTCCGACGTCTTCAGCACCCTCTCGTAGAGCTCGATCGCGAGGTCGAGGCGGCCGGTCTCGCGGCACGCCTCCGCGTAGTCGCGCAGGATGACCGGGTTGAGCGTCGGATAGGCGGCGAGCAGCCGAGCGAAGATCGTGACCGCCTTCTCGTAGTCGCGGGTCTGCCGCGCGAGGAGGCCCTCCTCGATCTGCCCCCAGACCGCGATGCGGTCCTTCGGGTCGGTCCGGGTCGCGTCGATCCGGTCGTAGTCGACGGCCTGGGCGCCGCCGGAGATGTAGCCGAGCGAGGCGAGCCGGCGCGCGACCTCGGGATCGACGGCCGAAGACGTGGCCGCGGCGAGCGGCTTGCGCGCGCCGATCGCGGCGAGCTGCCGCGCGAGGTCCCGCGACGCGGCCTCGTCCCGGGGATAGACGTTGGCCCGCTCGCCGGGGTCCGCGCGCAGGTCGTAGAGCTCGCGCGTCGGCGCCTCGATGTACTTCCGGCCGCCGGCGCGAAGCGCGCGCATCGGCGACCAGCCCAGGACGAACGTCGCGTAGTCGGCCTCGGAAAACGCGGGACGGTCCGGAGCCGGTGCGGCCCCCGACGCGACGAGCAACGGCGCCAGGTCTTCGCCGTCGGAATCCGGCGGCGCGGCGGCCAGGTGGGCCAGGTTCCGCAACGTGGGCGCGACGTCCGCCAGCCGGACCTGCGTGGTCACGCGCGCGCCCGCGAGCCGCCGTCCCGGCAGGCGCAGGATCAGCGGCACGCGCACCGTGGCGTCGTACACGAACACGCCGTGCCCGGCCTCGCCGTGCTCGCCGAGGGACTCGCCGTGGTCCCCGGCGAGCAGGACGGCGGTGTCGGAGTCCACGCCGGCGACGAGCCTCGCGAAGCAGGAATCGGCGTAGGCGATCTCCCCGTCGTAGGGACTCTTCGGGAACCGCGCCGCGAACTCGGGCGGCGGGGCGTATGGCGCGTGCGGGTCGTAGAGGTGCACCCATGCGAAGAACGGCGCCGCGGCCGCGCGCTGCTCGCCGATCCACGCGAGCGCCTTCGCCGCCGTCTCCTCGCAGGGGCGCTCGACGGCGAACGCGCGCTCGTCCTTGCCGCGATTCGCGTCGAACGCGTCGTCGTAACGGGCGAACCCTCGCCCGAGGCCGCTGCCGGACTTCACGACCAGCGCCGAGACGAACGCGGCCGTCCGGTAGCCGCGGTCGGCGAACGCTTCCGCGACCAGCGGCACGTTGGGCCCGACGCGATCGGTCCCGTTGACGCGGACGCCGCTGCGGAACGGCAGATACCCCGACAGGAGCGTGGCGTGCGAGGGCAACGTCAGCGGCGCGGCCGCGATCGCCTGCTCGAACACGACGGCGTCGCGGGCGAACGCGTCGATGGCGGGAGTGGCACCCTGCGTCCCGCCGTAGGCGCCGACGTGGTCCGCGCGAAGGGTGTCGATCGTGACCAGGAGGACGCTCGGCCGGGCGGGTCCTCCGTCCTCCCGGCGGCGGCATCCGCCGGCGCCGGCGAGAAGGAGCGCGAGACTCAGGGAGACGACGGCGCGCACGCGCGAGACGATAACAGCTGCTCGCTATACTCCCCCGGTGTCCTCCCCGAGCTCCTCGCACCCGCATCCGCTCGGTCTCCACCGGTCGCTCGATCCGCCGGGCGTGCTCCCGCAGCTCGCGCGCCGCCTCGACGCGACCCCCGCCGCGCGCGAGAACGAGATCGCGGTCGCCGTCCGCGCGCTCTCGATCGACTCCGCGTCGTTCCGCCAGCTGCGCCAGGCGGAGTCCGAGACCGGCGAGCCGGTCCGCGCGCAGATCATGCGCATCGTGCGCGATCGCGGCAAGATGCAGAACCCCGTCACCGGATCGGGCGGGATGCTGCTCGGCGAGGTCGCGGAGGTCGGGCCGCGCCATCCGGACGCCGGACGGCTGTCGAAGGGGACGCCGATCGCCTCGCTCGTCTCGTTGACACTGACGCCGCTGCACCTCGACTCGGTCGGCGCGATCCACGCCTCGACCGAGCGGGTCGAGGTCCGCGGCACCGCGATTCTCTTCGCCCGCACGCTGTGGGCGCGTCTGCCCGACGACTTTCCCGAGCCGGTCGCGCTCGCGGTCTTCGACGTCGCGGGCGCGCCGGCCACCGTCGCGCGTCACGCGCGGCCGGGCCAGACCGTGCTCGTGATCGGCACCGGCAAGGCCGGCCTGCTCTGCCTCGCCGCGGCGCGCGAGGGCGTCGGCCCCGGGGGGCGCGTGCTGGCGGTGGAGCCGTCGCCGGCGGCCGCCGCGCGCGCGCGGTCGCTCGGGTTCGCGGACGCCGTCGACTCGCTCGACGCGCGCGATCCGGTCGCCCTGCTCGCGGCCGTCGAGACGGCGACTCGCGGCGGGCTCGCGGATCTCGTCGTCAACGTCGCCAACGCCTCCGGCACGGAGGCGGCGAGCGTCTTGTGCGCGAAGGACGACGGCGCCGTGCTCTTCTTCGGCATGGCCACGTCGTTCGCGGCCGCGGCGCTCGGCGCCGAGGGCCTCGCCAAGCCGACCGCCCTCTGGATCGGCAACGGCTACGTCCCCGGCCACGACGAGACGGCGCTCGGCCTGCTCCGGCGCCACGCGGAGCTGCGCATGGCCTTCGCGGCGCTTTGCTCGTCGCGCGCGCCCGGACCCGCGTGAGCGCGATCACGCCGGTCGCCTCCGCGGCGTCGGACGCGCTCGCGCGCACGCTCGTCGACTCGGGCAGGCGCCGGATCGCGTTCCTGGGCCTCGCCAAGAACGTCGGCAAGACCACCGCGCTCGTCGCCACGCTCGCGTCGCTGCACCGGCGCGGCGTCGCGGTCGGCGCCACGTCGGCGGGACGCGACGGCGAGGCGTTCGACGCGATCACGGGCGAGCCCAAGCCGCGCTTCCGGATCGCGCGGGGCCAGCTCGTGGCCTCCGCGACGTCGACGTTCGCGTCGGCGTCCTTCCCTTCCGCGGAGATCGCGACCCTCGACTTCCCGACCCGCTTCGGCCCCATCATGCTGCGCCGCGCCGACGGCGACGGCGAGATCGAGATCATCGGGCCCTCCACCGTCTCGCAGCTCGCGAAGACGGCCGCGGCGCTCGAGGCGGCCGGCGCCGACGTCGTCCTCCTCGACGGGGCGATCGGCCGCCGCGCGTTCGCGTGCGGACGGCTTGCCGACGGCATCGTGCTCGCCGTCGGAATGGCCGCGGGCGAGTCGCTCGACGGGGTCCTCGCCGCGACACGAGGCGCCCTGGAGCTGATCCGCCTCGGGACCGCTCCCGCCGGCGCGCCGGTCCGCACGGTCGAGGGCGCCCTGACCGACGCGACGCTGCGCGACCTGGCGCCGCGGGAGGGCGAGACGCTTCTCGCCCGCGACTTCACCGCGATCTTCCTCTCGCCCGACCGCCGACGCGCGCTCCGGGAGTCCGGCGTCTCGCTCGCGGTGCGCGAGCCCGCCCGGCTGCTCGCCGTGACCGTCAATCCGACGGCGCCCGCCCGTCCGCCCTTCCCGCCGGACCGCTTCTTCCGGGCCGTCGTCGAGGTGGTCGAGAAGGCGGGCCCCGCGCCGGTCTTCGACCTGGTGGCCGATTTTCGCTGACCATCGGTCAGCGACCCTCCGGCCCGCGGGCCGCTCTCGCTATACTTTTCGCGTCATGGGCTCCAAGCTGGGCCTCTCCCCCGAACGGATCGCGCGCTGCCGGCGTCTCGCCAAAGACGTGGCCGACGGGGTCCGCCGCGAGACCGAGAGGTTCACGACCGTCGCGACCGAGCGGACGGTCCTCCGTCTCCTGGGAGTCGACGGCGTCGACGCCGACGAGGTCCCGATCCCCAATCGCGCGGTGGAGAGCCTCGCCGCGGCCGGGAGGCTCGCGCGCGGCGCCGCGGTCTGGATGGGGAGCGCCCTCGCCGAGGGATCGGGGACCGTCGCCGACGCCGGCGCACGTCTGGCGGATCGCCGGGGGGCCGCCGCGCTCGCCGAGCACCCGCGCTGGCGGGAGGCGCTCGCGCCGCACGTGGAGCGCGGACTCGAGCGGATCCGGGCCAATCGGGCGGAGAGGGAGCGGCGCCTCGGAGCGCACCCGCCCGACGCGCTCCCGCTCCTCTACGCGATCGTCGCGACCGGCAACATCCACGAGGACCTCGTCCAGGCCCAGGCCGCGGCGCGCGCCGGCGCCCAGTGCATCGCCGTCATCCGCTCGACCGCGCAGTCGCTCCTGGACCACGTCCCCTACGGCGCCACGACGAGCGGCTTCGGCGGCACGTACGCGACCCAGGAGAACTTCCGGCTGATGCGCGCCGCGCTCGACTCGATCGAGGACGAGCTGGGCCGCTACGTCCGCCTCGTCAACTACTGCTCCGGGCTGTGCATGCCCGAGATCGCGGCCATGGGCGCGTTCGAGCGGTTGGACATGATGCTCAACGACGCGCTCTACGGAATCATCTTCCGCGACATCAACCCGCTGCGAACGCTCATCGACCAGAACTTCTCGCGGCGCATCAACGCGGCCGCGGGAGTCGTCATCAACACGGGCGAGGACAATTACCTGACCACCGCCGACGCCGTCGAGCAGGCGCCCGCCGTGCTCGCCTCGCAGTTCATCAACGAGCGGCTGGCGAAGGACGCCGGGCTCGCGGACTGGCAGATCGGCCTCGGCCACGCCTTCGAGATCGATCCCGAGCTCGAGGACGGTCTCCTCCACGAGATCGCGCAGGCCGAGGCGGCGCGCGAGATCTTCCCGGACGCGCCGCTCAAGTACATGCCGCCCACGAAGCACATGACCGGCAACGTCTTCCGCGGCTACCAGCAGAACGCGCTCTTCGTCCTGACCTCGGTCGCGACGGGACAGTCCATCCATCTGCTCGGGATGCTGACCGAGGCCCTCCACACCCCGTTCCTGCACGACCGCTGGCTCGCGATCACCCAGGCGGACACGATCCGCCGCAACGCGCGGCACCTGGCCGAGGAGCTGCGGTTCGCGCCCGAGGGGCGCATCGTCCGGCGCGCGCGCGCCGTTCTCGAGGAGGCCGAGGCGACGCTCGAGACCGTGGCCTCGGGAGGGCTCTTCGCGGCCCTCTCCCGGGGCGTCTTCGCCGACACGCGGCGAACGATCGACGGCGGGCGCGGCTACGAGGGCGTCGTGCTCCGGGACCCGGGCTACGCGAACCCGTTCCTCGAGGAGTTCACGCGCGCGGCGTCCCGGACCCCCGCCGGAGCCCGCGCGTGACGGAGAGGAAGCACACCGTGCGCCCCTACGGCGACAAGAAGAACGACGGCGCGGTCCAGGTGTCCTTCACGCTGCCGGTCGCCAAGTCCGCGGTGGCGACCGAGGCCGCCAAGCGCTACGTCTCGCAGATGGGCATCCGGGAGCCCTACGTGACCCTGGCCGAGTCGATCGCGCCCGACTTCACCTTCTTCGTCGTGTACGGCCGGGCGACCCACGAGATCGACCTCGCCGGCATCTCCGCCGAGGAGGCGCCGGCCGGCGCGCTCTCGCGCGAGGAGATCGACGCGGAGATCGCGCGCCGCTTCGGCCGCCGGCTGATCGTGCTGGGATGCGCGCTCGAGTCGGACGCCCACACGGTCGGCCTCGACGCGATCTTCAACATGAAGGGCTTCGCCGGCGACTACGGCCTCGAGCGCTACCACGGCTTCGACGCGCGCAACCTGGGCGCGCAGGTGCCGGTCGCCGAGGTCGCGAGGAAGGTCCGCGAGACGGGCGCCGACGCCGTCCTCGTGTCGGCGACGGTCACGCAGAACGAGATCCACGTCCGCCACCTCACCGACCTCGTCGACATGCTCGAGGCCGAGCGGCTGCGCGACCGCGTGGTCCTCGTCGCCGGGGGCGCGCGCGTCGACCACGCGCTCGCCAAGGAGCTCGGCTACGACGCCGGCTTCGGCCCGGGAACGACGGCTTCGACGGTCGCCGCGTTCCTCCTCGAGGAGATCTCGCGCCGGCAGGGCAAGTCTTGAACGACGTCGCGGCGCGGGACGACGCGTGAACGAGAGAGTCCTCCTGCGCCTCCGCGTCGGAGCGGAGCAGGCGCACTACGGCGGCGGGCTCGTCGATGGAGCCTTCGTCCTGAAGCTCTTCGGCGACGCGGCGACCGAGCTGCTGATCCGGCTCGACGGCGACGAGGGCCTCTTCCGCGCCTACGGCTCGGTCGACTTTCTCGCGCCGGTCCACGGCGGCGACTACCTCGAGATCGAGGCGGAGATCACGCAGGTCGGTAAGACGTCCCGCCAGATGCGCTTCGAGGCCCGGCGGGTGATCGCCCCGGCGGCCACGGCCGGCGGCTCGACGACGTCTTCCGCCCGCGTCCTCGACCCGCCCGAGGTCGTCGCGCGCGCGACCGGCACGTGCGTCGTGCCGTCCGCCAAGCAGAAGACGCAGAAGGTGGACCGGCCGCAGGTGAAGCCCTGAGCGACGCGCTGGTCATCACGGTCGCGGGCGTCGGCGCCGAGGTCACCCGCGCGCAGCAGCCCGCCCTGCCCCTCCTGCCCGCCGAGGTGGCCGAGGAGTACGGGCGCTCCTGCGACGCGGGCGCCGCGATCGGCCACATCCACGGCCGCCGTCCCGACGGCACGCCGACTCAGGACCTCGCGACCTTCCGCGCGTACTCCGAGGCGATCCGCGGGCGCTCGCCGATCCTCCAGCAGTTCTCGACGGGCGGCGCCGTCGGCATGGGCGTCGAGGAGCGCATCGAGGCGCTGTCGCTGCGGCCCGACATGGCGACGCTGACGCTCGGGACCTGCAACTTCGGCGACGACGTGTTCGAGAACTCGCTGCCCACGATCCGGACCATCCTCGAGCGCATCCGTCAGTACGGCATCACGCCCGAGCTCGAGATCTTCGACGACGGCATGCTCGCCACGGCGGACGTCCTCTTCGGGAAGGGCCTCCTGAAGCCGCCCGCGCACTTCGACTTCGTCCTCGGAGTCCCCGGCGCCGCCGCCGCGACGCCCGAGAACCTCCTCCACTTCGCGCGGTCGATTCCGCGAGGCTGCACGTGGACCGTCGCGGGGATCGGCCGGCACCAGACCGCGATGGCGACGCTCGCGATCGCGATGGGTGGACACGTCCGGGTCGGCTTCGAGGACAACATCTACTACCGCAGGGGCGAGCTCGCGGATTCGAACGCGCGCTTCGTGGAGCGCGTCGCGCGCATCGCCCGCGAGGTCGGCCGCGAGCCGGCGTCCCCGTCCGAGGCCCGCTCCCTGCTGGGGCTGCCCGCCGCCGCGTGAGCGCACCGCAGCCGTCGTCCTCGACCGAGCTCGCCCGGGGGCTGAACCTCTGGGACTCGACCCTCGTCGTGCTCGGGCTCGTCCTCGGCGGCGGAATCTTCCTGACGCCGTCGGCCATCGCGAAGGCGCTGCCGGCGCAGTGGGCGATTCTTTCCGTCTGGATCGCCGGCGGGATCCTCGCGATCGTCGGTGGCCTCGTGTACGCGGAGATGGGCGCGATGCTGCCCAAGGCCGGCGGAATGTACGTCTACTTCCGCGAGGTCTTCGGCAGGCCTCCCGCCTTCCTCTACGTCTGGGTCGCCTACTGGGTCATCCAGGCCGGCGCGAACGCCGCGGTGGCCGTCGGCTTCGCGACGTACTTCGCCGTCTTCTTTCCGTCGTTGTCGACGGCCCGCGTCGTCGCGAGCGTCGGACCGTTCCCGATCTCGGCGGGCCAGCTCGTCGCCGTCGCGTTGATCCTCGTGCTGTCGGCGACGCACTACATCGGCGTGAGAAAGGGAGTCCGCATCCAGGGACTCTTCACGCTCTTGATCGTGATCGCGCTCCTGTGGCTCGGGATCGGCGGTCTGTTCGCGGGGGCGAGCGCGCCGTCCGCCCCGCCCGCCGCGGCCGGCGCCCTTCCCGTCACACCGGCGGGATTCGGCGTCGCCCTGATTGGCGTCTTCTGGAGCTTCTACGGCTGGAGCGACATCGTCGCCGTCGCCGGCGAGGTCCAGAACCCCGAGCGCAACCTCCCGCTGTCCCTGATCGTCGGAACGGGGCTGATCATGCTCCTCTACGTCGCCGTCAACGTCGTCCTCCTGCGGGTGATCCCGCCTGCCGAGCTCGCCACGGTCGACCAGCCGGCGGCGCTGGCGGCGGACCGCCTCTTCGGCGCCGGCTCGAAGGTGGTGATCTCGTTCGCCGTGGCCGCCGCGGCGGTCGGATGCGTTTCGGCGGGCCTGCTCCTCGGTCCCCGCGTCGTGTACGCGCTCTCCAAGGACGGCCTCTTCCCGCGGGCCTTCGGACGGGTCCACCCCCGATACCGCACGCCCTCGTTCGCGATCGTGGTCCAGGCGATCTGGACTTCCCTGCTCTGCTTCTCGGGCCGCTACGACCAGCTCTACACGTACTCGATCTTCGCCGTGATCCTGGCCTACGCGGGGACGGGCGTGGCGCTTCTCCTCTTCCGCCGCCGGCGTCCCGACCTGCCGCGTCCGTACCGCTGCTGGGGCTACCCCGTCGTCCCCATCCTCTTCGTCGTGACCTCGCTCGCGCTCGCTGGCAACACGGTGCGCGAGCAGCCCAGGGAGACCCTGACCGGGCTCGGCATCCTGCTCCTCGGCCTCCCCGTGTACTTCTGGCAGAGGCGCCGGCGGTCGGCGGCCGGGGAGTGAGGCACGCGCTCGCGCTGACGCTGATCCTCGCCGCGACCGCGCCGCCGGACGCCCCCGCTCCGATCCGCGGATTCACCGCGGCGCGCGCCGCCTGGCAGCGCGAGTACGAGCGGCGATTCCTCGAGCTGCCGACGCCGGAGGAGTGCGGCGCGATCCTGCGCGAGCTGACGCGGACGCCCCACCTCGCCGGCACGGCGGGCAACGCGCGCGTCGCCGATTTCCTCGCCGCCGAGTACCGCAAGGCCGGCTTCACGGTGGAGACGCCGACGTACGACGTCCTGCTCTCCTATCCGCGGAGCGCGCGGATCGAGCTGCTCGACGCCGCCGGAGCGAGCGGCGAGGGGCGGATCCCGCTGGGCCGCGGCGAGGAGCCGATCGCCGCGGATCCCGACACCGCGATCCCGGAGGCCGCGATGCCGTGGAACGCCTACGCGCCCTCGGGCGAGGTCACGGGAGACGTCGTGTACGTCAACCGCGGCTCTCCCGAGGACTACGACCGCCTCGAGAAGCTGGGCGTGCGGATCCGCGGACGGATCGCGCTCGCGCGCTACTTCGGCGGCTACCGAGGAGGCAAGTCGCTCGAGGCCGAGAAGCGCGGGGCGCTGGCGCTGCTCGTGTACTCCGACCCGGCCGACGACGGAGCGGCGAAGGGGCCCGTCTACCCCGACGGGCCCTGGGGGAACGACTCGCACTTCCAGCGCGGCGCCGACGTCTATGACTTCAAGATTCCCGGGGATCCGCTCACGCCGGGCTGGCCGTCACGAACCGGAATGAGGCGGATCGCGCAGAAGGACTCCCCGATCCTTCCGGCGATCGCGATGATGCCGCTCTCCGCGCGCGACGCGGCCGAGATCCTGAAGCGCCTCGAGGGGCCGGCCGTCCCCGACGAGGCGTGGCAGGGCAAGGCGCTCGGGAACGGCGCGGGCGCCACGTACCGCGTCGGGCCGGGACCCGCGCGCGTCCACCTCGCGATCGAGAACACCCGCGAGACCCGGACGATCACCGACGTGATCGCGACGCTGCGCGGGACCGACGAGCCCGCGCGGAAGGTCCTGCTCTCGAACCACTACGACGCCTGGGTCTACGGCGCCGCGGATCCCTCCGCGGGGACCTCCGCGCTCCTCTCGCTGGGCCGGGCGCTCGGCGCTCTCGCCCGTACGGGGTTCCGGCCTCGACGCACCCTCGTGATCGCGGCGTGGGACGCCGAGGAGTACACGCTCACGGGCTCGACCGAGTGGGGCGAGGACAACGCGGCCGACCTCGCGGAGAACGCCGTCGCCTGCATCAACGTGGACGAGGCCGCTCACGGAACGCAGTTCTCGCCCGCCGCCACGCCGCTTCTCTTCGAGACGATCCGCGAGGTGGCGCGCGACCTGCCGGATCCGGCCGGGGGCCGTCCGGACCGCTCGCTCGCCGACGCCTGGAAGGAGAGCGGCGCCGGCGGCGGCATCTCGGGGTATTCCTCGCTCGCGGGCGCGCGGGACGCGCTCCCGGTCGGCGTCCTCGGAAGCGGCTCGGACTACACCGTCTTCTTCAACCGGCTCGGCATCGCTTCGGCGGACCTCACCTTCGACGGTCCCTACGGCGTCTACCACTCGGTCTACGACACCTACCGCTGGATGGCCACGCAGGGCGATCCCGGATTCCGCTACACGGCGGCCATGGCGCGCTACGCCGGCGTCCTCGCGTTGCGCCTCGCGAACGCCGACCTGCTCCCCTTCGACGGCGCCGCCTACGGGCGCGAGATCGCCCGCTACGCGCGCGGGCTCGCCGCGCAGCCCGAAGGCGCCCCGCTCGCGCGGGAGCTCGCGGGACTCGCCGGGAGGGCGGAGGCGTGGAGCGCCGCCGCGGCCGCCGCGCAGGACGCTCTCTCCGCGAAGCTGGCCAGCACGCCGACGGGCGATGCGCGCGCCGACGTGGGGGGCGCCAACGCGTGGCTCCTCTCGCTCGAGCGATCGGTCTGCGACCCGGCCGGACTGCCCCATCGCGGCTGGTTCAGGCACCTGATCTACGCGCCCCTGCCCTCCTACGTCGCCGAGACGCTGCCCGGCGTTCGCGAGGCGCTCCTCGCCGGAGACCAGGACCTCGCTCGCGCCGAGACCGAGCGGCTGGGCAGGAGAATCGACGCGGCGTCGCAAGCGGCGCACCTCCTCGGCGGGACCTCCGCGCCGCGGATCGGCGGCGCTACTTCGCCCCCGCCACGTCCGACACCACCGCGTAGGTGACCTCGAGGCCGAACCGCACGTTCGCGAGCGACAGCCGCTCGTCGTCGCCGTGGCTGCGGTCGTCGTCCTCCGACAGGTGGAACGGCTCGAAGCCGTAGACGACCATGCCGATCTGCCGGAGGTAGGTGGCGTCCGTCGTGGACGTCAGCGGCGGCGTGAGCACCGGCACGCCCGGCTCGAAACGGTCGCGGGCCCGGAGGATCGCGCGGAAGAGCTCCGTGTCGGTCGCGGACTCCGTGGCGCGGACCGGCTCGCCCTGCGGCGTAAACCGCAGCGCAGGATCGTTCGCGATCTTCGCGAGCTCGGCGAGGAACGCCTTCGGATCGTCGCCGGGAAGAAGCCGGCAGTCGAGAGACGCCGACGCCTCGCCCGGGATGACGTTGACCTTGTCGCTGCCCTTCAGGCCCGTGACCGAGATCGTCGGCCGCAGGCAGGCCGCGCGGAACGGATCGGCCAGCAGGACGCCTCGGAGCTTCGGGTCGGCGAGCGCCGCCTTCGGGTCCGCGAGCGCGCGGCGGAGGTCTCCCGCTTCGGTCGGCGCGCCGGCGACGACGCCGGCGACGGAGAGTTGCTTGAAATACTCCGCAACGGCCGGGATCAGCCTGACCGGCGGCTCCCAGGCGAGGATCCGCGAGAGGCCTCGGACGAGTCGCGCGACCGCGCCGTCCGGCTCCGGGATCGACGCGTGTCCCGCCTTCCCCGTCGCGACGACCGTGAGCCACAGCGCCGACTTCTCGGTGACGTCCACGTCCCACGACACGGTCTTTCCGTTCTCGACCGACAGCGTGTTGCCCTCCGTCAGGACGAACTCCGCGTCGCGAAGGTCGGCGCGGTAGCGCTCGGCCATCGCCTGGACGCCGTTCGCGGAGCCCTCCTCCTCGTCGGCGGTGCCGAGGAAGATCACGTCGCGGTCGAGCGGCGCCCGGGCGCGCTTCAGCAGCAGCATCGTCATCAGCTGACAGATCGCGGTCCCCTTCATGTCGGTCGCGCCGCGCCCCCACACGTACCCGTCCCGGATCTCGCCCGAGAACGGCGGCACCGCCCAGCGCGGCGCGTCGGCGGGCACGACGTCCATGTGGTTGAGCAGGATGAGCGGGCGCCGGCCGCCGCTCCCCGGCAGGCGGGCCAGGACGTTCGCCCGGCCGCCGCCCAGGTCGTACACGCGGCTCTCGATTCCCTCCTTCTCGAAGATGGCCCGGAGGAAGTCGGCCGCCGCCTTCTCGCGGCCGGGAGGGTTGGTGGTGTCGATCCGCAGGTAGGCCTGCAGGGTCGAGACCGCCTCCGCCGCGGCGGCGGCGAAGTCCGGAGCGGGAGCCGGCGCCGGGGACGCGGACGGCCCCGCCGCCCCGAGCCACGCCGACATCCAGAGTATGCTCGTCGCATTCATGCGGTCATCCTATCGAGGAGCGGTCTTCCTCTCGGTGCTCGCCCTGTCCGCCTGCGCGACCCACGCCGCCTCCCCGCCGGCTCCGGCATCCGGCGACGGCGAGTTCCTGGGCTACATCACCGACACGGAATGCGGCCCCAACCACGCGCCGATGATCGCGAAGGGCGGCATGGGCGCGAACGACCGCGAGTGCACGCGGATCTGCGTGAAGAAGGGCGCCACGTACGGCTTCGTGGACGCCGCCCGCAAGCGCTTCTACCAGCTCGATGACCAGGACGCGCCCGCGCGCTACGCGGGGCTCAAGGTCAGGATCCGGGGACGCCTCCAGGGCGACACGATCCTGGTCCAATCGGTCGCTCCCGCGGAGTGATCGGCTAGTTTCGGGCGCCGGTCTTCGAGGCGGGCGGCGCCGCCGGCGCTCCCGCGACGGCGGCATCGAGCGGCGCCGGACGCCACCAGCCCAGGATCCGGTTCACGTACGCCACCGTCTCGCGGTAGGGCGGCACGCCGCCGTACGTCTCGACCGCCTGCTCGCCCGCGTTGTAGGCCGCGAGGACCAGCTCGGGCTGGTTGCCGAAGCGGTCCACGAGCTCGCGCAGGTAGCGCACGCCGCCGGCTACGTTCGACGCGGGGTCGAACGGATACCGCACCGAGAGGCGGCGCGCGGTGGCCGGCATCAGCTGCATCAGACCGCGCGCACCCTTGCGGGAGACGGCGCGGGGCTCGTAGTTCGACTCCGCGCGGATGAGCGCCGACACGAAGGAGGCGTCGACGTTGGACCGGCGCGCGGCCGCGTCGATGAGGGCGTCGTAGGGCGAGCCGAAGAGCGGCTTGCGCTCCGCCTGGTACGAGAGGTCGTACGCACGCCGGTCGCCCTCGAGATTCCCCTCGACGGCGACGCTCTCGACGACCACCTCGTCGTCCACGATCCGCTCGATCCGCTCGAGCGCGACGCGGTAGCTGCCGCCGCCGGGGAGCTCGACCTCGATCTCCTCGGGCAGGAGCCTGTAGCCCGCGGCCTTCACCACGCGGCCGTCCTCGAACACGATGAGCTCCGCGCGGGCGGTGGCGCACAGGGCTCCCGAGAGCGCCAGGACGGCGGCGGCGACGACCGAGCGGCGGAGCATGCCCGCCAGCCAACAGGGGGGCTCGGCTTCGAATTCCCTCGGGGCGCTCACTTCCCCATTTTCGCACGCCGGGCCCTCCCGGCGCGGGGGTGGAACTCGTCGTAGACCCGCCGCAGACGCGAGCGGGAGACCTGCGTGTAGATCTGCGTGGTCGCGATGTCGGCATGCCCCAGCATCATCTGCAGGGCGCGCAGGTCCGCGCCGTGCTCGAGGAGGTGGGTCGCGAAGGAGTGCCGCAGCGAATGCGGGGTCAGCGTCCCGGTGATTCCGGCCGCCCGCCCGTAGCCCTCGATCAGCTGCCAGAAGCGCTGCCGCGTCATGCCGCCCGCCCGCGCGGAGAGGAACAGGTGCGGCGACCGCTTCCGGTCGAGGACGGGACGCGCGTCCTCGAGGTACTTCGCGAGCCAGCGCGCGGCCGACCGACCGAACGGCACGAGCCGCTGCTTGCCGCCCTTGCCGGTGACGCGGAGCACGCCGGAGTCGCGGTCCACCGCGTCGCGCGGGAGCCCCACGATCTCCGACACGCGCAGCCCCGAGGCGTACATGAGCTCCAGCATCGCGCGGTCGCGCAGGCCGAGCGGCGTGGAGACGTCGGGCGCGGCGAGGAGCGCCTCGACCTCGCCCTCCCCCAGCGCCTTGGGCAGGGAGAGGCCGATCTTCGGATTCGCGACGTCGGCGGTCGGGTCCTCGGCGAAGCCCAGGTGCGCCGCCGCGAAGGCGTAGAAGCCGCGAACGGCGGAGAGCGCGCGGGCCGCGGAGCGCGCCGAGAGGCCCCGCGCGCGCACGCTCGAGAGGTAACGCCCCAGGTCCGCCCGCGAGAGGCGCGCGGCGTCGAGCCGCCGCCCGGCGAGGAAGCGGCCGAAGGCGGTCAGGTCGGTGCGATAAGCCGCCACGCTCGCGGCGGAGAGCCCGCGCTCGACGGCGAGGTGATCCAGGTACGTCGGGAGGTCGCGGTCGAGGAAGCGCGTGCCCCCGGCGGCGCGCTCGGGCGCTTCGGAGTCCCGCTTAGCGGGGGGAGGCCGACGCGGGCTCATGCGACGGGGTCAGGCGCTGCACGACCTCGAGGATTTCCTCGTCGCTGAGGACGTGGTCGCTCTCCTTGGCCTTGCGGAAGATCGCGTCGACGAGCTCGGCCCGCGCCTCGAGGCCCCGGTCCTCCAGCCAGCACTGCACGTTCGAGAGCCCGCTCATCGGGCCGACCTCGATGACCTGGTGCCGACCGACCATGCTCGCGGGCACGCCCGAGTAGACGCGGTCGGAGAGCCACTCGTCGCCCTTCTTGCGCGCCTTGATGATCGCGGCCGCATGCACGCCCGTGCCCGTGCGGAACGCGTCGCGCCCGACGACCGGATAGTTGTCCGGGATCGGCACGCCGGTCGCCTCCGACACCGCGGCGCAGTACTCGTTGAGCCGCGTCAGGTCCCGGTCGATCCAGCCGAGCAGCTGCAGGTTGACGAGGAGCTGGTCCATCGCGGTGTTCCCGACGCGCTCGCCGATCCCGAGGCCGCAGGCGTGGGCGCGGTGGGCGCCGGCCTCGAGGGCCCAGAGCGCGTTGGTCACCGCGAAGCCGCGGTCCTGGTGGCCGTGCCAGTCGACCTTGACCTCGGGGTTGACCTCCGCGACCAGGTCCGCCACGAACTTGACGACGTTGCGGACGCCGTTGGGCGTCGAGTGGCCGACCGTGTCGCAGACGCAGACCCGGCCGGCGCCCGCCCGGATCGCGGCCGTGTACATCCTCCGGATGTGGTCGGGGTGCGCGCGGGTGGTGTCCTCCGTGACGTACATGACCGGCAGGCCTTCCTTGACCGCCAGCGAGACGGCGTCCTCGGAGAGGCGGAGCATCCGCTCGAAGTCCCAGTCCTCGGTGTACTGCCGGATCGGAGACGAGCCGATGAAGCAGGACACCTCGATGGGGATCCCGACCTTCTGCGAGATCTCGATGATGGGAACGATGTCCGCCGCCACGGTGCGCGCGGCGCAGTTGGGCCGGATGGCCATCCTGGCGCGGACGATCTCCTGGGCGAGCCGCGTGACGGTCTCGACGACGTGGGGCCCGGCGCCGGGCAGCCCGATGTCGGCCGAGTCGATCCCGAGGGCCTCCATGAGGTGGAGGATGCGGACCTTCTGGTCGATCGAGGGGCTCTTGACCGACGGCGACTGGAGGCCGTCCCGGAGGGTCTCGTCGTCGAGCTCGACCTTGCCCCGCGAGGGGAACACGGCTCCGCCGGCGCGGTTCCAGTCGTAAATCAGCTCGGCGTCCGGCGGGTGCACAGGCACTCTCTCCCCACGCGGAAGTCTAACAGGTTGGCCCCCCCACGAGGGGCGCGGACGCGAGAGCCTCCCCGTAAACCTTCAGCGGGGCGCGCCGATCGAGACGTCCGCTCCGACGTACAGCGTGGGCTCGGGCTCGCCCAGTCCATGGCTGATCCCGCCGCCGAAGATCCCGCGGCGCTTGACGTCGAACGTCCGCGTCGGGAGGATCCCGGCCGAGTCGGTCAGCTGGACCGTCTCGCTGCCCCAACCCAGGCGCAGCGTCGTCACGATGCGAAAGGCCGCGCTCACCGCGTAACGGACCGTCGCCTCGTAGAACCACTCCTTCATGCGGGAGTCGGGGTTGAAGCCCTGGTCGAAGGCCACCGTCTCGGTTCCGAGCACCGCCAGCGCCACGAACGGGAGGTGCTCACGGTCGTACGCCGCCGACGCGACCACCTCGAGGCGCGGCCAGGCGTAGCCCACGCCGAGCCGGTACTGTTCGAGCGCGCCGGGCTCCTCGCTGTCGCGGGCCTCGAAGGAGGGGAAACTCTCCCGGTGCACGTCGAAATGACCGCTGACTCGCTGAGCGGTCGCGAAGGCGCTCCAGCAGCCGTTTCTCCAGCGCGCCTCCGCGTTCCAGCCCCACAGCTTGCCGGTCGCGTGGTGAAAGGCGTCCGCCGTCGCGTTGAATCCGGAGATCTTGCTCCAGAGGACGCCCGCCGCCGCCTCGAAGTGGTTCCAGCGGTGGCGGGCCCCGGCGGTCACGTCGATCCGCTCCGCCGTGAGGGAACGCTGTTCGGAGAACACGTGGTTCTCGCCGCCGATGTTGATCAGGTCCGTGGCCTTGTGGCTGCGTCTCTCCCCGGCGATCTCGAGCGAGTTGGCGAGACCGAGGCTGAACCGAGCCACGCCCGCGAAGTTCTCGTAGCGCCCGTTTCCGGTGGTCAGGATGCGCTCGATGTCCTCCGCCGCCTCCTCCTTGCGCTCCTGCTCGTCGTGCGACGGCGCGAACGCGATCCGCAGGCGCCACTCGGCCGCGGGCGTCCCGGCTCCGAGGTCTCCCGCGGCCTGCCACGCGTGGCCCAGCCCGATGAGCAGGAATTTGGGCGTGACGTCCGATCCGTCGATCCGAGTCTCCGTGACGTCGTAGCGGCGCGCCAGCGTGGCATACGAGAACCCCATTTCGCCGGAGAGTCCGGCCGGAGCTGGGAGAAGCGGGCCGAGAAGGAGAGCGCCGCAGAAGATGCAGGCGCTGACGAGATCGGAGCCCATCGCGTGTGTGCCTCGCTGTTCGGTTATCCGCGAATCGGGAGTGCGCGCCGAACCGTAGCACATCTCCGAAGCATCAGCGTCCGCCCAGCGCGAAGTGGGCGCCGACGACGAACGTGAGCTCCGGCGACCCGAGCTGGCCGCTCAGGCCGCCGCCGAAGATGCCGCGCCGCCGAAGGTGGAGCGTCTCGACCACGGTCCCCGACGCGTCCGTCAGCGTGACCGTCTCCTGCCCGTACCCGAGCCGCACCGCGACGTGCGCCGAGAGCGACGGGGTGAAGGCGTGCCGGAACCGAACGTCCCAGAAGACCTCGTCGACGTCGGAGTCGAAGTGCCGGCCGGACTGGAGCGCGCCGCTCTCCTCGGCGAGCACCGCGAGCGCCACGAAGGGCAGGCGCTGCCGCTCGAAGCCGACGGAGCCGAAGAGCTCGGAGCGGTTCCAGGAGAAGGCGAGGCTGGGACGCACGGACGCGAGCCGCGCGGGGCCACGCACGGTGCGGTCCACTCCCGCGGGACTGCTGCGCTCGTCGACGTCGAGCGAGCCCGAGGCGATGTCGCCGGCGACCCCGACCGTCCAGCGGCCCCAACGCCACCGCACCTCGGCCGCCCCGCCGAACAGCGAGCCGTGGGAGCGGTACAGGGTGTCGTCGTTCTCGGTCCTTCCGTGAGGCTCGACCCACCGCACGCTCGCGGCCGCCTCGAGGTTCCGCCAGCGGTGGCGCCAGCCGGCCGCGGCGTCCAGGCGGCTCGCATTCAGGTCGCGCTGGAGGAAGAGCACGTGCGGCTTCTCGAAGGTGAAGTTGGAGAAGTCGGTGATCGCGTGCTCGCGCCGCTCGACTCCGACCTCGATCGAGTCGGCGGCGCCCACCGCGAAACGGCCGATCGCGTCGAAGTCGAGATAGCGGCCGGTGCCCGTCGTCAGGACGGGAGTCTGGTCCGTGAAGAGGAAGCGCTGCTCGTCGTGCGACGGCCCGACCGCGAAACGCACCCTCCACTCGCTCGCGGGCGTGCCGGTCCCGAGGCCGGGAGCCGCGGGCGTCGCGTCGCCGGCGCCAACGAGGACGAACTTCGGCGTGACGTCGGAGACGTCGAAGGCCCCCTGGGTGCCGTCGAACCGGCGCGAGAGGGTCGCGTACGAGACGGCCACGTCCGCCGCGAGCCCGTCGCGGGGAGGCAGGTCGCTCCCCAGGAGCAGTCCCGCGCAGAAGACGCACGCCGTGACGAGATCGACGCCCGTGACGCACCTGAACTTTCTGGGGATGGGAGAGTCGGGCGGACGCTATCACCGCGGGCGCGGGCCCGCTACCGCGGCGGGATGAAGGCGCCTTCGGCCGCGTAGCGGCCCGTGAACGGTCGAGCCGCTAACGGCCCGCAAACGGCCGGCCGCTAACGGCCCGCAAATTTCGCCGGGCGCTTCTCCAGGAAGGCGGTCATGCCCTCCTTCATGTCGGAGGTGGCGGCGCAGAGCCCGAAGAGCGTCGCCTCGAAAACGAGCCCCTCCGAAAGCGGCATGTCGAGGCCGCGCCGCACCGCCTCCAGGACGTAGCGGCACGCGACCGGCCCGTTCGCGAGAATCGCCTTCGCCATCTCCCTGGCGGCCGCGAGCGCCTGGCCGGGAGGCACCACCCTGTTCACGAGCCCGATGCGGTGCGCCTCCGCCGCGTCGATCTGCTCGGCGGTCAGGCAGAGCTGCATCGCCCGCCCCTCGCCGACCACGCGCGCGAGCCGCTGGGAACCGCCGTAGCCCGGGATGATCCCGAGCTTCACCTCGGGCTGACCGAAGCGCGCGTTCTCGGACGCGATCCGGATCGTGCAGGCGAGCGCGAGCTCGCAGCCGCCGCCGAGCGCGTAGCCGTTGATGGCCGCGATCACGGGCTTGCCCAGCCGCTCGAGCTTCCCGACGACGGCCTGCCCCTTCAGCGCGTGCTCGCGGCCCTCGACCGGCGACAGTTTGGACAGCTCGCCGATGTCGGCTCCCGCGATGAACGCCTTCTCCCCCGCCCCGGTGATGATGACGACCCCGACGGCGTCGTCGCCGCGCGCGGCCTCGATCGCCGCGTCGAGGGCCGCCATGACCTCCGCATTCAGCGCATTCAGCTTGTCGGGCCGGTTGACCGTCAGGACGCGGACGCGGTCCGCGGTCTCGACGAGAAGACGCTCGCTCACTTCGCCCCTCCGTATTCGTAGAAGCCCCGTCCGGATTTCTTGCCGAACCGTCCGGCGAGCACCATCCGTTTCAGGAGCGGCGGCGGGGCGAAGCGCTTCTCCCGGTACTCCGCGTACATGATCTCGGCGATCGCGTAGGTCGTGTCGAGGCCCACGAAGTCGAGGAGCTTCAGGGGGCCCATCGGGTACCCGCAGCCGAGCTCCATCCCCTTGTCGATGTCCTCGGCCGTGGCCACTCCCTCCTCGAGCGCGCGGACCGCGTCGAGCAGGTACGGCACGAGGAGACGGTTGACGACGAAGCCGGAGTTGTCGCCCGTCCGGATCGGCTCCTTGCCGAGCGACTTCGCGAACTCGAAGACGGCGGAGACCGTCGCGTCCGACGTCGCGATCGTCCGGACCACCTCCACGAGCTTCATGACCGGCACCGGGTTGAAGAAGTGCAGCCCCGCGAACCGGTCCGGCCGCTGCGTGGCGGCCGAGAGCTCCGTGATCGTCAGCGAGGAGGTGTTGGAGCAGAAGATCGCGCCCGGGCCGCAGAGCCCGTCGAGCGCGCCGAAGGTCTGCTTCTTGACCTCCAGGTTCTCGACGATCGCCTCGAGGATCAGGTCGCAGCCGGCGAGGTCCTCGAGCCGGGTCGTGGACGAGACGCGCTTCCACGCCGCGTCCCGCTCGGCGGCGGCGAGCTTTCCCTTCTCCACGGCCTTCCCGAGCGAGCCCTCGATCCGCGAGAGGCCCTTCTTGACGAGGCCCTCGTCGACCTCGCGGACCACCGTGTCGTAGCCGGACTTCGCGCAGACCTCGGCGATGCCCGAGCCCATGAGGCCCGCGCCGAGGACGCCCACCTTACGAATCGCCATGCGTGTCGCTCTCCTCTGGAGTGATCGAGACGGATTCCTCGGCCTCTTCCCATTCGCCGCAGAAGTCGTGGAGGCTGAGCTCGCGCGCGAACGCCGGCCCGCGCAGGGCGATCAGGGGCGAGTTGGGCGCCGGAACGATCCAGCCCCGGCCGATCCAGTGATCCATGGCCTGGCGGCACAGCCCGCTCTCGTTCAGCGTGGTCAGGACCGCGTTGAGGTCGCCGGTCCCTTTCGCCTTCAGCTCGCGCAGGAACTCGTCGACCGCCGCCGCCCTCACGGGGAACTCGAGGATGCGCTCGGTCCAGGTCACGGGCTCAGCTCATGGTAGGCGCTCACGAACTGGGCGCTCGGGTCGTTCGTCACGTTGTCGACCGTGGCGCCGTAGAGGATCACGCGGAGCGGATCGGCCGTGACCCGCAACGACTGCCCGCTCTCGAGCGGCACGCCGGCGAAATCGTCGGCGGTGGTCTGCGTGAGGGTCGCCGTCAGATACGTCCGGTCCGTCGTGTGGACGACGCTCCCGTCGACGCCGAGGACCTCGACGGTGACGTTCACTCCCGGCGTGAGGACGCGGATGCCGACGTTGTAACGATACCGATCGACATCCGGAGGCAGAAGATGAGCCGTGATCGCACGGGGCGGGTTGCCCACGGCCGTGCCGGGCCAGAACAACGGCTCGGTGAAGCCGCTCGTGCCCGCTGCCCCGCCGTCGTTGAAGACGCGCGCCACGACCACGGGCGGCTGCAGCGGCAAGGGTGGCCCGGGGAGGCTCGGCGGGACCGTCACGACGACGTCCAGGCTGCCCAGCCCGCTCTGGCCGATCGCGGCGACGACATCGTCCCAGCTGAAGGACTGGCCCGACGCGAGGGAGTAGGTCACGAACGGATCGGAGGGACTCTCGGCCGCCCCGGCGGGGTGAAACACCACGCGGCCCGAGATCGGCATGAAGTTCGGGTTCAGGATCTTCAGCGACGTCTTGAAGAACGAGCCGAAGTTGCCCGCGAGGGAGCCGGCCACCGGCAGCCATCCCACGACCTCGTCCACCGCGCCGCCTGACGGCGTGAACGAGACGTCGTCGATGTTCGCCGTCAGCGACTGGCCGGCCTCCAGCTTGTCCACGCCGAGGCGGACGAAGGCGGCCACGGCGCCCGCCGGCGCCGTCAGGAGAGCGGCGCTGGAAAGCCAGTATCCGGGAACGGCTCCCGCCCGGGCGGTCAGGACGCCATCGCCGCGAAGGAACCCCGTGCAGTCGGGAGCGCTGTACCAATAGATCGTCGTCTCGGCCCAGCCCGTCGTCGTCTCGCCGTCGGCGAACTTCGCCCGCTGGGACACGACATACGAGGCGCCGGCCGTCACCGGCACGCACTGGGTCAGCAGCGGGACGAGGACGGCCGTGTCCGCGGCGGTGCTCTGCACCCGCACCGACCCCGAGGACGGCGAGCCGTTCGCGTCGTCCGGAGACCACGCGGCGGTGCCCCGGTCGTCGGCGGTCGGATCCCACGAGGCCAGCGAAGACGCGAAGCCGCCGTTCGTGATCAGGTTCTGGCCGAGCGCGCTCGACGCGAGCGCGAGGAGCGATGCCGCCGCCAGCGCGCCGCGGCGCCGGCCTTTCATGGGGTGAGCCTGCGTGGTCTCGCTCATGGCCGCTGGAAGTGGGACAGGAACTGCGCGCTCGGGTCGTTGGTCACGTTGTCGACCGTGGCGCCGTAGAGGATGACGTGGTGCGGATCCGCGGTGATCCGCAACGACTGCCCGCTCTGCACCGCGACGCCCGCGAACTCGTCGGCGGTCGTCTGCGTGAAGGTCAGCGTGTCGTACGTCCGCGAGGTCGTGTGCACGACCGTGCCCACCGGATCGAGGACGTCCACGGTCAGCTGGACCGGCCCGCCCACCACGATTCGGATTCCGACGTTGTAGCGGTAGCGTTCGAGATCCGGCAGCAGCAGGTAGCCCTGGAGGCTGGGAGCCGGGACGATCTCCTGCGTAAAGGCGTGGAACAGCGGCGTCGTGAAGCCGCTCGTGCCCGCCGCGCCCGCGTCGTCGTAGATGCGGGGAACCACGATCGGAAGGTCCAGGGAACCGTCGCCGGTCACGTCCATGCTCCCGAGCCCCGAGAGGCCCATCGCGCCGACGACGTCGGCCCACGCGAAGGACTGGCCGGGCGCGAGCGAGTATCCCATCGCGGGATCCGCCGCCGACTCGGGCCGTCCCGCCGGATGGAAGATGAGCCTCCCCGACATCGGGACCGCGTTGGGGTTCAGGATCTTCAGGGACGTCCGGAAGAACGCGCCGAAGTTGCCGGGGAGCGACCCGACCACCGGGAGCCAGCCCACGACGACGTCCGAGGCGGCCCCCGCCGGACCGAACGCGACGTCGTCGACGTTCGCCGTGAGAGTCTGGCCCGCGTCGATCTTGTCGACGCCGACCGTGACGAGGGCGGACACCGCGCCGGCCGGCGCCGTGAAGGTGTCGCTCGTGCTCGTCCACACCCCGGCCGCCGTCTTGGACGTCAGGATGGCGTTCGCGCCGACCCGGTTCGTGCAGACCGGACCGCCGTACCACGTGATCACGCTCTCGGCCCAGCCGGTCGTCGGCTCGCCGTCCGCGAATTTCGCCTTGTGGGACAGCGTGTAGGACTGTCCGGCGGCCACCGGCACGCACTGCTCGAGAAGCGTGATCAGGATGCCGTCGATCGCGGCGGTGCTCTGCAGCAGCGCGGACCCCGACGAGGCCGAGCCGCTCGCGTCGTCCGCCGACCACGCGGAGGAGCCGTCGTCGTTCGGGTCGTGGTGCCAGGCCTCGAGGGACGTGGCGAAACCGCCGTCGGCGACGAGGTTCTGGGCATGCGCCCGCGCGCCCGACGCGAGCGCGAGGATCGACACCGCGAGGACGACCGAGGCCGGGCGCCGCATGCGGACTACGCGGCCGACTCCAGGACGACCGCGAGACCCTGGCCTCCGCCGATGCACGCGCCGGCGACCCCGTAGCGAACTCCCCGGCGCCGCATCTCCTTCAACAGGGTCAGCGTGAGCCGCGTGCCGCTCGCGGCGAGCGGGTGCCCGAGCGCGATGGCGCCGCCGTTGACGTTGAGCTTCGCCTCGTCGAGCCCGAGCTCGCGGATGACGCCCAGGATCTGTCCCGCGAAGGCCTCGTTGATCTCCCAGAGGCCGATGTCGCTCATCTTCAGGCCCGCGCGCTCGAGCGCGAGGCGCGTGGCCGGAACCGGCCCGAGGCCCATGAGCTCCGGCTCCACTCCGACGACGCCCCAGGACACGAGGCGCCCGAGCGGCTTGCGCTTCTTCGCCGCGGCATTCGCCGCCGTCGTGACGACCACCGCGGCCGCGCCGTCGACGATGCCCGAGGCGTTGCCCGCGGTCACCGAGCCGTCCTTCCCGAACGACGGCGGCAGCGCGGCGAGCCCTTCGAGCGTGGAGTCTGGACGCATGTGGTCGTCCTTCTCGACGCGGATCGTCTTGCGCCCGGCCTTGACCTCGATCGGCGCGACCTCCTCGGAGAGCCGGCACGCCGCCCACGCCTCCGCCGCGCGCTTCTGCGACTGGAGCGCGTAGGCGTCCTGCTCCTCGCGCGTGATGCCGTACTTCCGGGCCACGCGGTCCGAGGTCTGCGCCATGTAGAGACCGCAGTAGGAGTCGAGGAGCGCGACCATGAGGCTGTCCTCGAGCTGGCCCTGCCCGAGGCGCAGCCCGCGCCGCGCGCCGCGGATCACGTGCGGGGCCTGGGACATGTTCTCCATGCCGCCGGCGAGGACCGTCCTGGCCTCGCCCAGGAGGATGCGCTGCGCGCCCTGCACGATGGACTCGAAGCCGGATCCGCACAGCCGGTTGACCGTGACGGCCGGGACCTCCTTCGGGACGCCGGCCTTCAGCCCGACGTGCCGGGCCCCGTAGATCGCGTCGCCCGAGGTCTGCATGACGTTGCCGAAGATCACGTGGTCGATCTCGGCGGGCTCGACCCCGCTCCGCGAGAGCGCCTCCTTCGAGGCGTGGACGCCCAGGTCGATCGCGCTGACGTCGGCCAGGGCCCCGTTGTATTCCGCCATCGGGGTGCGGACGCCTTCGAGGATGACGATGTCGGCCGGGTTCGGGTTCGATTCGTTCTCAGAAGCCATAGGAAGCCCCGCAGTCTACCTCACGCCCCGTCCCCCCAGACCGCCGCGTGGAATCGGCGCCGTACCTCGTTGAACGCGATCTCGCGGACCTCCGGGTGGATTCGATTCGTCAACAGGATCGCGATGCGATCGGCGTCCGGGTCGATCCACAACGAGGTGCCCGTGAAGCCGGTGTGTCCGAAGGACCGCGGCGACATCTCCGGGACCGCGGAGCCCGCGCCGCGGCGGCCCTGCCACGCGAGTCCCCTCGCCTCGGAGAGCTCGCCGGTGCGGTCCCGGCCCCAGCCGACGGCGTCGGGCTCGAGCCAGCGGCGCGCGAGCCGCCAGACGTCCTCCGCCGTCCCGAAGAGCCCGGCGTTCCCCGACACGCCGCCGCGCCGGAACGCGTTCCCGTCGTGGACCTCGCCGCAGACCACGCCGCCGCGGAACCGCGGGTAGGCGAGGCCGCGCGCCTCGGTCATCGCGCGCTCGAAGCGGTCCCCCTTCTCGGTCGCCGCCGCGGGGGTCATCGACTCCGGCAGGAACCGCGCGGAGGAGCGCGCGGGCCGCGCGACCAGCTCGTCGAAGAGCCGGTCGAGCGGGGCCGAGAGCGCGGTCTCGAGGATCTCGGTCAGCAGCAGGACGTTGAGGTCGCTGTAGAGGACGCGCTCGCCGGGGGCGGCCACGGGCTCCATCTCGGCGAGGGTGCGCCGGTAGGCGGCGGCGCCCTCGCCCCGCGCATAGAGCGGGTACCAGGCCTCCAGTCCCGAGGTGTGCGTCAACAGCCGCTCGAGCGTGATGCCGTCGAACCGGGTCCGCTTCCACTCCGGCAGATACCGTCCGGGCGCGGCGTCGAGCCGCAGGGACCGCGGCGATTGCCGGAAGAGCGCTCCCACGCACAGCGGCTTCGTGAGGCTCGCGAGATCGAAGACGGTCTCCCCCGTGACGGCGCGGCGCGCGGGCTCGACCGCGGCGTCGCCGGCCACGGCGAGCTCCTCGACCGCCTCGGCCGTGCCCACGAGCGCGGCCCCGCCCGGAAACGAGCCCTCCGCGATCTCCGCCGCGAGGAACTCGCGGAGCGCCGTCACGGGCCGGCGGCCTCGATCTCGGAGCGGCGGCGCGCCACCAGCGCCGCGTTGCGCGCGATCGACCCGATCCCGGCGTTCGGGCGGCGCAGGGCGGCTCGCTCGCGCTCGAGCGCGGCGATCTCGGCGTCCATCCGCGCGGCGGTCTTCGCGTCGCGCGCCGACTTCCGGGCCTCGCGCAGGGCCGCGATCCCGCGCGCATACGACTCCGATGAGGCCGCGGCGACGCGGTCCGCCTCGAGCGCCATCAAGGCCTCCTGGATGCGCGCCCGCACCCAGGTGAACTCTCCGGCGTCCGCTCCCGCCGAGGCGAGGGCGTCCCCGACGGAGCTCCCGCGCGACGCCGCCCTCACCTTCAGGAACAGGTCGACGTGGGCCGGCGTCAGGAGGCCGTCGGCGGGCGGCGCGAAGGCGGGCCGGGCCACGCGGTTGAACGCGCCGACCGGGTCGATCTTCGGAGGCTCCACGCGCTTGCAGCCGGAGCCGAGCGCCAGGGCGGCGACGCCAACGGCCGCGATCGCGCCGACGGCCCTCCGCCTCCGATCCACGCCCTCGCGCACGCCACGAGTGTACTCATCGAGGGCCGCGGCGGGCGCACGCCGAGCGGTTTCCGGGCGCCGGAGGTTCGTTTACACTTAGGAGTTCCGGGGGCGAATGCTCGAGAAAATCGGCAAATACGAGGTCTCGGAGCAGATCGGCGTGGGCGGCTTCGGCGCCGTTTACCGCGGCCGGGACCCCTTCATCAAGCGCACGGTCGCCATCAAGACCTGCCAGGTCAACGATGACGAGATCAAGCACCGTTTCTTCCGCGAGGCCGAGCTCGCCGGGAACCTGCATCACCGCAACATCACCACGATCTACGACTTCGGCGTGGAGAACGGCATTCCCTACATCGTCCAGGAATTCCTGACCGGCGAGGACCTCGACAAGAAGATCAAGCGCGGCGACCCGATCCTGGTGGCGCGCAAGGTCGAGATCCTGATGGCGATCGCGGACGGCCTCGCCTACGCCCACAACGCGAACATCGTGCACCGGGACGTGAAGCCCGCCAACGTGCG
This sequence comes from Thermoanaerobaculia bacterium, assembly GCA_036406835.1. Lineage (GTDB taxonomy): Bacteria > Acidobacteriota > Thermoanaerobaculia > UBA5066 > Gp7-AA6 > DAHUXD01. The sequence goes on from DASXAG010000008.1 coordinate 35,215, forward strand.
CATCCTCGACGACGGCACCGTCAAGGTCATGGACTTCGGCATCGCGAAGTCTCTGCAGACCGAAAGCAACCTGACGCAGACCGGGATCACGCTGGGCACCTCGGCGTATCTGGCGCCGGAGCAGATTCGCGGCGAGCCGATCGACCGCCGTACCGACATCTTCTCGATGGGCGTCCTCTCCTACGAGCTGCTGAGCTACCGCAAGCCGTTCCGCGGAGAGCACCTCTCGACCGTGCTCTACAAGATCCTGAACGACTCGCCGGAGCCGCTCGAGACCATCGCGCAGGACGTGCCCCCCGCGCTGATCGCGGCGGTCAACCGGGCGATATCGAAGATCCCCGACGAGCGCTACCCGACCATGGAGGAGTACCGGCAGGACCTCCACGCCGTCTTTCGCGAGCTCACCGGCAGCTCCGGCATGTACGCCCGCTCTCTCCTGCACGACGCTCCCACGCGGGCGACCCGCTCGGGCTCCGACGAATACGACACGACGCTCGCGACGCCGTCGAGCGGCGTCGGGATTACGGTCCCGGCCAACATCACGCCGCCCTCCGGGGCGCTCGCACGACAGCCTGCCGCGGCGTCCTCCGCCACCGACCGGACGCCGACCTCGGGCGCGCGCCCCCCGCTCGAGCTCGTCAATTTCCGCGACCCCCTGGCGGACTCGCTCGCCGAGGACCCCGCCACGCTGCGCCGCAGCTCGCAGGGTGTCGTCAAGCCGAAGAAGAAGAGCGACTCGAGGATCCTGAGCATCGTGGCGCTGGTCGTGTCGGTCGGAGCGGGAGTGTTCCTGTGGATGCGCCAGCGCGAGGAGGCCCCGAAGCCTCCGCCCGCCCCTCCCGCCGCGACGGCCCCGACTCCCGCCCTCGAGTTCCCCGAGCCGAAAATGGGGGCCGGCGCGGCGCCGGCGCCCGGCTCCCAGACCGAGACGGCGGCCGCCGCGGCCGCTCCGCAGAATCCCGCCGTGCCGACCGCCGCGGCACCGTCGCCCGCGACGTCGACCGCGAGCTCGAGCGAAACGGCGCCCTCGACCTCGACCGCGGCGGGTTCCGCGAGCGTCCCGAACGCCGGACCCGCCCCGGCGCCCACGGCCGCGGCCGCCCCCGCCGCGGCGGCGGCGCCCGAGAAACCGCCCGTGCCGCTCAAGAAATACAAGGTCCAGTTCTCGTCGGTCCCCGTGGCGACCCTCTCCGTCGACGGGAAGACGATCGGCCCCTCGGTTCCGGCGCGCACGATCTCGCTCGAGGAGGGAACGCACAAGGTCCGCTTCGACGCGAAGGGGTTCCCGGTCCACGAGCGCACGATCACGGTCGGCGCGGACTCCGAGAACCGTGTCCACTACCAGTTCCCGATCTCGACGCTCGTCATCCAGGCGCCGGCGTGGGCCGGCGCGCGCCTGCTCGTCGACGGAAAGTACCGCGGCAATCTGCCGGACGTCTCCCCGCTCAAGCTGCCGCCCGGCTCCTACAGCGTGACGCTGTCGCGCGAGGGCGTCAGCCCGGTGACCGAGAAGATCCGCGTCCCCGAGGGCGCGGAGAAGACGTGGAACCCGCCGCCGCCCTCGGCGGCCTCCTCCCCCGGAGGCACACCATGACGCGCACGCTCTCCCTGCTCCTCGCCGCGCTCCTCTCCGCGGCCCTCGCCGCCGCGCAGGACGCGTCGCGCCTCGAGGCCGACGGCAAGAAGGCCTTCGACTCCGGCCGCTTCACGGCCGCCGGCGAGAAGTACGCGGCCGCGGCCGAGGCGTCGGGCGTGACGACCGACAAGAGCGCGGATCTTCACCTCCAGAGCGCATGGTCCTACTTCATCGCGGGCAACTCGAAGAGCGCGCGCGAACAGCTCAAGCTCGCGCTGACGGCGCGGCCGGACCTCAAGGTCGTACCCGACTTCTACAGCCCCGACTTCGCGAACCTGGCCGCATCGGTGCGGAGCGAGGTCGCCGCCCCGAGCGTGCCCCCGGTCGACGTCGAGGAGCTCAAGCGCTCGGCGCGCGCCAAGCTCGCCGACGGCAAGGCCGAGGACGTGGTCTACGACCTGAAGCGGGCGGCCGGCTCCACGGATCCCGAGGTCTTCCGGATCCTCGCCGACGCGCAGGACCGCCTGGGCCACTCCGCCGAGGCGGACGCGGCCCGGCGCCGCGCGTCCGACCTCGAGCGGGGCCTCGTGAGCTCGGCGCCCATCGGCGGCCCGCTCGACGCGGGAACCGCGGCCGCCGCGGGGAGCTCCGGGACGCCGGCCGCCGCCGCCGCGGCGGGCCCGATGCTCGACTCCGCGGAACGCAGCCTCGCCTCGGGAGACTTTCGCGCCGCCGCCTCCTACGCGCGGCAGGCCACGGAGGCGGACCCGCGAAACGCGGAGGCGCACCGCATCGCCGGCGAGGCCGCGCTCCTGGGCGGACAGGAGGGAGAGGCGGAGCGGGAGTTCACCTCGGCCCTGGCGCTCGACTCCCAGAACGCGAAGGCGCAGCTGGGCCTCGGCCGCGTCACGGAAGCGCAGAAGAAGTGGAACACCTCCGCGAGTCACTACCGCCGCGCGCTCGAGCTCGATCCCACGAGCGTCGTCGCCGCGCGCGGGCTCGGTCGCTCGATGAGCGCCCTCGGCGACACGAGCGCCGCCCGGCTCGCGTTCGGCCGCGCGATCGAGATCGACCCGATCTCCGCTCCCGCGCACAACGACTTCGGCGTCTTCCTCTATCGCTCCAACGAGCTCGACAAGTCCGTCGAGCAGTTGATCGAGGCCGTCCGCCTGGAGACGAGCCATCCCGTCTACCACGAGAACCTGGGGCGCGCCTACCGCAAGAAGGGAATGCTCAAGGAGGCGGAGCGCGAGCTCTCCGAGGCCACGCGGCTCGCGCCCAACGAGGCCGCGGCCTGGGTCGCCCTCGGCCAGGTCCGCGCCGAGCTCAAGAAGCCCGAGGAGGCCGCGACGGCCTACGCCACGGCGCTGAGCCTCGACCCGCTGAGCGAGGAAGCGGCGACCGGCGAGTCGGCGGTGCTCGCCAGCGCGGGCAAGCTCGCGGACGCCGAGGCCGCGCTCCTCAAGGCGATCGAGAACAACGCGAAGTCGCCGGCGCTCTGGAACAACCTCGGCGTGGTCCGCACGCAGCGGTCCAACTACCCGGGCGCGCTCGACGCGTTCGGCAAGGCGCTCGCGGTGGACTCGTCCTTCGAGCCGGCGAAGGCGAACCAGGCGCGGGCCGCGGAGCTCGCGGCGCTGGAGAAGGCGGCGTCGTAGAAGCCGCCTCGAACCGCCGCGCCTACGCCGCCGAGATCGAGGCCTGGCGCGCGGGCCGGCTGGCGCGCCTCACGCGTCCGGACGGCTGGCTCTCCGTCGTCGGGCTCCACTGGCTCGACGAGGGACCGAACCCCATCGACGGCGCCGGCGAGATCGTCGTGCACGCGGGTTCCGCGAGTCTCCGGCGCGGCGGCGCCGTCACGCCGCTCGAGCCGGACCTCCCGGGCGAGCGCCCGTTCCTGACCGACGGACCCCGCTCGTTCGCGCTCATCCGCCGCGGCGGGCGCCTGGCCGTGCGCGAGCGGGACCGCGACGCCGCCGCGCGCGCGCCGCGGCCGAGCGTCCCGCATTTTCCGGTGAACCCCGCGTGGCGCTTCGACGCGCGCTTCGAACCGTACGATCCGCCTCGCCGCTCCCCCGTCGGCAGCGTGGCCGGCACGGCGGACGCCGAGATCTTCTCCGGCGCGGTCGTCTTCGTCCATGCCGGCGGCGAGCACCGGCTCGACGCGATCGCCGAGCGCGGCGAGACCGACCCGTGGATCGTCTTCGGCGACGCGACGAACGGGCGCGAGACCTACGGCGGAGGGCGCTTCGTCTACGTGCCGCCCCCGCGGGAGGGCCGCACCGTGCTGGACTTCAACAGGGCGTACAACCCGCCGTGCGTCTTCTCGGCCTACTCGACGTGCCCGCTGCCGCTTCCCCGGAACCGGCTGCCGTTCCGGGTCGAGGCGGGCGAGAAGACGCCCTCCTAGCCTTTCAGCGCGTCCAGCAGCTCGGCGAGCATCCGCGCCGTCGCCCCCCAGATGACGTGCGCGCCATGGTGGTAGAAGAGCGTGGGCTCCTCACGGCCGGGAAGGATCCTCTTCTCCAGGATCCGCGGGTCGAGGAGCGCGGCGACCGGCGCCTCGATCAGCTCCGCGATCTCGGACTCCGCCACGCGAAACGGATAGGGGCTCGGGATCGCGCCCACGAACGGCTCGACGTAGAAGTCCGTGACCGTCGTGAGCGGCGTCAGGGCGCCCAGGTACCGCACGTCCGCTTCCTCCACGCCGATCTCCTCGCGCGTCTCGCGCAGGGCGGTCTCGAGCAGCGACCCGTCCTCCTCCTCCTCGCTGCCTCCCGGGAACGAGATCTGCCCGCGGTGGTGCTCGACGGTGTCGGTGCGCCGCGTGAAGAGGATCCAGAGCCCGCCGTCCCTCACGAACAGCGGGATGAGGACGCCCGCGCGGCGGATGAGCGGCGACGGCTCCGGCTCCGCCGCCGACGTTTCCCGGGCGGCGGCGAGTCGCTCCCGCACCTCGTCCATCCACGGCCGTTCCTCGGGCTTCCCGTGAGGCGCGTCAGGAGGAGGCAGGCGTCCGTCCCCCTTCCGCCGCGGACTTGAGCGACGCCTCGATGAACGGCGCGAGCCCGCCGTCGAGCACGCGGTCGGTGTCGCCGGTCTCGAAGCCCGTGCGGTGGTCCTTGACCATCCGGTAGGGGTGCAGCACGTAGGAGCGGATCTGGCTGCCCCACTCGATCGACTTCTTCTCGCCGACGCGCTTCTCCTCCTCCGCCCGGCGCTCGTCGAGCGCCCGCTGGTAGAGGCGGGCGCGCAGGACCCGCATGGCCATGTCGCGGTTGCGGCCCTGGCTCCGCTCGTTCTGGCAGGTCACGACGATGCCGGTCGGCAGGTGCGTGATCCGCACCGCCGAGTCGGTGACGTTGACGTGCTGCCCGCCGGCGCCGCTCGAGCGGTACGTGTCGATCCGGAGGTCCTTGTCGGCGATCTCGATCTCGATGTCCTCGTCGATTTCGGGCGACACGAACACGGAGGCGAACGAGGTGTGGCGGCGCTGGGCCGCGTCGAAGGGCGAGATCCGGACCAGCCGGTGGACGCCCATCTCGGTCTTCAGGTACCCGTAGGCGTGATCGCCCACGACGTGCAGCGTCGCGCTCTTGACGCCGGCCTCCTCGCCGTCCTGCCGGTCGATCAGCTCGGCCTTCCAGCCTCTGGCCTCCGCGAAGCGCGTGTACATCCTCAGGAGCATCTCGGCCCAGTCCTGCGACTCGGTGCCGCCGGCGCCGGCGTGGATGGAGAGCCAGGCGTTCTTGGGATCCTCGGGCGCGCCCATCTTCACCGCGAGCTCGAGCTCGTCGGCGAACGCGGTCGCGGTCGCGAGGGTCTCGCGCGCCTCGGCGTCGGCCGGCTCGCCCTCCCGAAGCAGCTCGGCGAAGGTGTCGAGCTCGCCCTTCAGCTCGTCGAGCCGCTCCGCGGTCGCGAGCCGCTTCTCGTAGGTCTTGGTCTCGCGGAGGACGTCCTGGGCCGCCTCCGGCTTCGACCAGAAGTCGGGCGCCGCGGATCGCTCCTGCAGCCGGGTCAGCGCGCTCCGCGCGGCGTCGAGATCAAAGGTAGCCCCGAAGCGCGGTCAGGCGCTCCGAGGCGGAGTTCAGCGAGGCGAGAAGATCGTCGCGTTCGGTCATGGGTGCGTCGTCGGCCGGGAACGGGGAGCCGCCGAGCGGCGGAGCCGGACCCATCGGACGAGGCCGAAGAGTAGCACGGCGAGCGCCGCGGCGTCCGCGACGAGGGGGATCCGATAGCCCCAGCGCGTCCACGCCGTGATCCCGTCCCGGAGGCGCACCGTCCCGGACAGGATCGTCCGCTCGTCGGCCGGCGTGCGCGCGAGAATCCGCCCGCGGGCGTCCACGATCCCCGAGATCCCGGTGATCGCCGCGCGCACGAGGTCGCGCTCGTTCTCGACCGCGCGCAGCACGGCTCCCGCGAAGTGCTGCTCCTGCGCGCCCGCGCGTCCGTACCACGAGTCGTTCGAGATCGTGGCGAGGAGGTTCGCGCCCTCCGCCACCTCGCGACGCGCGAGCGAGGGGTAGATGATCTCGTAGCACACGCCCACGCCGATCGCGAACGGTCCGCCGCGAAGCACCGCGGGCTCGGAGGCCGCGGTGAACTCGCCGATCGTGGTCTGCGAGATCCGCCGCACGAAGAAGAAGAGCTTCGGCAGCGGCACGTACTCGCCGAAGGGAACCAGGTGGACCTTGTGGTAGATCGGCCGCGCGAGTCCCTCCGGCGTCAGAAGGCGCGCGGCGTTGTAGTAGCGCCCGTCCGGCTGCTCGTCGATGTCGTTGAAGAGGATCGAGGATCCGAGCCGGGTCAGGAGCGTGAGGTCGCGGCGGAGCGTCGGGCTGCGCTCCCACCAGGTCGGCAACGACGACTCCGGGATCAGGATCAGGGACGGGCCCTCCTTCGCCGCGGCCTCCGCCTGCCCGAGCACGGTCTCGTAGCGCGAGACGGCGCCCTCGGACGTCATCCGGCCCTCCTCCGTGAGGTTCGGCTGGAGCAGCACGACCGACGCCTCGCGGCCCGCGGGTTGGGCCGTCGCCCGCGCCAGACGCCAAGCGCCGAAGCCGCCGATCGCGAGCACGAGGACGGCGGCGCCCGCGAGCGGCCGGAAGGGCCCGGGCGACGTCGCGGCGGCGGCCAGGAGCGCCGTCACGGCGATCACGAGCGCGCCGACGCCGTAGACGCCCCAGACCGCGGCGGTCTGCAGCCAGATCGCGTGGCGGTAGAGGGCGTGCGCGGTCAGGTTCCACGGGAAGCCCTTGTAGACGACCGCGCGCGCGTGCTCCGAGGCCATCCAGAGGAGCGGGAACACCGCGAGCCGCCGCGCCGACCCGGCCGGCGCCGCGAGGACCGTGGTCCACGCAACCAGCGCCGGCCACTCCGCCAGGATCGCGGCGAGGATCACGAGGCTCAGGACGCCGAGCGCGGGGCTCTGGCCGCCGTAGTGCGTGACCACGTAGACGATCCAGGGGATCGAGGCGCACCAGTAAGCGATGCCGAAGAGGACGCCCGACCAGAGCGCGCGGCCCGGGCTCTCCTCGCGGCGCAGCGCGGCCAGCCAGGGCACGAGCGCGAGCGGCAGGAGGATGACCCAGCCGAACGGCGGGAAGGCCAGCGCGAAGAGGAGCCCGGAGACGACGCCGGAGAGCGGCGTCGCCCACTTCCTCTTCACGGACGCGACGCTTCGAGCGCCTCTTCCGCCCGATACGACGAGCGCACGAAGGGCCCGGCGAAGACGTGGCGGAAGCCGAGCGCCTCCCCGAACTCGCGGTGGCGCTCGAACACGTCCGGAGGGACGTACTCCTCGACCGGCAGGTTCTCGAGCGACGGGCGCAGGTACTGGCCGATCGTGACGATGTCCACCGAGGCGTCGCGCATTCCGCGGAGCAGCTCGCGGACCTCGTCCTCCCGCTCGCCGAGGCCCAGCATCAAGCCCGACTTGGTCGTGAGCGCCGGCGCGATCTCCTTCGCCCGGGCCAGGAGGCCGAGCGAGCGGTCGAGGCGCGCGCCGCGGCGGACCCGCGGGTACAGGCGCGGCACCGTCTCGACGTTGTGGTTGAAGACGTCCGGCGCCGCCGCGACGACGGTCTCGAGCGATTCGAGGCTCCCCCGGAAGTCGGGAGTGAGGACCTCCACGCCCGGCGCGGGGTCGAGCGACCGAACGGCGCGAATCGCCGCGGCGAAGTGGCCGGCGCCGCCGTCCGGAAGGTCGTCGCGGTCGACCGAGGTCAGGACGACGAAGCGCAGCCCCATCGCCGCGACCGCGTCGCGTACGCGCCAGGGCTCGAGCGGGTCGACCGGCAGGGGCTTGCCGTTCTGGATGTCGCAGAAGCCGCAGGCGCGCGTGCAGACGTCTCCCAGCAGGAGAAACGTCGCGGTCCCCCGCGCGAAGCACTCGCCGCGGTTGGGACAGCGCGCCTCCTCGCAGACGGTGTGGAGGCCGTGCGCCCGCATCAGGCTCTTCACGCCGTGCAGCTCGGAGAGCCGCAGCTTGCGCTCCCGGATCCACTCCGGCGCGCGCGACGGAGCCGCCGGGAGGTTCGCGCTCACTTGCCCTCGAAGACGACCCACGGGCTCTTGATCTTCTCCTGCTTGCGCAGCCTGTCCGCGGCGCGGCGCGCGTCCTCCGTGGTCCGATACGGACCGACGCGCACGCGCATCCGGCCCTTGTCGGGCGCGACGACCGGGTGGTAGCCCTTCTTCGCGAGCCGCGACGACAGACCGTCCGCCTCCGCGCGCGTGGACACCGACGCGACCTGGACCCAGACCCGCCCGCTGGATGGAGCCGGGGGCGGAGACCCCGCGGGTCTGGGAGCGGCCGCGGACGCTCCGTGGGGAGCCGGGACGGGAGTGATCGCCGCCGCTGCGGCCGCCGCCGGCGTCTCCTCCGCGCCTCCGTCCTCGAACGTCTGGAGCGTCTGGGGCGGCGTGGGCTCGGCGGCGGACGCCGCCGGGGGCTGCGCCGCGGCGATCGCCTCGCGCGCGGCGGCGGCTCGGGTCGGGACCGCCGTCTCGACGGGAGGCATCGTCTCCGGAGGTGGGCTCGCGGCGGCGACGGTCTCGGCGTCCGCGCGGGCCTCTCTCCCCCGCCCGGACAGACCCGTCATCAATCCGAAGAAGAACGCGAGCCCGAGCGCCAGCAGCAACGCGACGAAGACGCCGATCGCCTGACGCGCGGTCAGCGAGATCTGATAGTGCGTGCGGGGCTCCACGGCGCGGAGTGTAACCGGAGTCGGGAGCCGGTCCTCAGGCCTTCTGACGCTCGACGAACATCTTGATCAGGTCGATCGGCAGCGGGAAGACGATCGTCGAGTTCTTCTCGTTCGCGATCTCGGTCAGGGTCTGCAGGTAGCGCAGCTGGAGCGTGGCCGGCTGCCGGTCGATGATCTGCGCGGCTTCGGACAGCGCGGTCGCCGCCTGGAGCTCGCCCTCGGCATGGATGATCTTGGCCCGCTTTTCGCGCTCCGCCTCGGCCTGCTTCGCCATGGCGCGCTGCATCTCGGGCGGCAGGTCGACCTGCTTGACCTCGACGAGGGAGACCTTGATCCCCCACGGCTGCGTGTGCTCGTCGATCACCTTCTGGAGGTCGAGGTTGAGCTTCTCGCGCTCCGACAGGAGCTCGTCCATCAGCGCCTGGCCGAGCACGCTCCGCAGCGTCGTCTGCGCGAGCTGGGAGGTCGCGTAGAGGTAGTTCTCGACCTGAACCACGGCCTTCTCGGGCTCGACCACGCGGAAGTAGACGACCGCGTTGACCTTCACCGAGACGTTGTCCTTCGTGATGATGTCCTGCGCGGGCACGTCGTGGACGACGGTGCGGAGCGAGATCCGCACCATGCGCTCGAAGGGCCAGAAGATCAGCACGAGGCCGGGGCCCTTCGGGCGCTTGCCGAGCCTGCCGAGCCAGAACGTCACGGCGCGCTCGTACTCGTTCAGGACGTTGACCCACTTGAACAGGAAGAGCAGGAGCACGAAGCCGGCCACCAGCAGCCCCGGGACGTTGAAGATCTCCCTCATGCGTTCCTCCGTTCGACGTAGAGGATCCCGTCGCCGACGCGGGACACGCGCACCGCGTCGCCGGCCTCGAGCCCCGAGGGGCCGACCGCGTTCCAGTATTCCCCGTGGAGGTGGACCGTGCCCGTGCCCTCGGCGCCGAAGGCGCGGGCGACCCGCGCGGTCTCGCCGATCATCGCGTGCAGCCCGGTCCGCACCGGGGCGCGCCGCAGCTGCACCGTCTTCCACGTCAGCAGGGCGACGATGCCGAGCGCCAGCGCGAGACCCGGGACGATGATCCCGAGGTCCACCCGGTAGCCCGCCGCGTCGCCCTTGCCCGAGAACAGGAGCAGCGAACCGGTCACGAGGGCGATCGCGCCGCCGACCGACAGGAGCCCGTGGCTCGCGACCTTGACCTCGGCCACGAAAAGCAGGATCGCGAAGAGGATGAGGCCGAGCCCGGCGAGGTTCACCGGAAGGACCGAGAAGGCGTACAGCGCGAGCAGCAGCGAGATCCCGCCGGCCACCCCGGGCAGGACGGCGCCCGGCGTCGAGAGCTCGAAGTACAGCCCGACGAGGCCGACGAGGAAGAGGACGTACGCCACGTTCGGGTGGGACACGACCCCGAGCACGCGCTCGAGCTGGCCCATCAGCCGCCGCTCGACCCGGAAGCCCTTGAGCGCGAGCGTCGCCTGCCCGCCTCCGACGCGGGACAGCTTGCGCCCGTCGAGCTGCCCGAGGAGGTCCGGAACGTCGCGGGCCACGATCTCGATCAGGCCGCCCTCCTTCGCCTCGGCCTCGGTATACGACAGGCTCTTCTCGACCGCGGCCTCGGCCTTCTCGACGTTGCGCCCGCGTTGCTTCGCGAGCGTCCGCACGAACGCGCGCGCGTCCTGCTCGGCCTTCTCGTTCATCTTCTTGGGCAGGTCCTCGCCCTCGCCGCCCACGGGATGGGCGGCGCCCGTGTTGGTGCCCGGCGCCATCGCGGCCACGTCGCCCGAGAGCAGCAGGAAGAACCCCGCGGACGCCGCCTGCGCGCCGGAGGGCGCCACGAAGGTCGCCACCGGGACCTTCGACGCCAGGATCGCCGAGCTCATCTCGCGCGTCGAGGCGAGCAGGCCCCCGGGGGTCGAGAGCGTCACGACGACGAGCGCGGCGCCCTCCTTCTCCGCGCGCGAGAGGACGCCCGAAAGGTAGTTCGCGGCGGCGGGGTGGATGGGCGTATCGATCTGCGCCTCGACGACCAGCGGCGCCGACGCCCTTCCGAAGGCGGCCGCCGCCAGGAGGACGACCGCGGCCCGGAGCGCCCGCGCTGACATCGGCGGGATTGTATCTCCCGCGGACGGTGACTTCCGGCCGCGGCACCGGTTATAAAGGGACGTGCGCATCCGCCCGACCGAGTCGATCCACTTCGCGGCGCTCGCCGTCCTGACCGTCCTGGCGCTGCTGCTCTGGGGCCGGCTGGAGCACCCGACGGCGATGCTGCTCGGCTACGCCGGCCTGGCGGTCGCCCTGGTCGTCATGACGATCCTGGCCCGCCGCGTCGACTCGCTGCCGCTGCCGGTCTCCTTCCTCGTGGACTTCTACCCCGCGATCTTCCTGCCGCTCCTCTTCAACACGCTCGAGCCGCTCATCGAGGCCCTGCGCGGCGGTCCGCGCGACGACCTCCTGATCGCCGCGGACCGCGCGCTCTTCGGCGTCGACGTGACCGTCTGGTTGCAGCGCCTCGTCCGCCCCCACCTCAACGATCTCTTCTACGTCTTCTACTCGACCTACTACTTCATCGCCCTGACCCTCGGCCTCGTCCTCTGGATCCGGGACCGCGCCACCGCCCGGCGCTTCGTCTTCACCCTGATGGTCGTGTACTACGTGTCCTGGGCCGGCTACTTCTGCATCCCGGCGCTCGGGCCGCGGTTCGCGCAGGCCGCCGCGTACACGGTGTCGCTGACCACGACGCCGATCTCGCGGTTCATCAACGACACGATCAACAGCCTCGAGAAGACCAAGTTCGACGTGTTCCCCTCGGGCCACACGATGATCTCGGTCGCCGTGTTGATCGTGGCCTGGAAGCGCGCGCGCGACGTCTTCTGGTACCTGCTGCCGGTCGCGACGGGCCTGATCCTCTCGACCGTCTACTGCCGGTTCCACTACGTCGTGGACGTGATCGCCGGGACGGTGCTGGCGTTCGCGACGGTGCCGGTCGGCGACCGCGTCTACGACGCGTGGATGGAGAAGTTGTCAGTTCACAGTTCACAGTCGTCAGTTCTGAGAACTGAACACTGACGACTGAAAACTCTACAGCGCCCGCTCGTAGATCCGGTAGGTCTTGTAGAGCTTCCCGCCCCAGAGCTTGACGGAGCCGATCACGAGGTCGTTGTCCTCGAGCAGCCACGACACCTCGGCGCCCGTGTAGCCCTTCTTGAGCAGCCAGCGCAGCGAATCCGCCATCATGATCGACTGGATGCCGCGCATCCGGTATTCCTTCGTGAGGCCGAGGGTGAGGACCCGGACCGTCTTGATCTTCTTCTGCGCGAGCAGGAACTTGAGCCAGCCGAAGGGCAGGAGCCGTCCGCGCGTGGGCGCGATGGCGACGTTGTAGTCCGGCAGCATGAGCATGAAGCCGACCGGCTCCGTCCGGCCGTCGGGCTTCCGCGCCTCGGCCAGCCAGAGGAGCTCCGGAACGAGCAGCGGCTTGAGGCGCGCCGCCATGAAGTCCATCTCCTCCGGCGTCATGGGCACGAAGCCCCAGTTCTTCTCCCACGCGCCGTTGTAGACCTCGCGGATCCTCGGGAGATCGGCGGCGAGGCTCTTCTTGGTGACGTTGCGGACGACCACGTCGGGCTCGCGCTTGCGGAAGCGCTCGGCGACGCGCTCCAGGCGCTCGAGCGGCTTCTGCTCGAGCGGGAACCAGTACGCGAGCAGGTCCTTCGCCTTGCGGAATCCCATCGCCTCCAGCATCGGCACGTAGAAGCGCGGGTTGTAGGTCATCATCAGGACCGGCGGCGAGTCGAAGCCGTCGACCAGGAGGCCGGCCTCGTCGTTCAGGGTCGGGTTCGTGGGGCCCCGCAGGACCGTCATCCGCCGCTCGCGCCCCCAGCTCGCCGCGGCCTCGATCAGCTTGACCGCCGCCTCGGCGTCGTCGGCGCACTCGAAGAACCCGAAGAAGGCGACCTTCTCGTCGTGGAAGGAGTTGTGGTTGCGGTCGAGGATCGCGGCGACGCGGCCGACCGCCTGCGCGCCCCGGTACGCCAGGAAGAGCTGCATCTCCCCGTGGCGGAAGAAGGGGTTCTCGTCCTCGAAGACCTTGGCGACGTCGGAGCGAAGCGGGGCGACCCAGTGGGGGTCGCCGGCGTAGATCCGGTCGGCGACGTCGAAGAATTTCGCGAGGTCGGCCTTCGTCCGGCCGATGCGCTGGATCTGGACGGCAGCCTTGGGTTCCGCGCTCAAGGCTTCAGGCGCGGCCGGTGCGGACGAGGCCGACCTCGCGGCCGACCTTCTCGAACGCGTCCAGCGCGCGTGACAGCTGATCCTGGGTGTGCGTGGCCATCAGCGACGTCCGGATGAGCGCGCGGCCGGGAGGGGTCGCGGGCGAGAGGACGCAGTTCACGAAGACGCCCTCCTCCTGGAGCCGGTGCACCATCCGCAGCGCGGTGAGGTCCTCGCCGACCACGACGGGCACGACCGGCGTGCGCGACTCGCCGGTGTCGAGGCCCATCGAGCGCAGGCCCTCGCCGAAGAAGCGCGTGTTCTCCCAGAGACGCTCGCGGCGCTGCGGCTCCTTGTCCATGATCTCGAGGGTCGCGAGCGCGGCGGCCGCCGACGCCGGCGGGGGCGCCGCCGAGAAGATGAGCGTGCGCGCGCGGTGCTTGATGTAGTCGATCACGCCCGCGTTGCCGGCGATGAAGCCGCCGACCGAGGCCATCGACTTCGAGAACGTGCCCATGATCAGGTCGACGTCCTGCTCGAGGCCGAAGTGCTCGGCGGTGCCGCGGCCGGTCCGGCCGAGCACGCCGATGCCGTGCGCGTCGTCCACCATGACGCCCGCGGCGAACTCGCGGGCCACCGAGAGGATCTCGGGCAGCGGCGCGATGTCGCCCTCCATCGAGAACACTCCGTCGAGCACGACCAGCCGGCCCTTGGCCTCGCTGTCGTTGCGCATCTGGCGGCGCAGGTCCGCCGGATCGTTGTGCTTGTACTTCTTGACGTTGCCGAAGGAGAGGCGGGCGCCGTCGATGATGCAGGCGTGGTCCTGCTTGTCGAGATAGACCGTGTCGCCCTTGCCGACCAGGCAGGCGATCGCGCCGAGGTTGACCTGGAAGCCGGTCGAGAAGGTGACCGCCGACTCCTGGCGCATGAACTCGGCGAGCTGCTGCTCGAGCCGGATGTGGAGATCCAGGGTCCCGTTGAGGAAGCGGCTCCCGGCGCATCCGGATCCGTATTTCCGGATCGCGGCGATGGCGGCCTCCTTGACGCGCGGATCGTTGGTCAGGCCGAGGTAGTTGTTCGAGCCGAGCATGACCATGCGACGGCCCGCGATGGACACCTCGGGATCCTGCGCGGTGTCGATGACCCGGAAAAAGGAGTAGTAGCCGGTCTGGCGTACGCGCGCCGCGTCCTCCCACCGATAACACTTCTCGAAGAAAGGCGCAGTTCCGACCGACTCCGCCCTGGCGACCCGGGCGACCTTGTTCATCGATCCTCCCCCCCGAAAGAAACCGACCGCGGGCGGATCTTAGCAAATTTTACAAAGCCGCGCCGGCGGCCCGGCGCGCCTATCCGAGCCAGCCGGCGGCCCGGTACCAGTCCCAGGCCTCCCGGAGGCCCACCGGGAGGGGCCTCGGCCCGGGCAGCGCCAGGTCCCGCGCCATCGGCTCCCCGTCGCAGAGCCAGTCACCGGCGAGAACCTCCCGAGCCTTGTCTGCGTTGAAGGGGCGTGAATGGCGCGTGAAGAACTCGAGCACGGTCTCCCCCAGTCCGAGGAGCCGCACCGCGGAGTCCGGCACGGAGAACACGCGCGCCGGACGCGCGGGAAGGGCGGAGATCTCCCGCGCGAGCTCGGCGAGGCTCACGGGCTCGGGATCGCAGAGGAAGCCGGTGCGCCCCGAGAGATCGGGCCGCGCCGCGGCGCGCGCGACCGCGAGCGCGGCGCGTTCGACGCCGATCAGCTGGATGCGGGCGCGGCCCGCGGGAACCGGGACCCAACCGCCGGCGGCCATGCGGAAGTAGACGAAGAGGCCGCGGTCTCCGGGACCGTAGACCACGCCCGGGCGCAGCACGGTCCAGCCGCCTTTCCAGGACTCGGCGACCGCCAGCTCGCCCTCGCGCTTCGAGAGGCCGTACCAGGAGACCGGCCGGCTCGCGTCGCCCTCGGCGACGGGCCGTCCGTTCCGCGCGGGGCCGGCGGCCGCCTGGCTCGACACGTGGACCCACATCGCGCGCGGCGCCGCGCGCCGGCCGGCGCGCAACAGGCGCCGCGTCGCCTCGACGTTGACGTCGCGGTAGGCGGCGAGGTTGCGGGCCTTGAGGATCCCCGCGACGTGGACGATCGCGTCCACGCCCTCGACCTGGCGCGCGAGGCGGTCCTCGTCCGAGAGGTCCCCGCCCTCGACCCGGACCGGAAGCCCCTCGAGGAGGCCGCCCCGCGCACGGTCGGGATCCCGCGCGAGCAGGCGCACGGTCCAGCCCTGGGCGCACAGCGCGCGGGCGACGTGGCCGCCGAGAAATCCGGTACCGCCGGTCAGAAACGCGGTTGCCATGGAACGGGTCGAATTCTATTGACTCGCACCGGTGCCGAGGCACAGCATTCCGCCGCTTTGACGAAAACGACGCGCCTTCTCTTCGCCGCGCTCGGCGCCGCCGCCGCGGCCGGGATCCTCGCCTCGCCCCTCGCCGCCGCCACGCCGCCCTCGCCGCCCGTGGTCGAGTACACGATCGCCGTCTCGCTGGATCCTGCGGCGAAGACGCTCGACGGGACGGAGACCCTCATCTGGCGCAACCCCTCGGGCGACGCGGTCCCCGAGCTGCGCTTCCACCTCTACCTGAACGCATTCAAGAACAACCGCTCGACCTTCATGCGCGAGTCGGGCGGACAGCTGCGCGGCGACGAGGCCGGGACGAAGCCCGGCGACTGGGGCTGGATCGACGTCTCGGCGCTCTCGGCGGACGGCGTCGAGCTCCGCAAGGCGGCCCGCTTCGTCCAGCCCGACGGCAACGACCCGTCGGACGAGACCGTGCTCGCGGTCCCGCTGCCGCATCCGGTCCCGCCGCACGGCACGGTCACGCTCCAGATCGCCTTCCGCTCGAAGCTGCCGAAGATCTTCGCCCGGACCGGCTTCGTGCGGGACTACTTCCTGGTCGGGCAGTGGTATCCCAAGATCGGCGTCTACGAGCCGGCGGGGGTGCGCGAGCGTCAGGCCGGCGGCTGGAACTGCCACGCGTTCCACGCCTACTCCGAGTTCTACGCCGACTACGGGCGCTTCGACGTGTCCTTCACGGTGCCGAGCCGGTTCGTCGTCGGCGCCACCGGACGGCGGGTCAGCGCGACGAAGAACCGCGACCGCACCACCTACCGTTACGTCCAGGACGACGTTCACGACTTCGCCTGGACGGCCGACCCGCGCTTCGCCGTCACGGAATTCTCGTTCGATCCCGCCCGCGACGTTCCGAAGGGCTGGAGCGCGACGGCCGCGAAGGAGCTCGGGATGAGCGAGGCGGAGATCGCGCTCAGGCCCGTCCCCGTGATCCGGCTCCTGATGCAGCCCGGCCACGAGCGCGCGCGGGACCGCTACGTCCGCTCCATCAAGGAGGCGATCTCCTACTACGGCCTCTGGTACGGCGCCTATCCCTACGAGACCCTGACCGTCGTCGATCCCCCGGACGACGGCGAGGGCTCCGGAGGCATGGAGTATCCGACGTTCATCACGGGCGGCGAGGCGAACGCCTGGATGACGCGCTGGCCCTTCGAGCGCGCGCGGCTCGTCGAGATCGTCACCGTCCACGAGTACGGCCACCAGTACTGGTACGGCATGGTGGGCTCCAACGAGTTCGAGGAATCGTGGCTCGACGAGGGCCTGAACGACGACTCCGAGCACCGCGCGATGGCGCTCGCGTACGGGCCGCGCGACACGGCCGAGTTTCCGGGCGGCGTCGGTGCGGACTCGCTCTCGATCGCGCACTCCGAATACAACTTCGTGTCGAACCTGGATCCGATCCGGCGCTGCGCCTGGTGCTTCGCGTCGGGCGCCTCCTACAACGTCAACTCCTATCCGAAGGTCGGCCTCCTCATGGCGCAGCTCAAGAACGACCTCGGCACGCAGACCTTCTCGCGCGCCCAGCGCGCCTACTTCCAGGAGTGGTCCTTCCGCCATCCGACGACGTCGGACTTCTTCCGGACCTTCGAGCGCGTGGCGGGCCGCGACCTCTCGAATTACCGGCGCCACCTGGTCGAGAGGACCGCGCGGCTGGACTGGCAGGTCGTGTCGGCGAAGACCGGGAGGGCGGACGAGGACGAAGGCGTCTTCGACCGCCCGCAGGGTCGCGTGACGCTCGAGGAGGAGTCCCGCGGGCCGGAGCCCCTGAACGAGAGGAAGATGTACACGAGCCAGGTCCTCCTCGGCAACACCGAGGACTGGACGCACGGCGCGACCGCGCGAATGGTCTTCGAGGACGGCCGCGTCGTCGACCGCAGGATCCCGGAAGGCGCCCAATGGGTGCGCTACCGCATCCGTTACGGTTCGCGGCTCGCGTGGGCCGCCGTGGACCCGGAGCGGCGCAACGCGTGGGACTGGAATCGCCTGAACGACTCGAAGGTCCTCGGCACCGGCAAAGGCGCGGCCGACACGCTGGGACGGCGCGCCGCCGCCAAGTACACGGCGTTCGCCGCGTTCTTCGTGGGCGTGTGGACGCAGCTCCTCTGGGTGCTCGCGTGACCCTCGATCGCCGCGGCAGCCTCCGGGCCGGCTTCGACGCGCTCCGGCACCGGAAGCTCGTCCTCCTGCTGACCGGCCTCACCGCCGTGCTGGGCCTGATCGGCGCGACGCCGCTGATGCCGGTCTTCCAGAGGGAGCTCGCCGGGACGCTCGCCGGCGACCACTTCATCCGCAACGCCCCGACGCTCGCCCCGGCCGACTTCTTCGACTTCGTCCGCTTCCATCGGGACGCCCTGTCCGGCGTGGACCGCACCGCCGGCTTCGTCGGTCTCCTCGCCGTGCTGCAGCAGGCGCTGATCGCGGGAGGCATCGTCGTGGTCCTGGGCCGCGGCCGCTTCACGTTCTCGCAGTTCGTCGAGCCCGCGCGGCGCAACCTCTGGCACAACGTCAAGTGCCTGCTGCTGTTCGCGGCGGCGCTCGCCGTGGTGCTCGGCGCCTGGTTCGCGGGGACGACCGCCGCGTTCCACCGGCTCCTCGAGGACGCGCCTCCCGAGTCCCCCGGCCGGACCGCGGCGCACTGGGCGATCCTCCTGATCGGCCTCCTGCTCTACGGGATCCTCTCGCTCGTCTACGACTTCGCGCGCGCGGCGCGCCGCTACGCTCCCGCGATCGGCGCGTGGCAGTCCGTGCGCTTCGCCCTGCGGGCCCTGCGCGGCTCGTGGATGCCGGCGCTGCTCCTCTTCGGGTTCTGGCTCGCGTTCGGGGCGCTCGCCGTCGCGGCGGGCGTCGGCGCGGCGTGGCTCCTGCCGGCGGTCTCGCTGCCGGCGCTGCTGCTGCTCTTCGTCGTGCAGGTCGCCGCGCTCGGGCTCCGATCCGCCGTGCGCGTCGCGGCGTGGGGCTCCTACGTCGGGTTCCTCGACGCGCGGGCGCGTCCGGCGCTCGCGTCCCTCACGCCCTGGCGATCCACTCCCTGAGCCGCCGCACGCCCTCGCGGATGCGCTCCGTCTTCGACGCGTAGGAGAAGCGCACGCAGGAGTCGTCGCCGAAGGAGTCTCCGGGCACCGCCGCGACGTGCGCCTCGGCGAGGAGCCTCTCGCAGAACCCGACCGAGCCCCGCACGCCGAGCGCGGGGTACAGCGCGGAGACGTCGGCGAACGCGTAGAAGGCTCCCTCCGGCATCCCGCAGCGCACGCCGGGAAGCGCCTTGAGGCCCTCCACCATCACGCCGCGCCTCGACTCGTAGTGGGCGAGCATGTCGGCGACCGACGCCGACGCCGGCTCGAGATCGGTCAGCGCGGACAGCGCCGCCGCCTGCGAGATCGACGACGCGTTCGAGGTCGTGTGGCTCTGGTAGGAGACCATCGCGCGGATCAGCTCGGGCGGCCCCAGGGCCCAGCCCAGCCGCCAGCCCGTCATCGCGAAGGTCTTGGACGCCGCTCCCGTCACGACGACGCGCTCGCGGTCCCTCAGAAACGCCGCGGCCGAGGCGTGCGGCCGCCCGTCGTAGACGAACCGGTCGTAGGTCTCGTCGTAGATCAGCCAGACGCCGCGGGAGTCGCACCAGTCGACGATCCGCGCGAGCTCGTCCGTCGAGACGACGGCGCCCGTCGGGTTGTTGGGCGAGTTCAGGATGACGCCGCGGACCCGCTCGTTCGAGGCGTGGCGCGAGAGAGCCGCCGCGGTCGCGTGCCACCCGGCCTCGAGGGCCGTCGGGACGAACATCGGCGTCGCGCCCGTGAGCCGGACCATCTCGGGGAACGAGACCCAGTAGGGCGCGAACAGCGCGACCTCGTCGCCCTCCTCGAAGAGGGCCTGGCAGACGTTGAACACGGCCTGCTTGGCGCCGGCGGTCACGATGACGTTCTCGCGCGCGACCTCCGCGCGCTGCTCGCGGCGGTACTTCTGCGCGATCGCGGCCCGCAGCTCCCCCTCGCCCGCGACGTCCGTGTACTTCGTCCGCCCGGCCTCGATCGCGCGCATGCCGGCCTCGCCCACGAAGCGGGGCGTCTCGAAGTCCGGCTCGCCGATCGAGAAGTCGACGACGTCGACGCCCGACGCCGCCAGCGCCTTCGCCTTCTGGCCCATCGCGGTCGTCGACGACGGCGTGAGGGCGGCGATCCGGCTCGACAGCTTCACGGTCTTCACGCCCGCCTCGCCTTCCAGGACCGCGCGAACGCCGGAAACGCCAGGAGCCTCTTGCGGCCGGCGAGGACCAGGCCCACCTCCACGGCGATCCAGGCCGAGTAGACCCAGAGCATCGAGTGGCGCAGCGAGGGCACCGCGAACTGGATCACCCAGAGCGCGAAGAGGCCGACCGCCTCGTACGCCTCGAAGCTCATCGACGCGAGGAAGAGCCAGCCCAGGAAGGCCTGGAGGATCGTGAGGAGGATCTCCAGGCGCTGGAACTCGTCGAACGGCAGCGCGCTCGTGTCGCCATGGCTCCAGCAGTAGATCACGGCGAGCAGGGCCGAGAGGATCCCCCACTGGTTGATGTTCGAGGACACCATGTTGAGCAGGGCGACCGGCGCCCGCGTGATCCGGCGCGCCCACGCGAAGGCGGACGTCTTCTCCGGGAACTCGGAGATGAACGGCGCGACCCACTGGATGAACACGAACTGCGGGACGCCCAGGCTGACCGCGACGCCGAGCATCGAGTTGAGGAAGGGCTCCGCGACCAGCACGATGATCCCGCCGCCCAGCAGGAACAGGCCGAGGACGGCGGCCCACCGCTTGGCGCCGGTGAACGAGAGCGCCCAGCGCGAGACGGCCGGGATCTCCTCCGCCTCCTCGACCGTCTCGGGGCGCGGCGGCAGGCGCAGGAGGACGGTGAGGTAGACCACGTACGTCGCCGTCAGGAAGGCGGCGTCGACCAGGGAGAGGCTCGCCTTGGCCCAGACGATCACGAAGTACAGAAGCGGCGGAAGGAGTCCCAGCACCTCGACCGCGTGGTCGTCCTCGAAGGCGATGCGCCCGAGCGGCTTCCCGAGCCGGCGCCGGGAGGAGAAGGCCGCGACCGCGTAGATCATGGGCCAGCCGAATCCCGTCAGCAGCCGAAGGCTCCCGGTGAAGTTGGCGATGGCGAGGTGGACCATGTCGGGGTTCTTGCCCGCCTTCCAGGCGATCACGGCCTCGACGGCAAACTCCGGAAGCGTCTGGATCAGCGCGAGAATCGCGAGCGCGAGGCCCTGCGACATCAGGAACTCGGCCGCCTCGGCGGCCCACGCCACGATGAACGCGGCGCCGATCATGGCGGGGAACGTCCAGGTCGCGGACCACGGAGAGCCGGGGACGACGTGCTCGGTGCCCGCGATGAGCCCGAGTCGCTCCCGAATTTTCATTGCGCGGGGTTATAGCATGGCCGCGATGCCGGCGATCGCGAGCGCGTCGAACCCCCGGATCCGCGAGATCGCGCGCAGCCTCGAGGCCCACACGCACTTTCTGCTCGAGGGAGAGAAGGCGATCCTCGACGCGGTCTCCGCCGGCCACCGCCTCGAGCACGTCCTGCACGATGAAAGCGTGCGGCCGGGACGGCTCGCCGCGATCTCCTCGGCGGACCCGCGCCTGGTCTCGCGCGCCGTACTCGAGCACCTCGCGGAGACGAAGACGCCGCAGCACCTGCTGGCGGTCGCGCGGCGCCGCGACGTTCCCGTCTCCGAGATCCTGGGCCGCGAAGGGCCCGTCGTCTTCGTCTTCGGGATCCAGGACCCCGGGAATCTCGGCGCGATCGTGCGCGTCGCGGAGGCGGCGGGCGCCGCCGGCGTTCTGGGCGCCCCCGGCACCGCGGACTTCTTCCACGCGCGGGCGGTGCGGGCGAGCGCCGGCAGCGTCCTGCGGATCCCGGTGTCGGGACGCGTCTCGTTCGAGCCGTTCGCCGCCGACGCGAAGGCCTCGGGCCGCGTCGTCTGCGGCGCGGTCGCGGCCGACGGGGAGAACGCGTTCGAGGCTCCCCTGCCGCGGGCATCCGTGCTGGCCGTGGGAGCCGAGGGCACCGGGCTGCCGGCCGGCGCGTACCGATACCTCGACCGCAAGCTGACGATCCCGATGCGCGCGCCGGTCGAGTCGCTCAACGCGGCCGTCGCCGTCGCGCTGCTGCTCTACTCGCCGGGCTTGCGCGGCTGAGGCCGCGACCCGGGTTTGCGCGCCTCGGGTCCCGGTACGGGCTTCGGCGGCACGTACGGCTTGCGTGGCGCCACGACGCGCTTCTGCCGGTTGGCCATTCCCTTCATTCGGAGAAGACCTCCGCGCGGAAGACCCAGACGCGCGCCTGCGGATCGCGCCACGCCTCGGGCGGCAGGCCCGCCTTCCGCGAGACTTCCGCCAGGAAGCGCTCCCGGTCGAATCCCCATTCGGTCGCGACCTGGGGCAGGAGCAGCCCGCGGCGGCCGCGGAGCTCGAGGATGAGGCCGTCCCTGCCGATCTCGAGATCCTCCGGCCGCTCGAGCGGCTGCGGCTCGGAGAGGACCGAGATCTCGATCGCGCACTCGGAAAGCTCCTCGGCGCGAAGCGGCGGGAAGCGCGGGTCCTCGAACGCCGCGCGCAGCGCGTACTCGGAGATCACGCGCGTGAGGTCGCCCGTCGGCGCGAGCGTCCCGATGCAGCCGCGCAGCTCGCCGTGACGGTGCAGCGTCACGAAGAGTCCCATCGGCCGGCCGAACGTCTCGGCGCGATCCGAGGCGAGCCTCGGAGGCGGCTCCTGCCGGAAGTGCGCCTCGAGGGTGCCCCGCGCCAGCGCGAGGAGATTCGAGCGCGCGGCGTCGGACAGCGGCGCGGGCGCGGCTTCGGTCACGGGGTCCTCGCCCGGGCGACGGCGGGAAGAGCGAGCGTCTCGAGAAATTCGCGCACCGCCGCGCCCAGCTCCTCGAGCCGGCCCTCGAAGAAGTGGTCCGCGTCCGGGACGACCACCATCCGGACCCACGGCGCGCTCTGGAGGAATCGCGCGAGATCGGCCGGAGGACCGTAGGCGTCCCGCTCGCCGACCACGAAGAGCGCCGGGCGGGAGGCGGGAGGGAGCGGCAGCATGCGGCCCGACTCCGCGGCGACCGGCAGCCCCAGTCCCACGAACGCCGCCACCCGGGAGTCCGCGTCGGACGCCTTGAGGGCCATCGCGGCCCCGAAGGAGAAGCCGCCCGCGACGAGAGGCAGCCCGCCGCGCGACTCGGCCTCGTCCAGCGCGGACCGCACGTCGTCGATTTCGCCGCGCCCCGCGTCGTAGCGGCCCTTCGAGAGTCCCACGCCGCGAAACTGGAATCGCAGCGTCGCGAACCCGGACTGCGTCAGCGCCTGCACGGCGCGGTAGACGACCTTGTTGTGCATCGTGCCGCCGTGCAACGGGTGCGGATGCGCGAACACGGCCGAGCCGCGGGGCGGACCGGCGGCCTCCTTCCACAGGCCCTCGAGCTCGCCGGCGGCGCCGGGAAAGAGCACGGATTGAAGCCGAGTGGCCAGAGCGACCCTCCTCCTCCCGCGGTTGGCGATTTCGAGTTCTCATCGTATCCTTCCCGCCGTCTCGGGAAGCCTGGAACGTCCGCACAGGGGGAACGCGATGAAGAAGATCGTCCACGTCGTCGGCACCGGCACCATCGGCGAGCCGCTCATCGGCCTCTTCGCCGACTTCGGCAAGTCCCTCGGCATCGACGAGGTGACCTTCCACAAGCGCACCCCGATGACCACCGAGCGGGCCAAGGTCAACCACCTGATGGAGCGCGGCGCGAAGCTGATCGTGGACTCGGACAAGGTCACCGACTTCGAGGCGATCGGGCACAAGGTCGCGGGAGAGGCCACCGCGGCGCTGGAGCGCGCCACGGTCGTCATCGACTGCACCCCGGCCGGCAACGAGAACAAGAAGCAGTACGAGAAGATCAAGGGACCCCTCGGGTTTCTGGCCCAGGGCAGCGAGTTCGGCTTCGGCAAGATGTACGCGATGGGGATCAACGACGAGGCGCTGGTCCCGGGCGAGGACCGCTTCCTGCAGATCGTTTCCTGCAACACGCACAACATCGCCTGCCTCATCACGACCCTCGGCCGGGACGACGCCGGGAACCGCCTGCTCACCAAGGGCCGCTTCGTGTGCATGCGCCGGGCGAACGACGTCTCCCAGGACTCGGGGTTCGCCCCCGCCCCGTCCGCCGGCAAGCACGACGATCCCGAGTACGGCACGCACCATGCCCGCGACGCCGCCGCCCTGCTGTCGACGCTGGGCTGGAAGCCGCCGATCTTCTCGTCGGCGATGAAGCTGAACACCCAGTACATGCACTCGCTCTGGTTCGACATGGAGCTCTCCTCGCCGGTCACGCGCGAGCAGGTCCTCTCCAGGCTGCGGAACAACCGGCGGATCGCGCTGACCGAGCGGCGCTCGTCGAACCAGATCTTCTCGTTCGGGCGCGACCACGGGTACTACGGACGCATCCTGTCGCAGGCGGTCATCTCGGCGCCCACCATCTCGGTCAAGGGCGACCGCGAGATCATCGGCTTCTGCTTCACGCCGCAGGACGGCAACTCGCTGGCGTCGTCGATCCGCGCCGCGCTCTGGCTGATGGATCCGGACGCCCGGCAGCTCGAGCAGCGCATGTCGGTCCTGGACCGGTTCTTCTTCCGGGAGATCTGAGCCGGGGCGTCGGGTCGCGGGACCGTGTGAGGTCCCTCACAACGAGCGCGGAAACCCGACGGGTCGAGAACTCGGTCCTGTTACCATCTTGGCCAAATGGCCTGGGTAACTTGTCCGCAATGTGGGTTTACCCAGATCTCGTCGTCGATCTGTCAGAAGTGCCGCCGGAACCTCGACCGCCAGACGCCGGGGCCCGCGGCGGGGGCTTCTCCCATCGCGGCGGGCCCGCCCGGATCGAAGGCGGCCCCCGCGACGGCCGCCGCGGCTCCCGCTCGGAGGCCCACACCGGCGCCGGCATCGGCGCGCCCACGGCCGGCCTCGGCGCCCGCGCCGCCCGTTCCGCCCGCCTCCCCGGCTTCCCCTCAACCGGTGATCCCGAAGCGGACCCTTCTCGGTCTGGCCGGCGCGGCGCTCGCCCTCGTCGCGCTCGTGATCGTGTGGGGCACGCGCAGCGCGGCCCCCGTCCCGACGCCGCTGCCCCAGGCTCCTCCCACGCCGGAGCCCTGGACGCTGGATCTGACCGGACGCTGGCAGGGCAAGATCGCGACCACGCTCCCCGGACCGCCGTCCCGTCCCGCCCTCCGGGAGGTGTTCGTCGAGACCGACCGGTCGGGCAACATCGTGGCGGCCGGCGTCACGCTGACCGATCCGAGCCACGGCGGCGCCGGCGCCGGATACCTGACGGTCCCCAACGGCCGGGAGCGGCTGAACGCCATCGCCGCGGCGGCCCTGGCCTCGCCGAAGAACGCGGCGCTCACCCTCGACTTCATTCCCTTCCCGCCCTGGACGCCGCAGCGGGAGCGCCACTGGAAGATCGTCGAGGGGCAGCGCAAGACCGTCGAGGACACGAGCTACCTGCTGCTCGAGTCGCTCGAGACGGACTACCTGATCCAGGCCGGGATCAACGCGAGCGGCTTTCTCTCCTACGCGTTCCTCGCGCCCGACTACGCCTCGGGCCGCGGGACGGACGTGCTCTCGAAGATCATCCACCCCGCCTCGGAGAACTCGCTGCGCGGATTCCGGAACGTGGTGTGGGACCTCTCCGGCGCGGCGGACTTCGTCACGCTGCAGGTCGCGGCGAACGTCTCGGGCCCGGCCGGCGGCGCCGACCGGGTGGTCTTGCACCGCCGGTAACGCCGCGTCTAGGCCACGCTCACCACGTAGCCGCCGCTCTTCACGTCCTTCTTCATCGTCAGCAGGCCGTTGCGCTCCGCGTCTTCGAGGAGCTCCGAGAACGACTTGTAGCCGTAGTACGACTCGGTGAAGTACGGCTGCTTGCGCTGCATCGTCTGCTTGATCATCGAGCCCCAGATCACGTCGTAGTTCTCGCGCTGCAGAGCCTGGATCGAGTCGAGCACGAGGCGGAAGACCTCCTGCTTCTTCTTGGGCAGGCTCTCGACGGACGGGATCGCGCGCGTCTCGCGGACGAGGTCCTCGTAGAAGATGAACTCGTCGCAGTTCGAGATCAGCAGGTTGGACGTCGAGTTCTTCACGCCCACGCCGATCACGCTCTTGTCGTTCTCCTTGAGCTTGGAGACCAGCGGGGAGAAGTCGGAGTCGCCCGAGCAGATCACGAAGGTCGTGATGTGGCCCTTGACCGAGACCAGGTCCATGGCGTCCACGACCATGCGGATGTCCGCCGAGTTCTTGGCCGCGTAATTGCGCTGCGGGATGTCGATCAGCTCGATCGCCGCCTCGTGGAACTCGCGCTTGTACTCGGCGTAGCGGGTCCAGTCGGCGTACGCCTTCTTGTGCACGATGCGGCCCTTCTCGAAGAGCCGCTGCAGCACCAGCTGGATGTCGAACTTCTTGTACTGCGCGTCCCGGACGCCGAGCGCGATGTTCTCGAAGTCGATGAAGAGCGCGAGCCGCTGTTCGATCGCCGGCCGCGCGGGCGGGCCCGAGGGCACGCTCAGCGCGCTCGCGGAGGACGCGGCCGGTGCCGCGACCGCGACCGGCGGCGCGGGAAAGGCCGGCTCCTCGGAGGGAGCGGGCGAGGGATAGCTCTTGTGCCGCCGGGCGCCACCGCGCCGGCGACGGGAGGGTTTCCGGTCCCCCTCGGCCGTTTCGGCGGCCGGGAACGGGACGGTGTCGTCGATCATGATTCGGTTTCCTTCTTCAAGGGTTCTTCTCCGGAGCGTAGTCGAACGAAGACGTCGTCAGCAGGAACGTCGCGAGCACCCGGGCGACCTCGCGCCCGGACCCGTCCACGATCTGCACCTCGCCCACGTTGACCCGTGCTCCCTTCTTGAGGATCCGCGCCCGCGCCCAGACTTCGCCTCGGGCCCGCCGCAGGAAATGGATCGTCAGATCCGTCGTCGCGAATCCCATCTTGCCGTCGAAATTCGTGGCCAGCGCGAACGCCACCGCCGAGTCCGCGAGGGTGGCCAGCACGCCCCCGTGTACCGTGCCCGACCCGTTCGTGATCGCCTCGCGGTAGGGCAGCCGCAGGACGCAGTGATCCAGCTCCAGCTCCTCCAAGCTCGGAGACAGCCAACCCAGCGCGGGCGAGTCGGCGAGGCGTTTGCGCAGCCGCTGCCGGAGCTCGGGAGTGACCCCCGCGCGCTCCGGGCTGGCCGTTTGCAGGCTCACCAGCCCCTCATTCTACGCGATCCGGCAGGGGGCCCGGGACGCGTCAATCCGACGGCTCGCGCGGCTCCTCGGGAGCCTCTTTCTCGTAGTACGGCAGCTCCTCGGCCCTCCGGGTCGAGTTGTCGAGGTGCCGGGGCACCTCCACGAGCGTTCGGGTCACGTTCGGATCGCAGGTCTCGTTTTCGCACTCGTAGGTGTAGACGTTCTTGTCGGGCCCCTTCTGGAACTTGACGATCGTCTGGTAGGTGTCGCAGTTTCCGCACTTCACCGACATCATGAAGATGTCGATGACGTGCAGCTCGGGCCGGTCCTCGTCGGCGGACACGGGGGCAATGATACGCTGCCGCGCGAACGAGGGCGACGAGGTGACCATGCGCAAACGATGGGCGATGTCGGCGGCGATGCTCCTGACGGCGGCCGCGGCCGTCCTTCTGGCCGAGAACGGGCGATTCGAGAAGACGATCGCCTTCCCCCGCGGAACCGACGCGAAGCTGGACTTCACGTACGAGAAGGTCACGGTCCGCGAGGTCCAGTGCCGCAACTACCCGGACTCCGAGGACGTCGAGAAGGCGCGGACGAAGGATCACGACGACCACTCCTGGCTCTGGTGGGAGTTCCACGCCGACAACCGCAGCGGCCACGACGCCACCATCCACTTCTGGGTCGAGATCCTGGACGCGAAGGGGACGGTGATCAAGGCGAGCGACCGCTCGGGCACGATCGACGCCGGCAAGATCGACGACTCGTTCCGCGTCTCGACGCGCCTCCGCACGATCGACATCGCGGATGCGCCCAAGGTGAGGATCAAGGCCGAGATCCTCGCGAAGTAGGAGTTCCGCCGTGTCCGAGGCCGCGGCGTCCGACTACCGCGCCGCCCGCGAGACGATGGCGCATCGCCTCCGCGACCTGGGAGTCCTCTCGATCGAGGGACCCGACCGCACCGCCTTCCTCCAGGGTCAGTTGACGCAGGACGTCCGCACTCTCTCGCCGCACTTGGGACGCCTCGCCGCGGGACTGACGCCGAAGGGGAAGCTGCTCTACTTCGGCCGCGTCTGGAACGACGGCGAGCGTCTGCTGCTGCTGGTGCCCGGGGACGCGCGCGCGGCGGTCCTCGCTCACCTCGGGAAGTACGCGGTCTTCCAGAAGGTGACCGTCCGCGACGTGACGGACGCGTGGGCCGTGCTCGGACTGTACGGGCCGAAGGCTTCCTCCGCGAATCCGGACGCCGCCGGCGAGCCCCTGCCGCCGGAGGGCGAGTTCGCCGCCGAGCTTCTCGGCCCGCGCGCCGTCGTCGCCTCGTGGACGCGAGAGCTGGAGCTCTCGGGATCCCCCGCGGTCTCCGACGCCACCGCCGAGATCCTCCGCGTCGAGGCCGGCCGGCCGCGGCTCGGGAAGGACGCGACCGATGCGAACCTGCCCGACGAGGTCGGGCTGCAGGACGCGATCTCCGCCACCAAGGGGTGCTACGTCGGCCAGGAGGTGGTCGCGCGGCTGCGGACCTACGGCCGCGTCAACCGCCGGCTGGTCGGCTTCCGGTTTCCCGATGAGCCGGTGCCGGAGGGGACCGCCTTCCGGAATCCCGAGAAGCCCGACTCCTTTCAGGAGCTCGCGCGCGTCTCGAGCGCGGTGATCTCGCCGCGCTTCGGCCCGATCGGGCTCGGGCTCGCCTTTCGCGACGTCGCGGAGGGGGCGTCGCTGCGGGACCCCGCGCGGCCGGAGCGGACGGCCGTGGTCGCGGGACTCCCCTTCGCCCTCGCGTGAGCGGACGCGGATCGGGGTCCTCTTCCTGGCGGATCCACGCCGCGCTGGCCGGCGCGCAGACCGGGTTCGCGATCTTTCCGATCCTGGGAAAGCTGGTGCTGCCGGCGATCCCTCCCCTGCTCTTCGCGGCGTTCCGCGCCACGGCCGCGGCGCTCCTGCTGGACGCGTTCCGGCGGAGACACGAGAAAGACGAGAGAATCCGGCGCGAGGATCGGCCCCGCATCCTGCTCTACGGGCTCCTGGGCGTCTCCTTCAACCAGATCCTCTTCATCCTGGGGCTCTCGCTGACGACCGCGATCAACACGACCGTCCTCATGACGCTGATTCCCGTCATCACGCTCGCGGCCGCGGTGCTGCTCGGAAGGGAGCGGATGAGCGCGCGCGCCGCCGTCGGGATCGTGCTGGCCGGCGCCGGCGCCCTCGCGCTCCTGAATGCCCAGCGGTTCGATTGGAGCAGCGCCTCCTTCCGCGGCGACGTGCTCCTGATCGCCAACACCGTCTCGTACTCCCTGTACCTGGTCCTGTCGCGGCCGGTCCTCGCGCGCTATCACTTCGTGACCTTCACCGCGGCGGTGTTCCGCTACGGCGCGATCCCGATCCTGATCGTGGCGCTGCCGCAGCTCCTCCGCTTCTCCCCGGCCTCCGTCCCCGCGCGCGCGTGGCTGGCCTTCGCCGGGGTCATCCTCATCGGCACGGTCATCCCCTACCTGCTCAACGCGTGGGCGCTCGCGCGCACCCACGCCTCGCACGTCGCGTTCTACGTCTTCCTCCAGCCGTTCATCGCGACGATCCTGGCGATCGCGATCCTCGGCGAGGAGCTCACCGCGAAGACCGCGGTCGCGGCGCTGCTCATCTTCGCGGGACTGGGCGTCACGGCGGCGCGCGGCCGCCTGTCGCCGCGGCCCGTGCCGTGAGCCGCGGAGGACCCGCGCGCTACGGCGTCCTCGAGAGGGCCTCGCGCACCGAGGGCTCCGGCGGGGTCTCGAAGAGTCCCCGGTAGACCGCTCCCGCCACCGCGGCGCCCGCGATCGGCGCGACCCAGAAGAGCCAGAGCTGCCCGATCGCCCATCCTCCGACGAAGATCGCGGGTCCGGTCGAGCGCGCCGGGTTCACGGACGTGTTCGTCACGGGAATGCTGATCAGGTGGATGAGCGTCAGGCAGAGGCCGATCGCGACTCCGGCGAGCTGCGAGGGCGCGCGCCGGTCCGTGGCGCCCAGGATCACGATCAGGAAGACGAACGTCATCACGACCTCGCACACCGCCGCGGCGCCCAGGGAATAGCCGCCGGGCGAGTGCTCGCCGTATCCGTTCGACGCGAATCCGCCCGAGAGGTCGAACCCGGCCTTCCCGCTCGCGATCAGATACAGGACGCCGGCGCCCGCGATGGCCCCGAGGACCTGAGCGATCACGTAGGGCAGGAGCTCGCGCGCGGGGAACCGCCCTCCCGTCACGAGACCCACGGAAACGGCGGGGTTCAGGTGGCAGCCCGAGACGTGCCCGATCGCGTAGGCCATCGTGAGCACGGTCAGCCCGAACGCCAGCGCGACGCCCGTGAACCCGATCCCGAGGTTCGGATAGGCCGCCGCCAGGACCGCGCTTCCGCAGCCCCCGAGGACGAGCCAGAAGGTTCCCAGAAACTCCGCCATCGCTCTCTTGCCTAGGGTCATCGGTGAGCCTCCTCCGCGCCGGTCGGCGCCGGGACAGATTTATCGCCTCGACCCGGACGCGGCAAGATGTCCCGAGGGGAAATCAGGGGGCGGCCGCGACCTCGTAGTGCGTGACGGTGGGCTCGAGCTCGAGGAGGAACTCGCGGTCCTCGGGATAGTAGCGGGCCTTCTCGAGGTCGTCGCCCGCGAACGCGCGGATCGCCTCCCTCGACTCCCAGAGCGAGACGAAGAGGAAATGCGCGACCCTGCCCTCGCGCCGCGTCAGCACGTAGACGCCCCGATTTCCCGGCGTCGCCTTCGAGTCGGGAATGCCGGTCCGCTCCAGGTAGCGCAGGTATTCGTCGGCCCTCTCGGCGAGCACGGCCCCGTGCCAGGTGCGAGCGATCATGAGCTCCTCCCCCGGTCTTCCCAACACGGCTCCCGGCGCGAGGGTTGCGGCCGGGCTCAGCCCTCGGACTCCTCGGAGCGGAACCGGGCGAGCGCCTCGAGGATGGCCGGCGACCCGCGGCAGGCGCGGCCGTCCGCGTCGGTGAAGACGTGGTCGGTGGCTCCCTCGGCGAGGAGCGCCTCCCGGGGGTCCCGGATCGCGTAGGCGAACGTGCACCCCCGGCTCGACAGGCGGGACATGTGCGTGAGGATCGTGATCGGGTCGTCGTAGCTGCTGCTCCGGCGGAACGTCCCCTCCACGCGCGTCACGGGGATGAAGAACCCCGCGCGCTCCATGTCGGCGTAGGGATACCCGGCCGCGCGGCACCACTCGGTCCGGCCGATCTCGAACCAGACCAGGTAATTCGCGTGGTAGACGATTCCCATCTGATCGGTCTCGGAATAGCGGACGCGGAGGTCGGTTCGGACGATGCGCACGGTCGAATCGCTGGGCGTGTCGGGATCAGAACCGGTCGGCCAGGCGCTGGCGGACGACGTTGGGGACCAGCCCGGTGACGTCGCCGCCGAGCCGGGCGAGCTCCTTGACCAGGCGGCTCGAGACGTACGAGTACTCCTCCTTGGCCATCAGGAACACGGTCTCGACCGCGGGCGCGAGCCGCCGGTTCATGAGCGCCATCTGGAGCTCGTACTCGTAGTCCGACACCGCGCGCAGCCCGCGCACGATGATCGTGGCGCCCGACCGCATCGCGAAGTCCACGAGCAGCCCCGTGAACGACGACACCAAGATCGACGCGTCGCCTCCGACGATCTCCCGGATCATGCTCATGCGCTCCTCGACCGTGAAGAGCGGGGTCTTCTGGTCGTGGTCGAGAATGGCCACGATGACGCGGTCGGCGAGCCGCCGGCCGCGCGCCAGGATGTCGAGGTGCCCGTTGGTGAGGGGATCAAAGGAGCCGGGATAGACGGCGATTCGCTCCGTCATGCGCGTCCTCCCCCTTCGCTCAGTGCCGTGCGGAGGCCTTCGGCCAGCAGATTATAGGCGGAGACCGTCAGGAAGAGCGCGATGCCCGGGAAGAGGGCGATCCACCACGCCTCCAGGATGTAGGTCGGCGCGGCGGCGAGGATCCCGCCCCACGACGTGGCGGGGCCGGGCAGACCCACGCCCAGGAAGGACAGCGACGCCTCGGCGAGGATCGACCAGCCGACGCCGAACGCGGCCGAGACGATCAGGGGCGGCAGCGCGTTCGGAAGCAGGTGGCGGATGAGGATCCGCGGCGCCGTCGCGCCCATGGTTCGCGCGGCGTGCGCGTAGCCGAGCTCGCGCATCTTGAGGATCTCCGCCCGCGCGTAGCGCGCGTCGCCGGGCCACGTCGTCAGCCCGATCGCCGCGATGATGGTCCACGGCGAGGGCGGCAGGAACGCCGCGATCGCGAGCAGCAGGAAGAGCAGCGGGAAGCACAGCACGACCTCGATCGCGCGCGAGAGCAGGAGGTCCGGCACGCCGCCGAACCAGCCCGCGGTCGCGCCGACCGCGAAGCCCACGATCAGCGACACGGCCGCCGACACGATGCCGATCGTCAGCGAGATCGGCGTGGCCGCCACGATCCGGGCGAGCAGGTCGCGGCCCAGGTCGTCGGTGCCGAACGGGTGCGCGGCGGACGGCGGCAGCAGCCGTTCCGCGAGCCGGATCTCCCGCGCGCGCTCCCGGAAGAGCGGGGTGCAGGCCGCGACGATCCACAGGAGGACCACCACGGCGAGCGCCACGCGGCCGGTTCCCGGGAGGCGGGCGATCCAGCTCCTGCGCGCGCTCACGAGACCGTCCCGTCGCGCACGCGTGGGTCGGCGACCGCCGCCGCGATGTCGGACGCCAGCGTCGCGAGCAGGGTCACCGCCGCCGAGAGGAGCGACAGCGCCAGGATCACCGGGTAATCGCGCGAGAGGATCGAGTCGAGGTAGAGCTGACCGAGGCCCGGCCAGACGAAGATCCGCTCGACGATCACGCTGCCCGACAGCAGCGCGGGCAGCATCAGCCCGACGAGCGTCAGCAGCGGCACGAGCGCGTTGCGGAACGCATGGCGCCAGAGCGCCTGCCGGCGGGATGCGCCGCGGGCCCTCGCGGCGAGGACGTAGTCGCTCGCCCGGGCCTCGGCCACGCCGGAACGCACGAGCCGCGCGACGAAGGCGAGGGCGCCGTAGGTCAGGCAGGTCGCCGGCAGCGCGAGGTGCGACAGGCGGTCGAGCACGCCCGCGAAGCCGGCGGGCGGCGAGTCGGACGCCAGACCGTAGAGCGGCAGCCAGCGCAGCTGCACCGCGAGCAGCGTCTGCAGGAGCAGCGCGGCCCAGAACGTGGGCATGGAATAGAGCGCGAAGAGCGCGCCCGCCGAGACGCGGTCGAAGGTGCCGTCCGGGTGGCCGCCCGCCACCACGCCGAGCGGGATCGCGATGAGGAGCGCCAGCAGGAGCGCGGTCCCGTTCAGGAGCAGCGTGTTCGGGAGCGCCTCGCGGATGCGCTCGGACACCGGCCGGTGGTCCACGAACGATTCGCCCATGTCGAAACGAACGACGCGCGACATCCACTTTCCGAACCGTTCCGGCAGCGGGCGGTCGAGGCCGTAGAGGCGGCGCATCTCCTCGGCCGCGCGTCCGGTCGCGCGGCGCAGCGAGCCGGGTCCGCCCAGGCCGGGGCTGCCCGGCGCGAGGTGCACCAGGAGGAAGACGACGACGGTGATGCCGAGCAGGGTGGGCACCGCGAGGAGCAGGCGCCGGACGACGTAGCGGATCATGCGGCGGGCCGCGCGGAGGCCGGCGCGGGAGTCGCGGCCGCGGGAGCCGGAGTCGACTGCCACCACGCCAGCGGCCCCGGCCAGAAGAAGAACGACAGCGGCGAGCCGGTGGCCCCGCGGATGGCGTCGCCGAACGCGAACTTCTTGGACGCGTTGACGACGAAGATGGCCGGCGCCTCGTCGCGAAAGATCCGGTGGAGGCGGTGGTACTGCTCCGTGCGGCGGCCCTCGTCCCTCTCCAGGCGCGCTTCCTCCATCAGCCGGTCCGCCTCCGGGTTGCCGTAGCAGCCCGCGTTCAGCCCCTTCGGCGCGCACTGCGACGAGTGCCAGTAGTAGTAGGGATCCGGGTTGGGATCCACGGCGGACCAGGCGAGGGAGGCGGCGGCGAAGTCCCCCGCGTCGACCCTCTCGACGAAGCTGCCCCACTCGACCATCCGGACGTGCGCCGTGACGCCGACCTTCGCGAGCTCGGAGGCCAGCATCTCGTCGATCTGCCGGCCGACCTCGGATCCCTCGGACACGAGGAGGTCGAACTCGAACTCCTTCCCGTCCTTGTCGCGCGTGCCGTTGCCGTTGGTGTCCCGCCAGCCCGCCTCGGACAGGAGCCGCGCGGCGCCCGGCGGATCAAACGGCAGCGCCGGAAGGCCCGGGTCGTACGCCGGCGAGTCCGGAGACCATGGGCCCGAGACGATCCGCGCGGAACCCTTGTAGAGCCCGCGCACGATCGACGCGCGGTCGAGCAGCATCGTCATCGCGCGCCGCACGCGCGCGTCGGCGAAGAGGGGTGAGCGGTTGTTGAGCGCGACGTAGTTGTAGTCGAGGTCGTAGAACTCGACCAGGCGGCAGCAGCCCAGGAAGTCGCCGTCCCGCAGCGCGCGGTCCTTCAGGCCCGGGTTGAGCTGGTCCTCGTCGAGCTCCCCCGCCGTCAGCATCCGGTACGCGGTCGTGTCGTCCGGCACCATCCGGAAGACGATCCGGTCGAAGTGGCCGGGCGGACCGGGATAGCGGGGGTTGCGCTCGAGCGTGATCGCCTCCTGCGTCTTCCACGACGCGACGCGGTACGGGCCGCTCGCGAGAGGCGAGCGGTTCGCCCGGGCGCGCAGGAAATCCTGGCCCGCGAAGCTGCGCTCCGACAGCACGGGGATCGCGAACGCCATCTCCCGGAACGCGTACCGCGTCTTGAAGCGGACGCGCAGCGTGCGGTCGTCGACGACCTCGACCGACACGAGCTCCTCGAAGAGCGGCTTGTAGACGTTGGACGGGACCTTCGGGTCGGTGATCCTGCCGATGGTGAACGCGACGTCGCGGGCGGTGACCGGCTTCCCGTCCTCCCAGACGGC
The DNA here is from genome assembly GCA_036406835.1 of Thermoanaerobaculia bacterium. Lineage (GTDB taxonomy): Bacteria > Acidobacteriota > Thermoanaerobaculia > UBA5066 > Gp7-AA6 > DAHUXD01. Next base: position 69,780 of record DASXAG010000008.1, read on the forward strand.
GTCCCCGCGGATCGTCAACGTGTACTCGAGTCCGTCGGCGGACGCCTCCCAGCGCTCGGCGAGCCCGGGGACGAGCCGCATTCGGTCGTCGAAGTCCACCAGGTTGCGCTGGACGTACTGCAGCACCTCCGCCTCGGGAGCGCTCGACTGGAGGACGGCGTTGAGGGTCGTCGGCTCGGCCACCAGGCGGCGGCGCAGCACGCCGCCGTCGAGCGGCGTCTCCGCGACGGGGGGGACGGAGGCCGTCGACGGAGCGCGGACCGCCGCCGCGGGCGTCGCCACCGACTCGCGCGGGCGGGGAGCCTCCCGCGGGCGGCACGCGGCCGCGAGACACACGAGCAGTGCCCACCCCCGCCGCTTCATGTCGGACGAATTATCGCTTGAGTGGCTTCCGGCTGGATTCCGACGGCCGGCTTCCGCCTAGGGGGCCGTGAACGACGCCGACGCCACGTTGCGCGACGCGTCGGTGACGCGGATCAGGAGGTAGCCTCCCTTCGCTTCGGGCGGCAGGTGGATCGCGTACGTCTCGCGGAGCGAGTCGGACAGGCCGTCGGCGGGCTCGACGCGCGTCCACTTCCGGGCGTCGAGGCTGTACTCCGCCTCGGTCAGGGGCGACGCCGCGTCGAAGGCCTCGAACTGGAACACTCCGGGCGCGCTCGAGAGCTGCCGGATGACGGGCGGCGTGTTGTCGATCCGCACCGGGACCGACTCGCGGGTGGTCGTCTTCGCCTCGGTCGGATTGTTCTCGGCGTCGGACGCGGCGACCCGGAAGACGTAGTCCCCGTCCGGCAGCGAGCTCGAGTCGAACGAGTAGAACGTCTCGCGGACGTCCTTGCGGAGCGTCATCCACTTGGACGACGACGCGGTACGGAACTCGACGTCGTACGAGAGAGGGTCGCCGTCCGGGTCCGTGGCCTTCCACTGGAGCGTGCGGAACCCCTTGCGGAAGAGCCTCCGCGGCGAGCCCTCGGACTTCGAGTCCTCGAGGCCCGTGAAGATCCCCCTCTCGTCCGGCGCCGACGTCTCGAGCACGTTGCTCCCGCCGGATCCCGAGCGCAGGAGGACCTCGGCCGGGTCGAGCGCCACGAGGCTGTCGATCGCGGGCGCCGCGTTGTGGTTGCGGTACGCCGCCTCGGTGCGCCGGATGACCGGGGCGTGCGCGCCCTCTCCCGACATCCGCACCCGCCACTGCAGGAAGCGGCCGTCGGGCGCCGCGATCGCGACCGACTTCTCCCCGCCGCTCCACGCGCTCCACGGGCTCCACGTCGTGTCGGGCGCGGCCGACTCGCCGGAGCGGAAGGCGAACTCGACCCGGCTGCCCGAGGGCGAGTCGCCCTCCCAGCGGAACGCGCCGAACCGGCTGGTGCGGCCGGTGTCCTTGACCGCCGACACGTACTCGCCCGAGACGTTGCCGGCCTTGCGCATGTAGATCGCGCTCGACGCGTTGGTCCCGACGTCGTCGCCGGCGAAGAACGTGACCTGCTTCTCGTCGAACGTCCGCATCAGCGCGGACGCGTCGGAGGCGACCTCGTACATCTTGCCCTTCGGACCGGTCGCCGCCAGGACGCCGGAGCCGTCGTCGTCCCGGGCCAGGTCGAAGACCACCTCGTCGTTGCTCGTCCACACGATGCGCGCCGGCTCGCCCTCCTCGAAGAGGACGAGCTCGGAGGAGTAGCCGCCCTTGGCGCCGCCGCGCGGGGGCGCGAGCCGGACGGAGGACACGCTCACGGAGACCTCGGCCTTGCCCTTGTCGTCGTCGTCGGTCGGCGAGCCGGCCTTGGGCGCCTTGGGCGACGGCGCGCTCTGCGGCGTCGAGGCGGGCTCGGAGGCGGTCGTCGTCATCTCGGCGGTGCCGGCGGCCGCCCACACCCGGCCCTCCTTGTCGGCCACGATCGCCGTGACCTCCGGCTTGCCCGAGTCGTAGAGCGTGGTCGGCTGCCCGGTCTTGTCCAGCCGCAGGATGAGGCCGGAGCCGGAGGTGCCGGCCCAGACCCGTCCCTGCGCGTCGGCGTAGAGCGAGCGCACGTGCGCGTCCGGCGTCACGTGGACGCGTTCGCCCGCGAGCGCGGCGGTGACTCGGTGGATCTCTCCGGGAAGCCCGGTGCCGACGTAGAGGACCTTTCCCTCGAAGGCCAGCGCCCAGACGTACTCCGCCCGGGTGTCGTAGTACAGCGTCGACTTGCCGTTGACGATCCGGTAGACCTTGCCGCCCGGCGAGGCGCCGGCGTAGAGGGCGCCGTCGGGTCCGATGCGCAGCGCGGTGACCTCCTTCTCGTCGAGGGTCGCGTAGGTGTCGACCTTGCCCTCCGGCGTGACGCGCAGGATCTTCCCCGAATCGCCGGTGCCGACGTAGAGCTCTCCCGACTTGCCGCGGACGGCCGCGAAGAGAACGGCCTCGTTGACCCCGTCGACGCGGGAGAGCGACTTGCCGGGGAGGAGGCTCCCGTCCGCGGTGACGGACACGCCGCGCGCCTCGCCCGTCGAGAAGTCGGCGGCCGTGTCGGACACCCAGATCTTCACCGACGCCGCTCCCGCGGCGCCGGGGAGAAGGAGGAGGGAGAGGAGGATCGGCGGGAGCCGCGGGAAGCGCCGGCTCACCAAGTCCTCGGAAGCACTTCGAGATTCAGGCGCGCGGAGCCCGACACCGGGACCGGCTGCTCGAGGGTGTCGGCCTGCAGCCGCAGGTACCCCAGGTCCGGGGTCCCGTCGCCGGGGCCGCGGTCGCGAAGGAGCGCCGCGCGCGTCGGCGGCAGCGCCGCGAGAGGCTCGCCGTTGACCACGGCGCCGGACGCGGAGCGGTAGGCCAGGAGGTTCAGCGAGTTCGGCGGCCGGACACGCGCCAGGAAGTCGAGCACCTGGTCCAGCGAATGCGGATCCGCCGGGTAGAGCGAAAGGTCGTACGCCGTCGCGGCGTTGCCGTCGCCGACGAAGACGGTCAGGGGGCCCGGCGGCGCGTCCTCGGGGACCTTCGCCGTCATCACGACGCGGCGCGGGCCGACGCGGAAGTCCTCGAGGTCCACCCAGACCGGCACGCTCTCACCCGGCCGCACCTTCTCCTTCTGGGCCTCGACGTGGACGATGCGGGCGCTCTGCAGGCGGTCCGAGTGGTTGATCTCGACGTCGACGCCCTGGATCGAGAGGTCGCGGAATTCGTTCGCCATGAGGTAATTCGTCAGGAGCGCGAGCGACCCGACCGCCTCCTCGCGCGCCGTCAGGCCGGAGAAGACCGAGTCCCAGCGCACGGTGCGCTCGGGCGTCTGGATCGCGGACTTCCACACGATCGTCCGCTCCCCCGCGCGCTTCTCGAGCGTCGTGAGAACGCTGTCCGTCGCCATCGCGAGGAGGATCGGCGTCAGCATCGAGTTCTGGACGACCTCGAAGCGGAAGGTCTGCGGCGGGAGGTCGTCGGAGGTCATCTTGATCGTGATGGGCACCATGACGGGCGGCTTGCCGAAGCTGCCGAGGATCCCCGTCGAGCGGTCCTGCGAGACCGATCCGAGCACGTCGCCGGAGGAGGAGAACTTGAAGGACCGGTACAGCGACGGCAGCACCGTCAGCACGTCGGCCTCCGCCATCGGCATGTCGACCGGGCCCATCGACAGGAACGGGTGCCCGAACGCGAGGAGCGAGTTGCCGTCGACCCAGGTGACCGTGCCGGTCGCCGAGAGGACCATGTCGCCGGAGAGGAGCACGGCCGCGACCGCCGACCCCGGCTGCAGCGTGCCGGCCGGGTCGGGACCGGGTTTCGTCTTGTCGGACGACGCCCCGGAGGGCGTGACCATCCAGTCGGCGGTCTGGGCCAGCCTGTTGAAGAGGCCGCCCGGCTCGATGCCGCCGGAGAGCGAGACCGGGAGCGGCAGCGGCGCGAGGCCGCCGGTCGCCGCGGGCTGCGCCTTGAACGGAGCGAGCAGCGCCTCGAAGGCGCCCTGGAAGTGGCCGCTGCCGAACGCCTCGATGAAGGTCGACGCGCGGGTCGCCGTGCTGCCGCCGCCGATGGGAACGGGCGGGCTGGCGGGCGCCTTGCGGATGTCGAGCATGCTCTGGATCGGCGTGATCCCGCAGATGGGCTGGCTCGAGAACGGCCAGCCGTACGCGAGCGCGCCGATCAGCCGGTCGTTGACGTAGATCGGGCTGCCGCTCATTCCCGCGATGACGCCCGTCCTGGTCAGGGCCTCGTTGTCGATGATGCGGGCGAGGATGAGGTCCTGCTTCGGCGCGTAGCTCTTCAGGAGGCCCACGATCTCCACGTCGAACCGCTGGATTCCCTTGCCGTCGCCCAGATCGGAGAGCCCGTAGCCCTTCATTCCGGGAGCGAGGGCGCTCGCGGGGAGGATGTCGGTCGGAGCGGCCCGCACGACCATCGGAGAGACCGCGAGGCAGAGACTCAACAGAACGCCGCGAGCGAGACTCCCCATGGTCCAGACAACGTCCGCGTTTTGGCGCCCCATTCCCTTTGACCCCTTTAAGACCATATGTTACGGTCGAATCCGATGCTGGCGACCGCCTTTCAGCCCGTCACCACAGAAAATCTGCCCGGAAACCCCTCGATCCTGTCCTTTTTCGGAGAGACCGGAACCACCGCGAAGGTGGTCCTCGGCGTTCTCCTGTTCTTCTCGTTTGTCTCCTGGGTGATCATCTTCGCCAAGTACCTGCGGCTGCGGAAGGTGTCCCGCCAGTCCGAGAAGTTCGTCGCGTTCTTCCGCAAGTCCAAGCGGTTCTCGGAGGTCAACACCTTCGCCGGCGAGCTCGCCGACACGCCGCTGACGACCCTCTTCAAGGCCGGCTACGCCGAGCTGGACGCCCAGGTCAAGGCCAATCGGGCGGAGGAGGCGCCGACGACCGGCGGCGGGTCGGGCAAGCTCCTGATCAAGAACATCTCCGGCATCGAACGCGCGCTCGAGCGGGCGATCGGGGTCGAGATGTCCCGCCTGACCCGGAACATGACCTTCCTGGCCACGACCGCCTCCGCCTGCCCCTTCATCGGGCTCTTCGGCACGGTGTGGGGCATCATGCAGTCGTTCCGGGCGATCGGGTTGACCGGATCGACGTCGATCGCCGCCGTCGCGCCGGGCATCTCCGAGGCGCTCATCAACACCGCCGCCGGCCTCGCGGCCGCGATTCCGGCGATGGTCTTCTACAACTACTTCATGGGCAAGGTCCGCGAGCAGCGCGCGGGCATGGAGGACTTCTCGCTGGAGTTCATCAACCTGGCGGAGAGGAACTTCACGTAGGCGCCCGGTGTCTCCCTAGAGCGCGATAGAGAAGCGGTCCATGGCCTTCCAGCGTCAGAGCAAGGACGAATTCGACCACCTCGCGGACATCAACGTCACCCCCCTGGTCGACGTGATGCTCGTGCTCCTGATCATCTTCATGGTGACGGCGCCGATGCTGCACCAGGGCATCTCGGTCGCGCTGCCCAAGACGGCGACCACGAACCTCCGGTCCTCGGTCGAGGACCCGATCATCCTCTCGATCACCCGGGAGGGCCTCTACTACATCAACGAGACGCCCGTGGCCCGCGGCCTCCTGCGCGACCGGCTCCGCGCGATCCTGAGATCGCACCGCGACAAGACCGTGTTCCTGAAGGCGGACCGCGGGCTCGCGTACGGCACCGTCATCGAGACGCTCGACCTGCTCAACCGGATGGGCATCGAGAACCTCGGCATGGTGACGGACACGAGCGGAGCCGCGAAGAAGTGAAGGAGAGTCGTCAGTCATCAGTCGCCAGTTTTCAGTTTCCAAGGCCGAGAACTGAAGACTGAGAACTGTAAACTGAACACTCACCATGGACGCCGTCGGCGATCTTCTCGCGCAGCGTCAGGACGACCGCTTCTCCTGGGGAGGCGCGGTCCTGCTCGCGATCTTCCTTCACGTCGGCGTCGCGGGAGGATTTCTGCTGTCCTCCCTCGCGAAGCCCGTCCACTACCAGCGTCCCCGTGCGGTCGCGGTGCGGCTGCTCCAGGCCGGATCCATTCACGTCTCGCAGCCGGTGAAGGCGGAGCCCGCCGCCCCGCCGCCGGCCGTCGAGAAGCCCAAGATCGAGAAGCCGCCCGAGGAGGCTCCGCCGCCCCCCTCGTCGAAGGCCGTCCTCCTGCCGTCCAAGGAGGACAAGAAGAAGAAGCCGACGCCCCCGCCCGTCTCGCGCCCCGGGAAATCGGAGGCGCCCGCGGTGAGCCTGCCGTCCGCCGGCGACGAGAACGCGACGGCCACGGGCCCCGCGCCGGGCGCGGGCGGCACGGCGGGAGTCGGCGGGTTCAAGATCGACCAGGCCGACTTCAACTACCCCTACTACATCGAGCGGCTCGCCCTGATCATCGGCATGAACTGGTTCAAGCCCACCCAGACGGCCACGACCAACCCGGTCGTGCATTTCCAGATTCTCAAGGACGGGACCATCGCCGACGCCCGCATCGTCGTGTCGAGCGGCCTGCCCTTCGTGGACCGCGCGGCCCTGCGGGCCGTGCTCGCCTCGTCGCCCCTTCCGCCGCTCCCGGCCGAGTACGGGAGATCCGACATCGGCATACAGGTCGTCTTCGACTGAGAACCCGGAGTAACGCGATGCACCGACTCCCCCTCTCCGCGGGCGCGGCCCTCGTGCTGGCGCTGTCCGCCGCGACGGTCTCCGCCCAGAACCCGCCGGCCCCGCAGATCACCCCGGGCGGCGAGGACATCCAGATCGTGATCAAGGGGGGCACCGAGCGCCGCCTCGCCGTCGCGGTCCCGCCCCTGAACGCCCCCGGCACGCAGGCGCTGCAGGCCAAGGTCGTGGACCCCTTCACCGCCACGCTGCGGTCCGACCTCGAGTACGCCGGCGCGTTCAGCGTCGCCGACCCGGCCCACTATCCGCCGTCGGGGTTCCGCGACCCGACGACGCCCGACGCCGCGGACCGGTGGCTCGGCACGGGCGCCGAGGTGCTGGTCGACACGCGCGGCGAGGTGTCGGGCGACCGCGTCTCGGTCGAGGCGCGCATCTGGGACCTCAAGTCGCGCAAGCTCATCCTGGGGCGGCGCTACACGGGCGGCGCGACCTACGTGGACCGGATCGCGCACACCCTCGCGAACGACCTGGTCAAGTACTTCACCGGAAAGCCCGGTGCGTTCCTGTCGACGATCCTCTTCGTCGCCGAGCAGGGCGCGGGGACCAAGGAGATCCTGGCCATGGACTTCGACGGGCGCAACGTCCGCCAGCTGACCTCCCACAAGTCGATGACCATCAACCCGGCGGGCGCCGCCGGGAAGGTCGCGTACACCTCGTATGTCCGCCTCTTCCCGCAGATCTGGACGATGAGCATGGACGGCGGCGACAAGAAAGAGGTCGCGACGGGTGTGGAGCTCAACGCCTCCCCCTCGCTCTCCCCCGACGCCAGCCAGATCGCCTTCGCCGGGTCCGTCAAGGGCAACTCCGACATCTACACGGTGCCGTTCTTCGGCGGGACGGCGCACCGCCTGACCTCCACCCGGGCGCTCGAGGCGTCCCCGGCCTGGTCGCCGAGCGGGCGCCAGATCCTCTACACCTCGGACCTGACCGGCACGCCGCAGATCTACGTGATGGACGCCGAGGGGACGGGCTCCCGCCGGGTCACGATGGCGGGCAACTGGAACGACGAGGGCTCCTGGTCGCCGGACGGCTCCCGCATCGCGTTCGCGTGCCGCAACGAGGGCGACTTCAACATCTGCGTGATGGACTTCGCGACCGGCCAGACCGTGCAGGTCACCTCCGAGGGGTCCAACGGCCATCCCTCCTGGTCGCCCGACGGGGAGAAGATCGTCTACTCGTCGCGCCGCGGCGGCTCGACCCAGATCTACTCGATGGACTCCAACGGCCAGAACAAGCGGCAGCTCACCGAGGGCGGGAACCACTACCAACCGAGTTGGCTGCCGTGAGCGCGGACACTTGGGGTTTTCGCAAACTCTTTGCTACACTGGGTTTTTGATGCCCGAGCCAATTCTCCGAGGGCGGCGCTCGCTGGCGAGTAAGGAGAACTGAATGAAGAGAACGGGAATCCCTCTGACGGTGATCACGCTCCTGGCGACGGCGTCGCTGACCCTCTCCCTCTCCTGCGCGAAGAAGCCCCCGAAGAGCACCGAGGAGACGCGGCCGCCCGTCTCGAGCAAGGCCCCGGAGACCAACGTTCCCCCGCCCGCCTCCACCGCTCCGCGCCGCGACGTCGAGCAGGAAGTTCTCTCGATGGACATCGCGGCCCTCAACAAGAAGGGATACCTGTCCGACGCGTTCTTCGACTACGACCAGTCCGATCTGCGCGAGGACGCGCGCTCGGCCCTCGCCGCCAACGCCGAGTGGCTCAAGAAGTACCCGACCGTGCAGGTCCTCATCGAGGGCCACTGCGACGAGCGGGGCACCGCGGCCTACAACCTCGCGCTCGGCGAGCGCCGCTCGAACGCGGCGAAGGACTATCTCGCCTCTCTCGGCATCGACGGATCCAAGGTTCGGACCGTGTCCTACGGAAAGGAGCGTCCCTTCTGCACCGAGTCCTCGGAAACTTGCTGGCAGCAGAACCGCCGCGCCCACTTCGTGATCACGGCCAAGTAGTTTTGGCTTCCGGGTCCCGTCGGGTCCTCCTCGGTCTCCTCCTGGTGCCGCTCCTCGGGGGAGCGGCCTGCGTGTCGAACGACGACATCCAGGGTCTCCACCAGCAGATGAGCGAGATCCAGAAGCAGATCCAGACGGTCGAGAAGAAGTCGTCGAGCAAGGAAGAGGTCGAGAAGCTCAACCAGAACGTCGCGACGCAGACCACGCAGCTGCTCAAGTCCAACGCCGACACCGCGGTCCGGCTCGGCGAGCTGACGACGAAGATGGAGCAGCTCGAGGCGAAGCTCGAGGACACCAACCGGCGCCTCTCGCAGCTCTCCCAGCAGATCGCCGAGACGCAGGGCGAGCTGCAGCGGCTGCGGGGGGCCTCTGGCGCGCCGGCGACTCCGGGCTCGCCGGCCGCGTCCGGTCCGCCTCCGGCGTCCAGCAGCGGCGCGAAGCCCGCGGCCTCCGGCCCCACGCCCTCCGAGCTCTACGACACCGCCTACGCGGACTACACCAAGGCGCGCTACGCGCTCGCCATCCAGGGCTTCGAGGACTACCTCGCGACGTACCCGTCGACCGACCTCTCCGACAACGCGCAGTACTGGATCGGCGAATCGCACTTCGCGCAGAAGAAGTACCCGGAGTCGGTCGCCGACTTCGAGAAGCTCCTCAAGCAGTGGCCGGCGAGCGACAAGGCGGCGGCCGCGCTCCTCAAGAAGGGCTACGCGCTGCTCGAGCTGAACCAGAAGCCCGAGGCGGTGGTGCAGCTCCAGTACGTGATCCACGAGTTCCCGACGTCCGAGGAGGCGCGGCTTGCCAAGGCCAAGCTTAAGTCGGTCGGGGTGGACACGAAGTAGTTTTCAGTCTACAGTTCGCGGTTCTCAGTCGGCAGCATGCAGATTGAGAACTGAGAACCGACGACTGAAAACTGACAACTCTTAGAGGCATCCGAAATGGCCAACATCAAGTCCGCCGAGAAGCGCATCCGCACCTCCGCCAAGAAGCGGGCCCGCAACAAGGGACGCGTCTCGCGCCTGCGTAGCGCCGTCAAGAAGTTCCGGGAGGCCGACTCCAAGGGCAAGACCGCCGCGCTCCCGATGACGCACGCCGAGATCGACCGCGCGCTGGCGAAGGGCGTGATTCATCGCAACGCGGCCGCGCGCTACAAGAGCCGGCTCGCGAAGAGGGCGAAGGCCTAGCTCAGAACCCCTCGAGCAGGCTCGTCACCAGCGACTGGGCGAAGCGTCCCGCCACCTTGTCGATCGCCTCGTTCTCCCGATCCACGTACGTCGCCGCGGTCGAAGAGAACTGGTAGTTGTCGCGGAAGGTGTACGCCGGGTTCTCCCACAGCGCGGTGCCCTCCGGGATCGTCTTCAGCGAGACCTGCGCGGTCACCCGCACCTGGTAGTCGGTCGCGCGGCCCTGGGAGTCGAAGGACACCGGGTACAGGTCGAATCCCGTCACGGTTCCGGTCAGGACCGCGTTCGCCCCCTCCGCCGCGGACTGCACCTTGAAGCGGCCGCGCGCGGCGAGCTCCCGCGCGAGCTCGGAGGAGAGCCTCTGCTCGAGGCCGACGCGCTGCGTCCGGTTCTCGAGCGTCGTGAACTGGACGACCTTGACCGACTCCGGAAGCGTCGACGCCTTGCCGACCAGCGTGTAGCCGCAGCCCGTGAGCGCCGCGGCCGATGCCGTCAGCAGCGCGGAGACGAACCGAGCGCTCGGCCTCACCGAACGACCAGGTTCAACAGGCGATCGGGCACGAAGACGGTCCGCATGATCTCCTTGCCGTCGACCCACGAGCGGATGCGCTCGTCGGCGCGCACCTGCGCCATCGCCTCCGACTCCGTCGCGCCGCGCGCCATCGAGAGCTTCCCGCGCACCTTGCCGTTGACCTGGACGACCAGGGTCACGGCCGTCGGCGTCGCCAGCTCCGGATCGTAGAGGGGCCACGCCGACTCGAGGACGAAGCCCCGCCCGCCGAGCCGCTGCCACCACTCCTCGGTGATGTGCGGCGCGATCGGGTGCAGGAGCTGCAGGAGGGTCCTCGCCGCGAAGCGCAGCGCCGCGGGCGTCTCTCCGCCCGCGTCGAGCGCCTCCGTGATCCCCCGCTGAAACTCCATCAGCGCGGCGACCGCGGTGTGGAAGTGGAACTCCGCCGCGTCCTCGGTGACGCGGCGGATCGTCTGGTGCGTCAAGCGGGCCAGGGCGCCGTCCCGCGGGCCGTCGGTCCCCTCCGCCGGCAGGGCCTCGACCCGGAGGCACAGCTCGTTCACGCGGTTCAGGAACCGGTACGCGCCCAGCACGCCCTCCTCGGACCACTCCGATTCCTTCTCGGGCGGGCCGATGAACAGCGTGTAGAGACGGACCGTGTCGGCGCCGAAGCGCGCGATCAGCTCGTCCGGCGACACGGTGTTCCCCCGCGACTTGGACATCTTCTCGATCTTTCCGGTCGCGGGATTCAGGCGCGTGATCATCCCCTGGTTGAAGAGCCGCTCGAACGGCTCCTCGAGGTTCACGAGCCCCATGTCCTTGAGGACGCGGGTGACGAAGCGCGCGTAGAGCAGGTGCAGGATCGCGTGCTCGATGCCGCCGATGTACTGGTCGACGGGAAGCCAGCGGTCCACCCGGGCCGTGTCCACGATCTTCTCCGCGTCGCGCGGATCGAGAAAGCGAAAGTAGTACCAGGAGGAGTCCACGAAGGTGTCCATCGTGTCGGTCTCGCGCCGCGCCGGTCCGCCGCACTTCGGGCACCGGGTCTGGACGAAGGCCGGGGACTTCTCGAGCGGGTTCCCCTCCGCGCCGCGGAACTCGACGTCCTCCGGCAGGCGCACGGGCAGATCGGCGTCGGGCACCGGCACGACGCCGCAGGACGGGCAGTGGATGGCCGGGATCGGCGTGCCCCAGTAGCGCTGCCGCGAGATGAGCCAGTCGCGCAGGCGGTAACCGACCTTTCCCTTGCCGAACCCCTGCTCCTCGAGCCAGGCGATCGCCTTGCGGATCGCCTCGGGCCCGCTCGGCGTGCCGTCCCAGTCGCCGGAGCGGTACAGCACGCCGCCGTGGGGCGCCGCCTCGGTCATCGCGGCGCCGTCGACGTCGCCCTCGTCGGTGCGGTAGACCGGCCGGACGTCGAGCCGGTAGCGCCGCGCGAACTCGAAGTCCCGCTGGTCGTGCGCCGGCACGCCCATGATCGCGCCGGTCCCGTAGTCGGGCAGGACGAAGTTCGCGAGCCAGACCGGGATCGGCTCGCCCGTGGCCGGGTTCACGGCGCGGAACCCCGTGTCGAGCCCCTCCTTCGCGCCGCCCTCGGCCTCCCTCTCGAGGCGCGACTCGCGGCGGACGCGCTCGACGAAGTCCTCGATCTCGCGTTGCCGCGTCGCCTCGGAGCGCCCCGCGAGCTGTGCGACCACCGGGTGCTCCGGGGCGAGCGCCAGGAACGTCGCGCCGTACAGCGTGTCGGGCCGCGTCGTGAAGACGCGGACCGGTTCGGTCAGCCCGTCCACGCGGAAGAGGATCTCGGCCCCGTCCGAACGGCCGATCCAGTTGCGCTGCATGGTCTTGACGCGATCGGACCAGTGCGGCAGCCGGTCGAGCCCCTCGAGCAGCCGCTCCGCGTAGTCGGTCACGCGGAAGAACCACTGCGTCAGGTCGCGGATCTCGACGAGGTCGTCGGAGCGCTCGCAGCGGCCGTCGACGACCTGCTCGTTGGCGAGCACCGTGCGGCAGCCCGGGCACCAGTTGACGGGCGCCGTCTTCCGGTACGCGAGCCCTCGCTCCCACATGCGCAGGAACAGCCACTGGTTCCAGCGGTAGTACTCCGGGTCGCAGGACGACAGCTCCTTGGACCAGTCGTAGAGGCAGCCCAGCGCGTTGAGCTGCTCCTTCATCCGGGCGATGTTCGCCAGCGTGTACTCGCGGGGGTGCACGCCGCTCTGGATCGCGGCGTTCTCGGCCGGGAGCCCGAACGCGTCCCAGCCCATCGGGTTGAGCGCCTTCCGCCCGGCCATCCGCTCGCGCCGGTAGAGCGCGTCTCCCAGGATGTAGTTGCGCCCGTGGCCCACGTGGAGGCGGCTCCCCGATGGGTACGGGTACATGTTGAGCAGGTAGTACTCGTTGCCGGGCGCCGCGGTGTCGACGTAGGCCACGCGCTTCTCGGCCCACAGCCGCTGCCACTTCTCCTCGACCGGGCCGGGGACGTATTTCTCCGTCATGCGCCGGCGCATCTTACCCGATGGCCCGCGCCGTCCCGGCCGGCCCCGCGTCGCCGGCGCTCCTTACGGCGCGGCGCCGACCGGGCGAACGCGCAGCGTCGCGTCGGGAAGTCGAAGGATCGGATAGTCGAGGCGCCCGGACGCTTCGATCTGGGTCAGCGTGAGTCCGCGCGGCCGCTCCAGCGCGCGCTTGCCGAAGGGAACGTAGCGGCTGTCGACGCTGTTGATCGAGGAGGAGGGATCGGAGAACACGAAGCCCCGGTCGGGGTAGTAGATCTCGATCCAGCGGTGGTACACGCCGCCGATCGCCGCGTCGTAGCCGTCCGTTCCGGGCTTCGCGCGCAGGATGCCCTGGACGGTGCGCGCCGGAATGCCCACGCGGCGCAGGAGATCCACCGCGAGCTCCGCGAACCCGACGCAGTGCGCGCGGCGCGACGCGAAGACGGTGGCCGGATCCTGGAGCCGCGAGCGGTCGGTGTCGTAGCGGACCGACGACGCGATCGCGGACAGGATGCGCTCGACGGCCTCGGCCTGTGTCCGCGCGCCGGACGCGAGCGTCTGCGCGAACGCGTCCCGCTCGGGCGACGCCGGGAGTCCCGGCTCGCGCGGCATGCCGGTCGGAAACGGCGAGCGGCTGGCGAGCGGCTGTCCGCTCACGCGCACGCGCAGCTCCAGCGACCCGCCGGTTCCGGGCGAGACCGCGAGCGAGTACCCGTCGTTGTCGTACTGGTCGAAGAGGCCCGCGTCCGCCGTCGTCGCGCGATACACGGCGAGCTCGTCGGCGGCGACGGGCGACGCGAAGGCCGCCAGCGCGACGGCGGCCGCGACGACTCCCGCCGCGAGGAGGCGCCTCGCGCGCGTCACGCCTTCCCCGCCTCTCCGCGGCGCCCCTTCAGGACGCCGTCCAGGATGCCGTTGATGAACTGGGACGACTTGGGAGTCGAGAAGCGCTTCGCGATCTCGAGGGCCTCGTCGATCACGACGGGCCTCGGCGTCTCGGGCTCGTGCAGGAGCTCGAAGAGCGCGAGCCGCAGGATGTTGCGGTCGACGACCGGCATGCGCGCGAGGCGCCAGTGGTCCGCCTGTTTCGAGATCAGGGCGTCCAGGTCGTTGCGGTGCGACAGCGTACCGTTGACCAGGCGCCGGGTGAAGTCCTGGATGCCCTCGGGCGACTTCTGCATCTCGTCCGAGCGGCTGAACATCTCGGTCGGTTCCGTTCCGGAGACGTCGTGCTCGTAGAGCATCTGGAGCGCGAGCTCGCGTGCCTTGCGCCGGGCGCCCATCGTCCTACTTCTTCGCCTTGAGGTGGCGCCGCAGGTTCGCCATCTCGATCGCGGCCTCGGCCGCCTCGACGCCCTTGCCGGTCCGGGCGCGCGCCTGCTCCATCGTGTCGCAGGTGAGGAGGCCGAAGCCGACCGGCACGCCGGACTCGACCGAGAGGTTGGCCAGCGCCGCCGCGACGGCGTGGCCGAGCACCTCGTGATGCGTGGTATCCCCGCGGACGATCGCCGCGAGCGCGATGACGGCCTGGTAGCGTCCGGCGTCGAGCAGCGCCCGCGCCCCCGCGGGAACCTCGAAGGCCCCCGGCACGCGCGCGACCGAGACGTCCGCCTCGCGGGCGCCCCTCCTCCGCACGGTGTCGAGCGCGGCGGCGAGCATCGCGTCGGTGATGGTCGGATTCCAGCGCGCGCAGACGATGCCGAGGCGCAGGCCGTCGGCGTCGAGGCTGCCCTCGTACTGCCGAGGAGAAAATGGCGCCGCGGCGCGGCGCGATACGCGCGTGCTCAAGGAACTCGACCTCGCTGGGATGGACAAGTGTAGCAGGTCGCGGCAAACCGCGGCCGGCGCGGCGATCCGTGCGGCTTGCCGGCTCTCAGCCCTTCAGGAAGAGCCGCTCGAGCTCCGGCGTCTCCCCGAAGTTGCGCGCGTAGCGGGTCGCGAAGGCCTCGGGCGTGAATCGGGGCGGCTGCGGGCCGAGGGTCTCGAGGCCGAACACGGCGGCCACGGCCCCGATCCGGCCGGCCACGGGCCACGGGGCGCCGATCCGCAGGCCGCGGAGCAGCCCCGCCCGGTACAAATCGCCGACGCCGGTCGGGTCGACGGCCTCGCCCTCGACCTTCGCCGCCGGCACCTCGTACTGGATGTGACGATCCTGCTCGTCGCGCGCGTGGATGGTCGAACCGTCGGGACCGTGAGTCACGATCAGCACAGGGACGCTCTCGGCGAGGGCGTCGCCGTCCATCCCGGTCTTGTTCGTCAGGATCCCGAACTCGTAGTCGTTGACGATCAGGATCGCGGCGCCGCGGAAGCCCTCGCGCATCTCCTCTCCGGACAGCCGCGTCACCTGCTGGCTCGGGTCGTAGAGGAACGGGATCTCGAGCCTGCGGCAGTCCTCCGTGTACTGCGCCATCGCCGGCGGGTCGTTGGGCGAAATCACCACGAAGGCGATCGCCTCGCGCTCGAGCGTGCGGAGCGGCAGCTGCCGGGCGCGGGACATCGCGCCCGTGTAGAACGACGCCAGCTGGTTCTGGGCCTGGTCGGTCGACACGAAGAACGACGCGGTGAACAGGTCCTTCTCGAGCCGGAGGTGAGAGACGTCCACGCCCTGCCGCCCGAGATGCTCGCGGTACTCCGCGGCGTCGCTGCCGGCGGTCGCGAGCAGGATGGGCTTCGACTCGCCGAGGAGGGCGAGGCCGTACGCGATGTTCGGGCCGCAGCCGCCCGGGACACGGCGCATCTCGTCGACCAGAAACGAGATGGAGAGCCGGTCCATCCGGTCGGGGATCAGGTGCTCGGTGAAGCGCCCCGGGAACGTCATGAGGTAGTCGAACGCGACCGAGCCGGTCACGACGATGCGCCCCTTGCTCGAGATCGCCGTCACGAGAGAGTCCCCCCGGCTGGAATCCATCGCGTCACAGGTACCTCCCCACGATCGGCCGCAGGCGCTCGCGCGCCGCGGCCGTGACCGCCCGCGGATCCGTGATGATGCCGTAGCGCATCGCGTCCCGGCAGCCGCACTGCCGGTTCGCGTCGATCCGGGCGACCGCTTCCGCGAGCGCGCGCCGCGCCCCGGCGCTGTTCTCCGCCAGGATGGCGAGGATGACCTCGACCGACACGTCCTCGGTCGCCTCCCGCCAGCAGTCGTAGTCGGTCACGAACGCGAGGCTCGCGTAGCAGAGCTCGGCCTCGCGCGCGAGCCGCGCCTCCGTCAGGTTCGTCATGCCGATGATGTCGGCTCCCCACGCGCGGTACAGATTGGACTCGGCGCGCGTCGAGAACTGCGGCCCCTCCATGCACACGTACGTGCCGCCGCGGTGGACGGTGAGACCGCTGAGCCGCGCCCCCTTCTCGAGTGCGTCCGACAGCGCGGGGCACACGGGATCCGCGAAGCCGGCGTGCGCGGCGAGTCCGGCGCCGAAAAACGTGTCGGCCCGGTGCCGGGTCCGGTCGATGAACTGGTCCGGGATGACCGCGTGCCGCGGCGCGTGCTCCTCGCGCAGGCTGCCGCACGCCGAGGCGGACAGGAGCGCGTCGCAGCCCAGCATCTTGAAGCCGCACACGTTGGCGCGGTAGTTGATCTCCGTCGGCAGGAGCCGGTGCCCGCGCCCGTGCCGCGACAGGAACGCCACCGGGACGCCGCCGAGGGTTCCGGTGAAGTACGCGTCCGAGGGAGGCCCGAAGGGCGTCTCGAGGACGCGCTCCTCGAGATCGACGATCGCGTTCAGATCGTAGACGCCGCTGCCCCCGATGAGCCCGACCCGCCGCACGGATCCGCTCACGCCCAGGCGACCTCGGCCCCGCGGCGGTGCGCCTCCGCGGCGGCGACCACGCGCTCGGCGAGGCCCAGGGCGTCGCGGCCGACCTCTCCCGTGACCAGGGGCTCCCCGCGCGTGCGCACGGCGCGTCCGAAATCCTCGAGCTCGCGAGACAGCGGATCGTCGGCCTCGACCGCCACCTCCTCGGGAACGATCGCCGGCGGCCCGCCGGCGCCCCCCCGCTCGAGGCGGTACGACTCGACGCGGCGCGTATCCATGTCGACCGAGCAGTACCGCGAGGGCCCGAAGACCCGCAGCTTGCGCACGCGCTCGGAGGAGACCCGGGACGCGGTCAGGTTCGCCACGCAGCCGCCCTCGAAGGCGAGGCGCGCATGCGCGATGTCGAGGCGCGGCGTCAGGATCGGCGCGCCCGCCGCGCGGATGTCGACGATCGGCCGGCGCACGAGGTCGGTCACGATCTGCAGGTCGTGGATCATCAGGTCGTTCACCACGTCGAGGTCGAGGCTGCGCGGCGTGAAGGGGGCGAGCCGGTGTCCCTCCACGAAGATCGGGTCGCGCACGCGGGCGAGGAGCGCCTCGATCGCCGGGTTGTAGCGCTCGACGTGGCCGACCTGCAGGATCCGCCCCCGCTGACGCGCGAGCCGGACGAGCCCGTCCGCCTCCGCCACGCCGCTCGCGATCGGCTTCTCCACGAGCACGTCGAGGCCCCTCTCCAGGAAGAAGCGGCAGAGCTCGGCGTGCGAGGTCGTGGGCGTCGCGACGACGACGGCCTGCGACGCGCCGGCCACCGCCTCGGGTGTCTCGAGCACGCGCAGGCCGGACTCCCGCGCGACCTCGTCGGCGCGGCCGTTGTGATGGTCGTGGATTCCGACGACCTCGAAACCCGGCAGGCCCGCGGCCACGCGGACGTGGTGCCGGCCGAGATGGCCCACGCCGACGATCGCGAGCCGCACCCGTTCCGGCGCGCCGGACGGGCCCGGAGTCCCCGCGGGCGCCGGGGATGTCACTTGATGAAGCCCCGCTCGCTCGTCTGGATGAAGCGAACCAGCTCCTCCACGTCGGGCTGCCCGTTCAGCTCGGCCGCGATGCGCTCGAGCGCCTGGCTCGTGTTGAGCTTCGACTTCACGAGGAACCGGTACGCCTTCTGGAGCGCCTCGATGCGCTCGTCGGAGAAGCCGTTGCGTTTCAGGCCGATCGTGTTCAGCCCGTACGTCTTGGCGTCGAGACCGTCGGTGCGGCAGAACGGCAGCACGTCCTGGCGGCAGCCGGTGTAGGCGCCGAGGAAGGCGTACGCGCCGACGCGGCAGAACTGGTGGATGGCGTTGAACGCGCCGATGATGGCGTAGTTGCCGACCTCGACGTGCCCCGCGAGCACCGCCGAGTTCGCCATGGTCACGCGGGAGCCGATCCGGTTGTCGTGGCCCACGTGCGTGTAGTTCATGAAGTAGTTGTCGTCGCCGATCACCGTCTCGCCGTGGGCGCTGGCGGTTCCGCGGTGCACCGTGGTGAACTCGCGGAACGTGTTGCGCGAGCCCACGACCAGCCGCGTCTTCTCGCCCCGGTACTTGAGGTCCTGGGGGTCGAACCCGAGCGCCGCGTGATCGAAGATCCGGTTGCCCTCGCCGAAGACGGCGGGTCCCTGGATCGAGGCGTGCGCGCCGACCGTCGTCCCCGCGCCGAGGACCACGTCGTCCCCGATCACGGCGTACGGGCCGACCGTCACGCCGTCGCCGAGGGTGGCGCCGGGCGAAACGACCGCCGTGGGATGGACCGCGGCCGTGACGCTCACGGCCGGTCCACCAGGACGGAAAGGAGCTCCGCCTCGGTGCAGACGTTTCCGTCGACCGAGGCCTTCGCGCGGCACTTGCAGACCTTCGTCTTGAGCGACACGATCTCCGCTTCTATACGGAGCTGGTCGCCCGGGACGACGGGCCGCCGGAACCGGCAGGCGTCCACTCCCGAGAGGTAGAGCAACTTCTTCTCCTTCTCCGGGACGACGCCGAGGAGGGCGATCCCGGCGACCTGCGCCATGGCCTCGAGGACCAGGACGCCCGGCATCACGGGGTTGCCGGGGAAGTGGCCCTGGAAGAACTCCTCGTTGTAGGTCACGTTCTTCAGGCCGACCACGCGCTTGCCCGGCTCGAGCTCGAGGATCCGGTCCACCAGGAGGAAGGGGTAGCGGTGCGGGAGGATCTTGAGTATCTCGTCGATGCGGATTTCCACGGAACCTCCCTCCGTCTAGTCGGACGAATCGGACCCGGACCCGAGCCGCCGCTCGAGGGCGACGATCCGCTCGAGGACCGCCTCGAGCTTGCCGACCAGCGCCGCGCGACGCAGGAACTCGCGGTGCGGCAGCGCGGGCATTCCGGAGAGGACCGCGCCGGCCGGGACCCGGCCCCGGCGCGCGATGCCGGCCTGGCCCGTCAGGATGGCGCCGTCGCCGATCGTGACGTGGTCGGAGATCCCCACCTGCCCCGCGAGGGTGACGCCCGCCCCGATGCGCGACGAGCCGCCGATCCCCGCCTGTCCGCAGAAGACCGAGTGCGGTCCGACCACGACGTTGTGGCCGACCTGCACGAGGTTGTCGATCTTGGTTCCGCGGCCGATCACGGTCTCCCCCAGCGTCGCTCGGTCGATCGTCGCGTTCGCGCCGATCTCGACGTCGTCCTCGACGCGGACGATGCCGACCTGGGGAATCTTGTGATGCCCCTGGCCGTCCCACACGTAGCCGAATCCGTCCGCTCCGACGACGGCGCCGGCGTGCAGTATGCACCGCGATCCCACCCGGCAGCCCGCCAGCACCGCCGCGTTGGGATGCAAGAAGCAGTCCTCCCCGACCTCGGCTCCCTCGCCGACGTAGGCGCCGGACGAGAGAACGGTCCGCGCGCCGACGCGCGCACCGGCCGCCACGGTCGCCCCGGCGGCCACGGACGCCCCGGCGCCCAGCCGCGCGGTGCGGTGCACGTGGGCTCCCCGGGCCTTTCCCGGCCGGGGTCGCGAGGCGGCGTGCCGCGCCTCGAGCCAGCGCGCGAGCGCGAGCTGCGGGAGCGGGACGACGACCGCGGGCTTGCCGCAGGCGCGGCTCTCGGAGGAGACGAGCAGCGCGCCGGCGCGGCTGGAGACGCCGGCGGCCTCGAGGCGCTCGTCGTTGACCCAGGAGAGGTCCCGCTGGCCGGCCGATTCGAGCGGGGCGACGCCGGTCAGCAGCGTCGAGCCGTCGCCGTGGACGCGGCCCCCGACGACGCGCGCCACCTGCGAGAGGGTGAACGGGCCGCCCTTCGGGACACTCTTGAGCGCGGCCCTTGCCGCGCTCGAGGAGTCCGCAGGGACGCGGGCCCGGCGGCCGCTGCCCCGGGCTCGACGCGGTCCTGGCGAGCGGCCCATGACGCCTCGATTCTCGTCGACGCGGCGACGACTCTTAGGGCTTCTTGGTCGGAGCGGGAGCCGGCGCGGACTTCGCCGCGGGCGCCGCGGACTTCGCCGCCGATCCCTCGGCGGGCTTCGCGGCCGGCACGGCGACGGTCGTGTTGAAGACCTTCAGGACGTCGTCCGTGATGTCCACCGAGTCGTCGGCGAACACGAGCCCCGACTGGAACTTGTTGAAGATGAGCGTGAAGCCCCTCTCCTTGCCGACCTGGTTGATGATCGGGAAAACGCGCTTCTCGAGCTCGCCGAGCTCCTTCTTCTGCGCCGTCTCGAGATCGCGGTTGGCGTCGTCCTGGAAACGCTTGAAGGCGATCGCCTTCTCCTGGTACGTCTTCTGGAGCGACTCCCGCTTGTCGTCGGCCAGCGCGGAGCCCTGGTCGGCCAGCTTCTGCTCCATGTCGCGGAGCTCCTTCGAGAGCTTGTCCGCCTCGTCCTTCTTCTGGTCGTTGAGCTTCTTGACCCGATTGAAGGCTTCCTTGCCGAGCGCCGATTCCTGGACGAGCCGCTCGACGTTGATCACACCGATGCGCATCGCCGACGGCGCGGCGGGGGCGGCGGTTCCCTGGGCCACGGCGGCGGCCGCGATCAGGACCGCTGCCAGCGCGATGATCAAGCGTTTCATTCTCACTCCTTCTACTCCGTCTTTACGAAAGCGGGGCATATTAGCAAAAATTACATTTAGGCAACAGGCCCGCCCGGGGGCTCATTCCGGCCAGAAACCGACCCTGTCACGCGGGAGCCGATTTGTTGCGCCTCGGAAGTTCCTCTCTCCTAAAGCGCGCCGTCGAGGCGCGCTTTAGAACGTCCTGCCGATCGAGAAGGTGAACCCGGACTTCTTCTCCTTCAGGTAGTCGATCGGGAAACCGAACTGGTCGATCGGCTGGATCGGGTGGAGGTTGAAGGCGTAGATGAATCGCAGCGGGGCCTGGAAGATCGGCAGGAAGACCCGCAGCTCCATGCCCGCCGCGGTCCGGACGTTCTGGAAGCTGAAGTTCTGGGACTCGTGGAAGTTGTTGCCGATGTCCATGAACGCGAGCAGCTTCGCGGGGCCCGCCTGGAGGAACTGGTACTCGATGTTGATCACGAAGAACTTGTTGCCGCCCAGGATCCGCTGGAATTCGTCGGTGAAGACCTCGTAGGTCTTCGGGTGCACGGGGACGACGGCGCCCTGCTGGAAGCCTCGGAGGCTCTGCTCGCCGCCCAGCTGGAAGCGCTCGAAGATGGGAAGCTCGGTGTCGTTCAACGGATGGACCCAGCCGCCCTCCACGTTCAGGGCGAGCACCGCGAGGCGCGGGAACGGCACCGGGATGTAGAGGGTGGACCCGATCAGCGGCTTGATGACCTGGGTCTCGCTCCCGAGCAGCTTCGGAGCGATCAGCACGGACGCGTTGAGCCGGAAACCCCTGTTCGGGTCGAACGGATCGTTGCGGCTGTCGTAGCGGTAGGCGGGCGTGATCCCGGAGGTCTTGCCCGTGGTCTCGCTGAACTTCTGCGGCGGCGGGGGCTGCCCCGGAGGCGTCTGCGCGCTGCGCACCGGGAAGTTCGCGTCGATGTTCTCGTAGGAATAGAGAAGCGAGGCCGCGTCGAAGAGTCCGATGCCCTTCGAGTAGAAGACCGAGCCGCCCTCGGTCAGCTCGTCGATCGACAGGTAGTCGACCTTGCGGCGGTAGAGAGAGGCGCCCACGGTCTGGTTGCGGTCCAGCCACCACGGCACCGTGTAGGAGAGGTCGACGTAGTTCGAGACCTTGCCGATCTGCGCCGACGCGCCGATGATCTCGCCGCGCCCCAGGAAGTTCCGCGTCTGGAACGAGAACTGTCCGAAGAAGCCGTCGAACGCGGAGTAGCCGGCGCCGAACTGGACCTCGTTGCGCGACGTCTCCTGGCCCTTGATGACGACGTCGACCTTCTTCTCCTCCTCGCGGACGGAGAAGCCGGGCTCCTCCCCCATCTTGAAGTAGCCGAGCGCCTCGATCTTCTGGACGGACTTCTTGACCGCCTCCATGTTCATCACGTCGCCCTCGTCGAGGGCGAATTCGCGCCGGATGACCTTGTCCCGCGTCTGCGTGTTGCCCTGGACCTCGAGGCGGCCCAGGTAGTACTTGTCCCCCTCGTACATCTGGATGTCGATGTCGACCCGGTGATTGCCGACCTCCTTGTAGACGGGATCGGCGAACCAGAAGATGTACCCCCGCGCCTTGTACGACTGCTCGATCTGCATGAGGGCCTCGATCAGCCGGTCGCGATTGAGCACGGAACCCGGCCTGAGCTCGTGAAACTTCTTGAGGAGCGCCTGCTTCGCGATGACGGTCGGATCGGGGTTCTCGGCGGGCTGGCCGCTCTTCTCGGTCCGCGTGATCCGGATCTCGTTGACGAAGAACTTGTCGCCCTCGACGACCGGGATCGTGATGCGCACCCGCCGCTTCTGCTTCTTGGCGTTCGGGTTGACCACGTAGACCTCGAGCTTCGGGTCCTTGAAGACGACGTCCTTGAAGCCCTTGGACTGATACACGCCCTTCATGCTCTCGACGTCGGCCTCGTAGTTGGCCTGGCTGTAGGTCGTGTTCTCGGAGAGGAGACGCCACCACACCGCGACCTTCGTCTTGTGCATCGCGTTCCGGAGCGACTGGGCCGAGACGTGGTCGTTGCCCGTGAACTTAATCGACTCGATCTTGACCTTGTCGCCCTCGTCGATGACGAAGGTGACCTTCTTCTCGGTCTTGGAGATGTCCTCGATCTTGAAATCGACGGACGCGCTGCGGAACCCCTGCTCCATGTAGAAGTCGTAGATCGCCGCCCGCATCTTGGAAAGGTCCTTGAGCGAGAGGGGCGAGCCCGGCAGGATCTCGACCTTCGCTTCCTTCAGCTTGTCCCGGATCTGCGAGGACGAGAGCTTCTTGTTCCCGTTGAACTCGATCAGTTTGATGACCGGGCGTTCCTCGATCGTGATGACGAGCGTCACGCCGCCGGCTCCGCGTTCGGCGTCGATCTGCAGGTTCTCGAGGAGGCCGACGTCCCAGAGCGCCCGGAAGTTCGCGCGGATCTTGTCGGGCTCGTACGGATCGCCGACCTTGATCCCGAGATAGTGGGCGATCGTGTCCGGGGAGACCGTCTGGTAGCCGACCACCCGGATGCCCACGATCCGCTCCCCGGGCTCGGCCGAGGGGGCCGGCTGCGAGGGGGCCGGAGCCGCCGGTGCGGTCTGGCCGACCGGTCCGGCGGGCGCCGCAGGAGCCGGCGTCGGGAGGGGCGGCGGTTCCTGGGCGAGGAGAGTCGACGGCGCGAGAGCGCTCAGGGCCAGCGCCGCGGCGAGGATCGTCGCCACGCCGAAGGTCCGAGCCGAGGGACTAATGGCCCTGCGGAATCGGTTCGCTCTCGCGCGTCGTGACACGCAGCCCCTCGGGGCCGACGCGCACCTCGATCCATTCCGGCCGCTCTTCGCGAGCCGCGATCAGCAGCTCCGAGACGGGATCCTCGACGTGCTTCTGGATCGCGCGGCGCAGCGGCCGGGCCCCCATGTTGGGGTCCTCGCCGCTCTGCTCGAGCAGCCACTCCACGGCGGCGTCGTCCACGTCGATCCGGGCGCCCTTGGGCGCGATGGTCGTGTTCACGTCGTCGATCAGGAGGCGGCAGATCTTGGCGAGATCCGGCCGCGCCAGGGGATGGAAGACGATGATGTCGTCGATCCGGTTGATGAACTCGGGCGAGAAGTCCCGGCGGAGCTCCTTCAAGACGAGCTCCTCGATCTCCTTGTTGCTCTGGACCTCGCGCGCGCTGCCGAAGCCGACGCGCGATCGGTTGACCAGGTGCTTGGTGCCGATGTTCGAGGTCATGATGATCAACGTGTTCTTGAAGTCGACGAGGTTGCCGTAGGCGTCCGTGAGGATCCCGTCCTCGAGGATCTGGAGCAGCAGGTTCGCGATGTCCGGGTGCGCCTTCTCGATCTCGTCGAACAGGATCACGCTGTAGGGATTGCGGCGGATCCGCTCGGTCAGCTGGCCGCCCTCCTCGTGGCCGACGTAGCCGGGTGGAGAGCCGATCAGCTTGGAGACGGCGTGCTTCTCCATGTACTCGGACATGTCGAAGCGGACGAGCGACTTCGGGTTCTCGAACAGGAACTCCGCGAGGCGGCGCGCGACCTCGGTCTTGCCGACGCCGGAGGGACCGAGGAAGACGAACGAGCCCATCGGGCGGTTGGGATTGTTGACGCCGAGCCGCGAGCGCCGGATCGCCTTCGAGACGCCGATGATCGCCGCCTCCTGGCCCACGATGCGCCGGCGGAGCGCGTCCTCCATGTGGAGCAGCTTCTCGGCCTCCTCCATCTCGAGAGACGCGACCGGGATGCCGGTCCAGGACGAGATGATCTCCTCGATGTCGCGGCGCGTGACCTCGCGCGTCGCGTCGGTGCGCTCGGCCGACTGCACCTTCGCGCGCTCGATCTCCTCCTTGAGCTCGATCTCGCGCTCGCGCAGGAAGACCGCCTTCTCGAAGTCCTTGTCCGAGATCGCCTTCTTCATCTCCTTGACGATCTGCCGGATCTCGAGCTCGAGCTTGCGCAGGTTCTGCGTGTCGGCGACCCGCTTCAGCTTCACCTTCGCCCCGGCCTCGTCGAGGATGTCGATGGCCTTGTCCGGGAAGAAGCGGTCGGTGATGTAACGGTTGGACTGGTACACCGCCGTCTTGATCGCCTCGGGCGAGTAGCGGACCTTGTGGAACTGCTCGTATCGGTCCTTGACGCCCTCGAGGATCTCGAAGGTCTCGTTCTCGCTCGGCGCCGTGACGTGGATGGCCTGGAAGCGGCGCAGGAGCGAGCGGTCCTTCTCGATGTACTTGCGGTACTCCTTGAGCGTCGTCGCCCCGATGCAGGAGACCTCGCCGCGCGACAGGGCCGGCTTGAGGATGTTCGCCGCGTCGAGCGAGCCCTCGGCCGACCCGGCGCCGATCAGCGAGTGGATCTCGTCGATGAAGATGATGAGGTCCGGGTTCTCGCGCAGCTCCCGGATGATCCCCTTCAGCCGCTCCTCGAACTGTCCGCGGTACTTCGTGCCGGCGACGATGAGGGAGAGGTCGAGCGCCAGGATTTTCTTGGCCGCGAGGAACATCGGCACCGCGCCCTCGACGATGCGCGTCGCGAGCCCCTCGACGATCGCCGTCTTGCCGACGCCCGGCTCGCCCAGGAGGATCGGGTTGTTCTTCGTGCGCCGCGAGAGGATCTGGATGATCCGCTCGACCTCCTTGTCGCGGCCGATCAGCGGGTCGAACGTCCCGGTGCCCGCGAGCTGGGTCAGGTCGCGGCTGTACTCCGCCAGGAACGGGAGCTCCTTCTTCTGCTTGGAGACCTCGCGCTCCTTGATGAGCGAGATCGTCTCCTCGCGCACCCCGTAGAGGTTGAAGCCCCGCGCCGTCAGGAGGCGGCCGGCCACGCAGCCGTCGACCCGCAGCAGCCCGATCAGAAGGTGCTCGGTGCCGACGTAGGGGTGCATCATGGACTCCGCCTCGTGGGAGGCGTAGGCCAGGATCTTCTTGCTCTCCTCGGAGAGCGGCAGCTCCGCGGTCGACGAGATGCGCTCCACGAAGATCCGGTCGCCCTCGATCTCCCGGCGGACCTCCTCGGGCTTCACGTTGAAGCGCGCGAAGATCTCCTTGATGATGTCCTCGCCCTCCCGGAGGATGCCCAGGAGCAGGTGCTCGGACTCGATCACCTTGGAGCCCAGCTTCGAGGCCTCGTAGCGCGCGAAGAACAGAGCGCGCCGCGCTTTCTCGTTGTATTTCTCAAACATGGGGGTGGGGTTCAGCCGCCGTGCGGGCGGAAGGGAGTGATGGGTCCATGGGGCGAGGGCTCGACGGGCTTCATCCTCGCTCAGGCAAACGGGTCGAGAGAGCGATTCCTTCCCGTGACATCGTGAAAAGTCTATCACAGCGCTGCCCCAATTCCGGGTTGTGCGTGACCAGGATCGTGGTCATCCGGCGCTCCTGGTGGAGCTCGCGGAGAAGCGCGAAGACGGTCTGCGCCGCCGCCGCGTCGAGGTTGCCGGTCGGCTCGTCGGCCAGAAGCAGACTCGGGTTGCGCGCCAGCGCGCGCGCGATCGCGACGCGCTGCTGCTCGCCGCCCGAGAGCGCGCGGGCGGAGTGGTGGCCGCGTTCCGAGAGGCCCACGCGGTCCAGCAGCCCCTGCGCGCGGCGCTCCGCCTCGCGCGGCGCGACGCCGGCGATGCGGTCCGGAAACGCGACGTTCTCGAGCGCCGTGAACTCCGGCAGGAGATGGTGGAACTGGAAGACGAACCCGATGCGCGCGTTGCGAAAGCGCGCGCGCTCGCGCGGCGAGAGATCCTCGAGCGACTGGCCGAACACCTCGACGCGGCCCGTGTCGGGCCGGTCGATGCCGCCGAGGAGATGCAGCAGCGTGGACTTGCCGACGCCCGACGGTCCCATCACCGCGGCGAACAGCCCCTCCTCGACCGCGAAGGAGAGGCCGGAGAAGACCGTCACGGGCGCGCCCTCGCCCGTGTAGGTCTTCGAGAGGTCGTCCGCCTTGACGGCCAGCATCGTCACCGCGACAACCGGATCGCCTCTCCCGGCGCCAGCCGGGCGGCGGCGCGCGCCGGCAGGAGCGCCGCGCCGATCGCCGTGAGAAGCGCGAAGGCCGCGACGCCGGCGACCTCGCCCGGGTAGACCGAGAACGGCACGCGCGAGATGAGGTACACGTCCGGCAGCTTCACGAGCGGGTAGCGGTCGAGCAGCAGCGACAGCCCGACGCCGAAGACGACGCCGGTGGCGGTGCCGATCACGCCGATGACCGCGCCGAGCGTCAGGTAGATCCTCTCGATCGAGACCGGCGGCGATCCCATGGCCGTGAAGACGCCGAGGTCCCGCTTCTTCTCGACCACCGTGAGCGCGATGTTCGAGACGATGTTGAGCGCCGCCACGAGGATGACCAGGGCGACCGTGACGAAGATGACGGCCTTCTCCAGGCGGAGCGCGAAGGCGAGCGGCGCGTTGAGCTCGCGCCAGGTCTGCACCCGATAGTCCGCTCCCAGCGACGCGCGGACGGCGCCGGCGAGCTCTTCCGTCCGACCCGGATCGGCGACGCGCGCCTCGAACGCGTCCACTCCCGAGAGGTCCCCCGTCAGCGTGCGCGCGGTCGCCTCGGAGACTTCGATCTCCGGCGTCTTGTCGAGCGGTCCCGTGAACTGCACCTTCGCGACCCGCAGGTCGACCGTCACGGGAATGGGTCCGATGGGCGAGAGACGGATCCGCGACGAGGTGAGCCGGATCGTCTGACCCTCCCCGGAGTGCAGGCGCACGGACGCCGCCGCGTTGACCCGCGCGACCGGACCGAGAACGTCGGAGAGACCGGGCGCGTTGCGGTACCGGACCGGCATGGCCGCGGTCCCGGCGGCGTCCGACGCCCAGCCCCGTCCCTCGATCACGGGCGTCACGGCGCCGACCCCGGGGACCGACGCGAGCGCGGTGCGCACGCGGTCCGGGTCCGCGATCCGCGCGCCGCGCGCCGGCGTGATCCGCAGGTGCGCGCGCGAGATCATCTGGAGGCGGATGCGGTCCTGGAAGCCCTCGAGCAGCGCGAGCGAGATGATCAGCGCCGCCACGCCGAGCGCGAGCCCGAAGATCGAGATCTTGGCGATCAGCGCGACGTGGGCGCGCCGGCGGGACGCGGCCAGGTAGCGCAGCGCCACGAACGACTCGAAGCGCATCAGTCGGCCGCGGGGCGGGGGCGCAGGAGCGGAAAGAGGATGACGTCGCGGATCGAGTGGCGGTTCGTCAGGAGCATCGCGAGCCGGTCGATGCCGACGCCCTCGCCCGCGGTCGGCGGCAGGCCGTACTCGAGCGCCTCCACGTAGTCGGCGTCGTAGGGCGCCGCCTCGAGGTCGCCCTTCGCGCGGTCCTCCATCTGGCGGCGGAACCGAGCGGCCTGCTCGGCGGGATCGTTGAGCTCCGAGAATCCGTTGGCGATCTCCATGCCGCCGGCGTAGAGCTCGAAGCGGTCGGCCCACTCGGGCCGGCCCGGCAGCGGGCGCGACAGGGGCGAGATCTCGGTCGGGAACTCGCAGAGGAAGGTCGGCTGGACCAGCCGCGGCTCTCCGATCGCCTCGAAGAGCTCGGCGAGGAGCTTGCCCTTGCGGCCGCGGAACCGCTCCGGCTTCTCGACGCCGAACCGCGCGGCCGCGGCGAGGAGCGAGTCCTCCGACTCGAGGTCCTCGGCGCGGACCGCCCCGCGCGCATCGTCGCGCGAGAACTCGACCACCGCCTCGCGCATCGTCAGCCGGCGGAACGGCGGCGTCCAGTCGATGGTCTCCTCGCCCCACGGCGTGGCGAGCCCGCCCGTCACCTCGCGCGCGAGCCCCGAGAGGAGCTCCTCGGAGAGGCGCATGAAGTCCTCTCCGCTCGCGTAGGCCTGGTAGAACTCGAGCATCGTGAACTCGGGGTTGTGCTGGGTCGAGATCCCCTCGTTGCGGAAGTTGCGGTTGATCTCGTACACGCGCGGGATGCCGCCGACGACCAGCCGCTTCAGGTACAGCTCGGGCGCGATGCGCAGGTAGAGGTCGAGGTCGAGCGCGTTGTGGTGCGTCACGAACGGGCGCGCCACCGCGCCGCCCGCGACGGGCTGCATCATGGGCGTCTCGACCTCGAGGAAGCCGTGGGCGTCGAGCGTGCGGCGCAGGGACCGGACGATCGCCGCGCGGCGCTCGAACACCTCGCGCGATTCGGGATTGACGGCGAGATCCAGGTAGCGCTGCCGGTAGCGGTGCTCCACGTCCTTCAGCCCGTGCCATTTCTCGGGCAGCGGCCGGAGGCACTTCTGGAGCAGGGTCAGCGCGCGCGCCTTGACGGAGAGCTCGCCCGTCCGCGTCCGGAAGATCTCGCCCTCGGCGCCGACCCAGTCGCCCAGGTCGAGCGACTGGTACATCGCGAAGACCTTCTCCCCGACCGCCTCCTTCCGGAGGTAGACCTGCAGCCGGCGCCGCCCGTCGGAGAGGTCCAGGAAGCCGGCCTTGCCGGCGGTCCGCAGCGCGAGCACCCGCCCCGCCGTGACGACGCTCGCCGGCGACGCCTCGAGATCGGGGCCCGGCGTCTCGCCGTACCGCTGGACGATCTCCGACACCGTGGCCGTGACCGGGTATCGCACGGGCATCGAGGGCAGCCCGAGCTCCTCGACCCGGCGCAGGTTCTCGCGCCGGTTGCGCAGCAGGTCGCTCTCGTCGGAGGCCTCCGCGGCGGGCGCCTTCTCGTCGGGTCCGCTCATTCGAGCGGGAGTATATGGGGTGAGGCCTGCCTAGCCGCGCGACTCGCGCCGGTCGCTCTTCGGCGAGTCCTGCATGAGCCAGAGATCCGAGGTCGCGCGCAGCAGCCGGAAGCGCGTGCGCGTCCAGGCGCGGATCTCCTCGGAGGAGTTGACCGCCTCGGACTCGTCGATGACGCTCGTCAGGCTCGCGTCCAGGGACGGCACGCGGCCCAGGGTCGCCTTCGCCGCGCGGATCAGGTCGGGCGAGTGCGGCGCGCCTGCCGCCGCGCGGAGCGCGTTCGTCTCCTCCTCCGCCTTCAGGCGCAGGGCGACCGCGCGGAGCAGGATGCGGTCCCGCTCCTGCGGGGGATCTCCGCCGGCGGCGACCGCGCGCCGCGCCGCCTTGAGCTCCCACGGCTCGAGCCTCAGGTTCTCGAGCCCGTCGAGGTCCGTGCGCAGCGGGCCGGCGCCGTCGTCGTACATCTCGACCGGCGAGAGGATCCGGTCGAGGTAGGGCTTCCAGAACGCGTCGTCCGCGGCATCCGACTCGACTTCCTCGACGAGGTCGAGCGCCTCGTCGATGTCCTCGGCGGCGAGGCCCGTGAGCTCGAAGCGGCCGAGCACCTCGCCGATGGCCTCCTTGAGCTCGACCACGTGCAGCGCCTTGAGGTTGCTGTCGCGGGACTCCTTCTCGTAGCGCGTGCGGGACTCGTGGTACTTCTGGAACTCCTGGGCGTTCGGCGTCTCGAGCCCTCCCCGCGTCAGCTCCTTCTCGAGATCCCCGATGCGCTCCGTGGCCTCCTCGAGCCTCCGCTCCTCGCGGTCGTAGAGGCGCCGGAAGACCGACCGCGTCTTGAGATTGCACGACGCGACCGCCGCGAGCACCTCGGGGTTCGCGAGGCCGCTCGCCACGCGGCGCTTCATCATCCGGACGTTGTTCAGGAGCCGCGCGGTGACGAGGTCCTCGAACTCCTGCGCCCGCGCCATGTCGGCCGCGAGCTCGTCGAACGCCCGCACGATCGTGGGCAGCGTCGTCGCGTCGAGCCGCGGCCACACCGACGTCAGGGACGCCGACTCGAAGAATTTCTGCATGTCGGGCCGCGGCCGCGCCGTCGCGGCCTCCGTGCCGGCCTGGCCCGCGGCGACCACCGTCGCGAGGAAGTCGACCTTGTCGACGACGTCCTCGTCCACGTCGGGCTGCGAGAAGTAGAACCGCAGGAGGTGAAACGCGATCTTCTCGTCCTGCGGCTGAACCTTCTCGAAGAACCGGCGCACGTAGGACGGCGAGATGTGGCGGTCGGCCTCGCGCAGCTTGCGCGCGAAGGCGTCCAGCCGTTCCGCGAGCTCGCGCAGACGCGGCGCCACCTTCTCCGGAGACGTCGTGTCGATCGTTCCCGCCACCGCGCGCACGTCGTCGTAGAGACGCCCGAAGTCGAGGGCGTAGCTCGGCTCGGTCGCAAAGAACGTCTTCTGGACGCCGCGCAGAAACTGGTGAAACGTCCAGAGCGCCTTGAACCTCTCGGTCAGGCGAATGTAGTCTTCGTGAAGAAGCTGGATTCGCTCGACGGACATTTTTGTTCCGCGGTTGCAAGCATTTTAGCCCAGGAGGAACAGCGCCATGAGGACCATCGCGACCGACGCGGCGCCCAAGGCGATCGGGCCCTATTCACAGGCGATTGCCGAGGGCGGCTTCCTCTTCACGTCCGGGCAGATCCCGCTGGACCCGGCCACGGGCGAGCTCGTTTCCGGCGGGATCGAGGCGTCCGTCGAGCGCGTGTTCGACAATCTGGAGGCGATCCTGTCCGCGTCGGGCCTGACCCTCGCGGACGTCGTCAAGACGACGGTCTACCTGCTCTCGATGCGCGAGTTCGCGCCGATGAACGCCGTCTACACCCGCCGGTTCGGTAACCACCGCCCCGCACGGTCGACGGTTGCGGTGGCGCAACTGCCGAAGGACGCGGTGGTCGAGATCGACGTCGTGGCCAAGCTGAGATAGCTCAGGGCCAGAGGGCGAGCCCGACCGCGGCCGCGATCCACCCGAGGACGAGCACCCGCGTCGAGCGCCGGTGCAGGGCGTCGAAGCGCTTGCGCCAGGGATCGTCCACGGGTGCCGCGTCGAACGAGCCCAGCTTCATCCGGAAGTAATTCATCCGCGGCCGCAGGACCAGCGCCAGGTAGACGTTGGTCGCGATCGCGAGAAAGATCGCGATCGCCGCGGGGACGGCGCGGCCGGACAGCCCTCCGCCGCGCTCGAGGTTCACGAACACGCCGATCACCAGGACGAGCGACAGGACCTGCTTGACCGCCTCGAAGCGGCGGAGGATCTCGCCGAAGAGGGTCCCGGCCGTGTCCCGCGAGGGAAGGGTCCGGAAGATCACGGGCGCGGCCAGCACGACGGTGAGAGTCCCGCCCACCCACAGGGCCAGCGCGAAGCGGATTGCGAGCGAGACGAGGTCCAAGCGCGGGGAGTCTAGCAGCGCCCCGCGGGGCATTATCCTCCCGCGATGCCGCGGCGCTTCCATTGGACCCTGGCGGGGATCGTCGTCGCCGCTTCCGCCCTCCGCCTGTATCGCCTCGGCCATTTCTCGTACGACATCGACGAGATCTTCCAGGGTTTCTGGATCCGCGGCGACTGGGCGTTTTTCTGGAGGTCCCTGCGGCTCGACGCCGTGCATCCGCCCCTGGACTACCTGCTCGACCGACTCGCGCTCCTCGCTCGTCCCTCGAACGAAATGCTCAAGGTCGTCCCCCTCCTCTGGGGCGCCGCGACCGTCGCCGCTCTGGGAGTCCTCGTCGCGCGTCGCGCCGGCGAGCCGGCCGGCCTCGCGGCGGCGGCGGTGCTCGCCTTCGCGCCGTACCACATCCGCTATTCGCAGGAGCTGAGACCCTACGCGCTCGGCGCCCTCCTCCTCCTGCTGTCGTTGTACGCGCTCGATCGCTTCCTCGAGAGGCCGAGGGCCGCCCGTCTTGCCCTGACGTACCTCACGTTCCTCGCGACGATGTATGCGCTGTACCTCGCGGCGGTCGTCCTCGCGATCGCGGCGGCGGCAATGCTCTTCGAGGACGCGGCCGACGCCGACGTCATCCGCCGTTCGGCGGCGAGGCGGTTCCTCGCGTGGAGCCCGGTGTTCGGCGCGATCCTGTGCTTCGGGTACCTCCCATGGTGGCCGGTGGTTCTCGAGGCGGCGCGACGCCCTCCGTTCGTGCCCGTGGAGCCGCTCACCGCGCCTCGGCTGGGGCAGATACTGTCCTTCTTCGCCTTCGCGCCGGTCGATGGCGAGCCCTTGAGGCGCGGCACGGTGTTCCTCTGGTCCCTCGCCGCGCTCGGCGCCGCGCTGGCCCTCGGGCGGCCGCGGCAGCGGATGCTCGTCGTGTGGTGCGTGGCGGGCTGGGGCGCGGTCGAGATCCTGGGTCAGATACACCCTCACTTCCACGGCACGCGGCGATTCCTTCCCGCGGGAATCGCCGCGACGGCCCTCGCGGGCATCGCCCTCGGTGAGCTGCTGCGGCGGCCGGTCACGCGGATCGCCGGGACGCTGATGCTCTCCGTCGTTCTGGTGCTCAGCTCACGCAATCTCGTCCGATACTTCCGGGACGGCCGAGCCGACTGGCGTCCGCTCGTCGCGGCGCTGCGCCGCGAAGCGCCGCCGCACGAGCGCATCTTCACCGAGAACCAGGCCTCCGCCTACTGTGTCGCCTTCTACCTCGTCGGTCCGGAATGGCTGTACCAAGCATCGGGAGGCGGCACGCCCGCCCGCTCCATCGTCAGCCTCGGCGCAGGCGCCGAGCTCCTGAACCGCGCCTGGTGGCCCGGACATCCGTCCTGGCTCGTGCTGGGTTGCCACCCCGCGTCGGAGCGTCTCCGGAAGTGGGCCGTCCGCTTGCCGTGCCGTACCTTCCCGACGGCGGAGGATGCGGCCCTCTGCGCTCTCGACCCGTCCCAGCGCGACGCCTCGCTGGCATTACTATCGGAGACGCATGGACCGTGATCTCTCCGGCGCCCTGGACGACCTGATCCTCGGGCGCGGCGTCGCGCGCGGACGGCACGCGCTGCAGCACCAGGGCCGCGACGTCTCCGCGGAATTCCTCGAGCGCCTCGCCGCCAACGGATTCCGCCCGATGACCGTGCGCGAGGCGCCGATCGAGGCCGGCGAGAAGATCCCGGCGTTCCACCTCGACTCCGCGAACGGCGTCGCCGACTTCGGCTGGATCCGCTGGGAGATCTTCACGCCGCGCAGCCGGCGGAAGCTCTTCGCCTCCGAGTACCGCCGGCCCGACAACCAGGAGTGGGCCGTGCAGATCAATCTGGGCTCGACGGAGACGGTCTGGGCGGATCCCTCGCGCAAGGTGCGTCACGACGTCGACACCGTCGTCGCCGTGAATCCATGACCGACGCTCGCGCCCCGATCCTCGAGACGATCCCGGTCGGGCCGCTCCAGTGCAACTGCACGATCCTCGGCGACCCCGTGAGCGGCGAGGCCCTCGTCGTCGATCCCGGCGACGAGCCCGAGAGGATCCTCGAGGCGCTGAACTCCCATCGGCTCACCCCGGTCGCACTGCTCCACACGCACGCCCACTTCGACCACATCGGCGGCTCGCGGCGCGTCAAGGAGGCGACGGGCGCGGCGATTCGACTGCACCGGGCCGACTTCCCGCTCTACGACGCCCTCCCCCAGCAGGCGGCGCACTTCGGTCTCTCCGCCGGGGAGCCGCTCCCGCCCGACCGTCCCGTGGAGGACGGTGAGGTGATCCGCTTCGGCGGCTACGCCGTCACGGCCATCCACACGCCGGGCCACACGCCGGGCTCGACCTGCTACCACCTCGAGGACGCGGGCATCCCCGGTGTCCTCTTCAGCGGCGACACGCTCTTCCGCCGCTCCATCGGCCGCACGGACCTGTGGGGCGGCGACAGCGAGACGATCCTGTCCTCGATCCGCGAACGGCTCTACCGCCTGCCCGGAGACCTCCGCGTCGTCTGCGGTCACGGGCCGGACACGACGATCGGAGAGGAGAGCGCGCGCAATCCGTTCGTGCGCGCCGGGACGCTATAATCCACCGTCGATGAGACTCTCGCTCACCGAAAAATCCACCCTCGTGGCTTCGTTCTGGAAGGACGCCCCGTCGGTGTGCCCGTCGCACGACGTGCCGATGCGCACCTTCTTCGTCGACCGCGTCTACAAGCCGCAGGTCGTCATGGTCTGCCCGAAGGGCAAGGAGACGTGGCGTTTCAACCAGAAGCCCAAACAGATCGAGTACTCGCGGCCGCACGTCAAGACGATGGTGAAGGACGCGCAGGAGAGCGAGTCGCCCGCGTGCCCGCAGGACTTCGACGCGCTGACCGTCTACCGCACGCCGGCGGTCTTCATCCCGCAGGGCTGGGACTACCACTTCATCTGCCCGACCTGCCTCTCCTGGGGAAGCTGGATGGAGACGGGCCGGGAGGTCGACGAGGTCGCCGCGGCGCCGAAGCCCAAGAAGGAGGCGCCGGCGTTCCACGACGAGACGATCCCCCTGCCCAAGCGCATGGAGATGGCGAAGGACGGCAACCTCGCGCTGAAGCTCTACGCCGCGATGGCGCAGACGGACTGCACCGCCTGCGGCTACGACTGCGAGGGCTACGCCGCGGCGATCGCCGCGGGCACCGAGAAGGATCCCAACCTCTGCGTCCCCGGCAAGGAAGAGACGGCGAAGGTCGTCAAGGACCTGCTGAAGGGCACCGGGCTGCCCGCCGCGTCCGGGTAGCCGGCCGCCGGTCCGGTCACCGCACGGGCAGCGAAAACGTAAACCGACTCCCCTGCCCCACGACGCTCGACGCCCAGATCGAGCCCCCGTGGAGCTCGACCAGCTGGCGCGCGAGAGCGAGCCCGATCCCCATCCCGGCGTGTCCCCGCGTCGGCGAGCCGTCGACCTGGCGAAAGCGCTCGAAGACGTGCGGGAGCTCCGACTCGGGGATCCCGATGCCGTCGTCCTCGACGCTCACGAGGTAGCGCTCGGCCTCGCGCTCCACGCGGACGACGACGCGCCCGTGCTCCGGCGTGAAGTGGATGGCGTTGGCGAGGAGGTTCCAGAGGACCTGCTGCAGGCGGAGGGCGTCGGCCCGCACCGGCGCCATCGGCTCCGGTAGCGGCGCGAGGATCATCACGACCCCGCGCGTCTCGGCCATGAGCCGGACCGTCTCGAGCGAGCGCTGGATCACGTCCGACAGCAGCACCGGTCTCGACTGCAGGGTCAGCGCGCCGCGGTCGAGCCGCGCGAGGTCGAGGAGGTCGTCGATGAGCGCGAGCAGGACGCGCGACGACTGCCGGATCTGCCGCAGGCCCCGCCGGAGCGTCTCCTCGTTCACGTCGCCTTCCGCGAAGAGGTCCGTCCAGCCGACGATGGCGGTGAGCGGCGTCCGCAGCTCGTGGTTGACGTTCTGGAGGAAGTGGTCCTTCAGCCGGCTGGCGTGCCGCAGCTCGTCCACCGTTCCGGAGAGCGCGCTGTAGAGGCGCGCGTTGCGCAGCAGGAGCGACGCGAGGTCCGCGAACGAGGTGACCGCGTCGATCTCCTCCTGGAAGAAGCCGGCGGCGCGGTTGATCGCCACGGCGACCCCGAGCGTCTCCTCCTCCGTCTTGAGCGGGGCGAACACCCCGTTGCGCGCGCCGCTCAGCTCCTGGAGGCCGCGGTTCGCGTACGGGTCGCGGGAGAGGTCGTTGCTGCAATACGGTTCCCCCGTCCGGAAGACCATCCCCTGGATCGAGCGCGCGTCGAGTGACACCTGCAGGCCGTCGGCCAGCTCCGAGGGAACGTTCCACGCCGGCAGGCGCGCCTCGAGGCGGTTCGTGTTGGCGTCGTAGAAGGAGAACCACACGCGCTCCGCGCCCGTGAATCCCGCGACCGCCTGGGTCGCGCGCGCGAGGACCTCCTGCGGATCGGTCATCCGGTACGCCGAGCGCGAGAAGTCGTGCAGGCGGCGCAGCGTCTCGACCCGCCGCTCGACGCGCTTGCCCATCGTGTCGATCGCGGCCGCGAGCCGGCCGAGCTCGTCGTCCGACCGTCTGCCCGGGATCTCCACGGGCCGCCCGCGGCCGATGTCTTCGGCGACACGGACGAGCCCGGAGACGGGGGCCGAGACACGCCGCGACACGATGCCGATGACGACGAGGAACGCCGGCAGGAGGACCATGAAGAGCAGCAGCACGTCGCGCCGCAGATTCGCGTAGGTCGAGGCCGGCTGGACTCGCGCGGCCTCGCCCCGGATCGTGTCGAGCGCCTGCTCGGACAGGCCCTCCCCGAAGACCCAGCGGGTCGCGCCGATCCGCGCCGTCGCGATGCGCGCGCGGCTTCCGTCCAGCACGTACTGGTCGTTGGTCTGCGGGCTCCGGAGCGCCCGAAGCGCCAGCCGCTTGAGATCGGCCGCGCCGGCGTCGGAGAGACGGGCGCCGCCCAGGCCGTTCCAGCCGAGCGTCGCGGCCGCGCGCGGCGTCATCAGGAGCGCGTGCCCGTCCCCGTCGAGCGCGAACCAGAAGTCGCCGGCCGGGGCCCAGCTCTCGATGGCCTCCGCGACGTAGCGCCGGGCGTCGATCTCGAGGGCGACGCCTCCGGCCAGACGCCCCGAGGCGTCGCGCACGGGGACCAGCAGGTGGACGAGACGGGCGGCGGTCGTGTCGGGACGGGCGAGATAGGTCCCCGTCCAGATCGCGGCGTCGTCGCCGGAGGCGGGAGGCGCCTCCGGGAAGGAGACCGCGCGATCGAGCCGGAAGCGGTCGAGCTTCGCCCCGGCCTCGCCGCGGCCGGAGGCCAGGTCGAACCACGGCGTGTGCCGCACCAGCCCCGACGCCGTCCAGACGCGCACGCTGTGGATCGTCGGACGGCGGCGGAGAAGGTCCGCCATCAGGGGCGCGAGCGGAAGCGTGCGCGCGGCGTCGCGCGCGGCCTCCGGCGAAGCGACGGGGCCCGTGGACGGCGCCACCGCCACCGACTCCGCCTCGGGGGCCGCGGTCCAGAGGTCCCCGCGGCCGTCGGAGACGAGCGCCGTCCGCTCCGGCGCCGCTCCCGACGCGAGGGCGACGCCCGCGGCCGCCGCCAGCATTCGGGCGGACTCCTCCGCCGCGCGGGACCGGCCCTCGATCCACTCGGCCCGGAAGACGGCGTCCTGCGCCAGGCGGACGCCGGCCTCGGCGACCCGCACCGCGGCCACCTGTTCCCCGGACGACGCCTCGACCGCAGAGAGCCGCCGCTGGATCAGGAGCACGAAGACCGCGCCGGGAAGGAGGAAGGCGAGCGCGAATCCGAGCAGGAGCCGCGCCGCCACACTGCGGCGCGGGTCGAGACGCCGCCAGAATCGTTCGAATGGGAGAGACGACACTAAGGGACGAGCTTACAGCCTACAGCCCACAGCTTACAGCCAGACAGTCTCAATGGACCTCGGGCTGTGAGCTGTAAGCTGAGAGCTGCAAGCTCGTCTCTACTCGTACCGCAACGCCTCGATGGGATCCAGCCGCGACGCCTTCCGCGCCGGGTAGAAGCCGAAGAAGATCCCGATCGCGGCCGAGAAGCCGAACGCGAGGACGACGGCCGCCGGGGACAGCAGGATCGGCCAGCGCGCCTTCCACGCGAGCACGCGCGACGCTCCCATTCCCAGCGCGATGCCGATCGCGCCGCCCGCGATCGAGAGCGTGAGCGCCTCGATCAGGAACTGCGTGAGGATGTCGCGTCCCTTGGCCCCGATCGCCATCCGCACGCCGATCTCGCGGGTCCGCTCGGTCACGGAGACCAGCATGATGTTCATGATGCCGATCCCGCCGACGAGCAGCGAGATCGACGCGGCGGAGGCGAGCAGCACCGACAGCGTCCGCGAGGTCTCGTCGGCCGTCTGCGCGATCTCCTGCTGCGACCGGATCATGAAGTCCGAGTCCTGGCCGGGCTGGAGGCGATGGCGCTGGCGCAGCAGGGCCTCGATCTCCTTCTGCGCCTCGTCCACGGCGGCGCGCGACGTGGCGGACGCCATGAACATGTCGATCTTCATGGTCTTCTTGAGGAGCCGCATGACGGTCGTGTACGGCGCGATCACGGTGTCGTCCTGGTCCTGCCCCATCGAGTTGCCGCCCTTGGTCTCCAGCACGCCGATCACCCGGAACGGAAAGTTCTTGATGCGGACCATCTGCCCGACGGGGTTCTGGCCCTCGAAGAGCGCGTCGGCGACGGTCGACCCGAGCACGCAGACCTTCGCCGCGGCGCGGACGTCGGAGTCGCTGAAGAAAGCGCCCTTGTCCACGTTCCAGGAGCGCACGAAGGGCCACTCGACACCGACGCCCTGGACCGAGGTGCCCCAGTTGAGGTTGCCGTTGACGATCTGCGCCGCGGAGCGGGAGACGGGCGTCACGTACGCGACCGACGGGCACTCGGCGCGCACCGCGTCGACGTCGTCGTCGGTGATCGTGGACTG
>DASXAG010000009.1:0-71078 GCA_036406835.1 Thermoanaerobaculia bacterium
ATGAAGTCGGTGTGGGGATAGGGCAGGAAGAAGAGCTTCTGACGGCTGCCCCCGAGGCCGTTGCCGAACCAGCCGCCCGCGCCGACCGCGATCAGCGACTGGATCGCCTGGAAGCCGGCGCCGAGCGGGTCGGCCTCCGGCTTCAGGAAGGACAGGAGGCGAGCGCGCCGGTAGTCGGCCGAGAGGAGCACGGCGGCGAGGACCGGAAGCATCGCGAGCGCCCCGAAGAGAAACCAGCGCGCGCGCGCCCCCGCCAGCCAGAGCAGCACCCCGCAGAGCATCACGTAGCAGACCGCCGTGCCGAAGTCGGGCTGGAGCACGACGACGCCGGCCGCGAGACCCGTGAAGACGACCGCCGGGATGAGCGCGCGCTCGGCGTCTCCCGCCTTCTCCGACTTCCGCGCGAGCTGGTGCGCGAGCAGCAGGACGAGCGCCACCTTGAGCAGCTCGGAGGGCTGCAGGTTCGTCACGCCCAGGGGGAGCCACCGCCGCGCGCCGTTGATCGGCGGCCGGAAGAGCGCGGCGACGGCCAGCAGCAGCGAGAGACCGTACGCGCCGTACACGACCCACGGGTTCGCCAGCTTTCGATAGTCCGTCCGGTAGATGCCGAACGCGGCGAGGCCGCCGAGGATGAGCGCCGCAATCTGCTTGGTCAGGTAGCGGTACGGATTGCCGGAGGTCTCCCCCGCGGAGACCGCCGAGGCGCTGTAGATCATGACGCAGCCGAACAGCGACAGCGCCACGAGGGCCACGAAGAGGATCTTGTCCGAGGCGAGCTTACGCGCCATGGCGTTCTCCTGAGATTCCGGCGGCCTTGCGGGCGAGCGCGGCGAAGTGATCTCCGCGCTCCTCGTAGTTCCGATACTGGTCGAACGACGCGCACGCCGGCGAAAGGAGCACCGTGTCGCCGCGCCGCGCGAGCTCGGCGGCGGCCGCGACGGCGCGGTCCATCGTCTCGCACCGGATGATCGCCGCGCGGCCGGCGAGGGCCCGCTCGATGAGGGGCGCCGCCTCGCCGACGGTCAGGATCGCGCGCGCGTTGCGCGCCACGAGCGGCGCGAGCGCCGCGAAGTCGCCGTGCTTGTCCCGCCCCCCGAGGATCAGGAGCACGCTGCCGGGCGCGAAGCCCTCGAGCGATTTGGCGGTCGCGTCGACGTTGGTGCCCTTGGAATCGTCCACCCACCGGACGCCGTTTGCCTCGGCCACGAGCTCGGTGCGGTGACGCAGCCCGGAGAAGCCGGTCAGCGAGGCGACGATCGGCTCCTCGGCGACGCCGAGGCATGCCGCCGCGGCCAGCGCCGCGAGCGCGTTCTCGACGTTGTGCGCGCCGGGGAGGGAGAGGCGTGCCGCCGGCAGGACGCGGCGGGCCTTCCCGGAGAGGTCCGAGCACAGCTCGCCGTCCTGGAGCCACGCGCCTCCGCCGTCGGGCCGGCCGCGGCGGGAGAAGAGAACGCGCCGCGCCGTCAGCTCCCTCGCGATGTTCCGCGACTCCGGATCGTCGGCGTTGACGACCGCGACGTCCGACGAGCGCTGCCGCGCGAAGAGGCGCGCCTTGGCCGCCGCGTACTCGCGCATCCCGGCGTAGCGGTCGAGGTGGTCCGGCGTGACGTTGGTCAGCACCGCGACGTCGGGCCGGAAGCGGTCGAGCGTCTCGGCCTGGAACGAGGAGACCTCGCAGACGAAGTCGCGCGGCGAGTTCTCGTCGAGGAAAACCGAGAGCGGAGCGCCGATGTTGCCCGCGAGCGCCGCGGGGCGCCCGGCGCGGTGGAGGATGTCGGCGATCCACGTGGTCGTCGTCGACTTGCCGTTCGTGCCCGTGATCGCGATCCAGCGGTTCCCTCCGGGGCCCTCGACCTCGGCTTCCAAGAGCCGCCACGCGATCTCGAGCTCCGCGAGGACCGCGATCCCCGCAGCGCGCGCCGCCCGCACGGCCGGTACCGTCAACGGCACGCCCGGGGAGATCGCGAGCCAGTCGGCCCCCTCGAGGAAGCCGCCCGGCTCCGGCCCGCCGAAGAAGAAGCGCGCGCCGCCGGCGCGAAGAGATTTCACGTCGGCGTCCGCGAACGCGTCTTCCGTCCGGCTGTCGCCGACCGATACCGAGACGCCCCGCGCGAGGAGCGCGTCGGCGAGGGCCTGGCCGCTCCGTGCGAAGCCGAGGACGGCGACCCGCTTCGGAAGCACGGCGGCGGTCGGCTGGGAGGGCATCGGCGCGGCGTTCATCGTAGTTTCAGAGTCGAGAGCGCGAGCACCGCGAACAGGATCGCGAGGATCCAGAAGCGGATGATCACGCGCGACTCCGCCCAGCCGGCGAGCTCGAAGTGGTGGTGGATCGGCGCCATCCGGAAGACGCGCTTCCCCGTCAGCTTGAAGGAGGCGACCTGGATGATGACCGAGAGCGCCTCCATCACGAACAGCCCGCCGACGATGACGAGCAGGATCTCCTGCTTGGTCATGACGGCCACCGCCGCGATGGCCGCGCCCAGCGGCAGCGATCCGACGTCGCCCATGAAGATCTCCGCCGGGTGGCAGTTGAACCAGAGGAACCCGAGCGAGGCCCCGACGAGCGCCCCGCAGAAGACGGTGAGCTCGCCCGACTGCGGGATGAAGGGAATCTGGAGATAGCGCGCGGCGACGAAGTTGCCGGTGACGTAGGCGAGCACGGCGTAGGTGCCCGCCGCGATGCCCACGGCGCCGATCGCGAGACCGTCGAGGCCGTCCGTCAGGTTGACCGCGTTCGAGGATCCGACCACGACGAGCGCCACGAACGGAATATAGAGGAAGCCGAGGGGGATCAGCAGCCTCTTCAAGAACGGGAACGTGACGACCGTCGAGAACGCGCCGTGGCTCGCCCACTGCGTGATCGCCCACGCGACGGCGAGCGCCACGAGAAATTGCGGGATGAGCTTGCCGCGACCGGAGAGGCCGAGGTTGCGGCGCTTCGTGACCTTGACG
Source organism: Thermoanaerobaculia bacterium (assembly GCA_036406835.1). Classification (GTDB taxonomy): domain Bacteria; phylum Acidobacteriota; class Thermoanaerobaculia; order UBA5066; family Gp7-AA6; genus DAHUXD01. The sequence continues at coordinate 2,953 of DASXAG010000009.1, forward strand.
AAGTCGTCGGCGAAGCCCACGAGGCCGAGCGCGAGGAGCGTGCCGAGCGCGATCCAGACGAAGCGGTTCGAGAGGTCCATCCACAGGAGCGTCGCCGTCGCGACGGCCAGGAGGATGAGGAGCCCGCCCATCGTCGGCGTGCCCGCCTTCGCGAGGTGCGACTTGGGCCCCTCCTGGCGGATCGACTGCCGGACCTGCGCGACCCGAAGCCACCGGATCATCGCCGGACCGAGCGTCAGAGCGAGGAGCAGCGCGGTGACCGCCGACATCGCCGTCCGGAACGTGATGTAGCGAAACACGTTGAACACCGGGTAGCGCGAGGCGAGCGGGACGAACAGCCAGTACAGCATGGCGCCCTCAGGCCGCTCCCGCCGTCAGCAGCGCCACGGCGCGCTCGAGCCCGACGCCGTGGGACGCCTTGAAGAGGACGACGTCGCCCTCGGACAGCTTGCCGCGCAGGGCCTCGGCCGCCTCCTCGGCGGTCTCGACGCGGCGCACCTGCGCCTCCGGAAAGCCCGCCGCAATCGCTCCCGCCGCGATCTCCCGCGCCCGCGGCCCCACGCAGACGAGGAGGTCGGCGCGCCCGAGCGTCGCGGCGCCGGTCTCGCGGTGCCAGCGCTCCTCGTCGGGGCCGAGCTCCAGCATGTCGCCGAGCACCGCGATGCGCCGCGCGCCCGGCAGCGTCGCGAGGGTCTCGAGCGCCGCGCGCATGGAGGAGGGGTTCGCGTTGTACGCGTCGTCGAAGATCACCGCGCCCGACGGGTGGGGCTTCAGCTCGCCGCGATGCTCCGCCGCGCGCAGCCCGCCGGCGGCCGCGGCGCAGTCGGCGGGCGACACGCCGATGGCCGTCCCGATCGCGGAGGCGGCGAGGAAGTTGTCGACCTGGTGGAGGCCCGGCACCGGCAGGTCGACGCGCGCCTCGCCCTCCGGCGTGACCAGCAGGAAGCGGCTGCCGCCGGGACGCGATTCGACGCCGCGCGCGGAAACGTCCGCGGGCGCCGTCCGGCCGAAGCGCAGGACGCGGCCGCGACCCTGCTGCCTCGCCGCGATCGCTTCGACGCGCGGGTCGTCCGCGTTTGCGACGAACGTGCCGCCGGGACGCAGCCCTTCCAGGATCTCCGCCTTCGCCTTCGCGAGCTCCTCCATCGAGGAGAAGAACTGAAAGTGCGCCGGCGCGACGAGCAGGAGCGCCGCCACGTCGGGCTCGAACGCGCGCGACAGGGTGGCGAGGTCGCCCGGCTCCGACAGTCCCATCTCGCCCACGAGCCAGTCGGGCCTCGGGTTCGGATCGCCCGGGAGGTTGATCACCGACATCGGAAATCCGATCTGGCTGTTCTGATTGCCGGGCGTCTTCGCGACCGCGAACCGCCGCGCCAGGATCGCCGCCGTGAACTCCTTCGTCGTGGTCTTCCCGGCCGACCCGGTGATGGCCGCGAGGCGGAACCCCATCTTCCGCTTGAGCGTCGACGCGAACCGACGCAGCGCCGCGACGACGTCGCGCACGATCACGACCGGGAAGCCGGCGCGGACGTCTTCGGGGTGACGCTCCGCGAGCAACGCCCGCGCGCCGGCCGCGGCGGCCTTGCCCGCGAAGTCGTGCCCGTCGACCCGCGCTCCGCGGATCGCGACGAAGAGGTCGCCGGGCCTGACCCTGCGGGAGTCGACCGCGACGCCGGTCAACTCGGCGTCCCCGCTCGCGGGAGCGCCGAGGGAGGCGGCGAGCTCGGCGACGGTGAAGTTCACGATCCGCTCGCGAACTCCGCCGCGAGCCTCCGATCGTCGAAGGGGATCTCCTCGCCGCCGATGACCTGCACGGTCTCGTGGCCCTTTCCGGCGATGACCACGACGGTCCGGGAGTCGGCGAGCGCGATCGCCTTGCGGATCGCCTCCCGGCGGTCCGGGACCAGGAGACTCTGCGCGGCGCCCGCGGCCCGGAGTCCGACCGCGACCTCCTCGAGAATGGCCTCCGGCCGCTCCGAGCGCGGATTGTCGGAGGTCGCGATCGCGACGTCGGCCATCCGGCCGGCGATCTCGCCCATCGGACCGCGCTTGCCGCGGTCCCGATCCCCGCCGCAGCCGAAGACCAGCACGATCCTGCGGTCCGAGAGCTCGCGCACGGCGGCGAGGAGCCGCTCGAGCGCGTCGGGCGTGTGCGCGTAGTCCACGACGATGGGATACGGCTGTCCCGCTTCCACGCGCTCGAACCTCCCCGGCACGTTCGCGACCGAGGCCACGGCGGCGGCGATGTCGGCCGGGTCGATGCGGAGCGCGAGGGCCGCGGCCGCCGCGGCGAGCAGGTTCGCCACGTTGAAGCGGCCGGCGAGCGGCGAGCGCAGCGCGAAGCGCCCGCCGGCGTGAACCACGTCGAGGCGCGTTCCCGAGAGGTCGCAGGCCGCGGCGTCGGCGAAGACGTCGGCGTTCCTCGCTCCCGACGGCGAGAACCCGATCATCGGCGCGGACTCCTCGGCCAGCAGCCGCCGCCCCCATGGATCGTCCGCGTTCACGACTCCCGCCGCGCCGGGCTTGCGCAGCGCGAAGAGCCGGCGCTTCGCGGCGTAGTAGTCGTCCATGTCGGCGTGGAAGTCGAGGTGGTCGCGCGTCAGGTTCGTGAAGACGGCGGCGTCGAAACGGCAGCCCGCCACGCGCTCGAGAACGAGGGCGTGCGAGGAGACCTCCATCGCCGCGGCCCGCGCTCCGTCTCGGAGCATCTCCCCGAGCAGCGACTGGATCACGGGGGACTCCGGCGTCGTCCGGTCGGCCGCGAGCTCCCGCCCCGGCGTGCGGTACCCGACCGTGCCCAGGAACCCCGCCGCGCCGTAGCGGCGCGCGAGGATCGCCTCGAGAAGCGTCGTCGTCGTGGTCTTGCCGTTGGTGCCGGTCACGCCCGCGAGGACGAGCCGCTCGGCGGGATCGCCGGCGAGCCGCGCCGCCGCGAGCCCCATCGCGCGGCGCGGGTCGGGCACCCGGATCCAGGGCGCCCCGATCCCGTCCGGCGCCGGGCGGTCGCTGACCACCCCGACGGCGCCGCGCGCGACGGCGTCCGCGGCGTGCGCGAAACCGTCGGACTTCTCCCCGCGGATCGCCACGAAGAGGTCGCCGGCGCGCACGCGCCGCGAGTCGCTCTCGACGCGCAGGACGTCGGGGTTCGGATTCGTTCCCGTCGTGGTCCCGATCTCGGCGCCCGGAAGGGCGGCGGCGAGCTCCACGAGATTCACGGAGCCGAAGGAGGCGGAGCCGTCTCCTCCATCCGCCGTCCGAGAGCGGCGGGCGCCGTCCCGGTGTCGGCGAGGAACAGGGTGTGGATCGAGCCGGCGCGGATCGGGGTCCCCGGCGCGGGATCCTGAGCGACGACGAAGCCGGAGCCCTGGATTCGGGCGAGGACTCCGATGCGGGCGAAGAGCGCGAGCGCCTGGCTCGCCGACAGGCCGAGCGCGCTCGGCGTGGGCTCGGTCGTGTCGGCGCGGACGGGTCCGCGGCGCGACGAGACCGGGACCATGCCCTCGGGATACCGCGGCGGCTCGGGAGCGGTGCGCGGCGCGTTCTCGGCGAGGACCGTGGCGGGGATGCGCTGGTCCTGCGGCGCCACCCGGAGGATGCCGAGCGCCTGCGAGACGACGCGCTGGAAGAGCGGCGCGGCCACGTCGGCCGCATAGTACTTGCCCTGCGGCTCCTCGATGACGACGACGGCGACGACGCGCGGCCGGTCCGCCGGAGCGAACCCCGCGAAGTTCGGGACGTGCCGTCCGGCCTGGTATCCGCCGACGCCCGCCTTCTGCGCCGTTCCCGTCTTGCCCGCGACGGAGAAGCCCGGGATCGCCGCCTTCGTTCCGGTGCCGTGCTCGACCACGCCGACCAGGATGTGCGCGATCGCGTCGGCGGTGGCCGCCGAGATCGCGCGCGTCGGTTCCGGGATCGTGACGGGGCGCGACTCGCCGTCGGGCTCCACGATCCGCGTCACGAGGTGCGGATGGACGAGCAGCCCGCCGTTCGCCACCGCCGCGGTGATCCGCGCGAGCTGCAGCGCGTTGAGAGAGACCTCCTGCCCCATCGAGATCTCGGCGTTCGACAGCGCCGACCAGCGTGAGAGGGGCCGGAAGATGCCGGTGTTCTCGCCCGGCAGATCGATCTCGGTCGACTTGCCCACGCCGAAGGAGCTCGCGCCGGCGAAGAGGCGGCTCGGACCCAGGCGCAGGCCGACGCGGATGATGCCGATGTTCGAGGAGTGCTCGAAGATCCCGCCGAGCGTCAGCGCCCCGTAGCGATGGTGGTCGGCCTCGTTGATCGTCGTGTTCGCGACGCGGATCGAGCCGTCGCCGGTGTCGATCGTCTCGTCGAGCGACACGAGCCCGGCGTCCAGCGCGAGCGAGCCCGTCACGATCTTGAACGTGGAGCCCGGCTCGTAGGCGTCGGCGATCACGCGGTTGCGCCGCGCGTCCGGCGGGGAGTTCTGGAAGTCGTTGGGGTCGAAATACGGCGCGCTCGCCATGGCGAGGATCTCGCCGTTCCACGGGTCCATCACGACCACGCTGCCCGAGGCGGCTCGATGCTCCTTGATCGTCGCGGCCAGCTCTCGCTCGGCGGCGAACTGGAGACCCGAGTCGAGCGAGACGATCAGCGAGCCACCCGCCTCGGCGGGCCGGCTGCGCGCGGTCTCGAGCTCGCCGTACTGGCTTCGCCGCGCGTCGGTCAGCGCGACGAGCTCGCCCGGCTTGCCGCGGATCGTCTTGTCGTAGGAGTGCTCGAGCCCGGCCAGGCCGACGTTGTCGGTGCCCACGAACCCGAGCACGGCGCTGGCCAGGTGGCCCTTCGGATAGAAGCGCTTGGGCTCCGGGACGAGGTGAATGCCCCGCAGCTTGAGCGCGCGGACCTTCGCGGCGGCGTCCGGCTCGATCTGCCGGCGGATCCACACGAAGCCCTTCTCCGACCGGAGGCGCTCGAGCGCCTCGGAGGGCTTCAGGTCCAGGACGGCGGCGAGAGCGCGCGCGGCGCCGCGCGGATCGTCGATCTCGTCAGGAACGGCGTAGACCGAGGTCGACTCCACCGACACGGCGAGCTCGCGTCCCTCGCGGTCCAGGATCGAGCCGCGCTGCGCCGCGATGTCGAGCCGCCGCTCCTGCTGCCGCTGCGCCTTCGCGCGGTAGCGCGAGCCCTGCGCGATCTGGATCTGGGCGAGCCGCAGCACGACGACGACCGCCCACAGCGCCAGGGCGAGCAGGAAGAGCCGCGACCGGCGGCGCCGGATGCCGTTCATCGGCGCGGCGCCTCCGCCGGAGCCGTCCCGGTGGACGGCGCCGGCGCCTCGATGTACTGGACTTGCCCGGGGTGCGGCGGTCGGAGTCCCTTGCGCTGCGCGACGTCGGTGACGCGCTCGGGCGCGGACGCCTGCGCGAGCGCGGCGCGGAGGCGGCGGTTTTCCTCCGTCAGCTCCGACATCGTCTTCTGCCGCGCCTCGCGCGCGTAGCCCACGCGGACGGTCTCGATGTGGAGCGCGGCGTAGGCGAGGAGCGCGCAGGCGATCGGCAGCCCCGCCAGCAGCAGCGTCGCGAGCTCACGCCCGCGGCGGCGGTCCCGCTCGCGGGTCAGGTGCAGGTTCTGGACCCGCTTGGCCTGGGCGTAGGAGGTGCTCACGCGGCTCCGTTCCTCACGCCGAAATCGGAATCGCCGTCGGGAGCTTCTCGGCGACCCTCAGCCGCGCGCTGCGCGAGCGGGGGTTGCGGCGCTGCTCAAACTCCGAGGGCCGGATCGGCCGCCGCGTCAGAACCCTCAGCGCGGTGCGCGCGCCGCAGGTGCAGGCCGGCAGGCGGGGCGGGCACAGGCAGACGCCCGACTCGCGCCGGAACGTGTCCTTGACGATGCGGTCCTCGAGGGAGTGATACGAGATGACCGCGAGGCGGCCGCCGCCGTTGGCGCGGGCCACCGCCGCCGCCAGGAATCGCGCGAGCGCGACGAGCTCCTGATTGACCTCGATCCGAAGCGCCTGGAAGACCCGGGTGGCCGGGTCGATCTTCTCCCGGCTCCCCTTCTCGCCCGCCACGATGCGGGCCAGTTGACGGGTCGACGCTATCGGACCACGGTTCCGCTCCGTCACGATGCCGCGCGCGATCTTTGCCGCCATGCGTTCCTCCCCAAAATCACGGAAAATCCGTGTGAGTTCATCGACCGTCGCGGTGGCCACGATCTCGGCCGCGCTCCGGCCGCTTCTTCCCATGCGCATGTCCAGGGGCCCGTCGCGGCGAAACGAGAAGCCGCGGCCGGCGTCGTCCAGCTGCATCGAGGAGACGCCGAGGTCCGCGAGGATTCCGTCCGGCGCGGGGTACGCGTCGCCTTCGAGGATCGCGTCCAGGTCCGCGAAGTCGCCCTCGACGAGCGCGACTCGGTCGCCGAAGCGCGAGAGGCGCTCTCGTGCGAGCGCGAGCGCGTGCGGATCGCGGTCGATGCCGAGGACGCGCGCGCGATCGCCGCCCGCCAGGATTCCCGCCGCGTGGCCTCCCGCGCCGAGCGTCGCGTCGACGAAGAACCCGCCGCGCTCCGGCGCGAGCAGGCGAACGACGTCGTCGAGGAGAACGGGAGTGTGCGGCGCGGGTTCAATGGGCGCGATCTCCTCGGCTCACGGCTTGGGGCTCATAGCAAGAGCTTGGACAGCTCGTCGTAGTCCTCGGGTCCGAAGTCCTCGGTCGAGAGCTTCTTGGCGAGCGCGCCCCGATCGGAGACGACCAGGTGATCGATGTTCCCGGTGACGACGACGTCCGCGGGCAGCTTCGCGGAGTCGCGCAGGATCTGCGGAATCAGCACGCGCCCCTGCCCGTCGATCGCCGCGTCCTGCCCGTAGTAGTTGACGCGCTCGAGAAACTTGTTCTTCGCGCGATGAATGGCCGGAAGCTCGGCCAGCTTCTCCTCGAGGCTGCGCCAGACCGGAAGCGGATAGAGGAGGAAGTTGCGGCCGTGAAGAGAGGTGACGAAGAGATCGCGTCCGAAGGCTTCTTCGATCTGCTGCCGGAAGAGATTCGGCACCTTCAGCCTGCCCTTCTCGTCGAGCCGGGCAGGAGCACTTCCGCGAAAGCGGTCCATCCTGAATTTTTCTCTCTCTTAGCGGTAGGAGAGCCACTTTCTCCCACTTTTAGCCAATTTTGGCCACTGCGCGGATATTAGGAGTGCCGATCGTTATTAGTCAAGCAAGGAAGATTGCCTTAAAAAATTAGGAGCGCAAGGAAGGCGTAAGAGTCACGCACAGGTAGTTGTGCAACCGGGAGTCACAACTAGGAGTGGTTGGAAAGAAAAAGTTCGACTCGCGCAGAGCTCTCGGGTGGCCTCGCGGCTTCCGAGTTCAGTCCTCGGACTCGCGATCCTCTCCGTGCCAGTCCGCCGTGAGCTCCAGCCACAGCGCGAGCCCCTTGTGTCCGCCGAAGCGCGCGTAGCGGCGCGCGATCGCGCGGTCGACGCTCTTCGCGGGGCCGGGATGGAGCTTCCGGTACTTCATGCGCACCCACGAATCGATCGCGAAGTACTCGTGCCGGCCGAGGATGCGCATCAGTCCCTCCGCCGCGTACGGACCGAAGCCGTGCTCCTCGAGGATCGCCTCCCGCACGTCCTCCGCGCTCGCGTCGCGGCGCTCCCACGTGCCGAGGTCGAGCCGGCCGCGCGCGACGCGGCGCGCGAAGCGCGAGAGCGAGGACGCGCGATAGCCGCACCGCACGCGGCGCGCGAGCGTCGCGGGAGAGATCGCGGCGACCGCGTCCGGGCCCGGGAACGCGCCGTCCTTCCCCGCCAGCGCGATCAGCCGATCCACCATTCCCCGCGTGGCCTCCCAGGAGCAGTTCGTGGTGAAGAGCATCTTCACCGCGTCCTCGAACATCGTCGGCGCGCGCAGCATTCGGCCGGCGCCGCGGCGCAGCGCGTCGCGCAGCGCGGGCTCCCCCGACAATGCCTCGTCGAAACCGGCGAGGTCGAGATCGAGCGAGAAGATGCGCGAGGCGGCGCGCCGCAGCTCGCGCGCGGGGAGATCGCCGCGCGCCTCGAGGTGTCCGTCGCGCGCGCGGAACCGCAGCTCCCCGCCGGCGACCCGGGTTCTCAGCTCCCCGGCCTTCGGGTCGTACGCGAACGGCGCGAGGTTGTACCAGCCGTGCGAGCGGACGACGCGGTCGAAGTGGAAGCTCGGGGGAAGCGGGATCCGCAAGGAAGTTCTCAGTTGTCAGTTATCAGTTGTCAGGTTCCGAAACAGAGGACTGTGAACTGTGAACTGACAACTCGTCTCTATGCCGCGGGCTTCTTCTCGTCCAGCTTCGCGAGGTTCGCGTCGTAGATCTTGACGTAGGCCTCGCGGCGCAGCCGGTCCATGTACTCGCCGAAGCGCTTCTCGTAGAGATCGTCCGAGATCCGCCGCTTCAGGTCCTCCTTGACGTCCGCGAAGGGCTTGAAACCGGCCGGCTTGCGCTCGGTGACGTGGAACCAGTGGATCGAGTCGGGCATGAGGACCGGGGGCGGATACTCGACCGCCGGCTCGACGAAGATTCCGGCGTCGAGGGCCTCGACCAGCTCGCCCTTCGTCACCGTTCCGAGATCGCCGCCGCGGCTCTTGGTGTTGCCCTCGGAGTTGTCCTTGACGAGGTCGGCGAAGGCCTTCCCGCCCTTCACCTGCGCCTGGAGGTCCTCGATCTTCGCGACCGCCTCTTTGCGCGCCTCCGCGTCGTTGGCCGGATACCTCAGCACGAGCTCGGCCACGTGCGCCGACTCGGGAATCGCGTAGAACTGCTCCTTGCGCCGCTCGTACTCGGACCGCAGCGCGTCGTCGGAGAGATCGAGGCGCGACGTGACCTCGCGGCCGATGACCTTCTGCAGCGTGATCGTCTGCTTCATCTGGCGCCGCAGGTCGTCTTTGGTCATGCCCGAGCCCTGCAGGGCCGCCTCGAAGTCCGCGTCGCTCTTGAGGTTGTACTGCTCCTTGACGCGGTCGACGGCGGCCTGGATCTCCTCGTCCGTCGCCGAGACCGACATCTCCTTCGCGCGGTCCTCCAGGAGGTGCTCCTTGATCATGTCCTCGAGCGTCGCGAGGCGGATCTCGTCGGTCGGGGCCGGGACGTTGGCCGAGCGCGTGGCAAGAGCGAGGCGCTTGTCGTACTCGGTCTGGGTCACGAGGCCGTCGTTGACGCGCGCGACGATGCGCTCGACCATCTCCTGGGCGGCGGCGGTCGCGGCGAAGGCGGCGAGCGCGAGAAGCAGCGAGAGAAGCCGGGAATTGGGTTTCATGACGGTCCTACATAACACAGGCCCGAGGCCCGAATTCCGTGCGGCACGGTTCTACGCCGCGACCCGCTCGAACCGCGGCAGGAGGCCGAGGAGACCCTCGAGCAGCGCGTCGCCCTCGGGCGCCGGAAACGACAGCACGCGCGCGGGCGAGAGGCTCGAGCCGGGGGTCTCGCGAACGAACTCGAGCAGCCGCTCGGGGTCGACCGGCGCGTCCTCGAGGAACCGCACGTGCACCCGTCCGGCCTGCCGCGTCAGCGACGTGATCCCGAGCCGCTCGGCGCGGGTGCGCAGGCGCGCGTACTCGATCAGGCGGCGTACGACCGGCGGCGGCTCGCCGAAGCGGTCCGCGATCTCGCGGGCGGTCTCCTCGAGCGCCGCGTCGTCGCGCGCCCGCGCGACCTTCTTGTAGATCATCATCCGCCAGTTCTCGTCGCCGACGTACGCGTGCGGGATCGCGAGGTCGAGGCCCAGCGAGAAGGTGACGGCGCGCTCCGGCAGCGTCTCCTCGCCGCGCATCTCCCGGATCGCCTCCTCCAGGAGCGAGAGGTACGTCTCGAAGCCGACGGCCGCGATGTGGCCGGACTGCTCGCCGCCCAGGATGTTGCCGGACCCGCGGATCTCGAGGTCCTTGGCCGCGATGCGGAACCCCGCGCCGAGGTCGCAGAACTCCTGGATCGACGCGAGCCGGCGCCGCGCGATCTCCGACAGGCTCGCGGTGGGCTCGATCAGCAGGTACGCGTACGCCGGCTTGTCGCTGCGGCCCACGCGCCCGCGCAGCTGGTAGAGCTGGGCCAGGCCGAACGTATCGGCGCGGTCGATCAGGATCGTGTTCGCCGACGGGATGTCGAGCCCGTTCTCCACGATGGCGGTCGCGAGGAGGACGTCGGCGTCGCGCGAGAAGAACCGCAGCATCGCCTTCTCGAGCTCCGCCTCGGGCATCTGCCCGTGCGCGACCGTCACGCGCACCGACGGCAGGAGCTCCTCGAGCATCTGCTTGATCCGGCCGATCGACTCGATGCGGTTGTGGACGAAGAACACCTGTCCGCCGCGCGCGATCTCCGCCTCGATCGCCTCGCGGACGACCTCGGGACGCGACGGGACGACCTGCGTCTCGATCGCGAGGCGGTCCCGTGGCGGCGTCTCGATGATCGACAGGTCGCGCAGCCCCGAGAGCGAGAGGTGCAGCGAGCGCGGGATCGGCGTGGCCGACATCGAGAGCACGTCGATCGAGGCCTTCCACTCCTTGAGGCGCTCCTTCTGGGCGACGCCGAACCGCTGCTCCTCGTCGACGATGAGGAGCCCGAGGTCCCGGAACGCCAGGTCCTTGCCCAGCATCCGGTGAGTGGCGATGAGGATGTCGATCGTGCCGTCGGCGACCTTGGCCACGATCTCCTTCTGCTCGTTCCGCGAACGGAAGCGGGACAGGAGATCGATCGCCACGGGGAACGCCGCGAAGCGGCGCTTGAAGGTGCGGAAGTGCTGGTCCGCGAGAATCGTCGTCGGCGCCAGGACGGCGACCTGCTTGCCGTCGAGCACGGCCTTGAACGCCGCGCGCATCGCCACCTCGGTCTTGCCGTAGCCCACGTCGCCGCACAGCAGGCGGTCCATCGGCTTCGTGGACTGCATGTCGCGCTTGACCTCGGCGATCGCCTGCGCCTGGTCCGGCGTCTCGACGTACTCGAACGCGTCCTCGAACTCCTTCTGCCAGGGCGCGTCCTTCGAGAACGCGAACCCGTCGGCGACGCTGCGGCGGGCGTAGAGCTTGAGCAGCTGGTCGGTCATGTCGCGCATCGCCTTGCGGACCGACGCCTTGCGCCGCGCCCAGCCCGCCCCGCCCAGCCGGTCCAGCACGGGCTCGACGCCCTCGACGCCGGAGTACTTCTGCACGAGGTCGAACCGCTCGACCGGGAGGAGCAGCGTCTTCTCCTCGGCGTACTCGATCTCCATGAACTCGCGGTCCGCGCCCTCGACCGGCACGCGCTTGAGTCCCTTGAAGCGCCCGATGCCGTAGTCGGCGTGGACGACCGCGTCGCCGAGCTTCAGGTCCCGCAGATCGGACAGGAACGCCTCGGAGGGCTTGCGGCGCGCGGCCGCCGACCGCCGCTCCTCGCCGAAGATCTCCTCCTCCGCGTAGACCGACAGGCGCGGCCCGGGCGGACGCACGCGGAAGCCCGCCGAGATCTCCGCCGGGATCGTCACGACCGCGCCGGGACGGCGCTCGGTCGAGACGTGGAAGCCGTACTCGAGCGCGAGGCGACGGAGCTTCTCGGCCCCTCCGGTCGGCCGCGCCGCGACGAAGACCTCCTCGCCGGACTCGAGCGCGCGCATCAGGTCGGCGGCCGCCTCCGCGGCGCGCCCGCCGTGTCCCGCGATCGCCTCGGCCGGGAGACGGAGGAGGCGCGCGCCGCCGGGATCGGCGCCCAGGCGGTCGAGCCGCACGGGAAGCGCGGCGAGCCGCTCGCGGATCGACGCGGCGGGGTGGAGCAGCTCCTCGGGCTCGAACGCGTCGCGGTCCGGGTCGCGGTCCGCGAGGATGCGCTCCTCGAAGGCGCCGACCTCCTCGTCCACGGACTCGGGCTCCACGATGACCGCCAGGGCGCCGGCTCCGTGGGAGTGATCGAGCCAGCCCGCCGCCATCGGCGAGACCGCGGGCGCGAACACGATGCGCTCGGACTCGGACGGCGGCCGCCCGATCCGGTCCGTCATCAGCCGCCGCTCCGTCTCCGCGTCCTCGGACGCCGCGAACGGCGGCAGCCAGACGCGCTCGAGCCTCTCGGTCGAGCGCTGCGTGTCCGGGTCGAAGAGCCGCAGCGACTCGATGCGGTCGCCGTCGAGCTCGACGCGGACGGCCACGTCCCGGTCCGGCGGGAACACGTCGAAGAGGCCGCCCCGGACCGCGAGGTCGCCGGTCTCGACGACGAGGTCGCCGCGGCGGTAGCCGAGCTGGGTCAGCCGCTCGACGACGCGCGCGAGCGAGATCTCCGCGCCGCGCTCGAGCCGCAGGAAGAGCGACTCGAAGCGGGCCGGGTCCGGAAGCCGGACGAACAGCGACCGCGCGGGGAGGACCGCGGCGTCCCAGCCCGACGCCCCCGACCGCAGCGCCGTCAGGAGCGAGAACTCGTCGCGCCGCGCCTTGAGCGACGGCGGGATCCGCTGGTAGGGCGTCAGCGTCGGAGCCGGGGCGTGGTAGACGCGCGCGAGCCCGGCCGCGGCGAGGTCGGCCGTCCAGCACTCCGCCTCCTTCTCGTTGGCGACGACCAGCGCGAGCGGGCGACCGAGGTCCTCGCGCACCGCCGCGAGCAGCGCCGCGGGAAGCGCGCCGACCCCTCCCGCGACGAGCGAGACCTCTCCCCCGCGGACCCTCTCGAGGAGGTCCGTGTAAAGAGGGATGGAGCGAGCCAGATCCTTGAGCACCGGAGCTTTCCGCAGCCGGCCTGCGCCGGCCGCCGGTCACGAGGCCCGGATTCTACCGGCTTCGTGCGTGGGACAGGGGCGAGTTTTCGCGAAGCCGCGTGACCGCCTGCGCCGTCGTCGAAGCGGCGAAGTCGATTTCCTCGGCGGTCGTCCAGCGGCCCAGGCCGAACCGCAGCGAGGCGTGCGCGAGCGGATCCGGGACGCCGATCGCCTTCAGGACGTGGGACGGCTCGAGGACCGCGGAGGTGCAGGCGGAGCCGGAGGACACGGCGACGTTCTTCATCGAGACGAGCAGGGCCTCGCCGTCGACCCCCGCGAACGAGAGGTTCAGGTTGCCGGGAAGACGGCGCTCCTCTTCGCCGGCCACGAGCGCGCCGCCGACGCCGAGGCGCGGCAGGGGCGGGCCGTTGAGGGAGACGTCCTCGACGCGCTCCGTGATCTCGTCGAAGAGCCGCGCGCGCAGGGCGCGCAGCCGCGCGCTCTCCTCCGGCATCTCCTCGAGCGCGATCTCCGCGGCCCGGGCGAAGCCCACGATCCCCGGCACGTTCAGCGTCCCGGACCGCATTCCGCGCTCGTGGCCCCCGCCGTGCAGCACCGGCGCGAGACGCACGCGCGGGTTGCGCGAGCGCACGTACAGCGCGCCGACGCCCTTCGGTCCGTAGATCTTGTGCGCGGTGATCGACGCGAGGTCCACGTTCGCGGCCTGGACGTCGAAGGGAATCTTGCCGAACCCCTGGACGGCGTCGGTGTGGAAGATCACGCCGCGCTCGCGGCAGGCGGCGCCGATCTCGGCGAGCTTCTGGATCGTGCCGATCTCGTTGTTGGCGAGCATCAGGGAGACCAGGATCGTGCGGTCCGTCAGCGCGTCGAGGACCTGCCCCGCCGCGATCTCCCCGGTCCTCTGCGGCGCGAGGTACGTCACCCGGAAGCCCTCGCGTTCGAGCGCGCGGCAGGGATCGAGGACCGCGCGGTGCTCCGTCGCGGCCGTGATCACGTGGTCGCCCGACTCCCCGTAGGCGCGCGCGACGCCGAGGATCGCCAGGTTGTCGGACTCGGTCGCGCCGGAGGTGAAGACGATCTCCTTCTCCGAACCCGCGCCCAGCGCCTGCGCGAGGGACGCCCGCGCCGCGTCCACCGCCGCCTCCGCCTCCCAGCCGAACACGTGCGACCGCGAGGCGGCGTTGCCGAAGGACTGCGTGAAGTAGGGAGTCATCGCCTCGAGCACCCGCGGGTCCACCGGCGTCGTGGCGTGATGGTCGAGGTAGATCGGCAGCTTCATGGCCAACCCCGAATCTTACCGCTCCGGGCTCAGACGCGCCGTCACTTCGCGTATGCTCACCTCCCGACGGAGGAGACGCCATGCCCGAGACGCCCTCGATCCTCTCCGACGAGCTGCTCCACACCTTTCACGAGCGCGCTCCGGTCTACGACCGCGAGAACCGCTTCTTCGCCGAGGACTTCGAGGACCTGAAGAAGGCCGGTTACCTCCGCATGGCGGTGCCGAAGAAGTTCGGCGGCCTCGGCATGACGCTCGCCCAGTGCATGAAGGAGACGCGGCGGCTCGCCTACCACGCGCCGGCGACGGCGCTCGGCACGAACATGCACGTCTACTGGTGCGGCGTCGCGTCGCAGCTCCACAGCGCGGGCGACCACTGCTGCGACTGGATCCTGGACGCCGCCGGCAAGGGCGCGGTCTTCGCCGCCGGACACGCGGAGACCGGCAACGACCTGCCGGTGCTCCTCTCCTCGGCGAAGGCCGAGAAGGTCGACGGCGGATACCGCTTCACGGGCCGCAAGTCCTTCGGCAGCCTCACGCCGGTCTGGACCTACCTCGGCCTCCACGGCATGGACACGAGCGATCCCAAGGCGCCGAAGATCGTCCATGGATTCCTCGAGCGGGACGCCAAGGGCTATCGCGTCGAGCCGACCTGGGACGTCCTCGGGATGCGGGCGACGAAGAGCGACGACACGATCCTCGAGGGCGCGTTCATCCCCGACGCCCGCATCGCGCGCGTCGTCGCGCCGGGCGCCGCCGGCGTGGACCTCTTCGTGCTCTCGATCTTCGCCTGGGCGCTGACCGGATTCGCGAACGTGTACTACGGCCTCGGCCGCCGCGTGCTCGACCTGACGGTCGCCTCGCTCAACAAGCGCACGGCGATCGCCGTGTCCACCTCGATGGCCCATCACCCCTTCATGCAGCACGGCGTCGCGGAGATGGTCATGGAGCTCGAGGCGATCGAGGCCCTGATCGACCGCACCGCGCAGGAATGGTCGGACGGCGTCGACCATGGCGGCGCGTGGCCGTCGAAGATCGTGACGTGCAAGCACCGCGCGACCGAGGGCGTCTGGCGGGCGGTCGACACGGCGCTCGAGCTGTCCGGCGGATTCGGTATGTTCAAGAAGAGCGAGCTCGAACGGCTCTTCCGCGACGCGCGGGCCGGCCGCTTCCATCCCGCCAACTCCGCCCTGACGCACGAGCTCGTCGCGAAGACGGCGCTCGGGATCAACCCGGACGACCAGCCGCGCTGGGGATGAGACGCGTCGAGTGCGTGGTGACCGACTTATAATCGCGGGGTGTCGAGTCTTCCCCGCCCCGTGACCTCGTCCTTCGGTTTTTCCTCGCCGGCGCCGAAGGTCCGCCTGGTCCACGCGTTCGACCGGCCCTACGAGAACGTGGTGGCGACGGCGCGGACGTGCTACTCCGCGAAGGGCATCATCACCGAGGACCAGGCCTCCGCGCGTCCGGACCGCCGCGACGCCATCGCCCGGTCGATCTACGAGGCGGGCCACCACACGACCTTCCAGCACGCCCACTTCCAGTTCGCGCTCGAAAACGTGTCGCGGCAGTTCCTCTGGACCTTCCTCCACTCGCACCCGTTTTACAACTCCGAGCAGGTCTCGCAGCGCTACGTCGAGGTCAAGAAGGGCAACTTTGCGGTGCCCCCGATGCCACAAGTTGAGCGGGAGATCTTCGAGGGGACGGCGCGGCGCCAGCAGGACGCCTACGCCCGGCTGACGGAGCTCCTGACGCCGCTCGCCGCCGAGCGGTACTTCGGCCTCTTCCCGGGCCGCACCCGCGGAGACGGTCGGACTCGCTTCGCCGGCGCCGTGCAGAAGCGCGCGCAGGAGATCGCGCGCTACGTGTTGCCCGTCGCGACCTTCTCGTACCTGTACCACACGGTCTCGGGCGTGACCCTCTTCCGCTACTGGCGCCTGTGCGAGTCGATGGACGCGCCGTCGGAGCAGCGCGAGGTCGTCGGCCAGATGGTCGCGGAGGTGCTGCGCCACGATCCGCTGTACGAAAGCGTGCTGCAGGATCCCCTGCCGCTCGAGCAGACGCCCGAGTTCGCCGCGTTCGCCGCCCTTCCCCGCGTGCGACCGGCCGGCCGCGCGTTCCGCGAGGAGTTCGACCGCGAGCTCGGCGGACGCGTCTCGCGGCTGGTGGACTGGAAGGCCAACAACGAGCAGGTCCTCGCCTCGGCCGTGCGCGAGATCCTGGGCGTGACCCGCGCCGCGCTCGACGACGACGCCGCGATCCGCATGGTCCTCGACCCGGCGCAGAACCGGATCCTCGGCGAGACCCTGACGCTGACGACGCACGACAAGCTCTCGCGGGCGCTCTTCCACCCGTCGTACTCGTTCCGCAAGAAGCTGTCGCACACCGCCGACAGCCAGGACCAGCGCCACCGGATGACGCCCGCGTCGCGTCCGGCGCTCCCGGCCTACCTCTCCGAGGAGCCGGACTACGTCGTCCCGATGCTCGTCGGCGACGTCCCGGAGGCGGAGGAGCTGTACCGCGAGACCATGGAGGAGACCTGGACGGCGATCGCGGCGCTGCGGGAGCGCGGCGTCTCCGACGAGTTCGCGGCGTATCTGCTGCCGAACGCCGTCGCGATCCGCTTCACGGAGTCGGCGGACCTGCTCAACCTCCACCACAAGTTCGCCATGCGCCTCTGCTACAACGCGCAGGAGGAGATCTGGCGGGCCTCGCTCGACGAGGCGCTCCAGATCGGCGAGGTCAACCCGAGGATCGGGCCGTGGCTCCTGCCTCCGTGCACGCTGCGCCATCACGCCGGCGTCCGTCCCGTGTGTCCCGAGGGCGAGCGCTTCTGCGGCGTGGTAGTCTGGAAGGCGAATCAGGCCGACTACACGCGCTCACTCTGATGCTCATTCCCAAGCAAGACCGCGCACCGAGCAGCTCGTACGCGGAGAAATTCCGGTCCGGCGCGCCCGTCGACGTCGCCCGCGTCAAGGTCGCGCTCATCGAGATCGTCCCGCCCGTCTGGCGGCGGCTCAGCATTCCGGTGAACCTGACGCTGCGCCGGCTCCACTCCGTCCTCCAGCAGGCGATGGGCTGGAAGGACTCCCATCCGCACCACTTTCGCGTCGGCGAGACGCTGATCGGCATGCCGGAGAGCGTGACCGACCGCATGAAGGACTCGCGCTGGGTGACGGTGCAGGACCTGATCTCCGCCCGCATCGGCACGCTCTACTACGACTACGGACCGGACGCGCGGTGGGTGCACGAGGTGTGGATCGAGAGCGTCGACGGCGGCACGCACGCGAACCAGCGCCCGACGTGCCTCGCCGGCGAGCGCGCGTGCCCGCCCGAGGAGACGAGCGGACCGGACGAGTACGTCGAGTGGATCCTGGCGGCGCGCGATCCCTACGGCCAGCCCGTGGTTCGCTCGAAGACCTGGCAGCGGACCTTCGACCCGGAGCGCTTCGACCTCGAGAAGGTCAACGCCGCGCTGGCGATACTGCAGATCTGACGCGGCCGCCGGCGGCCGGTATACAGTTCCCCTAGACAAATACCCCAACGGAGGTTCCCGTGCGCCTGCGCCATGGAGCCCGCCGTCCTGCATCGTTCGCCCTGGGCACGGTCCTGTTCCCGGCCGCGGTGGCGCTCGCCACCACCGCCGTGCCGCAGTGGCAGCAGCTCTTCCATCCACCATCGGACGGAACCACGAGCGCGGCGCCGATCGCGGCGCGCGAGCTCGCGGACGGGACGATCCTGGTCGTGACGGATGCGCTGAATGCGGTGCACTACGACGCGGATGGCAACGTTCTGTCGGCGCAGGCGCTTCGGATTCCGCGGGCGACGACGCGTCGCCACTCGAGCAAAGACGTGCCCGACTCACCCGGTTTCGGAGACAGCCACGCCGCGATCGACGCCTTCGGCAAGGTCGTCGTGGCGGTCGTCGATGACCGGGACTACGTCCTCGAGGGCGCCGGCGACGTCGAGACCGCCCGCTTCGACGGCCTGACCGGTCAGGCTCTCTGGCGCGCGCCCGTCCTCTACCACAGCGGTTTCGCGATGATCCCGACCGACGTCTTCCTGGACGCCGCCGGAGACGTCGTCGTGACCGCGGTTTCGGGGATCTCCTTCGTGGCGACGCTCAAGTACGACGGCCGGACGGGCGCGCTTCTCTGGGGACCGAACCTCATCCAGAACCTGAGTACCTGGTCCGGAACGAGACCATCGAGGACAGCGCTCGACCCGGAGGGCAACGTCTTCGTCACGTACGCGAACGGCGCCGACCAAATCTCGACGCTCAAGTACTCGGCCGCGAACGGTTCGATCCTCTGGGGACCGGTGATCTTTCACGACGCGAACCAGCGGCCGAACTTGCCACGGTCGATCCTGGTCCGCGCCGATGGAACGGTGATCGTGGCCGGCCTTTCGGGTCCCGACTTCCTCACGCTGGCCTACAACGGGATGTCCGGAGGGCCGATCTGGGGGCCGTCGGTCTACACGCCGCCCGATGCCTTTCCGAATTCGCTCGACGACACGAATCCTTCCGTGCTGACCTGCGACGCGGCGGGGAGCGTCTTCGTCTCCGGGACCTATCGAAACCAGGCCTTCCAGACCACCGACGTCACGTTCAAGCTCGCGGGGGGCGGCGGCGCGCTTCTGTGGACCGCGAATTCAAACGCGACGTCGGATGTTCGAGAGGCCCTCCTGTTCGGAAACGGCGACCTCGGAGTCCTGGGAGGGACGGGAACGGGCTCGGATTTCGCCCTGTCCTTCTGGAGGTACCGCGGCGTCGACGGGCGGCTTCTGCTTCCGCCGACTGCGATCGCGAGTCCGCCAAACTACGGCCCGGCCGCTTTCGTCTCCTCCGCGGGTCGCCTGTTCGTCGCGGAATACACGGACGTCCTGAGCTCCGGCGAGTGGGACGGGATGACGGGAGCGCCGATCTGGGGGCCGGCGCCCTTCGAATATCCCTTCGTCGGAATCGGTTACTTCGAGGACCTCGCGGCAGGCCCCGACGGGAATCCCGTCTCCGCCGGCGAGACCCTCCCGAACTACACGATCGACCTCGTCAAGTACGCGCGCACGACGGGCGCGGTCCTCTGGGGGCCCGTCACCTACTCCGCGAGCGAATGGCAACGCGCCTGGCAGGTCCAGGTCGACGCGAACAACGACGTGATCCTGGTCGGCTACTACCAGGACGGTCCGGATGTCGGCGGCATGCTCCTCAAGTTCTCCGGAGCGTCGGGCGCCCTGATCTGGGGACCCGTGAAGTTCTCCGGCTTCAGCCCGTGGAGGATCGCGCTGGATCCCGCCGGCAACGTCCTCATGATGAGCTACGACCCGGCGCCGGTCAGCGGCATCGAGACGGTGCTCCACAAGGTGTCCGGTGCGAACGGCTCCGTTCTCTGGGGTCCGGTCGTCTATCACGCCGATAACTACGGGTACCCGCGCGCGCTGGCGATCGACCCGGCGGGAGACGTCTACATCACCGGAATGGGAGACGTCGGACTGGACAATCGCTGGTTCGTCCTCAAGTACTCGGGCGCCAGCGGCTCGGTTCTCTGGGGACCGAAGAGCGACGTCATCGGCGAGCCCCACGGCATCGCCGCCGACGCGAGCGGGGCGGCCGTTACGGGCGGCGGCGACACGGGCATGACGACGGCGAAATACGCCTCCGCCTCGGGCTCCCTGCTCTGGGGGCCGGTGGACGCGCCCGGCGGCGACGGAGACACCGTGGCCATCGCGGGCAACGGAGACGTCGTCGTGGCGGGCACGATCTTCAACGGCGTTTCCTCCGACTGGGGGACGATCCGCTACGACGGCGGCGACGGGACGGTGATCTGGGGACCGATGCTCGTGGACGGCGATGGCCACGGCACCGACTTCCCCTATACGCTCGGAGTGTCCTTCGACGCCTCCGGCAACGTCGTCGTCGGTGGATCGATACGGACGGCGACCCGCAACTGGGACCTCGGCGTGATCAAGTACGCCGCCGCCGACGGCGCGACGCTCTGGGGTCCCGTCCTCGCGGGAGGCGTCGAGAACGAGTACATGTCGGGATTCGACGTGCGCGGCAACTCGATCGCCGTGGGCGCCACGAGCGACGCCGCGATGCTCACGATGGTCTTCGACGAGTCCCTCGGGATCGCCACGCCGGGCCCGCTGCTGTCTCCGGGCTTCTGCGGCCACGACTACGCAACGCCGATCGTGGTGCAAAACGGCACCATGCCCTACACGCTTTCGATCGTCTCCGGCAGCCTCCCGCCCGGCCTGGGCTTCGCGGGGACCCTGCTGACGGGCACGCCGACCGAAGAGGGCACGTTCACCTTCACCGTCCGCGCCACGGACTCGGCGGCGGCGCACGCCGACCGCGCGTTCACGATCGTCGTCACCGACGACCCCATGGGCTCCGCGATCCTGGCGCAGCCCGCGCCGGCGTGCCACACCACGCTCTCGGTGCCGGGCGTGTGGACGAGCTATCTCTGGCTCCCGAACGGGGAAACCACACCGACGATCGACGTCGCGCCGCTGCAGACCACGACCTACGGCGTGACCGTGACCGACGCGTCGGGCTGCGCGCTCCTGCTCGAGGCGATCGTTCCGGGAACCGCGCTGCAGGATCCGTCGTGCCTGGCGCCGGCCGTGAAGGCCATTGCGCCCGCGAGCGGCCCCGCGTCCGGCGCCTCCGTCACGATCGCCGGCGGCAACTTCCAGCCCGGCGCGCAGCTCGAGATCGGGGGACAGCTCGCGTCATCGGCGTTCGAGAATCCGGCGCAGCTCAGCGCGACGACGCCCGTGCTGCCTGCCGGCACGCTCAACACCGTCGTCGTGACGAATCCCGACTCCGGAAACGCGGCGCTCGTCAACGGCTTCTTCGCCGACTTCCTCGACGTGCCGCAGGACGACATCTTCCACGACTCGATCGAGAAGCTCTTCCGCCGGGGCGTCACGGCCGGCTGCAACCCCGGCCTCTTCTGCCCGGGAGACGACACCACTCGCGCCCAGATGGCCGTCTTCCTGCTCAAGAGCCTGCTCGGCGCCGGCTACGTGCCGCCCCAGCAGACCGGCGGCATCTTCGCCGACGTGCCGTTCGAGGCGTTCGCCGCCGCGTGGATCGAGGACCTCTACAACCGCGGCGTCACCGGAGGCTGCCTCCTCGACCCGCTGCGCTACTGCCCGGACGCGAACGTCACGCGCGCGGAGATGGCGGTGTTCCTCCTCAAGACGCTCCTCGGGAAGGACTACGTGCCGCCGGCGGCGACCGGAACGGTCTTCGCCGACGTGGCGGCCGGCGACTTCGCGGCCGCGTGGATCGAAGACCTCTACCACCGCGGCATCACGGCGGGTTGCCTGACGGACCCGCTCCGCTACTGCCCCGATGCGTCCGTCACGCGGGAGGAGATGGCGGCGTTCCTGGTCCGGACGTTCGGCCTCTAGGCAGGAGCGCTCAGGGAACCGCCTCGCGCGCGATCTCGACGCCGGGTGAGTCCTCGTTCTTGACCGCGAGCGGCGGCCCGAGCACCTTCTCCCACCGCGCGACGACGACCGACGCCACGCAGTTGCCCATCACGTTGATCGACGTGCGGGCCATGTCCATGAGCTCGTCGACCGCGAGGATCATCGCGACTCCCGCCTCGCCCGGCAAGCCGAAGGACGCGCAGCCCGCGGCGATGATGACGAGCGACGCGCGCGGGACCCCGGCCACGCCCTTCGAGGTCATCAGGAAGGTCAGCATCATGAGGAGCTCGGTCGACAGCGGCAGGTGGATCCCCGCGGCCTGCGCGATCGTCAGCGACGCGAGCGAGATGTAGAGCGTCGAGCCGTCCAGGTTGAACGAATAGCCCGCCGGGATCACGAAGCCGGCCACCGATTCGGGCACGCCGAACTCGACCATCTTCTCGAGGGCCCGCGGCAGCGCCGCCTCCGAGGACGCCGTCGAGAACGCCAGCAGGAACGGCTCGCGGATCTTGCGGAAGAACAGCCCCAGGTTGGCGCGCGCGAGCAGGAGCGCCGGCACCAGGACGAGGAGCGCGAACAGGACGAGCGCGCCGTAGAGCGACGCCACGAGCTTCGCGTACGAGCCGAGCACCGACAGGCCGTGATGCGAGACCGATCCCGCCATCGCGCCGAAGACGCCGAGCGGCGTCAGCGACATGACGTAGTCCGTCAGCTTGAACATGACGGCCACGACCGAGTCCATGACCTTCAGGAACGGAGCCGACTTCTGGCCGACGTGCGCCGCCGCGATCCCCACAAGCGTCGCGAAGATCACGACCTGGAGGATGTCCGCCTTCGCCATCGCGTCGACGACGTTCGAGGGGAAGAGGTGGAGCAGCGTCTCGACCAGCGTCTTGGGCTGCGCGAGGTGCTCGCCCGAGGACGGCAGCGTCAGGCCCTCGCCCGGCTTCACGACGTGCGCGATCGTCAGTCCGAGCGCGAGCGCCGCGGTCGTGGCGAGCTCGAAGTAGACGAGCGCCTTCACGCCCATGCGCCCGACCGCCTTGATGTCGCCGGTCTTGCCGATCCCCACGACGATCGTCGAGAAGATCAGCGGGACGATGAGCATCTTGATCAGGTTGATGAACGCCTTCGACATGAAGCGGAAGGTCTCGTAGGCGTTGGGATACGTCTCGGCCGGCAGGAAGTGGCCGAGCACGACGCCGAGGATCAGCGCATAAAAGATGAGCGCCGTCGAGGAGAGCCACGCGGGTCGACGGGATTTCATTTTCGCGAGAGTCTAACCGTGTTCGGAATTCCTTGAACGTCCGTGAAGACTCGTCTAATCTGTCGTCCCGAGGATGACGAATCCCCGAGGCAAGCCCAACCGCCCCCACGGCTCGATCGTGGCCGTCGGGGGCGGCGAAGAAAAATTCGACAAGCCGGACATCCTGGAACGCTTCGTGGCCGAGGCGGGAGGGGCGGACGCGCGCATCGCGATCCTCCCGACGGCGTCCGCGATCCCGGCCGAGCGCGCCAACTTCTACAGCCAGGTCTTCACGCAGATCGGCGCCGCGGCGGCCCATCCGCTGCCGATCATCTCGCGCGAGGACGCGCAGGCGCCCGCCAACCTCGCCGCGATCGAGGAGGCCACGGGCGTCTTCATGACGGGCGGGGACCAGTCCCGCCTGGTCGCGATCCTTTCGGGGACGCCGGCGCTCGCGGCGATCCAGAAGAACCTCGTCGCGGGCGGCGCGCTCGCCGGGACCTCGGCCGGCGCCTCGGCCTTCTCGGCCACCATGATCGTGGGGGGCGAGGGCGGGCTCCAGCTTCGCCGCGACGCGGTGGACCTGGCGCCGGGCCTCGGCGTCATCACCCGCCTCATCATCGACCAGCACTTCTCGCAGCGGAAGCGGCTCGGGCGGCTGCTGACAGCCGTCGCCATCGAGCCGTCGAAGCTCGGCGTGGGCATCGACGAGGACACCGCCATCGTCTACTACGGATCGGGCGAGATCGAGGTCATCGGCTCCGGACAGGTCTTCGTCATCGACGGCGGCAAGGCCGTGGCGCACGGCCTCTCCGAGACGGATCCGACCGCCACGTTCAGCCTCCAGGGCGCGCTGCTCCACGTGCTGACCGCCGGGGATCGATTCGACGTCGAGAAGCGCAGACCGATCGCGGCGAACTGACTCCGGGCGCGCCACGCGCGCCCTGTCATCCCGAGGAGCGCTGCGACGGGGGATCCCGGCACGGGTTTCCTGTATCTTCCGCCCTTAAATGGCCGAGGGCATCCGCCTCCTCGAGACGCTCGTCCTGAACGGGCCGAACTACTGGTCCTACCGGCCGTGTGTCTGGATGCGGATCGATCTGGGACCGTTCCGCGACAAGCCGTCCAACGAGATCCGCGGGTTCGCGGACGAGCTCGTGAAGCTTCTGCCCGGTCTCGACGAGCACCACTGCTCCGAAGGCGCGCGGGGAGGGTTCCTGAAGCGCCTCCGCGAGGGGACCTGGCTCGGTCACGTGGCCGAGCACGTCGCGATCGAGATCCAGCAGGAGGTCGGGATCTCCGTCACCTTCGGCCGCACGCGCGAGACGAAGACGCCCGGCGTCTACAACCTCGTCTACGAGATGGAGGAGGAGCGCGCCGGCGTCCGCGCCGGCAAGCTCGCGCTGGACGTCGTCGAGCACTGCGCGGGCCTGGACGTGGACCTCGATCTCCCGGCGTCGATCGAGAAGCTCAAGAAGACGCGCGACCGCTGGGCGCTCGGCCCGTCCACGCGCTCGATCGTGGCGGCCGCGACCGCGCGCGGCATCCCTCACCTGCGGCTGAACGACCGCTCGCTCGTCATGCTCGGAACCGGCGTCCACCAGAAGCGCATCCAGGCGACGATCGCCTCGACGACCGGCCAGCTCGGCGTCGAGATTGCCGGCGACAAGAGCCTGACGAAGAAGCTCCTGGGCGACAACGGCGTGCCGGTTCCGAAGGGAAGCGTCTGCGCGGACGAAGAGGAGGCGCTCGACGCCGCGAAGTCGCTCGGCTGGCCGGTCGTGGTCAAGCCGCTCGACGCCTCGCACGGCCGCGGCGTCCTGACCAACATCCGCAGCGAGTCGGAGCTTCGCCTCGCCTTCAAGGACGCGCTGAAGTTCCGCGACGAGGTCATCGTCGAGCACTTCCTGGAGGGCTTCGACTTCCGCTTCCTGGTCATCAACGGCCGCTTCATCTGCGCGGCGCAGCGCGTGCCGGCGTTCGTCGTCGGCGACGGGCGAAAGACGATCGAGGAGCTGGTCGTAGCCGTCAACGAGGACCCGCGGCGCGGCATCGGGCACGAGAAGATCCTGACGAAGATCGAGCTCGACGAGCTCTCGCTCGCGCTCCTGTCGCGGCGCGGCCTGACGCCGGAGTCGGTGCCTCCCGCGGGCGAGGCCGTGTACCTCAAGTCGACCGCGAACCTCTCGACCGGCGGGATCTCGCGCGACGTGACCGACTCGGTCCACCCCTCCAACATCCATTTGATGGAGCGCATCGCCCGGATCGTCGGCCTCGACATCGCCGGCATCGACGTCATCTCCCCCACGGTCGAGAAGCCGATCGGCGACGTGGGCGGCGGCATCGTCGAGGTCAACGCTGCGCCGGGCTTCCGCATGCACAC
Organism: Thermoanaerobaculia bacterium; assembly: GCA_036406835.1. Taxonomy (GTDB): domain Bacteria; phylum Acidobacteriota; class Thermoanaerobaculia; order UBA5066; family Gp7-AA6; genus DAHUXD01. The sequence continues at coordinate 27,955 of DASXAG010000009.1, forward strand.
GGACCCGACCGAGGGGACGCCGCGCGACGCGGCGGGCGCGGTCCTCGACATGCTCTATCCGCCGGGGATCCCCTCGCGCATCCCGATCGTGTCGATCACCGGCACCAACGGCAAGACGACGACGACGCGGCTCCTGGCCCACATCGCGCGCTACGCCGGGCACCACGTCGGCCTGACGACGACCGAGGGCGTCTACGTCGGCAGCGAACAGATCATGAAGGGAGACTGCACCGGCCCGGCGTCGGCGCAGGCGGTCCTGCGCGACCCGACCGTCACCTTCGCCGCGCTCGAGACGGCGCGGGGCGGGCTGCTGCGCTTCGGGCTCGGCTACGACTGGGCCAACGTCGGCGTCGTCACGAACATCGCCGAGGACCACCTCGGGCTGCGGGACATCGACACGCTCGAGGACCTCGCCCGGCTCAAGGCGCTGGTCGTCGAGCGCCTCTTCCCGGACGGCGTCGCGGTCCTGAACGCCGAGGACCCGATGTCGGAGTGGATCGCGGATCGGGTCAAGGCGAAGGTCGCGTACTTCTCGCTGGACCCGCATCACGAGCGCTTCAAGGCGCACACCGCGGCCGGCGGGCTCGCCGCGGTCATGGACCGGCACGACACGCTCTGCCTCTACCGCGCGACGCTGCGCATCCCGCTCGTCCATGCGCGGCAGGTGCCGATCACCTTCGACGGCAAGGCCCGCTTCAACATCGCCAACGCGCTCGCCGCGTCTCTCGCCGCGTTCGCCGCGGGCATCGAGCTCGACGACATCCGCGGCGGCCTCACGACGTTCCACCCGACGCCGTTCCAGGCGCCGGGCCGTGCGAACGTCTACGAGTTCCGCGACTTCAAGGTCATGATCGACTACTGCCACAACGCGCACGGCATGGCGCTCGTCGCCCCGTTCCTCGCCTCGATCAAGCGCGGCCGCCTCGTCGTCGTCCTGAACGCGCCCGGGGACCGGCGCGACGAGGACTTCGACGCGATCGCGAAGGAGGCCGCGCCTCACTTCGACCACGTCATCCTCCGGGACGACGAGGACCTCCGCGGGCGCGAGCCCGGCGAGGTCGTGGGCAAGCTGCGCGACGGATTGATCCGTCACGGCCTGAAGGCCGACGCGATCGAGGAGACCCGGAACGAAACGGAGGCCGTGCGCCGCGGGCTGCAGGTCGCGCGTCGCGACGACCTCGTCGTGATCTTCGCCGACCGCATCCCGAAGGTCGCCGCCCAGATCGACTTCGAACGGCAGAAGGAGTCCCGCCCCCCGGGCCCATGACCGATTCCACGGGCGAGGACGCGCAGACGGGGGAGACGCCGTCACGGGACCGCGGCGCCGAAGAAGTCGGCGGCGCGGTCTCCGTAGGACAGACCGTCGCGACGCCGACGGCGGGGGCGAGGCCGGGCCCGCGTCCCCCGGGAATCGCCGAGGGCACGGTCCTCGCCGGCCGCTTCCGCGTGCTGCGGTTCATCGCGCGCGGCGGGATGGGCGAGGTCTACGAGGCGGAGGACCAGGTCCTGCGCGAGCGGGTCGCGGTCAAGACCATCCGGCCCGACGTCGCGGGCGACGCTCGCGTGATGGAGCGCTTCCTGCGGGAGGTCAACCTCGCGCGCAGCGTGACGCATCCCAACGTGGCCCGCACCTTCGACATCTTCCCCGAGGGGCCGGTGACGTTTCTGACGATGGAGCTGCTCTCCGGCGAGACGCTTGCCCGCCGCCTCGCGCGCACGGGGCGCATGCGTCCCTCGGACGCCTTGCCCCTCGTCGAGCAGATGGCGGCGGCGCTCGCCTCGGCGCACGAGGCCGGCATCGTCCACCGCGACTTCAAGAGCGCCAACGTGATGCTCTCGCCCGACGAGCGGCGTCCGGGAGGCGTGCGCGCGGTCGTGACCGACTTCGGCCTCGCCCGGCGCGACCGGCCCGGCCGCGGGGAGCCGTCGCTCACGGAGACCGAGGCGGTCATGGGAACGCCGGACTACATGGCGCCCGAGCAGATCGAGGGCCGCGCCGTCTCCCCCGCCACGGACGTCTACGCGCTCGGCATCGTGCTGTACGAGATGGTGACCGGCGAGCCGCCCTACCAGGGAGACTCGCCGATCTCGGTCGCGCTCAAGAAGCTCAAGGAGCCGCCGCCGTCGCCGCGGGGCCGGGTCGCGGACCTGCCGGCCGAGTGGGAGCGCACGATCCTGCGCTGCCTCGAGCGCGATCCGCGCGACCGTTTCGCGTCGGTGGACGACGTCGTGCGCGCGCTCCGCGGCGAGGCGATCGCCGCGGGGACCGGTGTCCGCGCCCGCCGCCGGCGTCTCCGGCTGGCCGCCGTGGCCGCGGGACTGCTGCTCGCCGCCGGCGTGGGAGGACTCCTGTACCGCTACCGCGGCGCCCGGCGAGCCGCGCCGCAGCCGGCGACGGCGGGAACCGTCCCCGCCGCGGCGCCGCTGGCCACTCGGCCGGCGCGGCGATCGATCGCCGTCCTGGGATTCAAGAACCTCGCCGGCAGGAAGGAGGACGCGTGGGTCTCGACCGCGCTCTCCGAGATGCTGACGACCGAGCTCGCCGCCGGCGAGACGCTCCGCGCGATCTCGAGCGAGGACGTCGCGCGCATGAAGAGCGACCTCTCGCTCGAGGAGACCGACACGCTCGGACGCGACAGCCTCGCGCGCGTCCGCAAGAACGTGGGCGCCGACATCGTCCTGGTCGGCTCCTACCTGGTTTCCTCTTCGGCGCCTCCGTCCGGCGAGCGCGGCGCCCCCGCGCTCCGCCTGGACCTGCGCCTGCAGGACACCGCCGCCGGCGAGACGATCGCGGTCGTCTCCGAGAAGGGATCCGCCTCCGAGGTCGACGGGATCGCGACGCGCGCGGGCGAGCAGCTCCGCGAGAAACTCAGGCTTCCCGCGGTCTCGTCGGCGGACGCCGCGGCCGTCCGCGCGTCGCTGCCCTCGAATCCCGAGGCGGCGCGCCTGTATGCGGAGGGCCTCGCGAGGCTGCGCGTCTTCGACTCGGTCGCGGCCCGCGACCTCCTCCAGAAGGCCGTGGCCCTGGACCCGAAGCACGCGCTGGCGCGCTCGGCGCTCGCCGCCGCGTGGGCCGGCCTCGGTTACGACGCGAAGGCGCTCGAGGCGTCGGAGGCGGCGTTCGTCCTCTCCGGCGACCTCTCGCGCGAGACGCGCCTCGCGGTCGAGGGCCGGTACCGATCCTCGACGAACGAGTGGGACCGGGCGGTCGAGATCTACCGCTCGCTCTTCACCTTCTATCCCGACAACCTCGAGTACGGCCTCCAGCTCGCCAACGCGCAGACGCGCGCGGGACGGGCGAACGAGGCTCTCGCGACGATCGCCGCGCTGCGCCGCGCGTTCCCGAAGGACGACCCGCGGATCGGCGTCGCCGAGGCGGAGACGGCGAAGGCGCTGTCGGACTTCCCGCGCATGGAGAAGGCCGCCGTCGAGGCAACGGCGCTGGCCGACGCGTCGGGCGCCCGCCTCGTCGGCGCGACCGCGCGCATGCAGCGGGGCATCGCGCGCCGCAACCTCGGCGACCCCAGGGGCGGCGAGGCGTTCAGCCAGCAGGCGCGCGACCTCTTCGAGGCGGCCGGCGACCGCAAGGGCGCGGCGAGCGCGCTCAACGGCATCGGGAACGCGCGCTACGACCAGGGGGACCTGCCGGGGGCGCTCACGGCCTACGAGCAGGTGCTCGCGATCGGCCGCGAGATCGGCAACAAGCGCGTCGAGGCCGGGGCCCTCGACAACGTCGCGAACGTCGTCGGCGACCAGGGCGACCTCGCGAAGGCGCGGAAGCTGGCGGAGGCATCGCTCGCGCTCTTCGGGGAGCTCGGCGACAAGGCCGGCCAGGCGGAGGCGCTCAACAACATCGGCGCCGGCCTTGTCATCGCGGGCGACCTTCGCGGCGCGCGCGAGAGCTTCGAGCGCGCGATCCCGCTCTACCAGGAGACGGGCGACGACGGCGGACGCGCGATCGCGCTCACCAACATCGCCGAGCTGCAGTGGAGCGAGGGGAATCCCGCCGGCGCCGCGAAGAGCTTCGAGGAATCGCTCGCGACTTTCCGCTCGCTCGGGCAGAAGAGCCGGACCGTATACCCGGCGACCGGCCTCGCGACGGTGCGCGCGGAGACCGGCGACCTCGCGGGCGCGCGTGCCCTCCTCGCGCAGGCCCTGCCCGCCTGCCGCGAGGCGCACGACCGGCACCAGGAGGCCTTCGTCCTCTCGGGCCTCGGCTCGCTCGACCTCGCCGAGGACAAGCCCAAAGACGCGCGTCAGAACTTCGAGCAGGCGCTGAAGATCCGCAACGAGATCGGGGAGAAGGGCGCCGCGGCGCAGAGCCGCTACGACCTCGCGCGCGTCGCTCTCGCGGAGGGCGACGCGAAGGCCGCGCGGGACGGGGCGCGGCAGGCGGCCGACGAGCTCCGAGCGCAGAGGCTTCCGGACGACGAGGCGCTCGCGCTGTCCCTCGCAACGCGCGCCGCGCTGGAGTCCGGGAGCACCGCCGACGCGGCGGAGTCGGTCGAGCGGACGCGGCGGCTCGCCGTCTCCGGCCAGCACGAAACCGCGCGCCGCGAGTACGTCCTCGCCTCCTCCCTGCTGCGCGCGGCGCGGGGCGACGCGCCGGGCGCCCGGCGCAGCCTCGAGGGCGCGATCGCGAGTGCCCGCGAGAAGGGCCTCCTCGCGTACGCGCTCGAGGCGAGCCTCGCCCTGGGGCGGATCGAGATGCGGTCCGGCGCCGCGGCCTCGGGCCGCGCCCGCCTGGCGGACGTCGCGAAGGACGCCGCCGCGCGCGGCTTCGTCCGGATCGCGCGTCGCGCCTCCGAGGCGCGCGCTTAGGGCCGCGCCGCCGAGGCGCGGCTTCCCGGCGGAATCGCGGCGACGCGGGCCGCCCCCGAGGGGGATGCGAGGCGCAGCCGCGCGAGCGCGGAGGCGCTTCCGAACAGGATCAGCGCGAGAAAACCGAAGATGACGTCGAAGACGAAGACCTCCTCGAGGCGCGCGACGCGCACGGGCGATCCACCCGGGAGCGAGAGGAAGAAGAGGTCGGCGCCGGCGAAAATGAGAAACGCCGCGACGATCGCACCGAGCGAGGCGCGCGCGATGCCGTGGAACCGCTGGCCGAGGAGCACGGCGAGGATCAGCGGAACCAGGTAGGACAGCAGGATCACCGCCGCGCCCCACAGGTAGTTCGGTTCGCCGACCCACGGGATCCCCAGCGCGAAGAGGGAGAGGTCGATTCGGGAGAAGCCGTAGCCCCCGTTCTGCGCCCGCAGGAGGGCCAGGGCGCCGAGCGGGGCGAAGAGCGCGGCGGGCAGAAACGGCGGAGCGCGAAGGGGGCGGCGGCCCAGCGTCGGAACGAGCGTCAGCAACGCGAAGACGGCGAGCGGCAGCCCCTGGAAGAAGCATCCCGCCAGGGCCAGAGCGCCGATCCCCAGCACCGCCCGCTCCCGAAGGATGAGCCCCGCGAACAGGAACAACACTCCGGTCGCGAGCGCATAGTCGATCAGCGTCAGCCTCCACGAGAAGTGTCCCGGGATCTGGTCGGATCGCACCTGCGTCGCGGCGGCGGCCGCGAGGACGCTCGTCAGGACGAGCAGGCCGACCCGGCCCAGCCGCGTCGGCTGCAGGACGCCCGGCGCGAGCGCCGCGGAGGCCGCGAGGAGGCACGCGAGACCGATCGCGCGGAAGAACGGGCCCGCGTCCGCCGATGGGATCAGGGCGCGGGCGCCGATCAGGACGAGCAGCGTCGTCGCGACCGCCACGGTGCCGCGTGGGTTGAGCTCGCGGGAGACGAGGAGGAGCAGCGCCGCGGCATAGAGGACGATCGCGATCAGGTCGCGCTCCGTCGAAACGGCCATCACGAGGATCGAGACGGGAACGGCCCACGCGGCGACGAGTCCCTGCGACCCGGCGCGCTCGCGGAGCAACACGAGCCCGACCAGCAGGGCGGCGATCGCCACCGCCAGAAAGAACCGCGAACGAGGCGGCTCCTCGCCGGCGCCCAGGAGGGCCTTGTAGAGCTCGGCCGTGCTGGAGGTGTAGACAGGCGCCGCGAAATACGCGCGCGCCTCGTCCGAGATCGCGTCGACGCCCGCGGCGGCATCGAGCCGATCGCGGAGGCAGGCGTCGCACCGCGTCTTCAGCGCGCGGGGGTCGCCCGCCAGCAGCTCCTCCTCCGGAGCTCCGACGGACTGCTCCGGCGGACACAGCCCGAGGAGCGCGGTGAGGGTCGCCGCGAAGTCCAGCGGATCGAGCGAAGCGGCGCCCGGACGGATGCCCGCGCCGACGGCGAGGTAGGCGGTCTCGCGCGCCTGCCGGTCGGGACCGCCGTGATGGCCCTGGTCGTCGCTGCCGTGATCGCCGACGACGACGAGCGCGTCGACATGCAGATCCACCGACGCCGCGAGCCGCTCGAGCCGCTCGTCGGCCGCCCTCACGACCCGCTGATACGCGTCGCCGTGCGGCGTGTATACGTGACCCGCGAGGTCGAGGCTCTCGAGGTGAACGACGACGAGGCGCTGAGCCGGATCGCGAAGGGCCTCGATCGCCGCCGCTTCGGCGATCGCGTCATGCGCGAGGTCCAGCGGATCGCGCGGCAGTCCCGCGATCGACACCTTGCGGACCGACGACGGCGAGAACCGTGCGGAGAAGAGCCCGCCGAACGCCTCGAAGGCGTCGATCATCGTGAACGCCATGCGGGCCTCGGTCACCCGCGTCATGACCGACTGGCCGGAGACGGTGTCCGAGATCAGATTGCGCGTCGACTCGCTGAGTCCCGAACGCTGGCCGGTCAGGAGCTCGCGCACGCAGGCCTTCGTGAACGTCCGCGGCCCGCTCAGGATCGGACCGCGGCTCCCCCGCTGCGCGAGCGACGCGACGTACGGCATGCGCGAGTCGTCGAGAGCGGTCTCGCGGCGCCAGGCGTCCAGCACGACGAGGAGCACGCGCCGGGCGATCGGAGGCGCGATGCGCGGGGCGCGCGCGACGACGGGGACGGACTCGTGAGCACCCCGGGACGGCTTTCGGAGCGCGGCGGCCCCCATGAGGGCCAGGAGAAGGGGAACGGAGCTCCACAGGACGGCGCGGCGCAGTCGGTGCGAGGGGCCCGGAGAAGACGACAGCGATCGCATCGCAGCTTCGGTTTCGGCTTCGACTCGTCTCGCGGCCTAGTCGGCCACCGCGACCGGTGCGGGCGACTTCGTGCGCGTCCTCGCGAAGAACGTCCGGACCGCCGAGGCGGCCTGGAACGCCAGCGCGAGAGCCGCGAGGCCGACGTCGAACATCACTCTCTGTTCGTAACGGCCGGCGTGCAGCTCCTGTAACCGCGGCAGCGCGAGAAAAATGAGATCGGCGCCGGCGCACATCACGAAGACGCAGAGGAGGACGTTCGCGTAGACGCCGAGTGTGCGCTTCGTCACCGCCAGCGCCATGCGGACCGCGAGCAGGAACGGCAGCGCGTAGGAGAGCAGGATCATCGACACGGCCCATCGGAAATCGGCGAGGTCGCCCTCCATCCCCAGGACGGCGAGCGACACGTCCACCTTCGCGAAGCCATAGCCGCCGTTGACCGCATGGAGCAGCGCGAGCACGCCGACCGGAGCCCAGACGACGGCCCCGGTCAGGCTCCGGGGCACGGTCGTGCGCAGGCAGCGCATCAGGATCTCCATCAGGACGACGATGACGAGCGGCCAGCCGCGGAAGACGCATCCCGCGAGGACGATCGAGGCGAGGCCGACGAGGTGATCCTCCGTGAGCAGAAGCCCGGCGATCAGGAAGAGCCCGCCCAGACCCAGCGCGATGTCCACCAGCACCGACCCGAAGGAGGAGATTCCCCGCAGCTGATGGCTCGAGATGAAGCTGGCGACGATGGCGGCCGCGAGCCCCAGGAGAAGCACGGGGGTGAACCGGCCCGCGCGAGAACGCTCGAAGACCGCCGGCGACAGATACGCGCCCCCGAGCGCGAGAGCGACGGCGCCGGCCGCCATGGCGAACGCATGAAAGAACGGCGTGGGGGCATCCAGGGCGAGACTCGCGAGAAGGGCGGCGGCGACCGCGCAGCCGACGAGGTCAGACCGCCGCATGCTTCGACGCCGGCCCGCCGCCTTCGCGGTCCGGAGGTGGTTCAGCGAGATGATCGCGAAGATCGCGGCGTACACGACGACGGCGACCTCGTCCCGAAACGGCAAGAACGCGATCGCCGCGAGCGCGACGAGCCAGCCGACGCCGACGCGCGAGTCCACGCCGAACGCGAGGAGCGCGAGGAGGCTCACCGCGACCGCCGCGAGGCCCGCGAGGGCGACGCTCCCGGAGCGGCGCGACTCGGAGAGCGGCGAGGTCACGCGCTTGTAGAGCTGCGCCACGCGCGGAGTGAACTCCGCCGCCTTGAAGTACTGCCGCGCCTCGAAGGTCGAGGTCCAGCGGCTCGTGGGGCCCGGCAGGGTCTCGAGCCGGTCGCGAAGGCAGACGTCGCAGCGGCTCTTCAGCTCGCGCGCGTCGAGCGCCAGGAGACGGGGATTCGGCGCTCCCGTCGAATCGAGGGGCGGACACAGCCCGAGGAGGACCGCGAGCGTGTCGGCGACGTCGAGGGGATCCATCGGACGGTTGCCGCGATCGATCCCGGCGCCGGCGGCCAGGTAGGCCGTCTCGCGGGCCGCGTATTCCGCCCCGCCGTGGTGTCCCTGATCGTTCGCGCCGTGGTCTCCGATGACGAGCAGGGTGTCCTGGTCGAAGTCGAGCTGCGCCGTGATGCGCGCCATCCGCGCGTCGGTCTTCCTCACGGCGACCTCGTACGCGCGGCTCACCGGAGTGAAGAGGTGGCTCGCGAGGTCGAGGTCCTCCAGATGAATCATGATGAACTTGAGCTTGGGATTCGCCAGCGCCCTCAGGGTCGCGGCCTCGACCAGCGCGTCGTGCGCGGGGTCCTCGCGCTCGAAGGGAAGGCCCGCGGCGGAGAGCGTCACGACGGATCCGGGCCGAGCCTGTTTCCCGAAGAGAGTCGGAAGCGCCGGTGTCGCGTCGATCAGGGTGTACGGATACCGCGCGGCGTTGAGGCGGCTCAGGAGCGACTCCTCCGAGACGGGATCGCTCGACAGGTCGAGGGACGACTCGCCGAGATTCGAGTTCACTCCGGTCATCAGGTTCCTCACGCAGGCCTTGGTGTGCGTGCGAACGCCCGTCAGAACGGTCCCGCGGCTTCCGAGGCGCGCGAGCGCCGCGAGCCGCGGCATGCTCGAGTCGTTGAGCGCGACCTGGCGCCTCCAGCAGTCGAGGATGACGAAGAGCACGCGGCGCGTGAGCGGGGCCGACTGGCGGCTGGGAACGCTCTGTCGCAGCGAACGCTCTCCGCGGATCGGGACGTCCCGGAATTCGAGCTGGGCGAGCTCGTTCTGCGTCGGGATCCTCCCGGAGGCCACGTACGCGAGGAACGGAAGAAACAGGGCCACCGCGTAAGGCAGGAATCGCGCGAGGCGACCTCCGAAGAGACCAGGTCCCGAGCCGGATGGACTCGGGGAAGCCGAAAAACGCATGGTTTTCGAGCAATTTTACGCCTTTTGCGTCGCCGCTCCTTCGGAAAAAGCGCTCCGATAGGATCTCGGCGTGCCCGCGACCGACTCGCACCCGACGCTCGCGTGGTGCCGCAGCCGCTCGGCGGAGATGGCGCGTCTCCTCGAAGAGCTCGTCGCGATCGAGTCGCCGTCGACCGAGCCGTCCGGCGTCGCGGCGCTCGCCCGCCGGGTGGACCGCGAGCTCTCGGCGATCGACATCGGGATTCCCGGAGAGCTCGTCCCGGTCGCGGGCGGCGGACCCATCCTGAGGGCGCGCGGCGGTTCTTCGGGGGGCGCGCGGCCCGTCATGCTCCTCGGCCACCTCGACACGGTCTGGGACCTCGGCACGTTGCGGCGCCGCCCCACCCGCGTCGAGGACGGGCGCCTCTTCGGCGCCGGCGCGTTCGACATGAAGGGCGGCATCGTCGTGCTGCTCTATGCGCTGAAGGCGCTGAAGGCCGCCGGGCGTCCGCTCTCCGCCACCGTGTTCCTGACGCCGCTCGAGGAGGTCGGCTGCGAGACCTACCGCGAGGTCATGGAGTCGGAGATGCGCGCGTGCGCCGCCGTGCTCGACTTCGAGCCCGCGTGGCCGGGCGGCGCCGTCAAGACGCAGCGCAAGGGCTCGGCCACGCTGACGCTTCGCGCGCGGGGAGTGGCCGCGCACGCCGGCGCGGACTTCGCGCGCGGCGCCAACGCGATCCTCGAGCTCTCGCGGCGGCTCCTCGACGCGGCCGCGCTGACCGACCTCGACGCCGGGATCACGCTGAACGTGGGGACCGTACGCGGCGGCACGCGCGCGAACGTGGTGCCCGACGCGGCCGAGGCGCAGATCGACGTCCGCTTCCGCGCGCTGCGCGACGGGGAGCGCGCCTGCGCCGCGGTCGAGCGTCTGGCGGCGAGCGATCCCCGCATCCGCCTCGAGGTCGAGCGCGGCTCGTTCTATCCGCCGCTCGAGCGCACGCCGAGCGTCCTCGCCGCCTTCGCCGCGGCGCGCGAGGCGGCCGCCGAGCTGGGTCTGCCCCGCCTCGAGGAGATCGCGACGGGCGGCGCCTCCGAGGCCTCGTTCGCCGCGGCGCTCGGTCTCCCCACGCTCGACGGCATGGGCCCCGACGGCGACGGCGCGCACGCGGAGCACGAGCACGTCGTGCTCGCGAGCCTTCCGGAGCGGGCGGCACTTGCGGCCGAGCTGATTCAACGGCTCGCGAGCAATTTTAGATTTTAGATTTTGGATTTTAGATTTTGCGGCCGAACCGGGCTTCAATCGAAAATCCAAGACCTAAAATCCAAAATCGGCCATCGTCCTTTTCCCTGCCCGAACGGACGGCGACTTTCGGGCCGGCGCGCGGGACAATGGCTTTGAAGTGTCTTCGCAAAACGGAGGGTTCGCGATGCGTTCCGCCACGCGGCTGTCGGCCGCCGTCCTGGTGTTCACGCTGATGGCAGCCGCCGCCCCGGCCGGCGTTCTCTACGTCGACGCCGCCGCCACCGGATCGAACAACGGCAGCAGCTGGGCCAATGCCTTCACCACACTGCCCCCGGCGATCGCCGCGGCCAACGCGAACGACGAGATCTGGGTCGCGGCCGCGACGTACAAGCCCGCCACGATCTCGGACCGGACCGTCAGCATCGCGCTCAAGAACGGCGTCGGCGTCTATGGCGGCTTCAACGGCACCGAGACGCAGCGCACGGACCGCGACCCCGCGGTCAACGTCACGATCCTCTCCGGCGACATCGGCGCGCCGGGCGTCGCCAACGACAACAGCTACCACGTGGTGACCGCCGCCGCGTCGGTCACCAACACGGGTGTTCTGGACGGCTTCACGATCACGGCCGGACAGGCGGACGGCGCGCCCGCGTCCAACAACGACCGCGGCGCCGGCATGTGGGACAACGGCGGATCCCCCACGCTCTCGCACCTGATCTTCACCGGCAACTTCGCGCAGGCCGAGGGCGGCGGACTCCGCATCACGAGCGGCGCGCCGCTGCTGCTCTCGTGCCTCTTCCAGGGCAACTCGGTCGGCTTCGGCGGCAAGGGAGGCGCGGTCTACGCGGGCGGCGGAAGCACCGTCACCTCGCAGAGCTGCGTGTTCCGCTCCAACTCGATCTCGAGCTCCTCGACGGGGGGCGGCGGCGTCGAGACCTCCGGAGCGGCGGTGACGCTGATCAACTCGATCTTCGCGCAGAACAACCCGAACGGCCTCCAGGTCGCCTCGGTGGACGGCAGCGTCGTCGACAACTGCACGTTCACCGCGAACGCCGGCTACGGCGCGGCCTTCGTCTCGAGCAACTCCAACACGGTCAGCAACAGCATCTTCTGGGGGGACTCGGCCGGCGAGATCTGCACCGGCGTGTGCCTCGGCTCGGCGAGCGTGACCTACTCCGACGTGCAGGGCGGATTCGCGGGAACCGGCAACGTCAGCGCCGACCCGCTCTTCATCCAGGCGCCGTCCGACCTGCGCCCCGGCCCGGGCTCGCCGGCGGTCGACTCGGGCAGCAACTTCGCGGTCACGGGCGGCGTCATCGTCGACGTCGTCGGGCTGCCGCGCTTCTTCGACGACCCCGACGTGCCCGACACGGGCGTCGGCCTCCCCGGGACGCCGATCGTGGACATGGGCGCGTACGAGCGCATCCCGTTGATCGTCTCGGATCCGCCCGACCTGACCGTCTGCAGCGGCTCCCCCGCCGTCTTCCCGGTCACGGCGAGCGGCCAGGCGCCGCTCAGCTTCCAGTGGCGCAAGGACGGCGTGGACCTCGCCGACGGCGGCGCGATCTCGGGCGTGCACACGACGACCCTCACGATCAGCCCGACCGTCACCGGGGACGCCGGCAATTACGACATCGTGGTGACCGACAACTTCAACCAGTCGCTGGCGTCGAACGCGGGTTCGCTCGCCGTCGACCTCACCCCGGTCGCCGCGGCGTCCGGCACGGCCACGATCTGCACCGGCGGCTCGACGCCGCTCAACGGCTCCGGCGGCGTCAGCTGCTCCTGGGTGCCCACCGCCGGCCTCTCCGACGCGAGCGCGTGCGCGCCCACGGCCTCGCCGCTGACGACGACGATCTACACGCTGACCGTGACCGCGGCCAACGGCTGCCTGTCGACGAACAATCCGACCGTCACGGTCACCGTGAACCAGACGCCGGTGACGCCGGTCATCACGGCGCCGCCGTCGCTGCCGATCGGCGCGTCCGGCGCGACCGCGAGCGTGCCGAGCAACCCCGGTTCCATCTACACGTGGACGCTGCAGGGCGGCAACATCACGGGCGGCCAGACGACGCGCCAGATCATCTTCGACGCGGGACCTCCCGGGACGACGATGCACTGCACGGTCTTCGAGACCAACAGCGGCTGCAGCTCGCCGGTCGCGTCGAGGAACATCCAGGTGGACTTCAACGACGTCCCGCCGGGGCATCCGTTCCACGACTTCGTCGACGCCGTCGCGAGCAACCAGATCACGGTCGGCTGCGGCAACGGCAACTACTGCCCCGACCAGAACATCCCCCGCTCGCAGATGGCGGTCTTCCTCCTGAAGGCGAAGTTCGGATCGGACCACGTCCCGCCGCCCGAGACCGGCACGGTCTTCCTCGACGTCCCGGTCGGCTCGTTCGCGGCGGCCTGGATCGAGGAGCTCTACAACCTGGGAGTGACCGGCGGATGCGGCAACGGCAACTACTGCCCCGACGATCCGGTCACGCGCGCGCAGATGGCGGTCTTCCTCCTCAAGGACCTTCTGGGATCCGACTACACGCCGCCGCCCGCGAGCGGAACGATCTTCGCGGACGTGCCGCTGGGCTCCTTCGCCGCCGACTGGATCGAGGACTTCTACGGCCGCAACATCACGGGCGGCTGCGCGCTCAACCCGCTGCGCTACTGCCCGGACAAGCCGGTCACCCGCGGCGAGATGTCGGTCTTCGTGACGAAGACGTTCTCCCTGGAATAGGACTCCCCGAGGCGCTTCACCCTTCGGCGCCCGATCTCCCCGCCGGCCACCGATTCGTCGGTGGCCGGTTCGTTTTTCGGCCGCCGCGAACAAGCCCGCGAGCCGGCGTCAACTTCTCCCTCGTCCCGCTCGTCAACCTCTCGGAGGGCTCGGCAATGATCGGGACGGCGGGACGGGTCCGGGTGCGTATCGCTCTTCTCTCCTCGCTTCTCGCGGCCGCCGGAGCCGCGCTCCGGGCGCAGGCGCCGACCTTCGTCGCGACGCCGCTGACCGAGATGGGCCAGTCGGAGACCTACCTCGGATTCTCGGGCGGCCTCTATCCGAACGGCGCCAACGTCCCGCCGCCCGCGCACGCCTCGGCCGGCCTCGCGCACGCGCTGGCCATCCGGCCGCTCGACACCGACGGGAACCCGAGCGCGTCCGGCCGCGTCGTGCTGCTTTCGATCGGGATGTCGCACACGACCCAGGAGTTCTGCTCGCAGGGCGGTCTGCAGCCGTGCAACCCCTGGACCTTCATCGGCCAGGCGCTGACCGACACCGGCGTGAACCACACCACGCTCGCGCTCGTGAACGGCGCGCGCTCCGGGCAGACCGCGGTCAAGTGGTCCGTGCCCACCGCCGAGAACTTCGATCGCGTCCGCGACGTCGACCTCGCCGCGCAGGGGCTGACCGAGACGCAGGTCCAGGCCGTCTGGCTCAAGGAGGCCGACGCGCACCCGATGAGCTCGCTGCCCAACGCCGACGCCGACGCGTACACGCTCGAGACCCTGCTCGGCGACGTCATCCGGTCCGCGAAAATCCGCTACCCCCATCTCCAGTGCGTCTTCGTCACGAGCCGCAGCTACGCCGGCTACGCCCTCTCGGACCTGAATCCCGAACCGTACGCGTACGAGTCGGGTTTCGCGGTCAAGTGGATCGTGCAGGCGCAGATCGACCAGATGGCGAACGGCGGCGCGATCGTCGACCCGCGCGCGGGGGACCTGAACTACGACACCGGCGCTCCGTGGATCGGCTGGGGACCGTATCTCTGGGCCGACGGCACGATCCCACGCGGCAGCGACGGGCTCGTCTGGGTGCCCGAGGACTTCGAGGCGTCGGACCTGACGCATCCCTCGACGCTCGGCGAGACCAAGGCCGGAAACATGCTGCTCGCCTTTTTCGGGAACGACCCGCGCACGCGGCCGTGGTTCCTCGCGCTCGGCGACGTCGCGATCGCGCCGTCGTCGGGAGACGCGACAGGCGAGGCGGTGTCGGTCACCGGCGCCGGCTTCCAGGAAGGCGCCGTCCTGACGATCGGCGGCGTCGGCGCGCTCGGCGTCTCCGTCGCGCCCGGGCTCATCACGGGGACGACTCCCGCGCTTCAGGCCGGCAGCCTGAACGACGTCGTGATCACGAATCCCGACTCCACGACCGGGACGCTCAACGGCGCGCACGGCTTCTTCGCCGATTTCACGGACGTCCCGCAGGGACACCCGTTCCACGCCTTCGTCGAGTCGATCTTCCGCGCCGGCGTCACGGCCGGCTGCGGCGGCGATCTCTACTGCGCCGACGCGAACGTGACCCGCGCCGAGATGGCCGTGTTTCTCCTGAAGAGCCGCTTCGGCCCGTTCCACGCGCCGCCGCCCGCGACCGGCGCCGTGTTCGACGACGTGCAGCCCGGCGACTTCGCCGCGGACTGGATCGAGGAGCTCGCCGCGCTCGGCGTCACGGGCGGCTGCGGCGGCGGAAACTACTGCCCGAACGATCCGGTCACGCGCGCGCAGATGGCGGTGTTCCTCCTGAAGACGCTGCTGGGCTCGAGCTACGACCCACCGGACCCCGTCGGCGTCTTCGCGGACGTCGGCGTCGGCGACTTCGCGGCGGACTTCATCGAGGACCTCTACCGCCGCGGCGTGACCGGCGGCTGCGGCACGGACCCGCTCCTCTACTGTCCGGCTAACCCCAATCTCCGCGGCGAGATGGCCGTGTTTCTGACCAAGACGTTCTTGCAATAACTCCGCGCCCGCGAAAGAATCCGCCTCCAGCTCCCCCAACAGGACTGGAGGTCTCATGGAGGCCTGCCGACTCCGCGGAGTTGTTCGGATCCTGATCGCCGCCGCGATCGCGGCCGGCGCCAGTTCAGCGCGCGCGCAGGTCTACGAGGTCGTGCGTGCGCTCGACGGGAACACCGGCACGCCGTTCGGAAGGCTCTACGAGGACGCGTCGGGAAATCTCTACGGCACGACGGATCTCGGCGGGCTGTCGGGCATCGGCTCGACCTTCCGTCTCGAGCCGGACGGAGGGGGCGGTTTCACGTTCCACGAGCTCCACGCCTTCGTGGGCGTCGACGGACAGCAGCCGATCGGCGGCTTGGTCACGAAAGGAGACGGTTTCCTCTACGGATCGACCACTTCGGGCGGGCTCCACGACTACGGCACCCTGTTCTCGATCGACCCGAGCGGCCGCGTCACGACGATCCACGACTTCACGTCGACCGAGGGGTGGAACTCGGGAAGCACCCTCGCCGTCGGATCCGACGGACTCTACGGGACCACCTCCGGAGTGGGCAACGGGATCGTGTACCGCGTGCACGGGTCCGGAACGCTCGACGTCGTTCACACCTTCAACGGGACCGACGGTTCGCAGCCGTTCGGTGGAGTCATCCTCGGCAGCGACGGCTGGTTTTACGGAACGACGTACGGCGGACCGGGCGGGGCGAGCACGATCTACCGCGTCTCCTCGGCGGGCGACTTCGAGACCCTCCACGTGCTCACGACCGACGAGGGAGGGAGTATCCAGAGGGGTGTCACCGAGGCGCGCGGCCATTTCTACGGAGTCGCGCCCGAGGGCGGGGCCAACGGCATGGGCACTGCGTTTCGCGTCGACGCGACCGGGAGCTTCGCGAAGATCCACGACTTCAATTCCGGCGGAGACGACGGCGCCGACCCGGGCGCAGCAATCCTCGCCGGCTCGGACGGTAATCTCTACGGGAGCACGCGCTCCGGAGGCTCCGGCGGCTTCGGCACGATCTTCCGCATCGACCTGAGCGATGCCCTGGCCACCGTTCACAGCTTCACGGGCGTCGACGGGCGCGAGCCGAACTCGCAGCTGCTGGAGGGAGTCGACGGGAATCTCTATGGTCCGACGAGCTACTCGACGGCCGGGCCCGGAATCGTCTACGGCGAGATCTTCCGTTTCCATCCCCCCGCCGGCGCGCTGGACGTTTTGTATGCGTTCCCGCCGCCGCCCGCGGCGCATCCCCTCGCCGGCCTCGTCCAGGCCGCGAGCGGCGATTTCTTCGGAACCGCCTCGCAAGGAGGCGCCGCCTCCAACGGCAGCGTGTTCCGGCTGGCCGGCGACGTCACCGACGAGTCCGTGTCGGTCGTTCACGATTTCCAGGGCGACGACGGCTTCACCCCGGCCTTGCCGCTGACGCGGGCGGCGGACGGCTCGCTCTACGGCCTCACCTCCGAAGCGACCACGAGCGGCGGGACGGTCTACCGCGTGGATCCCCCTTCCACCTTCACGTTGCTGCACAGCTTCACGCCGGAGGAGGGGTCCGCACCGAATGCGCCGCTCCTCGAGGTTTCGCCCGGCAGCTTCTACGGCGTCACGGACCTCGGCGGCGTCGGCGGCCATGGCAACGCGTTCCAGATGGACACTTCGGGCGCCATCACGCCGTTCTACGACTTCCAGACGACGGACGGCACGTTTCCCCATTCGCTGATGAAGGCCCTGGACGGCAACATCTACGGCACCGCGATCGCGGGCGGCCTTCCTTCCTCGGCGGGCAGCGTCTTCCAGATCGTTCTTCCCTCGCAGACGGTCACGCCGTTCCATCTCTTCGACACCACGGAGGGTTACATCCCGGCCGGTCCGCTCGTGCAGACGGAGGACGGGACCTTCTACGGCGCGACGCAGTCCGGCGGAGACTCGTTCAACGGCACGATCTTCACCATGAACGCCGCGGGTGAGACGAGCACGCTCCACAGCTTCGACGGCAGCGAGGGAAACGGCGTGACCTCGGGCCTGCTCCTCGCCGCGGATGGGACCTTCTACGGGACGCGCTTCGGCGGGAGCGGCGGCATCCTCTACCAGATCACGACGGACGGGCAGTTCTCGATCCTGCACGGCTTCGGCCAGGGCCTCGACGGCAGCGGCCCGGTCGGCAACCTCATCCAGGCGTCGAATCAGGGAATCTACGGAGTCACGCAGACCGGCGGCGCCGGGCAGGCGGGCATCATCTTCCGCTTCTGCCCCGCGCCCTGCTCGAACGCACTCGTGACGACGGGCCCTCCCCTGAATTTCATGTCGGGGCCGGCGTCCGGCGGTACGAGCGTGCGCCTCTCGGCCGCCGGTCTTTTTCTGGGAGCCACGGTGGACGTAGGCGGTGTCGACGTGCCGGCGGTCGTGCTCGACACGCACACGCTCATCTTCGTGACCCCGCCACTGCCACCGACGACCATGCCGGTCATCACGATCGCGAATCCCGGCGGCGCCACGCTGTCGCTCAACGGGTTCTGGTTCGCGGACTTCCTCGACGTCAACTCGATCCACCCGTTCTACACGTACGTGGACGCCGTCGGCCGGGCGCGCATCACCGCGGGCTGCGGCAACGGCAACTACTGCCCCGACGCCGAGGTCACGCGCGAGCAGATGGCGGTGTTCCTCCTGAAGGCCGAGCACGGCAGCGGCCACGTTCCGCCGCAGTGCAAAGGGATCTTCGCCGACGTGCCCTGCACGCCCGGCGTCGGCTTCCCCGACTGGATCGAGGAGCTCTACGCCGAGCAGATCACCGGCGGCTGCCAGACCGGCCCGCTCCTCTACTGTCCCGACCGCGCCGTCACGCGCGCCGAGATGGCCGTCTTTCTCCTGAAGACGAAGCACGGGACCGGCTACGTCCCGAACTCCTGCGCCGGGATCTTCGCCGACGTCCCCTGCCCGGCGACGCCGGAGTTCCCGTACTCCGACTGGATCGAGCAGCTCTACGCCGACGCGATCACCGGAGGCTGCGCCGTCGGTCCTCTCCGCTACTGCCCCGACAACCCGAACCTCCGCGGCGAGATGGCCGTGTTCCTGACGAAGACGTTCGACCTACCCTGAGCCATGGAGCACCAAATGACACTTTCCCACTCGATCCGATCGCGCCGCCACCTCGGGGCAATCGTCCTGGCTCTCTCCTTTGCGGCCTTGTCCGGCACGGCACGAGGCGCAGCGGACTGCGCGATCACCTTCGACGCCGCACAGATTCTCCCGGCCGGGATGCAGCCCCAGGCCATCGCCGCGGGAGACTTCAACGGTGACGGGAAGATCGATCTCGTCGTCGCCAACCACGGCAGCAACGACGTATCGGTGATGCTCGGAGCGGGCGGCGGCGCCTTTCTTCCCGCGGTCACGTTTCCCGCCGGAGCGGGACCCACGTTCGTCGGCGTCGGCGACTTCAACGCGGACGGCGACCTCGACATCGCCGTCGCCGATCTCGAGGGATCCACCGTTTCGATCCTCCTCGGCCGGGGCGACGGAACCTTCGAATCGGCCGTTGCGTTCCCGACCGGTGCAGCTCCCAGCTCACTCGCGGTCGCAGACTTCAACCGCGACGGCCGGCTCGACGTCGCGACGGCGGACTTCGGCAGCTCATCCGTGTCGATCCTGCTCGGCCGCGGCGACGGCGGTTTCGATCCCGCACGGACCGCGGCACTCGAAGGCGGGCCGATCGGCGTCGTGGCCGGCGATTTCAACGGCGACGGAAGGCTGGACCTCGTCGCCTCCGTCTACGGCAACCCGAGCCTGCGGATCGACGTGCTCCTCGGAAATGGCGACGGGACGTTCCAACCGCCCAGGGGCTCGGTGGCGGGGGACGGACCGTTCTATCTTGCGACAGGCGACTTCGACGGGGACGGCAAGCTCGACCTCGCCGTTCCGGATGCGCTCAGCAACTCGTTCTCGATCCTGCTCGGAGAGGGAGACGGAACCTTCGGCTCCCCCAACGTCTACCCGACCGGAGAGCAACCTCGCTCCCTCGCCCCGGCCGACTTCGACGGAGACGGGCGGCTCGATCTGATCGTCGCGAATACGAACGGAGCCGTCGTGCAGCTGTATCGGGGCAACGGCGACGGAACGTTCGGCGAAGGCGTCACCTACGCGACCGGAGAGACGCCCTTCGTGGTGATCGCCGCCGATCTCGACGGGGACGGCCATCCGGACGTCGCGGCGTCCAGCCTCTACAGCGGCGCCACGGTCATTCTGAACCGCGGGGACGGAACGCTCCGCTCGGCCGTCTCCTACCCCTCGGAGTATTTCGCGTACGCGATCGCCGCGGCCGATCTCGACCAGGACGGGCTTCTCGATCTCGTGGCCGTCGCCGGCGGGAGCAACGCGGTGCACGCATGGGTGTACCTCGGAGCGCCGGGTGGACGATTCCTCCCGGGAGTTCCGTACCCCACGAGCGGCCTGTTCAGCGTGACGACCGGCTTCTTCAACGCCGACGCCTTTCCCGACGTCGCGACCGCGAGCGGACTCTCGGTGGACGTCCTGCTCGGGGCCGGGGACGGAACGCTCGAGCCGGCGGTGAGCTATCCGGCGGGTGCAGAGGTCATCTACCGCATCGTCGTCGGCGACTTCAACGACGACGGGAAGCAGGATCTCGCGACCTCGAGCTCGGACATCTTCGCCAAGAACGGCATGGTCTCGGTCCTGCTCGGCAACGGGGACGGCACGTTCCAGTCCCCCATCGTGACGCCGATGCCGGACTTCGTGCTGGAGCTCGAGGCCGGAAGGTTCGACGCCGACGCCAACCTCGACCTCGCGGTCGCGAACCCCAACGGGACCGTGAGGATCCTCCTCGGCAACGGCGACGGCACGTTCCAGGCGCCGGTCGACTACGCCGCCGGAGCCAGCCCGGTCACCGTCGCCGCGGGAGACTTCGACGGAGACGGTGTCCTGGACCTGGCGGTGGGAGACCAGTTCGAGGTCGGAACGGTCGACATCCTGAAGGGAAACGGCGATGGAACTTTTCAGGCGCCGGTGGAGATTCCGGTGCCGACCGCCGTCCAGTCCGTCGTCGCCGCCGATCTCAACGGCGACGGAGTCCTCGACATCCTCGCGCTGGGCGCCGGCCCCGCACCCCCTCGGATATTCGTCCTGCGCGGCCTCGGAAACGGCGCGTTCGTGCTGGACCAGGGCGTGGTCTCCGGGTCGGGTCCACGCCGGGCGGCCGTTGGTGACTTCGACGGCGACGGCCTGCCGGACATCGCGGCCGCCAACACGGGCGGCCCCTGGATCTCCGTCCTCCGAAACGTCTCCTCGGTGATCCTTCTCGACCCCCCGACCCTCGTCGCCGGAACCAACGGAGCGCCTTACGGCATCCAGCTCACCGCGAGCGGGGGAGCCGGTCCGTATTCGTTCGGCGTCGTGGCCGGCGCTCCCCCGCCGGGAGTCACGCTCTCCCCGGGAGGCTTCCTCTCGGGAACCCCCACCGCCTCGGGCGATTTCACTTTCACGGTGAAGGCGACGGACCAGAACGGGTGCGCCCGCGTCCGGGTCTACACGATCACCGTGTACGACTCGAATCCCGTCGCCTCGCTGCAAGGCATCTCGCCCGGGTGCGCCTCCGCGGGTTCCTCCGGGTTCACCCTGTCGGTGATGGGCGAGGGTTTCGTCGACGGATCGGTCGTCCGCGCGGATGGCGCCGACCTGCCGACGGCTCCGATTTCCGGAACCGTCCTCGCCGCCTTCGTCCCCGCGTCGCTCCTCGTCACACCGGGAACCCACACCATCACCGTCTTCAATCCCTCGCCGGGCGGTGGAATCTCGTCGAACCCGCAGTCGCTCGTGGTCGGAAGCCTCACCATCGCGCCCGCTTCTCTCCCCGGCGCCGGAGTGGGCACGCCCTTCAGCGTCCTGCTCACGCCGGCCGGCGGCACGGGGTTTTATGCGCTCTCCGTGTCCGACGGCGGACTGCCTCCCGGGCTCTCGCTCGATCCTTCCGGGCTGCTCTCGGGGACGCCCACGGCCGGAGGGGCGTTCTCGTTCACCGTCACCGCGACCGACACGCGAAGCGGCTGCAGCGGAACGCAGAGCTACGTCATGGCGGTCGTGGGCGTGACCTCCGTGACCGCTCATTGCGGGCCCACGGCGGGAGGAACGGACCTGACGATCGTCGGGACTCAGTTCGACCCCGCCGCGGAGGTGAGCATCGGCGGCATTTCCGTGCCGATCGTCAATTTCACCCCGACGTCCATCGAGGTCATGACGCCCGCCGGGGACCCCGGCTCCGTTCCGGACATCGTCGTGACGAACCCGGATGCGGCGACGGTCTTTGCGGGTGGATTTGCCTACGATTTCCTCGACACGCCGCCGGACAATCCCTTCCACGACTTCATCTGCGAAGTGACGCGCCACCGCATCGCCGTCGGTTGCGGAGAGGGCAACTACTGCGGCGATGCGCCCGTGACCCGCGCCCAGATGGCCGTGTTTCTCCTCAAGGCCAGGTTTGGCGCAGACCACGTCCCCCCGCCGGCCACGGGAACGGTGTTCGCCGACGTCCATCCCGGCGATTTCGCCGCGGACTGGATCGAGGAGTTGGCCTCGCTCGGCATCACCGGAGGGTGCGGCAACGGAAACTATTGTCCCGACGCCCCCGTCACCCGCGCCGAGATGGCGGTCTTCCTCCTGAAGACGCTGTTCGGTTCGACGTATCCGCCTCCGGATCCGGTCGGGATCTTCGCGGACGTCCCGCCGGGCGCGTTCGCCGCCGCCTTCATCGAGGACATCTTTGCGAGAGGCATCACGGGTGGCTGCGCGACGGATCCGCTTCGCTACTGCCCCGACAACGCCAACCTGCGCGAGGAGATGGCCGTGTTCCTGACCAAGACGTTCCTGCAGTGAGACGCGCGTGAGCGAGAACTCCACGAAGCGCGCGAGGCGCCGCTGGGATCCGCGCCGGATCGACGTCCTCGCGCTGCTGCTCCTGGCGCTGCATCTCGTGATCGCGCTGACGCTGCGCACGGTCGCGTGGCCCGAGGTCACCGCTCCGGGACACCTCTGGTCGCGGGGCTGGCTGATGTACCGCGACATCCGCTTCGAGCACACGCCCGCGACGATGGGGACGCTCGCCCTCGGATTCGCCGTCTTCGGTCCCCAGACCTGGTTCGTCCGCTTCTACGCGATCCTCTGGCCCTTCCTCGCGCACGTCGCGCTCCTGCGGCAGACGCGGCGGGCGCGCGAGGTCGTCCGCGTCCTCGCCTCCGCCTTCTTCCTGGCTCTCCTGTTCGGCTTCGAGGGCAATGCCGTGTGGCCGACCGTCGTCATGACGGCGCTCGCCATCCCGATCGCCGCGGACCTCTCGCGCGGACGCGTGGTGCGCGCGGGGCTGCTGATCGGGATCGCGATCCTCTTCAAGCAGACGGCCGCGTTCGTGCTCTTCGCCGCCATGCTGACCTGCGCCGTCCGTGGGCGGCCGCGCGACGCGGCGCGGATGTTCCTCGCGGGAAGCCTCCCCTACGCCGTCACGCTGGCCGTCTTCTTCGCGCTGGGCGCGGGTGTCGACATGATGCGCTGGACGATCTGGATTCCCTTCACGGGCAGGCCTCCCGTCAATCTCTTCACTGCGGACGCCTTCGAGATCTTCGTGCTCCTCGCCGCCTTCCTGCCGCTCACGATCGAGGCCCTGCTCGAGCGTCCCGGCGAGCGCGACCGGCCCTATGCGCGCTGGCTCCTCGTGGTCGCGGTCGGCTTCACCGCGATCCTCTTCCCGAACTTCCGGTTCTTCAACGCGGTCGCGGGCGTGCCGTGTCTCGCGCTCGGCGCGGCGAGGCTCATGCAGCGCCGCCGCGCCCTCGTCTCCGTGCCGGCGATCGCCTACGCCGCGGTGTTCGTCGCGGCCAGAGGGGCCGCCATCGCCGCCGGCGAAGACACCGACGGCAAGGTCCTCTTCTGGGACGACGACCCCGCCTTCAACACCGTGGTCGAGCGGCTGCGCGCGATGCCTGCGAATACCCGCGTCTACTCGGAGCTGTGGGGGAACCTGAACGCCCGCGCCGACCGCCTGCCTCCCGGACGGACCTACGTGCACCCGTGGTTCCACTGGTTCTTTCGCGTGGACGACACCGGCCTCCGGATCGAGAGGGCCGTCGCCACTCCCGGGACCGTCGTGGTCGGCTACCGGGAGGGCCCGCGCGCGGCCGGAATCGGGCCTTACGAGCTGACGACGCGGTAGATCGCCGCCGGAACCCGCCCGCGGCGGTTGCGCCGCGGCCGGCATCGGCCATAATGCGCGTTCAATCTGGAGGCAACCGAATGCGCAGGACCCGGCTTCTCGGCGCGGCGCTCACGCTCGTCCTCTTCGTCGCCGGAGTGACCGCCGCCCGCGGCGAGGACGGACGCTCCAAGGTCGCCGGCTCTGACTGGCGCTCGAAGGTCGACCCGTGGGTGCTGGACACCGCCGCCCGCGGCAACACGGAGTTCCTCGTGATGCTCCGCGAGCAGGCCGACCTGCGCGGCGCGGCCTCCCTCCGCGCGAAGGGCGAAAAGGGCGCCTTCGTCCAGAACGCACTCGCCTCGCTCGCCGAGCGCAGCCAGGCTCCTCTGCTCCGCCTCCTCGCCGGGCGCGGCGTCCCGCACCGCGCGTTCTGGATCGCCAACATGATCTGGGTCCGCGGCGACGCGCGCCTGGTCGCGGAGCTCGCCGCGCGCGAGGACGTCTTCCACGTCTACGCGAATCCGACCGTGCGCTTCCAGGATCCCGTGGATCGCGCCGGCGCCGCCCTGCCGAGAGTGACCGAGGGGATCGAGTGGAACATCTCCAAGGTCCACGCGCCGGACGTCTGGGCGCTCGGGTTCACGGGACAGAACGTCGTCGTCGGCGGACAGGACACCGGCTACCAGTGGGACCATCCGGCGATCAAGGGCAAGTACCGCGGCTGGAACGGAACGGCCGCCGATCACAACTACAACTGGCACGACTCGATCCACTCCGGCGGCGGAAGCTGCGGCCACGACGCCGTCGCACCCTGCGACGACACCGATCACGGCACGCACACGATGGGCACGATGGTCGGCGACGACGGCGGCAGCAACCAGATCGGCATGGCGCCGAGCGCGAAGTGGATCGGCTGCCGGAACATGGACCAGGGCGCCGGCACGCCGACGACGTACAGCGAGTGCTTCGAGTGGTTCGTCGCGCCCACCGACCTGAACGACCAGAATCCCGACCCGACGAAGGCGCCGCACGTGATCAACAACTCGTGGGGCTGCCCGCCGAGCGAGGGCTGCACGGACCCGAACGTCCTGAAGACCGTGGTCGAAAACACGCGCGCGGCCGGGATCGAGGTCGTCGTCTCGGCCGGAAACAGCGGTTCGGGCTGCAGCTCGGTCGACTCCCCCGCCGCGATCTACGACGCGTCCTTCACGATCGGCGCGACCGACATCTCCGACGTCATCGCGGGGTTCTCGAGCCGCGGCGCCGTCACGATCGACGGCA
The DNA here is from genome assembly GCA_036406835.1 of Thermoanaerobaculia bacterium. GTDB lineage: Bacteria > Acidobacteriota > Thermoanaerobaculia > UBA5066 > Gp7-AA6 > DAHUXD01. The sequence goes on from DASXAG010000009.1 coordinate 52,884, forward strand.
GCGGCCGCCTCAAGCCGGACGTGTCGGCGCCGGGCGTCAACGTGCGCTCGAGCGTGCCATTCAACTCCTACGCCGTCTTCAGCGGGACGAGCATGGCGGGACCCCACATCGTCGGGCTCGTCGCGCTGCTGCTCTCGGCGGAGCCGTCGCTGATCGGCAATCCCGACGCGATCGAGCCGATCATCGAGGGAAGCGCGGTTCCGCGCACGACCGGCCAGACCTGCAACGGCGTTCCCGGCAGCTCGATCCCCAACAACACCTACGGCTGGGGCCGCGCCGACGCGCTCGCGGCGGTCAACGCGTCGGCGGCGGACCTCTCGGTCAGCCAGACCGACGCGCCCGATCCGGCGATCCCGACCTCCAACGTGACCTACTCGCTGACCGTCACGAACAACGGCCCGATCGCGGCCCACAACGTGACGCTCGACGACGCGATGCCGGGGCTGAGCGCCTTCGTCTCGGCCACGCCGAGCCAGGGCAGCTGCGACCACACCGGTCTCGACGCGCAGTGCCTGCTCGGAACGCTCGACGCGGGGACGAGCGCGACCGTGGCGATCGTCGTCACGCCCGGCGGCGCCGGCGAGATGACCAACCAGGCGAGCGTCGCCGCCGACGAGGCCGACCCGAACCTGTCGAACAACGTCTCGAGCGAGACCACGACCGTCGACTCCTGCCCGCTGCCGACGCCGCTGATCTCGGCGCCGGTCTCCGTTCCCTCGCAGACGGCGGGCCTCGTCGCCTCGATCGAGCCCGACGCGAGCCTCACGCCGACGTGGGCGCTGGACGGCGGCGTGATCACCGACGGGCAGTCCACGGACTCGATCACGTTCACCTCCGGCGACCCCGGCACGACGATGAACGTCCGCGTGACCGTCGAGCTCCTCGGCTGCGCGTCGGCCGAGGCGAGCCAGCTCGTGTCCGTCGACTTCCTCGACGTGCCGGCCGGGCACGACTTCCACGACCAGATCAACACCATCGCGCGCAACCGGATCACGGCGGGCTGCCAGGACGGGAAGAGCTTCTGCCCCGACGCGGCCAACACGCGCGCCGAGATGGCCGTCTTCCTGCTCAAGGCGAAGTACGGCGCGGACCACGTCCCGCCGCCGGCGACCGGCACCGTCTTCGACGACGTGCCGATCGACTACTGGGCCGCGGCCTGGATCGAGGAGCTCGCGTCGCTGCACGTCACCGGCGGCTGCACGCTCACCTCGTACTGCCCGGACGCCCCGGTCACCCGCGCCGAGATGGCGGTCTTCCTCCTGAAGGCGCTGCTCGGGTTCGACTACGTGCCGGCGGCCTGCGCCGGACTCTTCGGCGACGTCCCGTGCACGCCCGGCGTCGGATTCCCCGACTGGATCGAGGATCTGTACAACCGCCACATCACGGGCGGCTGCCAGGCGGATCCGCTGCTTTACTGCCCCGACCAGGCCAACACACGCGGACAGATGGCGGTTTTCCTCACGCTGACTTTTGGGCTCCAATAGAGCTTCTCAGGAGTAGGATCGCGGCAATGACGACTCTTCTCACCGGGAGGAATCCATGCCGCGTTTACCTCGGAGGGACCGCCCCGCCCTAGCCGTTCGTCTCGGCCTCGCCGCCATCCTCCTCGCCGCCGCGGCGCTCGCCGCCGCCCAGTCGGTCACCGAGTACGCCGTCCCCACCGCGTCGCCCACGGATCTCTATTCCATGTGTCTCGGTCCCGATGGAGCCGTCTGGTTCGGCGAGGCGCGGACGGCGAAGATTGCCCGGATCGGCTTCGACGGGACAATCACGGAATTCTCGACCGAGCACAGTCCCCCCTATCAGATGACGTCTGGACCTGACGGCAACATCTGGTTCGCCGACGGAGGGATCGGACGCCTCACTCCCGACGGCCAGCACTCGGAGTTCACGATTCCGCCGGCCGACAACGGTCAGTACAACGTCGTCGACGTCACCGGCGGGCCGGACGGCGCCGTCTGGTTCGCCGACAATGATGGCGAGCGCCTCGGACGGATCACGCCGGCCGGCGACCTCACGTTCTATCCTCTCTCCGAGGAGCCCTACGCGATCGCGCTCGGGCCCGACGGGAATCTCTGGTACGCCGCGAAGGATGACGATGTGATCGGCCGCGTCACGCCGGCCGGCGTCGTCACCACGTTTCACGTTCCCGGCGCCGCGCCGAACGACCTCGTGGCCGGGCCCGACGGAGGGATCTGGTTCGGGGGCACTGGTATCGGGCGGATCTCCATGATGGGTACTGTGACGATCGTCGCACCGGCCTTCGTGTGGCACATGGCGTCGGGTCGTGACGGGAACGTCTGGTTCACCGACTTCACGTCGGTCAGCCGGATCACGCCGTCCGGCGCGGTCACCCGCTTCGACCAGTCCGGCGGCGGGATCTATGACCTCGCCTACGGCCTCGACGGGCGCGTCTGGTTCACCGACAGTGAGAACAACCGCATCGGCCGGCTGACGCTTCCGGGCGAGCGCGCGCCGGTCGAGCTCCCCCAGGAGCACGGCCGCGCACCGGTCGTCCTCGCACGGCCATAGGAGAACGCCATGCGTGCGATGCTCGCTCTCGCACTCCTCGTCGTCGCCGGCTCGGCGTCCGCGCAGTCCATCACCGAGTTTCCGATCCCCAGCCCCGACGTCGACTCGTGGGATCTCTGCCTCGGCCCGGACGGCGCGATCTGGTTCAACGAGCCGCTCGCGCTCGGGCTGGGACGCATCGACATGCAGGGAAACATCACCGAGTTCCCGGTCGGCCACGGACCCTACGGCTGCGCGGCGGGCCCGGATGGCAACGTCTGGTTCACGGCCGGATCTTCATTCGGCCGGATGACGACGTCGGGTCAGGTCACGCTGTTCCCGGATCTCGAAACCGCCGCCGCCCCCATCATCGCCGGATCCGACGGCAACCTGTGGGTCGGCCTCCTCGAGGGCCGCATCGCACGGATCACTCCGAACGGGGCCGTGACGTATTTCTCCCTGGGACTTGCGACCCCCCTTTCGGGAATCGGCGGACCCCACTCCCTTGCCCTGGGCGCCGACGGGAACGTCTGGTACGCGCTTCCGACGGTCGACGTCGTCGGAAAAATCACGCCGGACGGCAGCGTGACGAACTACTCGACGCCCGGCGTCGATCCCTTTGCGATCGCCGCGGGGCCCGACGGGGCGCTGTGGTTTGCCGGCTCGATGATCGGGCGAATCACGACGCAGGGAGAGCTCCAGACGTTCGACCCGCTGTTGGGGGGCCTCGCGACCGGAGCCGGCGTCGGTCCGGACGGGAACGTCTGGCTCGCCGAGAGCCTCGCCGAAAAGATCGGCCGCGTGACGCCGCAGGGCCTGCTGACGGAATTCGACCTGCCGAACAGGAGTGCGACGCACTTCGCAGCGGGCGCCTTCGACGTCTTGACGGGCCCCGACGGCAACCTCTGGTACGTCCGACGCGGCGAGAATCGGATCGGACGGGTGACGCTCGCCGGCCGGCGTCAGCCCGTCGAGCGTCCGCGCGAGCGCGGGCGCGCGCCCATCGTCGTTCCTCGACCCGAGTAGACCTGCCCATGCGGCCAGCTGCTCCGCGCCGATCCGCGGCGCTACACTAGACGCGCACTCGGACATCGAGAAGAACGCCTCCTCGGCAAGCCCTCGCGGCTTCCGGCCGGGGCGTTTTCCCCGGCGCTCCGGGCGCGGAGAGATCGATGTTTCAGATCGCCCAGGCGCTGCTCGTTCTGGCGCTCCAGCAGCCGAACGTCACGGTCTCGGTCGCCGTCGATCCGTCCGCCGACCGCCACGCGATCTCGCCGCAGGTCTACGGCGTCAACTTCGGCGACGACGCGCAGGCCGCCGCGCTCCGCTGGCCCGTGCGGCGCTGGGGCGGGAACTCCACGACGCGGTACTCCTGGCAGGACGACATCGCGAACCACGCGAGCGACTGGTTCTTCTACAACATCGAGTCGGGGCCGGACCCGGGCACGCTGCCCGACGGCTCCGCCGCCGACGTCTTCATCGACGCGACGCGTGCCTCGGGCGGCGAGCCGATCGTCACGGTGCCGCTCATCGGCTGGACGCCGACCGACCGCGTGCGGCGCTGGGGCTTCTCGGTCGACGAGTACGGTCCGCAGCAGGCGACCGAGTGCACCGTCACCGGGAACCCGCCGTGGTGCCAGCCCGACGCGGGCAACGGCAACCACACCGACGGCACCCCGATCACGGGCAACGACCCGCACGACACGTCCCGCGAGATCGGGCCCGACTTCGTGACCGGCTGGATGGCGCACATCGCGGGACGCGTCGGGACGGCGGGAGAGGGCGGCCCGAGGCTCTTCGCGCTCGACAACGAGCCGGACCTCTGGAACTCGACGCACCGCGACGTGCACCCGGCGCCGCTCTCCTACGACGAGATCTGGCAGCGCACGACGGACTACGCGTCGGCGATCAAGGCGCAGGACCCCAACGCCCTGGTCATGGGACCGGTGCCGTGGGGCTGGTGCGCGTACTTCTGGTCGGCGCTCGACGGCTGCTCGGACGGCGGCCCCGACCTCGCCGCGCACGGCGGCGTGCACTACCTCGAGTGGTACCTCCAGCAGGCGCACGACTACGAGACGGCGAACGGCGTTCGTCTCGTCGACTACCTCGACGTCCACTACTACCCGCAGGGAAACGGCGTCGCGCTGTCGGACGACGAGTCTCCGGCCACCTCCGCGCTGCGGCTGCGCTCGCTCAAGTCGCTCTACGACCCGGACTACGTCGACGAGTCGTGGATCGGCGACTGCTGCGGCGGGATCGTGAAGCTCATCCCGCGGATGAAGGCGTGGATCGCGCAGCGCTATCCGGGGACGAAGCTCGCGATCACCGAATACAACTGGGGCAACGACGACGGGCCGAGCTCGGCGCTCGCGCAGGCGGAGGTGCTCGCGATCTTCGGACGCGAGGGCGTGGACGTGGCCACGCGCTGGGTCTCGCCCGCGCCCGACACGCGCGTCGAGGACGCGTTCCGCGTCTACCGCGACTACGACGGCGCGGGATCGTCCGTGGCGGGCGATTCCGTGCGGGCCGTCAGCGCGGACGTGGACCAGCTCGGCGCCTACGCCGTGGCCGGCGCGGGCACGCGCCTCTTCCTCCTCCTCTTCAACAAGGCGACGACGAGCCTCGACGTCGACGTCGGCTCCGCCTCGCCGCTTCACTGGCGCTCGCGCCTCTGGCGCTTCGACCCGGCGAACCGGTACGCGTCCGCGGGCGCCGTCCTGCCCTCCGCGGGCGCGCTGTCGCTGACGTTGCCCGCGCGCTCGGCCACGCTCGCGGTCACGCTGCTCGACTTCGACGACGTCCCGCCGGGTCACCCGTTCTACGACTTCGTCATGACCGTCGCCGACGACGGCGTCTCCGTCGGCTGCGGCGGCGGGAGCTACTGCCCCGACGCGACGATCACCCGCGCGCAGATGGCGGTCTTCCTGCTCAAGAGCAGGCTCGGGGCGAATTACGCTCCGCCGCCCGCGACGGGCACGCTGTTCGTGGACGTCCCGGCCAACGCGTTCGCGGCGGACTGGATCGAGGACCTCGCCGGCCGCGGGATCACGGCGGGTTGCGGCGGCGGGAAGTACTGTCCCGACGACCCCGTGACGCGGGCCGAGATGGCCGTCTTCCTGCTGAAGACCGCGCTCGGCGACGGCTACGCGCCGCCGCCGGCGACCGGCGGCGTGTTCGACGACGTCGCGCCGGGCGACTTCGCGGCGGACTGGATCGAGGACCTCGCCGCCCGGGCGATCACCGGCGGCTGCCGGGTCTCCCCGCCGCTGTACTGTCCCGAACGGCCCAACACCCGGGGAGAAATGGCCGTGTTCCTGACGAAAGCGATGGGGCTGCCCTGAAGCCCGGGCGCGTAAACCGTTGGTGCTGCTCGGTCGTACAGGTTTCGCTTGCGCTTTCGGACAGCGTGCCCGATACTCGTCCGCCTAACGGAAAAGTGATGGGTTCCGCCTGAATCGAACCCGCCGGGGGCTCGCCTTGATGCGTCCCACTTCATTGCTCCGACGGAAGGGCCCGTATTTCGCCGCGATCGCCGCGGTTCTCTGCGTGTCCTCCACGCTCCTGGCGACCGGCTACAAACAGCCCGGGTTCGGCGAGACGGTGGTGTTCACCGGCCTGACGAATCCGACCACGCTTCGCTTCCTCCCCGACGGGCGCGTGCTCGTCGCGGAGAAGAGCGGCCTCATCAAGGTCTTCCCCGACATCCACACGAACACGTACACGGTCGTCGCCGACCTCCGAACGGAGGTCCACAACTTCTGGGATCGGGGACTCCTGGGCCTCGAGCTCGACCCGAATTTCGCGACGAACCACTACATCTACGTCCTGTACTCGCACGACGCCGCGATCGGCGGAACACCGCCCCGCTGGGGACCCGGCGACGGGACGTCGGACCCGTGTCCGACTCCGCCCGGCCCGACCACGGACGGCTGCGTCATCAGCGGCCACCTGTCGCGGCTGGTCGCCGTCGGCAACGACTGGACCGCGAGCGAGCACGTGCTGCTCGAGGACTGGTGCCAGCAGTTCCCGAGCCACTCGGTCGGGTCGATCGCGTTCGGCGCCGACGGGATGATGTACCTGACCGGCGGCGACGGCGCGAGCTTCGACAACGCCGACTGGGGACAGTTCGGCGGCACGTCGGGCTCGCCGCCCTTCGTGACTCCCGCGAACCCGTGCGGCGACCCGCCCTTCCCCGTCGGCACGCCGCAGACCAAGCCGACCGCCGAGGGCGGCGCGCTGCGCAGCCAGAGCCACCTCCGCACGGCCGGCCAGCCGCGCGTCCTGAACGGCGCGCTCCTCCGCATCGACCCGGCCACGGGCGACGCGCCGCCGGACAACCCGCTCTTCTCGAGCACCGACGCCAACGAGCGCCGCATCGTCGGGTACGGCTTCCGCAATCCCTTCCGGATGATCGTGAAGCCCGGGACCAACGACGTCTACGTCGCGGACGTCGGCTGGAGCACGTGGGAGGAGATCAACCGGCTGCCGGACATCTCGGTCGCGCTCAACTTCGGCTGGCCCTGCTACGAGGGCAACGCGGCGCAGTACACGGGGCTCACCATCTGCCCGCCGCAGGCCCAGACGACCGCGCCGCTCTACACCTACAACCACGGCGCCTCCGTCGTGCCGGGCGACGGCTGCTCGACGGGAAGCTCCTCCATCGCGGGCATGGCCTTCTCGGAGGGCGGCAACAACTATCCGGCCGCGTACAACGGCGCGTTGTTCTTCTCGGACTACTCGCGCCGGTGCATCTGGGTCATGTTCCCCGACGGCACGGGCACGCCGGACCCGGCGACGCGCCTCGCGTTCGCCTCGGGCGCCGGCGCCGGCCCGGTCGACATGCGGACCGGCCCGGACGGCAAGCTGTACTGGGTCGACTTCAACAACGGCCAGATCCGCAGGGTCGAGTACGGCCTCCAGGCGATCGCCGTCGCGACGAGCCCGACCGAGGGGACCGTCGGGCTGACGGTCAGCTTCGACGCCACGGGATCGATCCCGGCGGTCGCGGGAGACACGCTCAGCTACGCCTGGGACCTGGACGGCGACGGCCAGTTCGACGACTCCACCTCGGCGACGCCGAGCTTCCAGTACAACTCGCTCGGGACGTTCGAGGTCCGCGTCCAGGTCACCGACCAGCGCGGCGCCGTCTCCGTCAGCGCGCCGATCGAGGTGGAGATCGGCAACGACCCGCCGGTACCGACGATCCTGACGCCGCCGGCGTCCCTGACCTGGCAGGCCGGCGACACGATCGCCTTCTCGGGCTCGGCCACCGACACCGAGGACGGCATCCTCCCGCCGAGCGCGCTGCACTGGCAGGTGATCCTCCACACCTGCCCCGTCGGTTGCGACACGGTGTACCGGACCTTCGACGGCGTCGCCTCCGGCTCGTTCCCGGCTCCGGACACGGAGTACCCGGCCACGCTCGAGATCCAGCTGACGGCGTTCGACAGCCTGAACCTCTCCGGCACGACCAACGTGACGATCGCGCCGCAGACCGTGACCCTGTCGTTCGACACGACGCCCTCGGGGTTGCAGCTGTCGGTGGGCTCGATGACGGGGCTCACGCCGTTCGACCGGACCGCGATCGTCGCCTCGACCAACGCCGTCAGCGCGCCGACCGCGCAGGCCGGCTACGACTTCACCTCGTGGTCGGACGGCGGCAACCCGAGCCACGTCATCATCGCGCCCGCCGGCTCGGCCGCGTATTCCGCGACGTACACGCTCGCCGGCGGCGGTCTGCCTCCGCCGTGGCTCGACCAGGACATCGGCGAGGTCGGCGTCGCGGGCAGCGCGCAGTATTCGAACGGCGAGTTCACCGTCAACGGCGGGGGCTCGGACATCGAGGGAGACTCGGACCAGTTCCACTACGTCTACCAGCCGCGGTCGGGCGACATCAGCGTGACCGCGCTGGTGTCGAGCATCCAGCCCACGGACGCCTGGGCCAAGGGCGGCGTGATGATCCGCGAGACGCTGGCGCCGAACTCACGCCACGCCATGATGATCCTGTCGTCGGGCAACGGTCTGGTGTTCCAGCGCCGCACGGTCACCGGCGGCGACACCGACACCACGTCGGGCTCCTGGGTGTTCGCGCCGTACTGGGTCCGGATCACGCGGACCGGCGACACGTTCTCCGGTTACTCCTCTCCGGACGGCGTGACCTGGACGCTGGTGGACAGCGTCGACATCCCGATGGCGAGCGCGGTCTTCGTCGGCCTGCCGGTGACGAGCCACGCGAACGGCGTCACCGGGACCGACGTCTTCGACAGCGTGACGGTCACGGGCGCATCCAACGCGCCGTCGGCCACGGTCGACACGCCGGCGCCGACGCTGACGTGGAAGGTCGGCGACACGATCGCCTTCTCGGGCCACGCGACGGATCCGCAGGACGGCGCGCTCCCCGCGAGCGCGCTGAGCTGGGCGGTGATCATCCACCACTGCCCGTCGAACTGCCACACGCACCTCTACCAGACGTTTGCCGGCGTCGCGAGCGGCAGCTTCGCCGCGCCGGACCACGAGTACCCGTCGTACCTCGAGATCCAGCTGACGGCGACCGACAGCGGGGGGCTGCAGGGAACGGCGAGCGTGAACGTCAGTCCGGAGACGGTCGACCTGACGCTCCAGTCGGTGCCCACGGGTCTGCAGCTCACGGCGGGGACGACGACCGCGGCGGCGCCGTTCGTGAAGACGGTGATCGTCAACGGGCAGACCGGCCTCGACGCGCCGTCGCCGCAGGGCTCCTTCCCCAACGTGTACGACTTCGCCTCGTGGTCCGACGCCGGCGCCCAGAGCCACACGGTCGTGGCCGGAACGGATCCCGTGACGTACACGGCGACCTTCGTGACCCACGCGGACCTCTCGGTCGGCCTCCAGGCTCTGCCGGAGCCGGTCGGTGCGGGCGCGACGCTGACGTACACGCTCTCGGTCGCGAACGCGGGGCCGTCGCAGGCCAACTCCCTGACGCTGACCGACACGCTGCCCGCGGGCGTGACCTTCGTCTCGGCCTCCGGCACGGGCTGGGCCTGCTCCGGGACGACGACGGTGACGTGCACGATGCCGTCGCTCGGCGTCGCCGCCGCGGCGCCGGTGTCGATCGTCGTGACGACGCCGTCCGCCGCGGGACAGCTGACCGACTCCGCGACGATCGCGTCCTCCACGGCCGACGCGGTCCCGGCGAACAACTCCGCCTCCGTCCTCTCGAACGTCTTCGCGGTCGCGGACCTCTCCATCTCCCAGACCGCGCCCGCCTCCGTGTGCGCCGGCGCGCCGATCGCGTACACGCTCAACGTCTCGAACGCGGGTCCCTCCGACGCCGCCTCGGTCTCGGTCACCGACGCGATCCCCGCGGGCGCCTCGCTCGTGTCGGCCTCCGGCACGGGCTGGAGCTGCTCGGGAACCACCACGATCGCGTGCACGCGGCCCGCCCTCGCGGTCGGCGCCGCGCCGCCGATCACGGTCTCCGTGAACGCGCCCGCCGCGGGCGGGATCGCCACGAACGCGGTCTCCGTCACGTCGGCGACGAACGATCCCGCCGCGGGCAACAACGCCGCCTCCGCCAACACCACGGTCAACGCGTTGCCGACGGCGGTCGTCTCGGGAGACGCGGCGATCTGCCTCGGCTCCTCGACCACGATCCAGGCGGCGCTGACCGGAGCGGCGCCGTGGACGGTGACGTGGTCCGACGGGATCGTTCAGTCCGGCGTCGCCGCGTCGCCCGCCACGCGCCTGGTCAGTCCCGTCACCACGACGATCTACACGGTGACCGCGATCTCCGACGTGAACTGCGCGTCGGTCGGAACCGGCAGCGCCACCGTCATGGTCGGCACGCCGGTCTCGGCCCCGGTGCTGACGGCGCCTCTCTCGGTCCAACCCGGCGCGATCGGGATCACGGCGTCCGTTCCGCTCCATGCGGGCTCGACGTACTCCTGGACGCTCACCGGCGGCACCATCACGGCCGGCCAGGGCACCGAGCAGATCACCTTCGACGCGGGCCCCGCCGGAACGACCATGGACCTGCAGGTCACCGAGTCCAACACCGGCTGCGTGTCGCCCGCGACCGACGCGAAGGTCCAGGTCGACTTCCTCGACGTGCCGACGTCGCATCCGTTCCACGACTTCATCGACACGATCGCGCGCCACGAGATCACGGTCGGTTGCGGGGACGGCGACTTCTGCCCCGACAATCCCAACACCCGCGCGGAGATGGCCGTGTTCCTGCTCAAGGCCAAGTTCGGCTCGGACCACGTTCCGCCGCCCGCGACCGGGACGGTCTTCGCCGACGTGCAGCCCGGCGACTTCGCCGCGGACTGGATCGAGGAGCTCGCGTCGCTGGGCATCACCGGCGGCTGCGAGCCCAACCTCTACTGCCCGAACGACCCCGTCACGCGCGGGCAGATGGCGGTCTTCCTCCTGAAGACGCTGCTCGGCTCGGGCTACGTGCCGCCGCCGCCGGCGGGCATCTTCGCGGACGTACCGATCGACTACTTCTCGATCGCGTGGATCGAGGACCTCTACAACCGCGGCATCACGGGCGGCTGCGGGCTCGACCCGCTGCGCTACTGCCCGGACGATCCCAACACGCGCGGCCAGATGGCGGTCTTCCTCACGCTGACGTTCTCGCTCGAGTAGCCGAACCCGCCTCGAGCACGATCGTCTCGAGAAATCCTGGCCGCGAGGCCAGCATCCTTAATGCCGCTCTTAGCCGCGAGCCTCGGCGGGAAAAGCGCAGGAACCCTGTAAACCCGGGCCCGATTCGCGCGTTCCTTCTAGTGGCCCCGGGAATATCTGACGGGTATCAGTCTTGCTTGTGGTTGTGCCCGTGCCCCCTGATAACCTTCGGAAGCACACGGACAGAGGTTCCGACTTGAGCCGGACCGGCGGGAGGCTGGTGCGTTGAAGCCGAATTCTTTGATCCGCCGGCGGCGCTTCGCCCGCGCCCTCTCGGCGGCGTCGATCCTGGGGGCGGTCACGGTCTCCGCGGTCCTGGCGACCGATTTCAAGCAGCCCGGGTTCAGCGAGCAGGTCGTCTTCAGCGGGCTCGTCAACCCGACCACGCTGCGCTTCCTGCCCGACGGCAGGGTGATCGTCGTCGAGAAGAGCGGGTTGATCAAGGTCTTCCCCGACATCAACACGAACACGCCCACCGTCGTGGCGGACCTGCGCGTCAAGGTCCACAACTTCTGGGACCGCGGGCTGCTCGGCCTCGCCGTCGACCCCAACTTCGCCACGAACAACTACATCTACGTCTCCTACTCGAACGACGCCGCGATCGGCGGCACCCCGCCGCGCTGGGGACCGGGCGACGGCACGTCGGACCCCTGCCCCACGCCGCCCGGGGCGACGACCGACGGCTGCGTGATCAGCGGGCACCTGTCTCGGCTGACGGCGGTGGGCGCCGACTGGACCGCGAGCGAGCAGGTCCTGATCGAGGACTGGTGCCAGCAGTTCCCGAGCCACTCGGTCGGCGCGCTCGCCTTCGGCGCCGACGGGATGCTCTACATGAGCGCGGGCGAGGGATCGAACTTCGACAACTACGACTGGGGACAGTACGGCGGCACGTCGGGCTCACCGCCCTACATCACGCCGGCCAACCCCTGCGGCGACCCGCCGTTCCCGATCGGCACCCCGCAGAGCAAGCCGACGGCCGAGGGCGGAGCGCTGCGCGCGCAGAGCCCGCGCCGCACGGCCGGCGAGCCGCGCGTCCTGAACGGCTCGGTCCTGCGGCTCGACCCGGCGACCGGCCTCGCCGCTCCCGGCAACCCGATGGGCGGCAGCAGCGATCCCAACGAGCAGCGCATCATCGGCTACGGCTTCCGCAATCCCTTCCGCATGATCGTCAAGCCCGGGACCAACGACGTCTGGGTGGCCGACGTGGGCTGGAACACCTGGGAGGAGCTGAATCGGATTCCCGACATCACGGTGGCCCGCAACTACGGCTGGCCCTGTTTCGAAGGACCCGACTCGCCCGGTTACACGGGCCTCAACATCTGTCCCACCCAGGACCTCACGACGCCCCCCTATTTCGAATACAACCACGGCGACTCCGTCGTGCTGGGCGACGGCTGCTCGGTGGGCAGCTCGGCGATCGGCGGCCTGGCCTTCTATGCCGGCGCCAGCAACTATCCGAGCAACTACACCAACGCGCTCTTCCTGTCGGACTACACCCGCCGCTGCATGTGGGTGATGCTCCCGGGCGGCGGCGGCGATCCGGATCCGACCAACATCCTGCCCTTCGCCGCGAACGCCGCCGGACCGGTCGACCTGCAGATGGGGCCCGACGGCAACGTCTACTACACCGATTACGACGGCGGACGGATCCTTCGGATCCACTACGGTCTGGCGGCGGTCGCCGTCGCGACGAGCCCGACGACCGGAAGCGCGCCTCTCACCGTGACCTTCGACGGCACCGGCTCCGTGCCCGCCCAGCCCGGCGACACGCTGACCTACGCGTGGGACCTCGACGGCGACGGCAACTACGACGACTCGACCTCGCCGACACCCTCGTACACCTACACGGCCAACGGCACCTACGAGGTCCGGCTCAAGGTGACCGACCAGCGGGGCGGCTCCGCGATCAGCGACCCGATCGAGATCCAGGTCGGCGTCAACAACCCGGTCGCGACGATCCTGACGCCCCCCTCGACGCTGACGTGGAAGGTCGGCGACATCATCAACTTCTCGGGACAGGCCGTCGATCCGCAGGAAGGGACGCTGCCGCCCGCCGATCTGTCGTGGACGGTCATCATCCACCACTGTCCGTCCAACTGCCACACGCACATCTACCAGACCTTCGACGGCGTCGCGAGCGGCAGCTTCCCGGCGCCGGACCACGAGTACCCGTCGTACCTCGAGATCCAGTTGAACGCGACCGACAGCGACGGCCTCGTCGGCACCGCGAGCGTCAACATCCAGCCGCAGACGGTCGACCTGACGCTGCAGTCGGTGCCTTCGGGCCTGATCCTCAACGCCGGCACGACGTCCGCGACGACGCCCTACGTCAAGACCGTAATCATCAACTCGGCGACCGGTCTCGACGCGCTATCGCCGCAGGGCTTCTACCCGGCCATCCAGGAGTTCGCGTCGTGGTCCGACGGGGGCGCGGAGAGCCACACGATCACGGCCCCGGCCAATCCCATCACGCTCACCGCGACCTACCAGGTTCGCGCCGACCTGTCGCTCCAGATGGCGGCTCCCGGCGGCGTCTGCGACGGCCAGAACGTCACCTACACGCTGACGGTCACGAACGCGGGCCTCTCGCGCGCCAACTCCGTCACGATGACGGACACGCTGCCGGCCGGGGCGACGCTCGTCAGCGCGACGGGGAGCGGCTGGTCGTGCTCCGGCACCACCACGGTCACGTGCACGAAGCCGTTTCTCGACGTGGTCCAGGCGCCGCCGATCACGATCGTCATCACGCCGCAGGCCGGAAGCGGCTCCGCCACCAACTCGGCGACGGTCAACTCGTCGGTCGCGGACGCGAACCCCGGCAACAACTCCGCGACCGCGACGACCGTCATCGGCGCGTCGACCGCTCCGACCATCACGGTCGCGACCTGGGTCGCCGTGGGAGCCACGGGAATCACGGCGTCGGTTCCGTTCCACTCGGGCTCCACGTATTCGTGGACGCTGGCGGGAGGCACGATCACGGGCGGCCAGGGAACCAACGCCATCACCTTCGACGCGGGCCCGCCCGGCACGACGATGACCCTCTCGGTCGTCGAATCGGCCGAGAGCTGCGCCTCCCTTCCCGGAACGGCCAACGTGCAGGTCGACTTCCTCGACGTGCCGCCGGGGCAGGACTTCCACGACTTCATCGTCACGATCGCGCGCCACGAGATCACGGTCGGTTGCGGGAACGGCAACTTCTGCCCCGACAATCCCAACACCCGCGCGGAGATGGCGGTGTTCCTGCTCAAATCCAAGTTCGGCTCGGACCACGTCCCGCCGCCCGCGACCGGGCTGGTCTTCGCCGACGTGCAGCCCGGCGACTTCGCCGCGGACTGGATCGAGGAGCTCGCGTCGCTGGGCATCACCGGCGGCTGCGAGCCCAACCTCTATTGCCCGAACGACCCCGTCACCCGCGGGCAGATGGCGGTCTTCCTGCTGAAGACCCTGCTCGGATCGGGCTACGTGCCGCCGCCGGCGGTGGGAATCTTCGCGGACGTGCCGATCGACTACTTCTCGATCGCGTGGATCGAGGACCTCTACAACCGCGGCATCACGGGCGGCTGCGGGCTCAACCCGCTGCGCTACTGCCCGGACGACCCCAACACCCGGGGCCAGATGGCGGTGTTCCTGACGAAGACGTTCTCCCTGCAATGACGAGATCCCCGGGATAACCGGTTCTGCCGCCGGCACTTGCCAGGAGCTCCTAGAGGACCTGTCCAACCGGGCAGGTCCTTGATCTTTCGACCAGTGGGCGAAATACTTCTCCCACACTGAGGAAGAATTCGCCCGGGAGGAGGGATCGTGGAGACTGGCCAGGGCTCGCGTTTTCGTAGGGTTGCCCGCGGGCTGATCGTTCTCGTCGCTCTCGCGGCGGCGGCGTCCGTCCCGGCGCAGACGACCTACCACCAGACGTCCTTCCACGAGGTCCAGGTCTTCAGCGGTCTCGTGAACCCGACGGCGGTGCGCTTCCTCCCCGACGGCAGCATCATCGTCGCCGAGAAGAGCGGCCTCATCAAGAAATTCGACAGCCTGACGTCCACGACCCCGACCATCGTCGCGGACCTGCGCGTCAAGACGTACAACTTCTGGGACCGCGGCTTCCTCGGTCTCGCGATCGATCCCAACTTCACGACGAACCACTACATCTACGTCCTCTACGCCTACAACGCGATCCCCGGCGGCACCGCGCCCCGGTGGGTGGCGAACGGCGGCGATCCCACCTCCGATCCCTGCCCCACTCCTCCCGGCGCCACCACGGACGGCTGCGTCGTGCAGGGACACCTCTCGCGTCTCACCGCGGTCGGATCCGACTGGACGGCCAGCGAGCAGAACTTCATCGAGGACTGGTGCCAGCAGTACCCCAGTCACTCGGTCGGCTCCATGGCGTTCGGCGCCGACGGCATGCTCTACCTGAGCGGCGGCGAGGGCGCGAGCTTCGACAACGCCGACTGGGGACAATTCGGCGGGACCCAGGGGACGCCTCCGGTGACGCCGGCCAACCCGTGCGGCGACCCGCCGTTCCCCTCCACCAACCCCGAGACCAAGCCGACGGCCGAGGGCGGCGCGCTGCGCTCGCAGAGCCCGCGCCGCACCGCGGGGGAGCCGCGCGTGCTGGGCGGCTCGGTTCTCCGACTCGATCCCGCGACCGGCCTCGCGGCCCCGGGCAACCCGATGATCGGCAGCAGCGACCTGAACGAGCGGCGCATCATCGCCTACGGTCTGCGGAATCCCTTCCGGCTGACCATCAAGCCCGGCACGAACGACGTCTGGCTCGGCGACGTCGGCTGGAACACCTGGGAGGAGATCAACCGCATTCCGGACCACTCGGTGGCCCGCAACTTCGGCTGGCCGTGCTTCGAGGGCAACAGCCCGCAGTACACCGGTTTGAACATCTGCCCGACGCAGGCGCAGACGATCGCGCCGTACTTCACCTACAACCACGGCTCGTCGGTCGCCGCGGGCGACGGCTGCCCCACGGGCAGCTCCTCGATCTCGGGCATGGCGTTCTACGGAGGCGCGAGCGGCTACCCCGCGAGCTACACCAACGCGCTCTTCTTCGCGGACTATTCGCGCCGCTGCATGTGGGTCATGCTGCCCGGCGCCGGCGGCGACCCGAATCCCCAGAACGTCATCGGCTTCGCGTCGGGCGCGCAGGGGCCCGTCGACCTCCAGATCGGTCCGGACGGCAACGTCTACTACGCCGACTTCGACGGCGGGAAGATCTGGCGCGTCGAGTACGGTCCGATCGCCGTCGCCTCGGCCAGCCCGCTCGGTGGTCCGCTGCCGCTGACCGTCACCTTCTCGAGCGCCGGCTCCGCGCCCGCGCAATCCGGCGACACGATCACCTATGCGTGGGACCTCGACGGCGACGGCCAGTACGACGACTCGACGGACCCGAATCCCACGTGGACGTACACCGTGGGCGGGAACGTCACGGTGCGCCTGAAGGTCACCGACAACCACGGGGCGAGCAGCCTCAGCAACCCGATCCTGATCTCGCCCAACAACAGCGCGCCTTCCCCGTCGATCGCGACGCCCGCGCCGACGCTCACGTGGAAGGTCGGCGACACGATCAACTTCTCCGGATCCGCGGTCGATCCCGAGCAGGGCTCGCTCCCGCCGAGCGCGCTCTCCTGGTCGGTCATCATCCACCACTGCCCGTCCAACTGCCACACGCACCTCTACCAGACGTTCACGGGCGTCGCGAGCGGCAGCTTCCCCGCGCCGGA
This sequence comes from Thermoanaerobaculia bacterium, assembly GCA_036406835.1. Lineage (GTDB taxonomy): Bacteria > Acidobacteriota > Thermoanaerobaculia > UBA5066 > Gp7-AA6 > DAHUXD01. Next base: position 69,788 of record DASXAG010000009.1, read on the forward strand.
CCACGAGTACCCGTCGTACCTCGAGATCCAGCTGACGGCGACCGACGGCAGCGGTCTGCAGGGCACGACGAGCGTCAACATCCAGCCGCAGGTCGTCAACTTCAACATGCAGTCGGTTCCGTCCGGACTGCAGCTGTCGGCGGGGACCACGACGGGCACGACGCCGTTCGTGAAGCAGGTCATCGTCGCCGGTCAGATCGGACTCATCGCGCCGTCGCCGCAGGGCGTCAACACGTTCACCTCGTGGTCGGACGGCGGCGCCGCGAGCCACACGGTCACCGTCGGAACCACCGACACGACCTACACCGCGAACTACGCCACCGGCAGCTCGCTGCCTCCGCCGTGGGTCGACCAGGACATCGGAGGCCCAGGCCAGCCCGGCAGCGCGCTGTACAACGACGGCATCTTCTCGGTCACCGGCGGAGGCGCCGACATCCAGGGCAACTCGGACCAGTTCCACTTCGCCTATCAGCCGATCTCGGGCGACGTGACCATCACGGCCCGGGTCGCGGGCATCCAGCCGACGGACGTCTGGGCCAAGGGCGGCGTGATGATCCGCGAGGGCGTGGCCGCCAACGCCCGCAATGCCGCGATGCTCCTGACGTCGGGCCACGGGCTGACGTTCCAGCGCCGAACGGTCACGGGCGGCGCGACCGATACCTCGGACGGCCGCTGGGTCGGCACTCCCTACTGGGTGCGGGTCACGCGCACGGGCAACACGTTCTTCGGATACTCCTCGCCGGACGGCACGACGTGGACGCTCGTCGGGTCCGTCACCATCGCGTTGCCCGCCAACGTGTACGTCGGCATGGCGGTGACCAGCCACAACAACGCCGTCGGGGGCTCCGACGTCTTCGACAACGTCTCGGTCGCGGGCGTGTCCAACAGCCCGCCGACGGTCAGCATCACCTCGCCGGCGAACGGGACGGTGTTCACGCCTCCCGCCAGCATCACGATCAACGCGACCGCGTCGGACACGGACGGGACCGTCACGAAGGTCGACTTCTACAACGGCGCGACGCTGCTGGGCACCGACAACACCAGCCCGTACAGCTTCAACTGGACCAACGTGACGACCGGGACCTACAGCCTCACGGCCGTCGCCACCGACAACGGCGGGGTCACGGGCACCTCCACGCCGGTCTCGGTTACGGTGAACGCGAAGCCGACGGTCAGCATCACCTCGCCGGCGAACAACGCGCAGTTCACCTCGCCGGCGAACATCACGATCAACGCCACGGCGGCCGACTCCGACGGCACCGTCACGAAGGTGGACTTCTACCAGAACGGC
>DASXAG010000010.1:0-7007 GCA_036406835.1 Thermoanaerobaculia bacterium
GAGGGATCCCATCGTCGTCCGGCTCGCGCCGACCAATCCCTTCACCGCCGAGTTCACGCTCGCGCTCGCCGTCCTCGACTTCCGCCAGGAGGCGGACGGCGCGTTTCGCGCCGCTTCCCTGCAGTTCCGTCACCGGCCCGACGACCCGAGCGACTTCGAGCGCGTCCTCGGTTGCCCCGTCCGCTCCGGCGCCGAGAGCGACGCGCTCGCGGTGCCGCGCTCGTCCTGGCGACTTCCCCTGCGGCGCCGCGACTCGCGGCTCCACGCCCTGCTCGCGCAGCAGGCGGACGAGCGGATGGCGCTCCTCGGGTCGGATGCCAGCGTCACGGCGCAGCTGCGTCGAGCCCTGGCCGGCGTGATGCCCGGCGGTCCCGTCGACCTGGCGAGCGTGTCGCGGCGGGTCGGCACGAGCCCGCGCACGCTCCAGCGGCGCCTCGAGGAGGAGGGCACGTCGTACCAGGACGTCCTCGACGGCGTGCGGCGCGAAGCCGCGGAGGGCTACCTCGCGGAGTCCCGGCTCTCGGTCGGGGAGGTCGGATACCTCCTCGGCTTCTCCGAGCCCGCGGCCTTCCACCGCGCCTTCAGGCGCTGGACGGGGAAGACGCCGCTCGAGTTTCGACGGGCGCCCCGGCCTAGAAGACCGCCGGCTCCTCGTACGTCGCGAAGACCTCGCGCATGACGTCGGAGACCTCGCCCACGGTCGCGTAGGTCTTCACGGCGTCGATCAGCGGCGGCATGACGTTCTCCCCGCTGCGGCACGCCTGGCGCAGCGCCGCGAGCGCCGACGTCACGGCCTTGCCGTCGCGGGTCCGCCGGAGCTCCGCGACCGCGTGCTTCTGCTCCGACTCCACCGACTCGTCGATGTAGAGCGTCTCGATCGGCGCCTCGTTCTCCTCGACGAAGTCGTTGACGCCGACCACGATCTTCTCGTTCGTGTCGAGCGCGCGCTGGTAGGCGTAGGCGGCATCCATGATCTCCCGCTGCGGGAACCCCGCCTCGATCGCCTCGACCATGCCGCCGAGCTCGTCGATCCGGCGGAAGTAGTCGAAGCAGCCGCGCTCCATCTTCGTCGTAAGGTCCTCGACGAAGTAGGAGCCGGCCAGCGGGTCGATCGTGTTGGCGACGCCGGACTCGTGCGCGATGACCTGCTGGGTCCGGAGCGCGAGCTTGACGGCGAAGTCCGTCGGCAGCGCGAGCGTCTCGTCCAGCGAGTTCGTGTGGAGCGAGTTCGTTCCGCCGAGGACCCCTGCCAGCGCCTGGACGGCCGTGCGGACGACGTTGTTGTAGGGCTGCTGGGCGGTGAGCGAGCAGCCCGCGGTCTGGGTGTGGAAGCGGCACATCCAGGAGCGCGGGTCCTTCGCGTGGAAGCGCTCGCGCATCGTCTTGGCCCAGATGCGGCGCGCGGCGCGGAACTTGGCGATCTCCTCGAAGAAGTCGTTGTGGGAGTTGAAGAAGAAGGAGAGGCGCGGCGCGAACTCGTCGACCGGCAGGCCCGCGTCGATGCCGTACTGGACGTACTCGACGCCGTCGCGCAGCGTGAACGCGAGCTCCTGGAGCGCCGTCGAGCCGGCCTCGCGGATGTGGTACCCCGAGATCGAGATCGTGTTCCACTTCGGCACGTGCTTCGCGCAGAACGCGAACTGGTCCGTGACCAGCCGCATCGACGGCCGCGGCGGGAAGATGTACTCCTTCTGCGCGATGTACTCCTTGAGGATGTCGTTCTGGAGGGTGCCGCCGACGCGGTCCCAGGACGTCCCGTGCTTCTCCGCGACGGCGAGGTACATCGCGAGCGCGATCGCGGCGGTCGAGTTGATCGTCATCGACGTGGTGACCTGGCCGAGGTCGATCCCGTCGAACAGCGTCTCCATGTCGCGAAGCGAGTCGATGGCGACGCCGCACTTGCCGACCTCGCCGCGGGACATCTCGTGATCGGAGTCGTAGCCGTACAGCGTGGGCAGGTGAAACGCGGTCGAGAGGCCCGTCTGCCCGTGCTCAAGGAGATAGTGGAAGCGCTGGTTGGTCTGCTTCGCGGTGCCGTAGCCCGCGAACTGGCGCATCGTCCAGAGCTTGCCGCGGTACCCGGTGGCCTGGACGCCGCGGGTGAAGGGGTACTCCCCCGGCCAGCCCAGGTCGCGCTCGAAGTCGAAGCCGGGCTGGCTGTCGGGCCCGGCGAGAGGCTCGACCGGCGCGCCCGAGACCGTGGTCCAGTCGCCCTTCCAGGGCGGCGTCCTGCCGAACGCCTTCTCGGAGGCCTTCTTCCAGCGCGCGCGGCCCGCCGCGACGCCCTCGGGGACCAGCGGATCCTTCTCGCTCATCCGGAAAGGATACCTCGGCGCTCCCCGGACGATAAGATGCCCTCCCTCAACCGTTTTGGGGAGGTGCGCGTGAAAGGCGATCCCGAGATCCTGAAGCTCCTGCAGGAGGTCCTCTCGGCGGAGCTCACCGCGATCAACCAGTACTTCATCCACGCCCGCATGCTGCGCAACTGGCGCTACATGCGGCTGGCCGACCACACGGAGAAGGAGTCCATCGGCGAGATGAAGCACGCCCAGGAGGCGATGGACCGGATCCTCTACTTCGACGGCATTCCCAACATGCAGAAGTACATGAAGATCAACGTCGGCAAGTCCGTGCCCGAGATGATGAAGCTCGACCACGCGCTCGAGCTCGACGCCGTGAAGCGGCTCAACAAGGGCATCGCCCTCGCCACGGAAAAGGGCGACAACGGCTCGCGGGCGCTCTTCGAGCGCATCCTCGTCTCCGAGGAGGAGCACATCGACTGGATCGAGGCACAGCTCCAGCAGATCAAGGACATCGGCGCCGAGAACTACCTCGCGCAGCAGATCGGCGAAGGCGGCGAGGCGGACTAGCCGTTCGCTCTCGCCTGGCTCCCGAGCGCCGCGTGCCGAGCACCGGCGGCGGGCGGGCCCGGCCGTGAATCGCTCTGGGACGGCTAGAGAGCGGGAAGCACCGCCGACTTGAGCAGGTGCGCCGCGCCGCTGACCGAGAACGGGAGCGACGAGGTCATGAAGCACGAGTGCGTGCACCAGCACTCGCGATTCGCGATCCGCCGGCGCATCGATACCGCCTTCTCCGAGAACCACGCCTTGCGGAACGAGTATCCGAAGTCGCGGATGTTGCCGATCTCCCACTGGACCTCGCAGAGCGAGACCGTGCCCTCCGGGTTGAGGACGCCCGAGATCGTCCCCGCGTAGCAGGGATAAACCATGCGCTCCTGCTCGAGCGTCTCGAGCTCCGCCGTGCGCGCGCCGATCTTGAGGTTGCGGAGGACCGGGTTGTAGTTCCCGAACCTCGCCCAGTAGGGACGCAGGAACCGGAGCGCCTGCGCGTACTCCTCCGGCGTCAGCGCCCGGATGGAGGGATCGGGGAACGGCGGACGCAGCAGCTCGAAGGAATGGAAGTTGATCCCGGGGAAGTTCGCCGCGACCCACGAGGTGATCTCCGCGAGGTCGTCCTTGTTGAACGACGCGAGCACGGTCTGGACGTTCAGCGTCAGGCCGCGGGAGTTTCGCTTCAGGGCCGCGAGACGGCGGTAGGTCTCGACGAGCTTGACGAAGTTGCCGGGAGCCCCGCGGATGACGTCGTGCCTCTCGCCCAGATGGTCCATCGAGAGGCCGACCGTGAAGGTCTGCCGGTCGTCCTTTCTCGACTCGAGGACTCCCGCGACGGTCGCCTCGACCTGCTCGGGGATGATGCCGTTGGTCGGCATCGTCACGTTGGACGCGTCGTGACGGCGGTAGAGGATCCTCGTGATCTGCGGCAGCTCGCGGTTGAGCGTCGGCTCCCCTCCCGTCAGCACGACCGAGTAGAGCGATCCGAGGTCCGCCAGCGCGCGGTCGTACTCCTCGAGCCGCATCTCCAGGTGGCGATTCACGTTGAGGTGATCCCAGTAGAAGCACGTCACGCACTTCGAGTTGCAGAGGTTCGTCATGCCGAGGATCAGATAGCGCGGCAGCGTCTCCCGGCCCCGGACCCAGTGGGCGGCGAGCTCGAGGTTGTTCACCGCGACGCCCCGACGTCGCCGACGCGCACGCGGGGACGCCGCGAGAAGACGCCGCGCGAGATCCCCGCGAGGAGGCCCGCGAAATAGGTGGCGTGGTGCGCCGCGAAGGCGAACGGCACGGCCGGAAAGAGCGCGAGGTCGCGCCTCCAGATCGGGCTTGCGCAGGCCCAGGTCAGCAGCGCGTAGCACGCGGCGGCGGGGACGAGGAAGCGGGCGCCGAACAGCGCCGCGCCCGCCGAGACGGCGAAGCCCGCGGCGAGCAGCGCCGTCACCCGGCCGCGCGCGTGGAGGCCGGGCCGCTCGACGAGCAGCCGTCCGGTCTTGACGCGGTACCTCCAGCGCTGCGCGAGGTACGGACCCGGAAACGCGCGCCGCCGGTGTCGGACGCGCACGCGCGGATCGAGGACGACGCGGGCTCCCGAGTCCATCGCGCGGCGCACGAAGTCGGTGTCCTCGCCGATGTAGCCGAAGCTCTCGTCGAAGCCGCCGAGGCGCTCGAAGGTCTCGCGGCGCACGAAGAGGTTGCAGAGGGCGACGTCGTGCGGCGACCGGACCGGGCCGCCCCGCGGGTTCCACTCGTGCGCCGGGACGCCGCTGCCGATCCACGGCGTCGCGAGCAGGAGATCCGACAGCCGCTCTCCGTACGGCGCGTCTCGCGGGCCCAGGTCCGGTCCGCCGGCGACGTCCGCCTCGCGAAGCGCCGCGAGCCCCGCCTCCGCCCAGCCCGGCTCCGCCTCGGCGTCGTCGTCCAGAAAGGCGAGCGCCGCCCCGCGCGCCTCGCGGGCGGCGAGGTTCCGCCGGCGCGCCGGATTGCGCGACGCGGCCTGCGCCCAGCGGACCTCGAGGTGCGGCGGAACGGCCCCCCTGGGCGGCGGCTCGGCCGAGGCCACCACGGCCTCCAGCCAGCCGTCTTCCGCCTGGTCCCGCAGGGAGTTCAGGCACGCCGCGAGCAGCGTGTTCACCCGCTCGGAGGCGATCACGACCGTAACGCTCGGCTCCATCCGGACGATCATAAGTGTATGAGCGCCGTCACCTCGGGGCCCGTCCGGACTCCTCATATACTCTGGGAGCCCTGACGGAGTGACGGTGCCGGAGCTGACCCGCGAACAGAGGCTGGAGCTGTACCGATTCATGCGGTTGAACCGCGTGGTCGAGGAGAAGCTGGTCAACCTCTACCGCCAGGGGAAGGTCGTCGGCGGCCTCTACCGCTCCCTCGGCCAGGAGGCGACCTCCATCGGGAGCGCGTACGCGCTCGCCAGGGGCGACATCGTGGGGCCGCTCATCCGCAACCTCGGCGTCGTGCTGGTCATGGGCTACTCGCCCCGCGACGTGATCACCCAGTACATGGCACGGGCGACCTCGCCCTCCGGCGGCAAGGACTGCAACCTCCACTTCGGCAGGCCCGAGCGGGGGGTGATCTCCCCCATCTCGATGCTCGGCGCGCTCATCCCGGTGATGTCCGGGATCGCCCTCGCCGCGCGCATGCAGAAGAAGGACCTCGTGACGATGACCTGGATCGGCGACGGGGGAACCTCGACCGGCGCGTTCCACGAGGGCCTCAACTTCGCCGCGGTGCAGAAGCTGCCGTTCGTCGTGATCGCGGAGAACAACGGCTGGGCCTACTCGACGCCGTTCCACAAGCAGACCGCGGCGAAGTCCCTCGCCGACAAGGCCGTCGCCTACGGCATCCCGGGCGAGACCGTGGACGGCAACGACGTGCTGGCGGTCTACGCGGCGTCGCGCCGCGCCGTGGATCGCGCGCGCGCCGGCGGCGGCCCGACGCTGATCGAGGCGCTGACGTACCGGATGAAGGGGCACGCCGAGCACGACGCGCAGGCCTACGTCAAGAAGGAGGACCTCGAGGCGTGGCGGCAGAAGGACCCCCTCGAGCGCTACGCCCGCGTGTTGATCGAGTCGGGGGACGCGACCGCCGAGCGGCTCGCGGCGCTCGACGAGGCCATCGGCCAGGAGGTCGACCGCGAGGTCCAGGCCGCCGAGCAGAGCCCGCTGCCCGCTCCCGAGGTCGCGCTCCAGAACGTGTACGCGAACGGCGGCGTCGTCGAGACCGAGCCCGTGATCGTGAAGAGACAGCCTTGAGCGCTCCCGCCAGGAGGGAATCGTGAGCGGCGCGGCTCCCCATCTCGGCGCCGACGGCGTCACGCCGGCCTCGAAGGGTCAGACGACCTACGTGGACGCGATCCGCGAGGGCCTCCGCGAGGAGATGGCCCGCGACGGACGCGTGTTCCTGCTGGGCGAGGACATCGGCGTCTACGGCGGCGCGTTCAAGGTGACGGACGGCCTGATCCAGGAGTTCGGCGAGCAGCGCGTCATCGACACGCCGATCGCGGAGACCGCGATCGTGGGCGCCGCCGTCGGCGCCGCGATGATGGGCATGCGGCCGGTCGCCGAGATGCAGTTCATCGACTTCATCTCCTGCGCGTTCGACATGATCACGAACTTCGCCGCCAAGTCGCGCTACCGCACCGGCGTGGGCGTCCCGCTCGTGATCCGCGGACCGTCCGGCGGCGGCGTGCACGGCGGTCCGTTCCACTCGCAGAACCCGGAGGCCTACTTCGCGCACACGCCCGGCCTGAAGGTCGTGCAGCCGGCGACCGCGTACGACGCCAAGGGGCTCATCAAGGCGGCGATCCGCGACGACGACCCCGTCCTCTTCTTCGAGCACAAGTTTCTCTACCGCCGTATCAAGGAGGAGCTGCCCCCGGGCGACTGGGTCGTGCCGATCGGCAAGGCCGCCGTCCGGCGCGAGGGCCGCGACCTCTCGGTGATCACCTACGGCGCGATGGTGTGGACCGCGCTCGAGGCGGCGAAGACGCTCGAGGCCGAGGGCATCGACGTCGAGATCGTCGACCTCCGCACGCTCTTCCCGCTCGACGAGACCACCGTGCTCGAGTCGGTCGCGAAGACGAACAAGGCCATCCTGCTGCACGAGGCCACCCGGACCGGCGGGATCGGGGCCGAGATC
>DASXAG010000011.1:0-21011 GCA_036406835.1 Thermoanaerobaculia bacterium
GAGTCACGATCGGCCGGCGCTGAGTCCTCGGGCCCAGCGGCGGACCGGGAGTCGGAATCGTTCGCGCGGGCCCGCGGACATCACCTCCCGCGGCCGGCTCTGCGGCGGCGGGTCGGCGATCTTGAGGCAACCGGCGCGTGCCGAGCGCCGGCGGCGGTCCGGACAGGCTGTTGGCTTGGAGGATGCGTGGGCTTCGCTGGTGGAGCCGGCGGAACGGTGAACATTCCGCCGGGGTCTTCGTTTCCATGAGCATGGGCGCACCGATCCAGACGGAAGAGCTTCGCAAGGTCTACGGCTCGGGGTCTCGCCGGATCACGGCGCTGGACGGCGTCAGCCTGCGGGTCGAGCCGGGCGAAGTCTTTGGCCTGCTGGGACCTAACGGCGCCGGCAAGACCACCATCGTCAAGGTCCTGCTGGGCCTGACGCACCCGACGAGCGGCTCGGCCCGGCTCTGCGGCCTTCCCGCGAGCGATCCCGAGAGCCGCCGCCGGGTCGGCTACCTGCCCGAGGGCCACCGGTTCCCCGGCTACCTGACCGCCCGCCAGACGCTGTCGGTCTTCGGCCAGATGTCGGGGATGGACGGCGCGACGCTCCGGAAGCGGACGTCGGAGCTTCTCGCCCGGGTGCGGCTCTCGCAGTGGGCGGACGTGCGGGTCAAGAAGTTTTCGAAGGGCATGACGCAGCGGCTGGGCCTCGCGGCCGCGCTGATTCACGAGCCGGACGTGCTCCTGCTCGACGAGCCGACCGACGGCGTCGACCCGGTCGGGCGCCGCGAGATCCGCGACCTCCTCCAGGAGGAGGCGTCGCGCGGGCGCTCGATCCTGCTCAACTCGCACCTGCTCTCCGAGATCGAGCGCACCTGCGGCCGCGTCGCGGTGCTGCGGTCGGGGAAGATCGCGGCCGAGGGCCGCATCGACGAGCTCACCTCGACGGGCCCGCGCTACCGGCTGGTCGCGGACGGCGTCGACGAGCGCGTGATCGCCGCGATGCGCGAGACGGGCGCGTCGATCGACCGCGTCAACGGCCACTTCGACCTGACCGCGAGGGACCTCGAGCAGGTCAACGCCGTCATCGACCGGCTGCGCGCCGGCGGCGCCCGGCTCCAGGAGCTCTCGCCGGTCAAGTCCAGTCTCGAGGACGTCTTCGTCGACCTCGTCAAGGCCGGCGGGGATCCGAAGGAGGGCGTGTCGTGAGGGCCTTTTCCGCCTCTGTTCAGGAGGTCTTCCGCGAGGCCGCGGCCCGCTGGGTCCTGATCGCGTACTTCGCGCTGTCCTCGCTCTTCATCCTCATCTTCGCGATGGGCGTGAACCTCGACGTCGTCAACGGCGCCCTGGCCGGGGCGAAGCTGTTCGGGCGCCCGATGGAAACGGGCGCGGACCCCATCGGGATCGAGAAGATCGTGATGGGCTTCGAGTCGGTCTTCTCGTTCGTTCTCTACCCGGTCGGAACGTTCCTCGCGCTCTTCGCGACCGCGCACCTCGTCCCGCGACTGCAGGAGAAAGGCACGATCGACCTCTACCTCTCGCGGCCGGTCGGCCGCGTTCCGCTCCTGCTGTCCCGGTACGCCGGCGGCCTGCTTCTCGCCGCCGCGAACCTCGCCTACCTGATCGGCACGATCTGGCTGATCGTGGTTTGGAAGACGCACGTCTGGCATCCGCAGTTCCTGCTGTCGGGGCTCGTCATCCTCTTCATGGTCGCCACGCTGCTCGCCTTCGCCTTCCTGATCGGCGTCGTCACGTCGTCGACCGGCGTCTCCCTAATGGCGACGTACGCGATGTTCTTTCTCGCCGCGATCCTCGCCGCGCGCGAGAAGATCGCCGCGGCCGTGTCGACGGAGACGGCGGCCAACGTCGTGAGGGGTCTCTATTGGATCTTCCCCAAGACGGCGGAGATCGGGAAGGCGACCGTCTCCCTGGTCGCCGGTCCCGACACCCCCCAGGCGCTGATCGACTTCAAACCGTTCCCCGTCTACGGCTCAACCGCAGCGTTCGGCCTCGCGGCGCTCGCGCTCTCCGCGTGGCTCTTTTCGAGAAAGGATTTCTGACCATGAGCTCCCGTCGCGCCCTCTCGCGTCCCGGCCTGCTTCTCCTGCTCGCGATCCTCTGCGCCGCCCCGGCCCTCGCCGTGCGCCGCACGGAGGACCCGCTCGGGCTCGTGCCCGCCGACGCCGTCACCGTCGGCGTCGTCCGCTGGAACGCGCTGCGCAGCTCGCCGCTCGCGGCCAAGGTCTTCGCCGACTTCGACCACCTCTCGGGCGATGGCGACGGGGCCCGCTTCCTGGCGGAGACCGGGCTCTCGCCGCGCGAGGACATCGACACGTTCGTGATCGCGATGTCGGCCGGCCCGAGCGGCGCCCGCGAGTCGGGCCTCGTGCTCTTCGAGGGTCGCTTCGACCTGGCGCGGATCGGAAAGGCCCTGAGCGCGCGCGGCGCGACGCTCCAGACCTCCGCCGGCGGCGGCGCGTACTACCGGCTGGCCGAGAAGGGCGGCGAGCCCGGCGCGGTCTCGCTGGTCAACAAGAACCTGATCGTCTGCGGGCACGAGGCGGCGGTGATCGCCGCGCTCGCCCGGCGCGAGAACGGCGGAGAAGGCGGGCTCACGTCGGGACAGGGCCTCGGCCGCCACCTCTCCCGCGTCGACGAGGACGCGTCGGCGTGGGCGCTGCTCGACCTGACGCGCGTGCCTGCCGCGTCGCGCGAGGGCGCGGGCTCCGGCAACGGCGAGCCGTCCCAGGCGCTCCTGGGCGCGATGAAGTCGGTGACGCTCGTCGCCGTCCAGGCGACCGTGCACGGCGACTCCGTCGACTTCGCGGCGACGGGCCTGTCCGCCGACGCGGAGAACCGCGACCTGATCGCCGACTCGCTGCGCGGGGTGCTGGCGATGTGGCGCCTGGCCGTGTCGGAGAAGTCGCCGGAGATGGTCCCGGTGATCCGGCGCTTCCAGATCGACACCGACTCGGACGGCGTCTCCATCCACGGAACGCTGCCGGGCGACTTCCTGCGGGCGCTCTCCGAGACGCGGCACGCCGCCGCCCGGTAGGCGGAAGGGGAGGCGGACGCGCCTTCCCTTACTTTGGCGTCGGGACCGGCGGCACCGCGGTCGCCGGAGAGGGCGTTCCCGAGGCGCCCGGCGTCCGCGCCGCCGCCTTCGCCTTGAGCTCGTCGCGCCGCGCGCTCAGCTGCGCGTTGAGCTCGGCCGTGTGCGGCTGGCTGACCTTCGCGCCGAGCGCCGCGGTCCGGGTGAGCAGCTCCGGTGTCTTCGCGATCGTCTTCTGCCCGAGCGGCGAGCTGTAGAAGAGCGCGAGCGCCTTCATCTCCCCCTCGGTGTAGGTGTCGGAGTAGAGCTGCGTGAGCTCCGGCAGCATGGCGTCCCACGTCATGTACTTGCGGAGCCAGGTGAGCATGACGTCGCGGTACGGGGCGAGCGCGGGGTTGTGCGCGACCTCCGAATCGACCATGGCGGCCGTCGTGGTCGGGAGCGTTTCCTCGAGCTTGAGCGCCTTGAACAGGTCGCGGGCGGCGGCGGCCTGGCCGGCCGTGGGCGTCGCGACCGACGGGGGCGAGGTCACGTGCGGCGTGCGGATCGGCGGCGTCGAAGTCGTGGCCGGCCGCGCGGGGGTCTGAGCCCCCAGCGTGGCCGCGAACGCGACGAACGCGGGGGCGATGGAGATGGCGATCCGGGCGGGACGAGAGCGCATGGATTGGGTTCCTCCGTTTTTCGAGTTTCGCGTGCGTAGGATACGACGGCGGCGCCTCACCCTTCGGCCCGGGCCGTCGGGCGCGCGAGGGAGGAGCGGAGCATCGCGGCGGCGGTGTAGACGACGACGGCGAAGATCAGCCAGCGCAGCGCGGTCAGCGGCAGCGACTTGACCACGAACGCGGCGAGGAACACGGCCGGGATGCCTCCGAGGGTCAGGCCCACCGCGGCCGCCAGGCTGTAGCTCTTCCGCTGGATGAATCGCAGGCTCCCGATCGGCATGAGGAAGGCGCAGGAACCCATCATGATCGGGAACGCCGCCTTCGGATTCATGCCGAGCAACGCGACGAGGATCATGCAGGGCGCGTAGAGGCCGATGCCCAGGGTCATGAGCGCGCCGAGGACGAAGTTGCCCGCCAGTCCCGCCCAGAGGAGGGGCGAGCGAAGGCCCAGCGTCTCGCCGCCCGACGGGAAGAGGCCGAGGTTGGTCATGGCGAAGAACGTCGCCGCGGCGAGGAGCGCCAGGCCCATCCCGATCTGCACCCTCCGCCGCGGCCAGCCGGCGACGACGCCGGCGCCGAGCCAGGCCCCCGCGACCGACGCCGCGATCATGCTCGCGAGCGTGACGGGCTCGACCTCGACGATCGCGATGAAGATGAAGGCCTCCAGGATCGTCGGCAGCGCGTGGCCGACGTTGAGCGTTCCGGGGATCAACTCGTCCGGCACCAGGCGCTTGAGCTTGAAGACCGACGTCGTCGGCGCGAAGGAGCCGATGCCCAGCGTGTCGAAGAAATTGGTGACGAAGCCGACGAGGAGGAGCAGGCCGGTCGGCCGCGCCTTTCCCGCGCCGCGGACGCCCGCGCGGATCCAGGCCGCGACGAACACGAGCGTGGTCAGCGCCAGCGCGGCGAAGAGACAGAGTTTGGCGGTGGACAAGCAGGGGAATCCTAATCGAAGAGATCGGCTACCATCCGCCACCATGCGCATCGCCCGGATTTCGGCCTACCGAATCGAGCTGCCCCTGAAGGAGGGCCCCTACCGCTGGTCCGGCGGCAAGTCGGTCGCGGTCTTCGACAGCACGCTCGTCCGCGTCGAGACGGACGAAGGACTCGTCGGGCACGGCGAGGTCTGTCCTCTCGGTCCGGCGTACCTGCCCGCGTACGCGGAGGGCGTTCGGGCCGGCCTCGCCGTGCTCGCCCCGAGGCTCCTGGGGGAGGACCCGCTCGAGCTCGAGCGGCTCAACCGCTCGATGGACGCGGCGCTGAAGGGACACCCGTACGTGAAGTCCGGAATCGACGTCGCGTGCTGGGACATCCTCGGCCAGGCGGGAGGGCTGTCGGTGGCGACGCTGCTCGGGGGCCGGTATGGCGACGACTTCGTCCTCTACCGCGCGATCTCGCAGGGCACGCCGGACGCGATGGCCGAGAGCGTCGCCGCGTATCGTGCCGAGGGCTACCGGCGCTTCCAGCTCAAGGTCGGCGGGGACCCGGACGTCGACGTCGCCCGCGTGCGGGCGGTGCGGGCGGTCCTCGATCCGGGCGACGCCCTGGTCGCCGACGCGAACACCGGATGGCTTCCGCATCAGGCGGCGCGCGTCGTCCGGGCGCTCGCCGACGTGGACGTCTACATCGAGCAGCCCTGCCTGTCTTACGAGGAGAACCTCTCGATCCGGCGGCGGACGAGCCATCCGTTCGTCCTCGACGAGACCATCGACGGCATCCCCGTGCTCCTGCGGGCGGCCGCGGACTCGGCGATGGACGTGGTGAACCTCAAGATCTCCAAGCTCGGAGGGCTGACGCGCGCACGGCAGGCGCGCGACCTCTGCGTGTCGCTGGGGATCGCGATGACGATCGAGGATACGTGGGGCGGCGACGTCGCGACGGCGGCGATCGCGCATCTCGCGCACTCGACGCCGACGGAGTTCCTCTTCACCGCGACCGACTTCAACAGCTACGTCACGGTCCGGACCGCGGACGGCGCGCCGCGGCGCCGCAACGGCCGGCTGGCCGCGAGTGAGGCCCCGGGTCTCGGCGTCCGGCCGCTGCCGCAGATCCTCGGCAGGCCCGTCGTCGACGTGCACTGAAGAAAATCCGCGGCCGGGACCGCTCCCTCGGCTGGGCTAGTATTCGAAGCCCATGACGTCACCGTCCGCCGTCCCGTTCATCCTGCCTTCCGAGGTCCAGAAGCTCATCGACGAAAAGAAGTTCCCCGCCCTCGAAACCCTTTGGAACCAGAAGATGGAGGCGGAGAGCGAGCCCCTCGACTTCTTCTTCGCGATCGCCGCGGGGGTCAAGAAGAAGGGCGGCGGGCCTTCCGCCCTCTCGTGGCTCCGGTTCCTGGCCGACTACCACGAGGGCGACGAGCGCATCCGGGTCCTCCTCGAGCTCGCGCGGATGTTCCCCACGGATGCCGAGGGCCGCAAGGCGCTGACCGCGGCGCTGCGCGCGCGGTTCGGCTCCCATCCGGTCTTCGCGGCCGTGCTCGCGAAGTTCCCCGTCGAGGGCGCGCAGGACCCCTCGGAGACGGCCGGGAGGATCGCGCGGTGGCTGCAGTTCCAGCCGGGCGAGATCTACTTCATGCCGGGCCGGGGCGCCGGACGTCTCGTCGAGATGAACCCCGCGCTCGACGTGATGCGGCTCGAGGTCGCCGGCGCGAAGGTCCCGCTCTCGCTGGTCTCGGCCGAGAAGAACCTGACGCGTCTGCCCGCGGAGCACTTCCTGCGCAAGAAGGTGGAGGATTCCGCCGCGCTCGTCGAACTCGCCGAGAAGGACCCGCAGGAGACGGTGCGCTGGCTGCTCGCGAGCTTCGGCAAGCCGCTGACCGTCGCCGAGGTCAAGGACCACGTCTCGGGAGTCGTGCCGGAGGCGCGCTGGTCGGCGTTCTGGGCCGCCGCGCGCAAGCACCCGCAGCTGCTGGTCTCGGGCAGCGCGAAGTCGGCGTCCGTGTCCTGGAGCGCGAGCGCCGACGCCGCCGAGGGCAGCGTGCGCGAGAGCTTCCTCAAGGCCGCGCCCGCGGCCCGCATGGAGCTCGCGCGCAAGCACGCGAAGCGCTCCAAGGAGCTCGCCCGGTTCATGGGCACGACGCTCGCGGAGGACGCGCGGCGGCTGGGCGCGCAGAGCCCCGGCCTCGCGTGGGAGCTGTCGCAGGCCGCGGCGAAGCTCACGCCGAGCGAGCCGGAGGCCTTTCCCGTCGAGCGGCTCCTCGAGTCCGGAGACCTCCGGACCGTTCTGCCGACGGTCCGGGACCACCTCGCGCGCGAAAGAGCCCTCGAGGCGGTCCGCGAGCGCCGCGCCGACTGGGCGGACATCTTCGCGGACCAGGTCTCGCGCGAGGAGGACGGCCGCGCCCTGACCATGCTCTTCGGCGCGCTCGGGGATCGGGCCGCGGACCTGACGCGCCGGATCCTGCGCTCGCCGCGCTCCGCCCCGCGGGCGTTCGTCTGGATCTGCGAGCGGATGCACGCCGAGGGCAAGGCGGAGCCGGCCTCCCTCTTCCTGACCCTGACCGACGCGCTGCGGATGGACGAGTTCTCGGGCCAGCGGGCGCGGCTGAAGGAGTTCTTCGAGCCCGGAGGCTTCGCCGTGGCGCTCGTGCGGGCCGCGGGCTCCGAGCAGGAGGCGCGGGATTTCCTCCACGGCCTCGAGCGCGTCTTCGGCCTCGAGGAGCACCGCCGCGCGACGGTGCGCGAGGCGCTGCTCATGAAGTTCCCGGAGCTTCGCGCGCCGGCCCGCGAGTATCTCTACGCGACCTCCGAGGCGATCGAGGCGAAGCGCCAGGAGCTCATCCATCTCAAGCAGGTCGAGCTGCCCGCCAACGCGGAGGCGATGAAGGCGGCCAAGGAGCACGGCGACCTCTCGGAGAACTTCGAGTACCACGCCGCGCGCCAGAAGCACGAGTACCTGTCGGCGCGAATCGCGTCGCTCGCGGACGAGCTGTCGCGCACCCGCGCGCTCGACGCGAGCAAGATCGACGCCTCGGAGGTCCGCGTCGGAACGCGCGTGCGGATGCGCGACGCGTCCGGGGCCGAGCGCGACTTCACGATCCTCGGCCCGTGGGACTCGAAACCCGAGGAGGCGATCTACTCGTACCAGTCCGAGTTCGCACAGCGGCTCCTGGGCTCGCGCCCGGGCGACCGCGTGAACATGCCGGAGGGGCAGGTCGAAGTCCTCTCGATCCTTCCGTGGCGCTGAGGATCGTCCGACCCTCGACGGTCCTCTTCGGCGTTTCCCTCGCCGCCGTCCTCTCGGCGACGTCCTTTACCGCCGTCCTCTCAGCGGAGGACGTGCTGCATCTGCCGATCGGAGACCCGGCGCGCAAGGACCGCGACGTGCCGGTCGTCCTCGACGCGATCACGGACACGGACTCCGGCGAGACGCTCACGCCGGCGGAGCTGCCGCCGCGGCTCGCCGGGGTGCGCCTCCTCCTCGTGGGCGAGGAGCACACCTCGATGGACACGCACGCGGTCGAGCGGCGTGTCGTCGAGGAGCTCGACCGCTCCGGACGCCGCGTGGCGATCGGCCTCGAGATGTTCCCCTACACGCAGCAGGCCGCGCTCGACGACTGGAGCGCGGGGAAGCTGTCCGAGGACGAGTTCCTCCGGGCCGCGGGCTGGTACAAGCACTGGGGCTACAACTGGGGCTACTACCGCGAAGTCTTCGTCTACGCGCGGGACCACCGCCTTCGGATGTTCGCCGTGAACGCGCCGCGCGAGGTCGTGACCGCGGTCCGCAAGAAGGGCTTCCAGGGCCTGACCCCGGAGGAGGCGGCCCACATCCCGACGCAGATCGATACGAAGAGCGCGGACCACATGCGGCTCTTCCGCGCGTCGTTCGCCGACGAAGGCTTCCATACGGGAATGGACGACGCGCAGTGGCAGGCGATGCTCTCGGCGCAGTGCACCTGGGACGCCACCATGGCCTTCCACGCCGTCGCGCCGATCCTGAAGGACGAGGACCCGAAGGCGATCGTCGTCGTCCTGGCGGGCTCCGGCCACGTGCAGTACGGAATGGGCATCGAGCGC
Organism: Thermoanaerobaculia bacterium; assembly: GCA_036406835.1. Taxonomy (GTDB): domain Bacteria; phylum Acidobacteriota; class Thermoanaerobaculia; order UBA5066; family Gp7-AA6; genus DAHUXD01. Next base: position 8,717 of record DASXAG010000011.1, read on the forward strand.
CAGGCCCGCCAGTGGTACCCGGGGAGAATCGCTTCGGTGATCCCCGTGGCGGTTCGTAGCGCCGACGACAAGGGCGCGCCGGTGAAGGCCGTGCGCGCCTCCTACGCGAGCTTCGTGTGGGGCGTTCCTCCCGAACGGGAGCCGGTGTTCCCGGACCTCGGGATCGCGACGCGCGCGGCGGAGGCGACGGGCGCATCCGGATTGGACGTGCTCGACGTCGAGAAGGACTCGCCGGCGGAGAGCGCGGGACTCAAGGCCGGCGACCGCCTCGTCTCCTTCGACGGCGCGCCGGTCTCGGACCGAGAGGCGCTCGCCCGCGCGATGGCTGCGAAACGCTGGGGGGACACCGCGGTGCTCGGCATTCGCCGTGGTGATGAGACGTTGTCTCTCACCGTGCCTCTTCGGCGGATGAGCAAGTAGTTACAGCTCACAGCTCACAGCTCACAGGAAGACGGTTCAATGACCGTCCTGGCGAATCTGTAAGCTGCAAGCTGTCAGCCGTGAGCTGTGAGCTCGTATTTCTTCCTCAGCTTCCCGGTCCACGTCCCGTGAAGCGCGAGCACCGGTCCGAACAGGAAGTAGACGTAGCCCGCGAGCCCCACGAGGTGGAGGGGCAGCAGCAGCGCGAGAACGGCCGAAACCGCGCCGATCGCGGCGGCGAGCAGATGCGCGCGGATGCTGGCCCGCGTGTCGAAGGCCTCGAGCGGCGTCAGGTCGAGCGCCGCGCGGCGGCGATACGCGTGCGCGTACATGAGCGCGAGCAGCGCGTACAACGCGATGAGCCCGGAGCCGTAGATCACGAACAGCGACGGGATCTGCGCGGTCTCGATCGCCGGCTCGGTCCCGCCTCCCGGCAGCCGCACCTCCGTCGGCGTCCCGGTGAGCGGCGCGAGCACGAGCGTGAAGAGGAACTTGAGCGGATAGACGTAGAAGAGCATCACGAAGAGCAGCGCCGCGTTGAGCCAGAGCGTCCCGGCGTCCTGCAGTCCGTAGCGGCGGAAGAAGACGTAATGCTCGCGCCAGATGATGATCAGGAGCGCGAAGCAGACGGCGAAGGCCGGGAAGCCGCGCATCGCGTCCGTCAGCTCGTGGTAGGTGCGCGGCACCTCGAGCGAGACCACGAGCAGCGTCACGGCGAACGCGAACACGGTGTCGCTGAACCCCTCGAGCCGCGAGATCTCGCCGCCGCGCCAGTGGAACCCGGGCTCCTCGCCCCAGCCCTTCTCCGCGAGGGCGGCGCGCGGCGCGCGCATCAGGGTTTCCCCGAGAGGCGTGCGTGGCAGGCCTCGGCGATGAAGAGGTCCTCCGCCCCGAGACCGGTGAAGTCGGCGACGGTGACGCCGGCGCGGTCGTAGGCGACCGGGTCCGCGCAGAAGGAACCGATCTCGATCGCGCGCGAGGCCTGGTCGGGTGCGTGCTGGAGCTCGCCGAGCTTCCGGCACTGCGCGAGCGAGTCGACGAGGAGAAGCGAGGCGCGGCGGAGGATCTCCGGGTCGAGCTCCTGCTTCCCGGGCGTGTCGGAGCCCACCGCCGAGACGTGAGTTCCCGGCTGGATATCCGCCGCCTGGAGGAGCGGCTGCCGCGACGCTGTCGTCGTCACGATCAGACGCGCCGCCTTCGCGACCTCGGCGGGCGATCCGGCCGCGGACACGGGCACGCCGAGCGAGACGCCGAGCTCGCGGACGCACGCGGCGAGACGGGCGGGGTCGCGTCCCCACACGGTGACGCGCTCGAGCTTCAGGACCTCGGCGTGGAGCCGCGCCTGCAGCCTCGCCTGGACGCCCGTCCCGAGAAGGCCGAGCGCGGCATCCTTCCGGCCGAGCTCTCGCGCGACCATCGCGGACACGGCCGCGGTCCGCAGGTCCGTGAGGTGTCCGCCGTCGTCGAAGTACGTCAGCGTCTCGCCGTCCTCGACGGAGACGAGGAGGATCGCTCCGTACGGCCGCTCGACGTAGCTTCCCGCCATCTTGAGCGCGAAGTGGCGGCCGCCGCGCCGGTAGCTCGACTTGATGTGCACCTCGCCGCCGCCGCCCGCGGAGAGGTCGAGGTGCATCGGCATCGGCGTGTCGCACTCGCCGCGCGACTGGGCGATGACGGCGTCGCGCATGGCCTCGATCGACTCGGGCAGCCCGAGCGCGCGGCGGATCTCATCCGAGCCGACGACGCGCATCAGGCGAGGATCCGCTTCACCGTGGACAGCGCGACGTTGCGGCCGGAGATCACCGCGACCGCCGCCGAGGGCAACGGCCCCGAACGGCCGGTCAGGATCGCGGCGACCGTGACGGCCGACGAGGGCTCGATCAGGGTCTGGTGCTCGGCGAGCATGAAGCGCACGGCGCCGAAGATATCCTCTTCGGTGAGGAGCGCGACGGCGTCGAGGCGGCTCTTCAGCACCCCGAATCCCGTCCGCCCGATGCCGCCCTCGAGCCCGCCGGCCGTGGTGGCGACCGACGGCAGCCGCGTGATCGCCTCTCCCTTCTCGAGCGAGAGCGCGAGCGCCGGCGACGCGGCGAGCTGGCAGCCGACGATGCGGCACTCCGGAAGCCGCTCCTTGGCGTAGTACGCGAATCCCCCCGAGAGCCCGGCGCCGCCCACGGGCAGGAGGAAGGTCCGCGCACCCGGCGCGTCCTCCAGCACCTCGGCGGCGAGCGTGCCGCCGTTCGCCGCGAGAATCCGCTCGTCGTCATAGGCGGAGACGTACGGCCGCCCCGATCTCGCGGCCGCCTCGCGCGCGAGCGTCTCCGTCTCGTCGAACCCGTCGAAATCGGAGCGGACGGCGTCGGCCCCGAGGGCGACGATGCCGCGGTACTTCGACTCGTCGACGCTGCGCGGGACGTAGATGGTGGCGGGCACGCCGAGCTCCCGCGCGACGTAGGCCACGGCCTTGCCGTGATTGCCCGCGGAGCAGGTGACGACGCCGCTCCGGCGCTCCTCGGGCGAGAGCGCGAGGAGGCGGAAGAACGCGCCGCGGATCTTGAAGGAGCCGGTCAGCTGCTGCGACTCGAGCTTGAGCGACACCGGGACCCCGGCCGCCTCGGAGAGCGCGCGGGACTCCTCGATCGGCGTGCGGCGGACGCGGCCCTCGAGGGCGCGGCGCGCCTCGGCGATCATCGCCATGTCGAGGGGAGGCGGCATGCGCCGCTACTCTATTGCAGCATGTGGCTGCGTTTATCGCAGCCCGGGCCGTCTACTTCAGGCCGAGCGCTCTCTCGATGTCCGCGCGGACGCGCTCGGCGAGCGCCGGGGCGTCGGCCACAGACGAGCCTGCGGTCTCCACCGGAGCGAGGACCGTGACCGTGGCCGTGGTCGGCGCGAAGACCAGCGAGTGCTTGGGCAGCGCGGTCTCGGTCCCCCGGATCGCGAGCGGCACGACGTCGACGGGCACCTCGAGCGCCAGCCGGAACGCGCCCTCGCGAAACGGCGCGAGCGAGCCGTCGGCGCTGCGCGTGCCCTCGGGGAACACGATCATCGAGGCGCCCTCCGTGAGGCGGCGCCGCATGGCCTCGATGGCCTCGCGCGCGCTGTCCCTGTCGCCGCGCGTCAGCGGGATGTCGCCCGCCGTCCGCATCAGCCAGCCGAGAAGCGGGATACGGAAGACGGATTCCTTGGAGAGGAACTTCACCTCCCACGGCAGCAGACAGAGAAGGAAGATGTCGGCCATCGACCGGTGGTTGGCGACGAAGAGATGGGCGCGGCGCGGGTTCGGGGGGCCGGAGGCCGCGGCCCCGTGGACGACTTCCACACGGAAATCCCAGAAGGGGTTGATCGCCACGGCGACGGCGCCGGCGCGCCGCAGCACGCGCCCGACGCGCATGCGGTTGCGGTCCCACGGGAACGTCGCGAGGCGGTAGACGGCCACGATCGGCACCCAGGCGATGACGATCGCGACGTACGCGAGCCAGATCAGGTACGACAGCGGGAGGGCGACGGCACGCCGCTCGAGGAGTCCCCGCCGCGCTCTCGTCAGACGAAGACCTCGTCGACGTAGCACCAGCGCCAGCCGTCGTCCTCCGGCTCGAGGCTCTGCATGATCGGATGGTGGACGGCGCGATAGTGCTTGGTGGCGTGCTTGTTCCTGGAGTCGTCGCAGCAGCCGACGTGGCCGCACGCGAGGCAGAGCCGCAGGTGGACCCAGGTGTCGCCCATCTTCAGGCACTCCTCGCAGCCCTTCGTGTGCGGCTTGACGTTCTTGATCGAGTCGAGATGCGTGCAATCGCTTGCCATGATTGTCCTCGAATCTAAAATCCAAGATTCAAAATCGAGAATTCTCCTAGTGACACTTCCCGGTCCCCTCGTCCTTGAAGTCTCCCTCGGCCGGAAGGAACTGCCAGTCGTAGGAGTCGGGCCTCAGGGTCAGCTTCAGGACGCCGTAGGTCTGGTTCTCGCGGACCTCGCTGGTCGCGTGGACGTCGACGAACTTGTAGAGGGACCTCCCGCCGGTCCCCGCCACGAACTCCCGGATGCCGCGCTTCTCGTCGCGCTTGCCGCCCGCGTCCATGGGCGCGAACCGCTCGTAGGTGTGGTCGTGCCCCGCCAGCACGACGTCCGCCCCGGCGTCGTAGAGGTCCTTCCAGATGAACCGCATCGACGGGTCGTCGCCGTGCTCGGCGGAGGAGAATCGCGGATGGTGCCACATGGCGATCGTGCAGAGGGTCGGGTGCGCCGCGAGATCCACCCGGACCCACGTCTCCTGCGGAGAGTTGCGCTCGCAGCCGCCGACCTCCTTGCAGTTGCTGTTGACGACCAGGACGTGCCAGGCGCCGAGGTCGTAGCTGTAGTAGCCCTTCGTGGGATCGCCGGCCGCCTTCCCGAAGTACGCGAAGTAGGCCCCGGCGCCGGCCGTGCGGTAGTCGTGGTTGCCGGGCGCGGGCCGCGTCCGGTCCTTGAAGCGTCCCCAGGTCGGTGCGTAGCAGGTCGTGAACTGTTCGGCCGTCCCGGAGGGATAGGCGTTGTCGCCCAGCGTGAAGACGGTGCCCGGGATCTTCTCGACGATCGCGGCGGTCCTCCGCGCTTCCTCGATGTGATCGCAGGCGGCGATGTCGCCGGCGCCGATGAGGACCGCCGTCTCGCCCTCGGCGGCCGGAGCGGGGAACGGGCTCGGAGACGGCGGCTGCTGCGCGGCGAGCGGCGCGCGGATGGCGAGGACGAGGATGGGCGCGAGGACGGTCCGGGTGAGAAAAGTTGTCTTCACTCCCAGATTATGCCCCGAGAGCGGCGGAGGCAAAGTAAACGCATTCACGCGTCAGCGGACAGCGGTCGCAGTGCGGGCGCGCGCGCTTGCAGAGATCCTGTCCGTGGCGCCGCAGGAGCTGGTGAGCCGCGATCAGCCAGTCGAAGTCGAATCGGAGCTCGCGCCGCGTCGCCTCGCGCACGGACGCGTAGCTCGCGGCGTACGACTTCTCCTCGCGGCCGTACCCGAGCCGCAGGAGAGCGCGCAGGCCGTTCGACTCGAGGGCGAGGACCTTCTCGCGCCGCGAGAAGAGCAGGATCTTCTCGGCGCCCGGTTCCCCGATGCCGGGGAACTTCCGCAGCGCCTTGCGCGCGGTCACGGCGGAGCCGGCCAGCGCCGCGTCGAGGTCGCCGTCGAAGTCCCGCACCGCGATCGCGGCGGCGTCCTTGAGCCGCTCGACGCGGTCCTCCGCCAGAATCCCGGCGCGCGTCATCGGCAGGATCGCCGAGGCCGGCGCCGCCAGGATGCGCTCCGGCCGCACGCCGATCGCCCTCCGGAACCGCGCCCAGGCCGCCTCGCGTTTCGCGTCGGAGGCGAGGTACGCGAGGGTCTCGAAGAGAACCATCTCCCAGGGATCGGTGACCGGGGGAGGCGGAAGAGACCCGTAGAGTTTCCGGAGCGCCGCGACGATCCGCTCGAGCCGCGACGCTCCCTTCGCCATGCCCGCTAGAAATCTCCCCGCGTCATGTCGACGACCGATCCGTCCTTCGTCGTGTCGTCGATCTCGACCGCGACGCCGGCGATCGCCGCCGTGCCGCTGGTGGCCGTCGCGACGACGATGACCGTGTTCTCGCCCGCGGGCGCCGCGACCCGGTGGAGGACGTCGGAGATGCTGGCCGTCTGCCCGGGTCCGATCGAGACGTCGAACGCCGTCCCCACCGGCTGGCCCGTGGAGTTGGCGTACGCCTGGACGTGGACGTTGACGGCGCCGGCCGCGAGCGCGCCGTTCGGGGTGAGGCCGATGTTGCTCAGGAACATGTTGGCGTAGAGCCTGGGGCCCGACGAGAGCGTGCGGGAGTCGCGGAACGTGGCCATGAGACTGCGCGGCTCGTTCGAGGTGATCTCGTGCGCGCGCAGCGCCTGGCCGATCGTGCCGCCGCCGTATTCGCTGTAGAAACGCACGAAGGCGGTGCCCTGGCCGCTCCGGTTGACGCCGTTGAAGACGAACAGAATCGAGCCCAGGAAGCCCTCGGTCTCGATCGACGCGGGCAGCATCCCCGCCTGGACGAGCGCATCGATGAAGTCGTCGAAGTGGGCGTTGGAAAGCGCCCGCATGCTGCCGCCGGCGCCGATCGGCACGAGCTCACCGGTGCTCGAGACGCTTCCGGTCACGGACACGGTCGCGCCGCTCGTCTGGTTCGTTCCGTCGAGGTAGAAATCGACTTGCGCAGCGGCGCCGTTGTTCGTGACGTCCAGGGTCGAGATGTAGAGCGTGTTGCCGGCGCCCACGATGCGCCCGACGAGCGGAAGGTTCACGCCGAGGCCGCAGCCGGCGGCCGCGTCGGCGCGAGGGACGGAGGATCCGGACGGCGGGTCCCACGCCGTCGCGGCGCCCGGGGCGAGGACCAGGACGAGGGCGGCGAGCCGGAGCGTCTGGGAGTTCATGGGATTCCTCCTGTCGTTAGGGGCGCTGGGAGACGCACGTCAGGATCTCGGGCGGCGCCACGGGCCGCACGTGCCCGCGGCCGGTGCCGCACGTGGCCGGCGGGATCAGATTGACGCGGCCGACCTTGTTGCCGGTCCGCTCGGTGAACCAGATGTTGCCGTCCGGGCCGCTCGCGATGCCGTCGGGCGCCGAACCGGGCGTCGGGACGGCGAGCTCGGTGATCTCGGGGTTCCTCCCGGTCTTGATCCAACGGGCGATCTTGTTTCCCTCGGTGAGCCAGAGCGCGCCGTCGGGGCCCGTGACGACGTTCGCGGGAACCGAGGGGATGTCGTACTGCGTGACGTCGCCGTCCGTCGTGATCTGGGCGAGCCCGATCGCGGTGCCTCCCTCCGTGAACCACAGCGCGCCGTCCGGCCCGACCGTGATTCCGGCGGGGAGGAACCCCGGTGTCGGATAGGACGTGATCGTCTCGCCGTCGGTGGTGATCGTCCCGATCTCCTGCGCGCCCGCCTGCGTGAACCAGATCCTCCCGTCGGGGCCCGCGACGATGCCCGAGGCGGCGATCAGGGCGCCCGGATCCGGGAGCGGGTACTCGGTGAAGTCGCCGCTCGTCGTGATCCGGCCGATGGTGTTCTCGTTGAAGAGCGTGGTCTCGGTGAACCACAGTGCGCCGTCCGGCCCGGGCGTGATCGCGTAGAGCTCCGCCTCGAACTCGTGGGGGTAGACCGTGACGACGCCGGTCGTCGTCATCTTGCCGATCTTTCCTCTCGGCTCCGTGAGGGGTCCTCGATGCAGCAAGGCGGAGGTCGTGAACCAGATGTCGCCGTCCGGCCCGGTCGTGAGGCACTGCACGTCGAGGCTCAGCCCGCCGCTGTTCGAATGCACCGCGTACTCGGTGATCTGCCCGTCCGGCGTGATCTTGCCGATCTTTCGGGCGCCACCCTCCGTGAACCACAGGTTGCCGTCCGGGCCGGGAACGATGCACTGCGGCTTCGCGTTCGCGGTCGGGACCACGAACTCGTCGATCGTCTGACCTCGCGCGGCGAACGGCGCCGCGAGAATCAGACTGGCGACGGCGGTCGAAATCCATTGCCGGCTCATGGCGATGTGCCTCCTCCGGTACGACTCGTGACGCAAGGAAGGTCGCCGGCCGCGGGCACCGCGCGGACGTGGCCGCGGCCGGTGCCGCACGGGGGCGCGGCGAGGTCGACGCGGCCGACCTTGCCGCCGGCGTTCTCCGTGAACCAGACGTTGCCGTCGGGCCCGAGCGCGATGCCCCGCGGGCTCGCGAACGGCGTCGGCACCGCGAACTCGGTGATCGTGGTGCCGTGGACGCGTCCGATCTTGTTGCCCTGCCGCTCCGTGAACCAGAAGTCGCCGTCCGCGTCGCGGACGATGCCGTCGGGCTTCGCGTCGGGAGTCGGAACGCCGATGTCTCCGACCTCGTTGCCGTTGGCCGTGGACAGGCGCCCGACGGCGTTCTCTCCCTCCTCGGTGTACCAGATCCGGTTGGGCGATTCCGACGCGACGCCCGCCGGGGTCGCCCCCGCCTCCAGGCGGTACTCCGCGATCGCGCCGCCCGTGGTGATCCGACCGATTTGGTCGGCGTCTTCCTCGTTGAACCACAGCGCGCCGTCGGGTCCCGCGACGATCGCCTCCCCGGGCGAGGCCGCGGCGGTCGGCAACGGGTACTCGGTGAAGGCGCCCGACGTCGTCACCCGGCCGATCTTGTTGCCGTCCTCCTCGGTGAACCACAGCGCGCCGTCGGGTCCCGACGTGATGCCGGTCGGCTTGGACGACGCCGTCGGGACGTCGAACGTCGTGATCGCGCCCGCGGTCGTGATGCGACCGATTCGATTTCCGCCGGCCTCGGTGAACCACAGGGCGCCGTCCGGCCCGGCCGTGACGGAGTTCGGCCGCGTCTGCGTGCCCGGCACCGCGAATGCGGTCAACGAGCCCACGGGCGTGATCCGCCCGATGCGGCCCTGCTCGTCCGCGAACCAGAGGTTGCCGTCGGGGCCGGCGGCGATCCCGCGCGGCTGTCCGGCGACCGTGAACTCGGTGATCGTCTGGGCGGACAGGAGCAGCGCGGAGCCGAGGCCGAGCAGCGGCGTCAGGAGCGCCGCCGCACGCAGGCCGGGTTCGATCCGGGACGGCGTCCGGCGTCCGACCCGGTCTGAGTGATTGATCACCACGCGTCCGTGGTCGGAATCGTACTCCTTTTCGCGGGAGAGATAGATTGTCGCGGCGCCCACGCCGCGCTATAGATGCCGCGCGGGCGGCATCGTCGCCCGCGGGAGGACGACATGCGAACGCTCCCCGGGGTCCTGCTCGCCCTGATGGCGGGCGCCGCCGCCGCCCAGGATCCGGCGCTTCCCGATCCGTTCCACCTGCTCGAGCCCAAGGATTTCACCGCGCACCGCGCGTCGTCCAACAATCCGGATTGGAGCTCGAACGACGACAGCAAGCGGCCGATCCCGGGCGAGACGACCGTCCTCGCGGACCTCGAGGGGCCCGGAGTCGTGACGCACCTCTGGGTCACGATCGCCGACAACGAGTACGGGTGGCCGCGGCTCTTGCGCCTCCGCGTCTACTACGATGGCAGCGCGACGCCGAGCGTGGACGCGCCGGTCGGCGATTTCTTCGCGGTCGGGCATGGGCTCGAGCGCGGCGTCCGGTCGCTCATGGTGCGCGACAGCTCCGCCGGACGCGCCCGCAACAGCTACTGGCCCATGCCGTTCCGCAAGTCCTGCCGGATCACGATCACGAACGAGGGCCGCCGCCGCGTCGCGAACCTCTACTACCACGTCGACTGGGAGAGGCTCTCGCGGCTTTCCGATCGGACGCCGTACTTCCACGCGCGCTACCGGCAGGCGCTTCCCGCGCCGGCGGACGGCAAGCCCTACGAGTTCCTGAGCGTGGCGGGGAAGGGGCACTACGTCGGCACCGTCCTCTCGGTCGTGCAGGCCGAGGCCGGCTGGTTCGGCGAGGGCGACGACTTCTTCTGGATCGATGGAGACGGCGAGAAGCGGCATCCCTCGATCGAGGGCACCGGCAGCGAGGACTACTTCAACGACGCGTGGGGGCTGCACGTCGACGACGGCCCGTACTACGGCGTGACCGTCGCCGACGGCACGGGCCTCGGCTCGCGCATGACGGCGTACCGCTGGCACCTCGTGGACCCGATCCCGTTCACGACGTCGCTGCGGTTCGAGATCGAACACAAGGGTTGGACGTTCGCCGCGGACGGCTCCGTCAAGTCCGCGTTCGGCGAGCGCGTGGACCTCATGTCGAGCGTCGCGTTCTGGTACCAGGAGGGGATCGCGCAGGACCAGCCGGCGGTCCCGTACGGGCCCGCCCGGTTGCCGCAGGGCAACGCGCAGCAGATCGAGGTCGAGCGGACGATCGGGGAAGCGAAGGCGGAGGGCGGCAGGGTCTCGATGGTGCCGGACCTCTTCTGGTCGAAGGACGTCGTGCTCTTCGAGGCCGCGGGGAAGGGCTCGAGGGTCACGATTCCCTTCGACGTGCCGGCCGACGGCGACTACGAGGTCTACACCGAGCTCGCGCAGGCCAGCGACTACGGCGTCTACACCGTGCTGCTCGACGGGAAGCCTCCCGTCTCGCCGCAGCTCGAGCACGAGCCGGGCGCCGACGTGCGGCCGCAGACGGAGTTCGACGGCTACGCCTACGAGACGTACGTGGGCGCCGCCTACCAGGTCGGCTGGCCGCGCCTGACGAGGGGACGCCACTCCCTGACGTACGTGTGCCTCGGCAAGAACGCCGCGTCCTCCGGCTACAACCTCGGCGTGGACGACATCGTGCTCGCCCGGACCGGGCCCGAGGGCTGGGCCGCGGCGGCGGCGGTCCGCGAGCCGCGGGTGCCGCAGGGAGACGTGGCGCAGCTCGCAGGCGCGCTCTCGGATCCCGACGCGACGACGCGGGGCCTCGCGGCGATGGCCTTGCGCGACCGTGGCGCGGATTCTCTCCGCGCCCTGCCCGCGCTCCAGCGGGCGCTCGCCGACCCGGACCCGAACGTGCGGATGATGTCGGCCAACGCGATCGCGGCCATCGGAAAAGACGCGGCGCCGTCGGTGCCGGCGCTGATCGCGGCGTGCTCCGTCCCGGACGAGCAGGTCCACGTCCTCCGCGCGTGCGCCTCGGCGCTCGGGGCGATCGGAAAGCCCGCGGCGGCTCCGGCGCTGCCGGTCCTGAAGAAGCTGGCCGAGAACCCGCGCGTCCGCTGGGCCGCCGAGCGGGCGATAGGAAAGCTGGAGTGAGCCGAAACCCGCGAGGCCGGGCGGTCGTAGTTCATGAAGGGCCATGGCCAGGCACTCGCGTCGGCGGTTTCTCCGGGACGCGGCGACCGCCGCTTCCGTGGCGGCCGTCGCACCGAAGATCCTCGCGAAATCCGTGACGCCCGCCTCTGAGTCGCCGCGCCAGGCCGAGGCGATGGAGGCCGCGCTCGCGCGGCTCGCGCGGACCGGTCCCGAGTACCACGGCGGGCTCGCCAACCACGGCCCGATGGCGTCCGAGGCGCTCGTGGTCATGGACCGCCCCGACGCGGTCGTGCCGTGGGTCGACTATTACCGGAAGCGCCTGGTCGACCGCCCGTCGGGCACCCGACCGATCGCCGCGGCCGACTGGTTCGAGGCGCTCGGCCAGGAGCCTCGCGTCGGCGACTGGATCGTGTTCTTCGACCGCCGCGTCGAGGAGCGGCCCTGGAAGGCCGTGCTCTCGGAGTGGGTGCCGCGGCTCTCACCGGGAATCATCGCCGCGGCGTTCCACGGTGTCATCCGCACGGCGCACGCCGTGCGCAGCCTCGACGCGAAGGAGACGCCGGCGCGCCGCCGCGAGCTCGCCGAGGGGCTCGCGTACTGGGCGGCGACGTACGAGGTCCTTCCCGAATCGCGGCCGCGTGTGGCCGGGCACAGGACGCCGGCGCAGGCGATCGCCGACGTTCGGGCCGTCCCGGACGACGAGCGCCAGTCCTACGGCAACATCACCGATCGCCTCGCGCCGCTCGACGCGTTCCCGCCCTTCGCCGGCGTCGCCGACCTGGTCGACGCGACCGGCGACGCGTCGGCGTTCGTCTCGAACCTCACCGAGACGTTCGCGCACGCGTACCTCGTCAACGTCCCGCGCGGCGGCAGCGTGATCACGTACCTCCATGGCGTGACCGGCCCGAGCGCGATGCGGCTTCTGCTGCCGCACCTGGACGCGGCCGCCTGCGCGGAGATGCTGCGCTACGGCTGGCAGGGCGCGGCGGGCGTCTACGCCGCGAGCGGGGGAGTGGCCGAGGCCGAGAAGGCGTTGCCGCCCTCGGGCTCCTTCGACGACCTGATCGACCGCGCGATCGCGACGCGCGACGAGCACGCCATCAAGTTCACCGAGGCGTGCCGCCGCGAGAACGCGCTCAATCCGAAGCCGGTCTACTTCGCCGCGGCGAAGGACGCGGTGTC
>DASXAG010000012.1:0-51236 GCA_036406835.1 Thermoanaerobaculia bacterium
GTCCTGGACGGACGATCGGTCAACGGGTTCTTCTGGGTCTTCTACGGGGCGATGACGGATCGCGGCTACACCATCACGGTGACCGATCGCGAGACCGGCGAGGTCAAGACCTACACGAACGAGCCGGGGCAGATCACGAGCCGGGCCGACACGAAGGCGTTCTCCGGGGGAGCCGGAGTGGGCGCGCCGATGACCGAGGCCGATCTCGCCGTCGCGGTCTCCGCCCGGCCGAAGGCGGCCGCCGGCGTGTGCGTCGCCGACGCCGTCACGCTCTGCCTGAGCGGCGGCCGCTTCCGGGTCCAGGTCGGCCTGCCCACGAGCCCGACCGGACCGATCCTCGCGGCGCCCGCCGTCCCTCTCACGCCCGAGTCCGGGGCCTTCGTGTTCAAGGATCCCGCGAACCTCGAGGTCTCCGTGAAGGTGCTGGACGGCACCTCGATCGACGGCCACTTCTGGGTCTTCGTCGGCGGCCTGTCCGACCGCGGCTTCGAGGTCACGGTGACCGACACCGAGACGGGCATTCCCTGGACGTACTTCAATCCCGTGGGCGTCGTGCAGAGCCACGCGGACACGTCGGCCTTCTAGGCCAGCCGGAGCGCCTCAGCCGATCGCGTCGATCTCTTCGAGCACGCGCGCGACCTGGTCGAGGTCGTTGCCGGCGTGCGGGGAGAAGCGCACGGCGTGCTCCCGCGGCGCGACGATGACGCCGCGTTCCTCGAGCGCCTTCGCGACGATCCGGGCGTCCTTCGCGGGATGCGCGGCGGCCAGGATCCCCGATCCGAGCGGCTCCGGGGTCGCGATCCGCCAGCCGCGCTCCCGGAGCCCGCGCGCGAGCGCGCCGACGAGCTCGAGAATCCGCGCGCGCACGACGTCGCGGCCCATCTCCTCGAGGAGACCGATCGCCGCGGCGAGGGCGGCCACGTGGTCGGTCGGGAGGGTCCCGGGCTCGTAACGCCGCCCGCCCTCGTAGGGCACGAAGCCGTAGTCGAGGTAGCTCTTCGTCGAGCGGTTGTTCCACCAGCCCGAGGCGATCGCCGGGACCCTGTCGCGCGCGCCGTCGCGGACGTAGAAGATCGCGCCGCCCTCCGGCCCGTAGAGCCACTTGTGCGCGTCCGCCGCGAGGACGTCGATCGCGTCCCGCTCGACGTCGGCGGGCAGCGCGCCCAGGCCCTGGATGCCGTCGACGACGAAGAGGATCCCGCGCTCGCGGCACATCCGGCCGATCTCGGCGAGCGGGGCGACCCAGCCGTTGTGGAACGCGACCCACGACACCGCGACGATCCGCGTGTGCGCGTCGATCGCGGCGGCGATCGCGTCGGCCGTCAGGCGCCCGTCCCGGCTCTTCGCGAGGCGGCAGTCGACGCCGCGGTCCGTCAGCCGCTGCCACGGATACGCGTTCGAGGGGAACTCCATGTCGTTCGAGACGACGTTGTCGCCGGCCTTCCACGGGTAGGACTGCGCCACGAGGTTGAGGCCCCAGCTCGTGTTGGGCAGGAAGGCGATCTCGTCCGGCTTCGCGCCGGTGAACCGCGCGGCCGCCGCGCGCGCCGCCTCGGTCCCGCCGTACCACTCCCGCCAGTCGGCCGCGCCGCGGTCCCGCTGGTTCTCCGCGTGCGCCGTGATCGCGCCGGCCACGCGGCGGGGCAGCGGCGCGACCGCGGCGTGGTTGAGGTAGAGGAGATTCCGCCGGACCGGGAACTCGCGGTCGAGGTTGTCGGGGGAGAAGTCGAAACCGCTCAAACGAGCAGAGTCCTGTACAGCGCTTCGTAATCCGAGACCATGCGGTCCGCACTGTACCGCTCCTCGGCCCGCCGGCGGCAGGCCGCGCGATCGAGGTCGCCGGCGCGCTCGGCGTACTCCGCGAGCTCCTCGTCGGTCTCGCCGAGGAAGCCGGTCACCCCGTGTTCCACGAGCTCGGGCAGCGAGCCGCGCGGCGTCGCCAGGACCGGCGTGCCGGCGGCCATCGCCTCGGCGACCACGAGGCCGAACGGCTCGTCCCAGGAGATCGGGAAGAGAAAAGCGCGGGCGCGGCCCATGAGCGCGAGGACCTCCGCGTTCGGGAGGGTGGGGAAGTGGCGCACGCGATTGCCGTCGACGTGCGGGAGGATGCGCTCCTCGTAGTAGGGGCGGCTGTCGGCGAGGTAGGGCGTGACGTCGCCGACGATCGTCAGCGGCAGGCCGGCGCGGCGGGCGATCGCGATCGCGCGGTCGGCGCCCTTCGTCGGCACGAGGCGTCCGACGGTCAGGAGGAAGTCGCCGGGCTCCCCGCGAAACGGAATGCGGCCGACGTCGATTCCGTAGGGAATCACCGGCAGGGAGGAATCCGCGCCCAGCATGCGTCGCTGGGCCTCGGTGACGCAGACGGGATGGAGCCCGGGCGCGTGCGCCCGGTAGTACTCGTGCAGCGGCCTCTCCATGTACGCGTACGTCATGACGCTCGGCCGCCGCGTGGTCCGCGCGAAGTACGCCGCGGGCGTCGGCCAGTGCGAATGCAGGACGTCGAACTGGTCCGCCTCGGCATACGCCTCGGCGACGTTGCGCACCTCGTACTCGCGCTCGAGATAGCTCGTGACCGAGGGATCCGGATCGTCCTGAGTCGCGCGCGGCACGACGGCGTGGAGGCGAGCCCCTCGGGGCGCCTGCGAGTCGCCCGACGCGAACAGGGTGACGTCGTGACCTCGGGCGACGAGGCCGCGCGTCAGGAGGTCGATCGCGATCTCGGTCCCGCCGTGCGACTTGGGAGGAACCGAGAAGGCGATCGAGGCGATCTGCGCGATCCTCAGCTTCACGGCCTCACGTTTCAGGGAAGCCGCACGGCTCCCGCGCGCGCGAGCATCTCGAAGTACTCGGCGACCGCGGAGAGCGGAACGCTTGCGTAGCCGGCGGAGAGCGCGTCGCGGATCTCCGAGATCGAGCGCTTCCCGTCCGCGAGGTTGAGCGCCTCGTACGCGAGGAGGCCGCCATCCTCGCGAGCCGCGAGCGCGGTCTTCGAGGCGCCGGCACGCGTGAGGAAGTCGAAGTAGTAGACGTTCAGCGGCCCCACGATCTCGGGGCTGCGCACGGGCACACGCGGGTCCGCCGGGCGCGGCGCCGGGGGAGTCCTCGCGCGCAGCCGGGCGGTCTCGTCCGCGACGGCGTCGGCGGTCGACGGCCAGAGGCGCGCCACCGACTCGAACTCGGCGATGCCCGTCAGAAGAGCCTCACGGGTCGCGAGAGCCGCGTCGGGAGCCGCGGGCGCTCGCGCCAGGCGCGCGCCGGTGTCGGCGAGGGCCATGTCGTACATCCGTTCCTGCTCCGACTCCGGAAGCGCGGCGAGCGTCCAGGCGATCCCGGCGCCCATGTACGCCACGCGTCCGAGCTTGGTCGCGTCGAGGTTCTCCGGCACGTCCTTCTGCGTGTGGATCGTGACGTCCGGGTAGTCGTGGAAGTAGACCATCGGCACGCCGAACCCGGCGGCCTCGAAGACCTCGTGGTCGCTGCCGAGCTCGAGCGCACGCACGTCGCCGAGGAACGCCTCGCGCGAGCCGGGCGGAAAGACCAGGCCCGCGATCGCGTCGCTCCGGCCCTCCGCGTAACGCGCGGAGGCGCGGACGACGTGGTCGAACCAGGCCTGCGCGATCGCGTTCACGACGTGCGGCAGCGACTCCGCGGTCCGCGAGAGATGGAAGGTGCCATGGGTCGTCGAGAGGAGCCCGCCGACCATGTCCATGTGCACGCCGGCGACCATCCGCGCGACGATCTCCGGATGGCTGGCGAGGTAGGCCTGCGATCCGGAGATCTCCGGCAGCCACAGGAAGCGGATCGTGCGGACCGGCGTCGGCAGCGCGCCCTTCCGGATCGCCGCCGACAGCGCGCGCGCCGTCTCCAGGATGGCCGCGCTGCCCGACGCGTTGTCGTTGGCGCCGGCGGACTCGTGGCAGAGGTGCGCGGTCAGGACGACCTCTCCCGCGGCCGGGTCGGTGCCGGGAATCGTCGCGACGACCACGTCGTAGCTCGCGGGCACCATCTTCGCCTGGACCCGAGCACGCAGCCGGATCTTCTCCCCACCGGACAGCCGCGCGCGGAGCTCCTTCGCCTGGCGCTTCGAGAGCATGAACGCAAACCGGTTCGCCGTCTGGTACGGCGAGAGGTGTCCCCAGCGGATCTGATCCTCGTCCTCTCCCGACCACGGCGTCGCCTGGTTCGGGTAGTCCGAGAGGAAGCCGGCCGCGCCGCGCTCCTCGCAGGCGAGGCGGTGGACCGTGGGCAGGTCGCCGTCCGCGAGCACGATGCGGCCGCGGACGTCCTTGCCGGCGTAGTCCGCCGCCGACGTGCCCTTCCCGACGTCCACGAGATCGGCGGTGACGTCGGCGTCCTGGCTGTAGTCCGCGAGCGCGACGGGCAGCGCTTCGAACGAGGCGAGGATCCGCGGAGCCGGCGAGAGCTCCTCGAGGATTCCCGAGCGAGGATCCCAGCCGAGATACGAGAGGAAGTGCGCGTAGCGGGTCTTTCCGTCGGCCGCAAGGTGCTCGACCCCGGCGTCGGCGAGCCCGGCGGCCGCCGCCTTCGAGCGGACGTGTTCCGCAGCCGCGGCGTAGCCGGGCGAGCCCTGCACGCGGTGGAAGCGTCCGAGCTCCCGCACGGTCTCGAGCGCGGCCGCGCCGTCGGTCTCGGCGCGGATCGCGGCGGGGACCGCATCCGGCCAGAACGGGACCGCGCGATCCGGCGCGCCGGTGTTCCGCGCCGGCTCCTGCGCGCCGGCGAGATGCGCGGCCGCGAGCAGAAAAACGAAGGGGAGGGGACGAACCCCTCCCCGAACGAGACGCATCCCGATTACTTGGCGATCGTGAACGGAGCGACCGCGCCCGTCTTGCCCCAGACCATGCCGAGGTTGCCGCCGGCGTCGCTCATGTCGCTGAAGTCGATCGTGAACTGGTCGACGCTGACCGCGGGAGTGATCATCTTCATGGGGACGCGCGCGACGTCGTACTTCGGGTCGTAGCCGTAGGCGCCCCAGATCTTGGTCTTGTCGTTGTTGTCGTACTTCTCCTGCGTGGGCTGCGTCGAGACGATCAGCGTCCAGCCGCTCTCCTTGAGGAGGACGAACAGGTCGTAGCTGCCGGGCTCGAGGCGCTTGCCGCCCATCATGAGCGGGACCTCGGTCGTCAGTTTCGTCGTCGCGTTGGCGCCCGCGCGCCAGATGAGGTCGCCGGCCTTGTCCTTGTTGTTGTCGGCGACGACCTTGCCGTAGTCCGCGCCCTTGCCGAAGATGTCGGTGCGGCCGCGGAGCATGGGCCGGCTGTAGCTGACCTCGATCCACTTGCCGCCCGTGTAGCGGCGCTCGCCGTCCTTGTCCGGCGCGCTCCAGGTGCCGCCGACCATCGTCGCCGAGGTTCCGGCGGGGGAGAGCGGCTTGCGATCCTGTGCGGTCGCGAGGGTCGCTCCGGCGAGAAGCAGGGCGAATCCGAGACTGGATGCCTTCCGAATCATCTGTGTCCTCCTGTCCCACTGAGGGAACGACCGCGTCGAGCCGTTCCGAAAGCGCGAAGCATATAGAATCCCGCGCCGCATGGGAAAAAACCTTCGGCGCTCCCTCGCGGCCTGTCTCCTCGTCCTGCTCTCCCTTCCGGCTCCGCAGAGCGCGGCCGACTCGCCCGGACGCGACCGCGCGGCCCATGCGCTGACGGGCGGCCGCGTGATCGCCGCGCCGGGCCGCGTCTTCGATCCGGGCGTCGTCGTCGTCCGCGGGGGCGTGATCGAGGCCGTCGGACCGGCCGGCTCGACGCGCGTTCCCGCCGACGCGAGCGCCGTCGACACGACGGGGAAGGTCGTGTACGCCGCGTTCATCGACCCGTACGTCCCGGTAGACCGGCTCGCGGGCAAGTCGCCGAAGAAGCCGCGCGACGACGAGCAGGCCGAGAGCGAGGAGGCTCCCGGGCGCGGCTCGCGTTCGGGCCAGTCGCCCTCCTCGCCCGTCCGCGCCGACACCCGCGCCCTCGACGGCCTCGTGGTCAAGGACTCCGTCGCCGAGACCTACCGGAAGCTGGGCTTCGGGGTCGTCGCGGCGGTCCCGGCGACCGGGGTGATGCGGGGGAGCGGCGCGGTCGTGACGCTCGCGGACGGGCCTCTCGCCTCGCGCGTGATCGACCCGCTGAACGGCCAGGTCGTGTCGCTCGAGCCGCCCAACGAGGACTACTACCCGAATTCGAAGATGGGCGCGGTCGCGGTCGCGCGGCAGGCGTTCCGGGACGCGGCGTGGTGGCGCGACGCGGAGGCCGCCTACGAGAAGCAGCCGGCGGGCCGCGGGCGTCCCCGCCGGGACGCGTCGGCGGCGGCGCTCGTCCCCGCGGCCGAGGGCAGGGAGACGGTGGTCTTCGACACGGAGGACGCGCTGGCGCTCCTGCGCGCCGCGCGCGTCGCCCGCGAGATGAAGCTCAAGGCGCTCTACGTGGGCGGCAACGACGAGTACCGCCTCCAGGCCGAGGTCGCCGCGGCGCATCCCGACATGGTCCTGCGCGTCAACTTCCCGCAGCCGCAGAAGCTCGAGAGCGACGAGGAGTGGCTGGACGTCCCCCTCGCGCGCCTGCGCGCGTACGACCGGGCGAGCTCGAACCCGAAGTGGCTCAAGGACGCGGGCGTCACGTTCTCGTTCACGACCGCGGGCCTCGACGACCCGAAGGACTTCGCCAAGCGCGTGCGCGAGGCGATCGCGCGGGGCCTCTCGGCCGACGACGCGCTCGCGGCGGTGACGACGGTGCCGGCGCGCCAGCTGGGCGTGAGCGACCGCCTCGGCAGCCTCGAGGCGGGGAAGATCGCGAGCCTCGTCGTCGCGACCGGCGAGCCCTTCGGCGAGAAGTCCCGCGTCGCCGAGATCTGGATCGACGGATCGCGGATCGAGACGCGCGTCCCCGGCGAAGAGAAGGAAGAAGCGGAGAAGAGCGCCGCGGCGGCGAAGGCGCCGGCGACGGACGTCCGCCCGGCTCCCGCGCGCGCGGCGGGCCCGGTCGCGTCTCCGGCGGCGGTCGTCGTCCGAGGCGCCACGGTGTGGACACAGGGCCCGGCGGGGATCCTGGAGAACGCCGACCTCGTGATCTCCGGCGGCAAGGTCGTCGCGGTCGGGAAGGGCGTCGCGGCGCCGGGGGGCGCCCTCGAGATCGACGGCCGCGGCAAGCACGTCACGCCCGGGATCATCGACGCGCACTCGCACACCGCCGTCGACGGCGACGTCAACGAGGGAACGCACAACGTCACCGCGGAGGTCCGGATCCGCGACGTCCTGAACCCGCTCGACGTCGCGATCTACCGCGAGCTCGCCGGCGGCACGACGATCGCGAACATCCTCCACGGCTCCGCCAACGCGATCGGCGGGCAGACGCAGATCGCCAAGTGGCGCTGGGGCGGCGGTCCGGACGACCTCGTCTTCGTCGGCGCTCCCGAGGGCATCAAGTTCGCGCTCGGCGAGAACCCGAAGCAGTCCAACTGGCGCAATCCGCAGCCGCGGTACCCGCGAACGCGCATGGGCGTCGCGGAGCTGATCCGCGAGCGCTTCCAGGCGGCCCGCGACTACCGCCGGCGGCAGGAGGAGTACCGCAAGGCGGCGAGCGTCAAGGGGTCCAACGCGATCCCTCCGGAGCCGGACCTGCAGCTCGAGGCCATCGCGGAGATCCTCGAGGGGAAGCGCCAGATCCACTGCCACTCGTATCGGAAGGACGAGATCCTCCAGATGATCCGCACCGCCGACGAATTCGGCGTCAAGGTCGCGACCTTCCAGCACGTGCTGGAGGGATACAAGGTCGCCGACGAGATCGCGAAGCACGGCGCCGGCGCGTCCGGCTTCTCGGACTGGTGGGCCTACAAGTACGAGGTGATCGACGCGATCCCGTACGCGTTCCCGCTGATGCGCGAGCGGGGCGTGGTCGTCTCGTTCAACTCCGACTCCGACGAGCTCGCCCGCCGTCTCAACATCGAGGCCGCGAAGGCGGTCAAGTACGGCAACGTGCCGCCGGCCGACGCGCTCGCGTTCGTGACCTCGAACCCGGCGAAGCAGCTCGGCATCGCCGACCGCGTCGGCTCGCTCGAGGCCGGCAAGGACGGAGACTTCGTGATCTGGAGCGGCGATCCGCTGTCGACGACGAGCGTCGCGCTCGAGACGTGGATCGACGGCAGGAAGTACTTCGACCGCGCCGCGGATCTCGCGGCCCGGCCGGGGCTCGAGAAGGAGCGCGCCGACCTCGTCGCGAAGGCGAAGGCGCGGCTCTCCGAGAAGGAGAAGGACAAGGACAAGGACAAGAAGGACGCGGCGAAGCCGCAGGAGGTCGTGCGATGAGAACGCGAACGACCGCCGCCGTCCTGCTCGGGCTCTGCGCGTCGCTCCTCGGCCAGACGCCGTCGACGGCGCCGGCTCCCGGCGCCCCGCGCACGTTCACGCTCACGGGCGTCGCGATCCACCCGGTCTCCGGTCCCGACATCCCGTCGGGCTCGATCGTCGTGCGCGACGGGAAGATCGTCTCGGTCTCCGCGGGCGCCGCGGCGGCGGAGGGCGCGGTCGTCGACGGTAAGGGCCGGCACGTCTATCCGTCGCTCTTCCCGCCGATGACGGTCCTGGGCCTCCAGGAGATCAACGCGGTCCGCTCGACCGTCGACACGTCCGAGATCGGCGACGTCAATCCGGATGCCCGCGCGGACTTCGCGGTCAACTTCGACTCCGAGCTGCTGCCGGTGGCGCGCTCGGGAGGCGTGCTGATCGCCGGCGTGACGCCGACGGGCGGCATCGTGTCGGGAACCGTCGCGGCGATCGCGCTCGACGGCTGGACGCGCGAGGACGCGACGCTCCGGGTGCCCGCGGCGATCGCGGTCGCGTGGCCCGACCTGCGCATCGACCGCTCGCCGGAGGCCCGGCTGTCGGTCCGCGTGCAGCAGAAGAAGCGGGACGAGGCGCTCGAGAAGCTCCGCAACGCGTTCCGCGACGCGCGCGCCTACGGCAAGGCGCTCGCCGCGGAGGGCCAGGCCGGGATCCCGAAGCACGACGTCGATCCGAAGCTCGCCGCGCTGCAGCCCGCCCTCGAGGGGAAGATCCCCGTGATCGTCTTCGCCAACCGGCTGGACCAGATCCGCGGCGCCGTGAAGTGGGCGACCGAGGAAAAGCTGCGCCTCGCGATTTGGGGCGGCGCCGACGCCTGGCGCATGGCCGACGAGCTCGCGAAGGCGCAGGTGCCGGTGATCCTGGAGTCGCCGCTCGACCTTCCGGTGCGCGACGACGAGCCCTACGACGTCCGGTTCGCCGGCGCGGGCCTTCTCGACAAGGCCGGCGTGCGCGTGATCCTCAACGAGGGGGGCAACGACGGCTCCAACGTGAGAAACCTCCCGCACCTCGCGGCCGCGTCGGTCGCGTTCGGCTTTCCGCGCGACAAGGCCGTGGCGGCCATGACCCTCGAGCCCGCCCGGCTGCTGGGCGTCGCGGACCGCGTCGGCTCGCTCGAGCCTGGCAAGGACGCGACGTTCATCCTGACCGACGGCGACATCCTGGACATGCGCTCGCGCGTCGTGGGCGCGTACCTCGACGGCCGCGCCCTCGACCTGACCGACAAGCAGAAGCGGCTGTACGAGAGATACCGGAACCGGCCCAAGCCGGCCGGCAAGAACTAGGCGGCTCCGTGCGCGGACGCCTCGGCTCGCGCGCGGTTCGGATCGGTTCCGCTCTCCTCTTCGCCGCCACCGTCGCCGCCGGCCAGGCGGCCGATCCGGCGCTGCTGGCTCGAGCCCGGAAGCTCCTCGCCGCGGCGCCGCTCATCGACACCCACAACGACCTGCCCTCGATGCTCCTCGAGAAATACAAGGGAGACCTGACGAAGGTGGACCTCTCGCAGGTCCAGGCCGCCCTCTGCGCCGACGTGCCGCGTCTGACCGAGGGCGGAGTCGGGGCGCAGTACTGGTCCGTCTTCGTCGAGGCCTCCACCATGTCGACGCACACGGCGCTGCACGAGGCCCTGCGCGAGTTCGACGTGACGCGCCGCTTGATCCGCAGCCAGCCGCGCCTGGAGCTCGCCCTGACGGCCGACGACATCGAGCGGATCCATCGGTCGGGCCGCATCGCGTCGCTCATCGGCGTCGAGGGCGGCCACATGATCGAGCAGTCCGCGGCCGCGCTGCGGCTCTTCTACGAGCTGGGCGGCCGGTATCTGACCCTGACGCACTGGGACGACGTGGAGTGGGCGGATTCCGCGACGGACCGGCCGGAGCACTTCGGGCTGACCAAGCGAGGCGAGAGGATCGTCCGGGAGCTGAACCGGCTGGGAATGTTCGCCGACATCTCCCACGTCAGCGCGGACACGATGCGCGACGTGCTGCGCGTGACGCGCGCGCCGGTGATCTTCTCGCACTCGAACGCGCGCGCCCTCGCCGGTCATCCGCGCAACGCTCCCGACGACGTCCTGAGGATGCTGGCTCAGAACGGCGGGGTGATCCACGTCAACTTCATCCGGGAATTCGTCGACCCCGACGACGCGGCGTGGGCCGAGAAGCGCGACGCGGCCCGGAGGGCGCTGAAGGCGACGGTCGAAGACGACGCCGGCCTCGAGAAGGCCGTGAAGGAATGGGAGAAGGCGAACCCCGAGCCTCGCGGCTCGGTCGCGCTCGTCGCCGACCACATCGACCACGTGGTGAAGGTTGCCGGGATCGACCACGTGGGGATCGGCTCGGACTTCTACGACGACGGGTCGGCCTCGATGGCCTCGGGGCTCGAGAACGTCACGCGGTACCCGTACCTGTTCGCCGAGCTGCTCCGGCGCGGCTACTCCGACGAGGACGTGCTCAAGATCGCGGGGCGCAACCACCTGCGCGCCATGCGGCGGATGGAGGCGGTCGCGGCCGAGCTCCGGAAGACGGAGCCCCCGCTGATCCTCGAGGGATCGGACGGCCAATGAAAGGAGACGAACGATGAGATTCCTCTTCAAGGAAGAGCCGACGCACTACTCCTACGACGACCTCGTGAAGGACAAGCAGACGCGGTGGAGCGGCGTGAAGAACCCGCTCGCGCAGAAGCACCTGCGCTCGGCGAAGAAGGGCGACGCGATCTTCTACTACCACACCGGCGACGAGAAGGCCGTCGTCGCGATCGCGAAGGCGGCGTCGGACGCGTACCCCGATCCCGCCGACGAGAGCGGCAAGCTCTACGCGGTCGACGTCGTGCCGGTGAAGAAGCTGCCGCGACCCGTGACGCTCGCGGAGATCAAGGCGAAGGCGGCGTTCAAGGACTTCCCGCTCGTGCGCATCTCCCGGCTCTCGGTCATGCCCGTCTCCGAGAAGGAGTGGAGCGAGATCGAAAAGATGGCGGGGTCGTAGCCGGTTCTCGTCATTTCGGCGCGGCCGGCGCCTTCGCCGTGACCGAGATGTTCTTCGCCGCGAACCACGGGTGCCACTCGAAGCGGAGGCGTCCCGCCTTGACCGCCGGGTCCTGCTCCGCCAGCGCCTTCGCCTCCTCGAGCGTGCCCGTGCGGAAGACGAAGAGGCCGCGCAGGTCGCCGTCGTCGGCGAACGGCCCCGCGACGAGGAGCTTTCCCGTCTCGGCCATCTTCCGGATGTTGGCCATGTGGCCTTCCTGGATCTTCGCGCGCTCGGGCGTCTCCTCGGCCGACCACGCCGGTCCCTTGTAGAGGAACGCGACGTAGTACGTGGTCATCTCGTACTCCGGCGCCGGGTCCGCGGCGCGAAGCCGCGGCCCGGCCGCCAGGCACGAAAGCAGAACGGCGATCGCCGCCGTGCGTTTCACGAAGCCTCCCTGGACTATGGCGTCTTGTATTCGCCGACGACGTCCACCGTGCTCGTCCCGTCGGCGTTGTTGGTCGACTTGTAGGTGCCCTTGCCCGTCAGGCCCTTGAGCTTCCCGGTCCCGCCGTCGAAGCTCCAGGTCCCCTCCGACGTGCCGCTGTGGTCGGGCTTGACGGTGCCCGTCGACTGGAAGTGCACGTAGTACTTGTCGCCGTTCGCCATGTTGCCGACGTGGATGCCGTGGTCCTTCGTCTTGCCGCCGTGGACCTCCCCCGCGGCGACGCTGTAGCCGTCCTTCGTCGTGACGCCGGCCATCTCCATTCCCTTCGACCACGTGCACTGGACCTTGGCGAGATTCATGACGCTGCCTTCGCCGTCTCCGACCGGAATCGCGTTCATCGGATCCGGCTTCACGCACGAAAGCGTGCCCGAGATCTTGGTCTGCGCCGAGAGACCCATCGAGACGAGAAGACCCGTGGCCAGGAGCAAAGCGAAACGCGTCTTCATCCCTTCCTCCTTGAAATTGGCGAGGAGTCTACTCCTCATCGCGCGGCGGCCGCCGGCCTGCTAAAATATAGACACCAATGAGGGTTGCCGGGCGGCCGCGTCCGAGTGTGCCTCCTCCGAACCCGGCGCAGCTCTCCCTGTTCCCCGGCCTTCCCCCCGTGATCCACATCCAGCCCGCGATCCGGCTGACCGAGGCGAACGTGGCCCGCAGCGTCCCGCCCGAGCGGCCCGGGGTCTTCTTCCTGAAGAGCGTGGCGTCGGACGGCCGGGTCTCCGAGCGGGTGGGGCGCGACGACCTGGACCTTCGGCAGAGGCTGCTCCAGTACGCGCGGGAGGGCCGGACCAACGTGCTCTTCGGCTGGGTCCTGGCGGAGGACGCCAACCAGGCCTACCAGATGGAGTGCTACCTCTGGCACGCCCACGGCGGCGCCTGGGCCGGGATCGCGGGGGACGCGCATCCCTCGCCGTCGGACCCGATCCCCTTCCTGGGCTGCCCCGACTGCGACGAGTAGAATCCAGCCTTCAGCTGTCGGCCCATCGCTCTCAGCCGGAAGCCTTTTTGACGTGGAAGTTCTGACCAATTTCGTCGGCGGCTCGTGGGTGCCCTCCCGCGCCACCGAGTTCCTCGAGGTCCACAACCCCGCCACGGGCGAGGTGATCGCGCGGACGCCGCTCTCGACCGGCGCGGACCTCGACGCCGCGGTCGCGGCCGCCGAACGGGCGTTCCCGGAGTGGCGGGACACTCCCGCGACCGCGCGCGCGCGCGTGCTCTTCCGATTCCGCGAGCTCCTGAACGAGAGCTTCGAGGAGATCGCGCGGACCGTGACGCGCGAGCACGGGAAGACGCTGGAGGAGTCACGGGGCGACCTGCGGCGCGGCGTGGAATCGGTCGAGGCCGCGTGCGCGACGCCGTCCTTGATGATGGGAATCGGACAGGAGAACGTCGCGAGCGGCATCGACTACCAGGTCCTCCGCCAGCCGCTCGGCGTCTGCGCCGCGATCGCGCCGTTCAACTTCCCGGCGATGGTGCCGCTCTGGTTCCTGCCGTTCGCGATCGCGACGGGGAACACCTTCCTGCTGAAGCCCTCCGAGCAGGTCCCGCTGACCCAGCGGACGATCATGGGCCTCCTCGAGAAGAGCGGCCTCCCGCCGGGCGTGGTGAACCTCGTCAACGGCGGCCGGGAGGTCGTCGAGGGCATCTGCGACCATCCGGGTATCCGCGCGGTGTCCTTCGTCGGCTCGACGCCGGTGGCGCGGACGGTGTACCGGCGCGGCACCGCCGCCGGCAAGCGCGTCCAGGCCCTCGGCGGCGCCAAGAACTTCATCGTGGTCATGCCCGACGCGGACCTCGACCGCGCGACCGCCGCGATCACGGAGTCGTTCTTCGGCTGCGCGGGCGAGCGCTGCCTCGCGGGGAGCGTGCTCGTGCCGGTCGGTTCGGCGCATGCCCCGGCGCGCGACCGCCTGGCGGAGTCCGCGCGCGCGCTCCGCGTGGGCGACGGGCTGGAGGCGGGCGTGGCGATGGGGCCGCTCATCAGCGCGAAGCATCGCGATCGCGTCCTCGGGTACATCGAAACCGGGATCGCCGAGGGCGCGCGCCTCGTGCTGGACGGCCGGAAGAACCCGGTCGCGGACCGGCCGGGCGGATTCTTCCTCGGCCCCACGCTCTTCGACGGCGTCGCCCCGGAGATGGCCATCGGGCGCGAGGAGATCTTCGGGCCGGTCGCCTCGATCACGCCGGTGAAGACGCTGGAGGAGGCGGTCGCGGTCATGCGCGCGCATCCCGCCGCGAACGCGACGTCGATCTTCACGTCGAGCGGCAAGGCGGCGCGCGAATACGCGCGCCTGGCGACCGCCTCGATGGTCGGCGTCAACGTCGGCGTGGCCGCGCCCATGGCGCAGTTCCCGTTCGGCGGCGCGCGGGACAGCTTCTTCGGCGACCTCAAGGCGCAGGGCCGCGACGCGTACGAGTTCTACACCGACAAGAAGGTCGTCATGACGCGGTGGTACTGAGGACGGAGGAGAGCGCATGAGCATCGCCAAGGACCAGACGATCAATCCCGCGAGCGACGTCTCCCGCTCGGTGCGCGACAAGCACAAGGAGTACCTGCTCCCCGCGACCATCCTCTACTACAAGGAGCCGCTGGTCCTGACCGAGGGGAAGGGCCTCCGCGTGCGCGACGCCGACGGCAACACGTATCTCGATTTCTTCGGGGGCATCCTGACGATCTCCGTCGGGCACGCCAACGAGAAGGTCAACGCGGCCATCGTCGCGCAGATCGGCCGGCTCTCCCACGTGTCGTCGCTCTACCCGACGCTGCCGGTCGTGGAGCTCGCGGAGCGGCTCGCGCGGCTCGCACCGGGGAACCTCCAGCAGTGCTTTCTGGCCACGTCGGGGACCGAGGCCGACGAGACCGCGGTCATGCTCGCGCAGCTCGCGACCGGCGCCACGGAGATCGTCGCGCTCCGCCACGGCTACTCCGGACGCTCGATGCTCGCGCAGGCGCTCACCGCGCAGTCCTCCTGGCGCCCGCTGCCGACGCAGGTCCCGGGCGTCAAGCACGCCGTCTCGCCGTACTGCTACCGCTGCCCGCTCAAGCTGACGTATCCGAGCTGCGGCGTCGCGTGCGCGAAGGACATCGAGGAGCTGATCCGCACGACGACGACCGGCCGGATCGCGGCGTTCCTGGCCGAGCCCATCCAGGGAGTCGGCGGTTTCATCACGCCGCCGCCGGAGTATTTCGAGATCGCGGTGTCGATCATCCGCAAGTACGGCGGCCTCTTCATCTGCGACGAGGTCCAGACGGGGTTCGGCCGGACGGGCGGGTCGATGTGGGGCATCACGCACTGGGGCGTCGTGCCCGACATCCTGACGATGGCCAAGGGCATCGCCAACGGCCTGCCGCTCGGCGCCACGGTCACGACGCCGGAGATCGCGTCGTCGCTCAAGGCGCTGACGATCTCGACGTTCGGCGGCAACCCCGTCTCCTGCGCGGCCGCGAACGCGACGCTCTCGATCATCGAGGAGGAGAAGCTGGCCGAGAACGCCCAGCGCATGGGAGAGCTCCTGCGCGAGGGCCTCGAGCGGCTGCAGCGCCGCTATCCGCGCTCGATCGGGCAGGTCCGCGGGAAGGGCCTCATGCAGGCGCTCGAGCTCGTCGAGGACGAGACGGTCGGCAACCGGACGCCGGCGCGCGCCCTGACCGCGCGCGTGTTCGAGGAAGCGCGCAACGTCGGCCTGCTCATCGGCAAGGGAGGGCTCGAGGGCAACTGCTTCCGCATCGCGCCGGCCCTGACCGTCGGCCGCTCGGAGATCGACGAGGCGCTCGCGCTCCTCGAGGAGGCGTTCGCCACGGCGGGCGCGCACTAGGCGACGCCCGCCTCGAGCCTCGTCCCTAGGCCGTCCGGCCGCGCCCCTTGACCGCGCGCTGGATGAAGTAGACGGGGATCCCGAGCGCGATGAACGCGAGGCCGATCGTGGACTCGCGCGGCGTCGCGATCAGCGTGTTCACGACGATCGCGCCCGCGGTCGCGACGAAGAGAAACGGCACGAGCGGATACCCCGGCACGCGGTAGGGCCGCGGGAGGTTCGGCTCCTTTCGGCGCAGGGCGACGACCGACAGCACCGCCAGCGCGTAGAAGATCCAGCCTCCGAAGATGACGTAGGTGAAGAGCTGCGAGAAGCCGCCGATGAAGAGGACGAGGAACGCCGACCAGACTCCCTGGATGAGCAGCGCGTCGACCGGAGTGCGCCACTTCGGGTGGACCCGCGAGACGCGGTCGATGAACAGCCCGTCCTTGGCCATCTGGTAGTACGCGCGCGGCCCCGCCAGGATGAGGGCGTTCATCGCGCCGAGGATTGAGCAGAGGATGGCCGCGGTCAGCAGCTTTCCGCCCCAGACGCCCGTCACCCGCGTCATCGCCGTCAGCGCGACGCGGTCGGAGGCCGCGATCTCGGCCGGCGTGAGCACCTTCAGGTAAGCGAAGTTGGCCAGCAGGTAGACGACGATCACGATCCCGACCCCGCCGACGATCGCTCGGGGGAAGTTCTTCTGCGGATCGTGGAGCTCGCCGGCCGCGAACGTCACGTCGTGCCAGCCCTCGTAGGCCCACAAAACCGCCACGAGCGCCACGCCGATCGCCGCCACCGGAACCGGCCCGGTCGGCAGGGGAACGGGGGGGGCCGCCGCGGCGTCGGGGTGCGCCGGCAGGAAGAAGATCGCCAGCACCATCACGACGAGACCGCCGACCTTGCAGCCGGTCAAAAAGTTGCCCACCCGCGCGCCGTTCTTGACGCCGACGACGTTGATCCACGTCAGGAGCGCGATCACGACGACGCCCGCGATCTTCGTGGTCGTCGGCGTCAGAGGGACGAAGGCGGCGAGGTAGATCGGGAACGCGGCGCCGAGCGTCGCGATCGAGCCCGACGTCGCCACCGTGAAGAGCATCCAGCCGCAGAGAAAGCCCCAGAGCGGGCCGAAGCCGCGCGAGATGAACGTGTAGATGCCCCCCGCCTCGGGCATGGCGGCGCCGAGCTCCGCGAGCGAGAGCGCGCCGAGCATCGTCAGGACGCCGCCGATGATCCAGACGCCCAGCATCCAGGCCGGCGTGTGGACGGCCCGGGCGATCTCCGCCGGCACCAGGAAGATGCCCGAGCCGATGATCGTCCCGATGACGAGGTTGATCGCGTCGAAGAGCGTCAGGTCGCGCGCGAGCCCGTGATGACCCGGTTCATGGGATGCGGACGGGTTGGACGCGGACATCGTGGCCCCTCCTCTTCCGGCGGCGCGGGCCGCCGATGCGGATTCGTATTCGAAACGTTGGGCCGACTGTATCGCGGAGAGGGCGGAGCCGGGACGGGGGGAGTGCGGAGAACGAAAAAAGGCGGCCCGTCGGGCCGCCTCCGGTTGCCGCAGCCGGCGGACGCCTAGTCCTTGTCGGCCTTGTGGGTCCGGCGGAGCTCGGTCAGGAACTTCTTCCCCTCGCGCTCCACGAAATCGAAGTGGACGGAGTCTCCCTGCTTGAGCTCGGCGACCGTGAGGTCGCTCTTCAGCTTCGTGGTCTCCGTCCAGTAGAGGATCCACTGATCCCCCTCCTCACCCTGGACCACCATGACCCGCTGATCCGGATCGATGCTGGTGATCTTGCCCTCGTGAGGGCGATCGTTCGCCAGCAGCGACACGGCGCAGGAGAGCAGGAAGGCCGTCGCCAGAAGCGAGAGTTTCGTCTTCATACACACCTCCGCCCCCGATACTTTCAAGATCCGGGCCAGCTCCGGGCCGTCGTTCGGACGCTAGCGTTGGGCCGCCGCGCGGAGTTTCCGGAGGGCGTCGGACGCCGAGGCGCTGCGCGGGTCGAGCGCGAGCGCCCTCTCGTAGCTGCCGATCGCCGCCGCGCGGTCGCCCGCGGCCGCCTGCGCCTCGCCGAGGCTGTCG
Organism: Thermoanaerobaculia bacterium; assembly: GCA_036406835.1. Classification (GTDB taxonomy): domain Bacteria; phylum Acidobacteriota; class Thermoanaerobaculia; order UBA5066; family Gp7-AA6; genus DAHUXD01. The sequence continues at coordinate 17,688 of DASXAG010000012.1, forward strand.
AAGGCGTTCGCCGACTGCGGGAACGCGTCGGTGGCGAGCCGCAGGATCGCGATCGCGGCGTCGGGGCGCTTCTCCATCAGGAGCGCGTAGCCCAGCCGGTTCAGCCGGTCCTCCACGTCGTCGGCGTACTCGTGGACGGGATCGGTGCGCCACGCGGCGAGCCGGCGCCCGGCGAGCGCGAAGTCCCCGGCGTCGGCCGCCTCGCGCAGCTGCGCCTCGAGCGGCTTGCCGGGCTTCCAGTGGAGCGAGGTCTCGAGCGCGGGATCGACGTTCGCCCGGTAGTCCGCGAACGTCAGGTCCGCCGCCACCTGGGGCGCGGTCCAGGGACGCCGGTCCCGCTCGTCGCCCTGCCACCAGAGCGAAGAGACGCGGACGGTGATGCCGCTGCGGGGGAGAACGATCTTGCGGGAGTCCCCGTAGGAGTTGACCTTTCCTCCCGTGGGCTCGCCGACGAAGATCGCGTCCGTGTACTTCTCGAGGTCATTGACCAGGAACTGCGCGGCCGAGAACGTGCTCCGTCCGATCAGGACGAAGAGGCCCCCCGGCCTGTCCACCTGGCGCGCGCGAATGAGGCCGAGCAGGATCGGCCGGTTGAGCTCGCCGTTGCCGCCGCGGTTCCTGCGGAGATCCAGCACGAGGCGATCGACCGGATTCGCGTCCACGAACGCGAAGAGCCGCTCGGCGAACGCGGCGATCGTCTCGCCGTCCTCGTTCGCGACCTGGTTGTACTGAACGTAGACCGCGCGCGCCTCCGGCAGGGGGACGAAGCGGTACTTCCTGTCCGGCTCGGCGAGCCACAGCGGCAGGGGACGCGCCGCGCCGTCGCGGGCGTCCACGAATCCCGGCCTCGGCGCCCAGCTCGCGTCCGTGTCCGGCGGCATGGGCTCGGCCGGGCTCGCGGGCGCGAGACGCACGGTCCGGCGAACGCCGGCGCTCTCGAGCGTGAACGGCGCGCTCTCCATGTCGTCGACGAGGCCCAGCGCGTCGAGCACCTCGGGCATCACGAGCAGGTGCGGCGCGAAGAAGCGAGCGCCCATCTCGTTGTCGCGGCCGACGATCTCGCGGACCGAGCGATAGGCTTCCTCCGCGGACGCGCTCCCGACGCGGAGGACGCGGGCGCCGAGCACGTCCGCGTGCTCGCGCGAGGCAGCGCGGACGTAGAGACCGTCCGCGAAGAAGTAGAGGCGGATCGGATAGGTCCGGAATCCGACCTTCGGGTCCCGCGTCGGCGCGAGGCTCGTGTGGCCGTCGCCGACCATCGCGGCGATGCGCGCCATCTCGACGATGATCCGGTGGCGGGGGAGCGACGGGATCCTCTGGTCCAGGCTCCGGACGGCTTCGGCGAAGCGCTCGCGCGAGACGTCGTGGAAGAGGTTGCGGTGTCGCTTTTCCATCTCGGCGGCCATGAAGCGGAGATCCTCGCGCCAGTCCTGCGCTTCCGGCGAGGAGACGGCGGGCATCGCTCCGCGCGCGGGGACGGCCCCTGCCGGAACGGTCGCCGCCAGCAGCGCCGCGACGAGGAGCCCGCGGCTCCGAGATCTCGCCACGTCCGACTTCTTCAGCGCGGCGCCGGAGGCGGCAGGCGGCCCTCGATCTCCCTCATCCGCTGCTCGAGCACGTCCATGCGGTTCTGGAGACTCCCCCGAGGCCCGTCGGGGGCCACGGGCGGAACGGGCGGCACCGGCGGCACCGGCGCGATCGCCGGGCCCGCGTCGTCCCAGTCTCTCCACGCGAAGCCGTGCGGCCAGTGCCCGAACTCCCCGATGCGCATCTCATGGTCCTTGGTCTCGATCTCCTTCACGGTCACCGTGAGCGTCTTCTTCGCGCGGTCGCGGAGGAGATCCACCTTCACGGCGTCGCCGGCCTTGTGGCGCCGCACCGAGCGCGACAGCTCGCGCGTCGAGCCGACCTGCTCGCCGTCGACCGCGGTGAGGATGTCGCCGACCTGGATGCCCGCCCTGGCGGCCGGACCGTCGGCCTCGAGGCTTCCGACCATCACGCCGGCGTCCCTGGGCGCGCCGAAGTGCTGCCGCAGATCGGGCGTCATCTCGATCGAGCGGACGCCGAGGCAGCCTCCGGCGCGGTGTCCGTGAAAGCGGACGACTCTCGGAAAGTCCTGGTCGTCGAAGTCGGGCAGATCCGCGATCACCTCGGGCGCGACGACGTCCGGGTCGGCGTCGTCCCAGACGACGACCCGATCGCCGTCGACGACGATCCGCTTCTCGGGCCCGATCACGACGGTCTTCTTCTTCTCGGTCGGGCCCGGCTCGCCGGTGGCGGAGAGGCGGGACGCCGCGGACAGGAGCAGCAGGGGCACGAGCAGCGCGAGGGGGACGGCCGGGTTTCGCATGGTTCCTCCGTTGTGTTCCAGAGGCGGAGACGACCGTGCGGGGGGAAGGTTTCGCTTCCTGCGATGACTGCGCCGCCGACTCTTCCTACGATGACTGCGCCGCCGACTCCATCGGCGCCGCAGTCCCGTGACGGCGTCGGCGCCGCCAGCCGATCCTGCCCCTACAATTCGAGCGATGCGTCGCGCGTTCCTGGCATCGCTTCTCTTCGCGGTGGCGGCCGGCGCGGCGGGACAGCGCGCCTCGGCCGATTGGCGCACGATCGACACGCCGCACTTCCGCATCCACTTCCCGTCGCCGTTCGAGCCATGGGCGCGGCATCTGGCGGGCTCGATCGAGGGGATCTACGGCGGCGTCACCGACTTCGTCGGCTACGCCTCGCCCCGGCCGATCGACGTCGTCGTCTCCGATCCGGCGGCCGACTCCAACGGCATGGCGATTCCGTTCCTGGACCGGCCCGAGATCGTCCTCTGGACGTCGCCCCCCGACGCGGAGACCGGCCTCGGCGACTACACCGACTGGACGTCGCTGCTCGCGACGCACGAGCTCGCGCACATCGTCCACCTGACGCGGCCACGGAACCGCTCCTCGCGGATCCTGACGCGGCTCTCGCCGGTTCCGTTCGGGCCGCTCGCGCTGAGCTCGCCCCGCTGGGTCATGGAGGGCTACGCGACGCTCGTCGAGGGCGCACTGACCGGCTCGGGCCGCCCGGCGGGCAGCTTCCGCGCGATGGTGCTGCGTCAGTTCGGAATCGAAGGCAAGCTGCCCGAGTACTCGGCGCTCTCCTCCTCCGGGGGCTGGCTCGAGGGGTCGATGGCCTACCTCGTGGGCTCCGCGTTTCTCGAGTGGCTGTCGGAGCGCGAGGGGCCGCAGAGCCTGCGCGACCTCTGGAAGCGGATGGCGTCGCGCGACGGCGCGCCCGGGGGATTCTCGGCGTCGTTTCGGGGCGTCTTCGGAAGGCCGCCCGCCGACCTCTACGACCGCTTCCGCGCCGAGATCACCGCGCGGGCGTTGGCCGAGGAGAAGCGGTTGCGCGCGGAGGGGCTCGTGGAGGGCGAGCCGTGGCAGCGCCTCCGCGGCGGGACCAGCGCGCCGCAGGTCTCGCCCGACGGCACGCGGCTGCTCGTCCGCCGCGATCCGTCGCCGGCGAGCAGCTTCCTCGCCGTCTGGACGATCGCGGAGAGCGCGGAGGAGCGTCGCGTCGCGGAGGAGCGCGAGCGGAGGCGCCGCGAGCTCGGCTCCGATCCCTCCGAGGCCGCGGAAAAGGCGGAGGTCCCGTTCCCGCGTCCGCCGCGCTGGACGCTGCCGCGCGCGGACGGTTATGCCGCGGCCGACCCGCGCTGGATGCCGGACGGGCGGAGCGTGCTCTTCGCGCGGCGCTCGCCGGATTCCGACGGCGTCCTGCACTGGGACCTGCACCGCTGGGAGGTCGAGTCCGGCTCCGTGCGGCGTGCCACCCGCGGCGCCGACGTCGCGGACGCCGATCCCTCTCCCGATGGGCGCTTCGCCGTGGGCGTGCGCGTGCGGTACGGGCGGAGCGCGCTCGCGCGCGTGGACCTCGCGACCGGCGCGGTGACCGAGATCGCGGCCGGCGACGTCGACGAGAACGACTGGCCGGTCTGGAGTCATCCCCGCGTCTCCCCGGACGGCTCGCGCTTCGCGGTCCTCCGGCATCTCGGCGCACGCTGGCGTCTCGTGACGCTGCCGCTGCGGGGCTCCGGCGGCCCGCCGACCGAGCTCGCGTTGCCGGGATCGCCGGTCGCGCCGCCGGCCTGGAGCGCCGACGGGACGCGGCTCTTCGCCACGACGGACGCGTCGGGGATCTGGAACGTCACCGAGTGGGATACGACAGCCGGCACGGCGCTCCCGCGAACGCGGGTCACCGGCGGCGCGTTCTCCCCGGCGCCGACGCCGGACGGCCGCGCGGTGTTCTTCCTGTCGATGACCGCGAAGGGAGTGGACGTGCGCCGCCTCGACCTCGCCGCGGCGCCGCCTTCCGAACCCGCGGCCTCCTCCGAGGCGGCCCCGGCGTATCCGCTGCTCCCGCGCTCGAATCCGCCGGTCGTCCCGGCCCCGGCCGTCGCGGCGGTCGGCGCCTCCCGCCCGTACCAGCTCCGGGACGCGCCGACGATCCGGCCGTTCGTGAACTTCTCGGTGGCTCCGAGCGGCAACTCCGTCCAGCCGGGCCTCGACGGCGACGACGTGCTCGGCCGCCTGCACGGGCTCGCGGCCGGCTCGATCGGGGATGCGGCCGGGCCGCGCGGCGGCACGCTCGCCGCCGCGTACCGCGGCCTTCCGGTCGACTTCACGCTGCAGCTCTTCTCCGCGATCGAGAAGCCGGGACGCCAGAGCCTGGTCCAACGGCCCGAATTCGACCAGGAGCGCTACGGCTTCTACGGCGCCGCGGTCTGGCGGCGGGAGCTGCCGGCGGGCTTCGTCCGGCTGGAAGCGGGCGGCGGGCTCACGCACGTCGAGGCGTTCACGCTCGAGAACGTCTTTCACCGCGGGCTGGGAAGCCTCGCCGGCCAGGTCGCGTGGAGGCGCACGCGCGCCCGCTGGGGCTTCGGCGCGTCGGCGGACTTCGCCGGAACCGTCGGCTCGACGGACGGCAGGGGCTGGTCGCAGATCCGCGGGGGAGGACGCCTCGCGGGGATCTCGCCGTTCGGAACGCTCGCCGGCTCGGCGCATTTCGGAGACACGGGAGGAAAGCCGACGGAATTCGACGTGTTCGCGATCGGCGGCGCGCCCAACACGATCCTGCCGCCGGGTCTCGACCGCAACCGCGTCGAGATTCCCGCGCTCCCGGCGGACCTGCAGACGGGCGAACGCTTCGCCGCCTACCGCGCGGAGCTGCTCCTCGCCGCGGTCCCCGTGGTGCTCTACGGCGACTGGCTGCGGAGCGGGGACCTGGACTTCATCCGCGTCGCCGGAGGCGAGGTGCGGCTCGAACGCCTGGTGCCGGCGGAGTTCGGACGGATCCTCACGCTGCGGTTCGGCATCGCGCGCGTTCTCAGCGATACGCCGCGGATTCGCTCCACGCGCGCGTACGCGCAGTTCATTTATCGGCCGTAGCCCCGACGCCTGGCGATCGTGATCAACGACGTCATGCCGAGCGGAGCGAGGGATCCCGTGCGCGAACGCCATCGCCGCGAATCGAGCCCGGGATCCCTCGGCGCCTGCGGCGCCTCGGGATGACGGGGGAGGCCCTCAGTCCGTGTAGTACTGGCGCGCCGACACGTGGACGCTCTTGTGGCCGAGCACGTCCACGTCGATGTAATGCGTGCCGTGGTAGGAGCGGGGCTTGACGAACACCAGGACGTAGCGCCCCGAGATGGCGCGCTCGACGCGCTGCATCGCGAGGCCCGGGAAGATGTGGGTCTTCTCGTAGCGGCCGCCGGTCAAATCCGAGATCTGCTCCAGGTAACCCTCGAGGGAGTGGAAATCCGCGTTGGTCACGTCGAGCGTGAAGATGCTGACGCGCGCGGAGGCCATGCCGCGCATCGCGTCCCGCCACGCCCGGACCTCGGCGGGGTTGGGGCCGGCGAGCCCGCCCACGGTGCCGAGGCCCCACCCGAAGTACAGCATCGACTTGCCGCCGGGAATCGGCGTGAGCGCGTCGGCGAGGAGCGCCAGCGCGCGCTCGGGCGTCGCGGCCTTCTTCGCCGCGGTGAGGTCGAGGTGGCGCGCCAGCGCCGGATGACTGTCCGGATCGGGCTCGTAATCGTTCCGCCGCATGAGCGACGCGTTGATCGCGCGTTCGATCTTGCCGTGGTCCGCCGTGAAGTCCTGGCGCAGCTTGAGGTGCGAGTCGAACGACGCGACGGCGACGCGGTCGGACGGCAGCATCTTGTACAGGAACTGCCGCGCCTGGGCCGCCATGCGAATGAGCCCGATCAGTCGGGAGGGCTCGTAGTCCGTCTGGAAGAACATCACGATCAGGCGTCCCGGCGCGATCTCCTCCGGCGCGAGCGCGCGCCCGGGGCCTTCGCCCGGCGCCGCGGCCTCGGGCGGCAGCGGCTGGACCTCGGCCGTTTCGGCGGCGACCCACTCGACCGACTCGAGCGCGACCGGCACGTGGTCGACCTTCACCACGAAGTCCGCCGCCGTGAGGTTCGGGATCGGCGTGCCGTTGGGTGCGGTGACGTGCGCGTCGACGACGACGCGCTCGACGAACGCCTCCTCGCTCACCGCGCCGCTTCGGTCCGGCGGCTCCTGAGCGCGCGGAATGGGCGGCAACGGCGCGGTCTGCAGGAAGCCGGCGAGGAGGAGCCAGGTCATGACGACGTCATACGCGCGTGCCGCCGCGCTTCCAAGAAAACCGGGCCGGGAACGCCGATTCGAAGGACGAGAGCCCCCTCGTCATCCGACGAGGCTACGCTCCTGCGGCCCCGCACGGCAAGGCGAATCGGCAGAGCGATCTCCGTGCTAGCCTTCGCGGCCATGATCAAAAATCTGATTCTCGCCGGGACGGTCCTGCTCGCCGCGTCGTCGCTCGCCGCCCAGCAGCCGCGCACCGCGGCGCCGGCTCCCTCCGGCACCGATCCGGCGTTCGCGAAATTCGTGGACGACTACTTCGACTCCCGCTACGCCTGGAGCCCTCTGCAGGGGACGGCGGCCGGCTTTCACCAGTACGACGCGAAGATGCCGGACCTCTCCCGCGCGGCCTTCGAGAAGCGCGTCGCGGAGCTGAAGGCGCAGCTCCAGCGGCTTTCGGCGTTCGACCGCGCGAAGCTGCCTTTCGACGACGCGATCGACGCGCGGGCGCTCGAGGGCGAGATCCGCTCCGAGCTCCTGGATCTCGAGACTCTCAAGAACTGGCAGAGGAACCCGATGCAGTACGCCGGCGTCGCGGGATTCGCGGTGAACGGCCTGATGAAACGCGACTTCGCCCCGAAGGCGGAGCGGCTGAAGTCGATGACCGCGCGGCTGAAGGCGGTCCCCGCGGTCTGCGCCGCCGGCAAGGCGAACGTCCAGAATCCGCCCAAGGAGTTCACGACGCTCGCGACGCGGATGGCGAAGGGCTCCTCGGGGTTCCTCTCCGGGACGGTGGCGGGCTGGGCGAAGGACGCGGCCGGCGGGGACGCGGCGCTGCTTTCCGATTTCACGGCGGCGAACGAGAAGGCCTCCGCGGCGCTCGCGGACTTCTCCGCGTGGCTCGAGAAGGACCTCGCGCCGCGGTCGCTTGGCAAGTACGCGATCGGCGCCGAGAACTACGCCGCCAAGCTCCAGTTCGACGAGATGGTGGAGACGCCGCTCGCCCAGGTCCTCGCGACGGGGGAGGCCAACCTCGAGAAGGACTACGCGGCGTTCGTCGAGACCGCGAAGAAGATCGACCCGTCGAAGACGCCGGGCGAGGTCATGAAGTCGCTCTCCGACAAGCACCCGACGGCGGAGGACCTGATCCCGTCCGCGCAGCGCACCGTCGAGGCGGCGCGGCAATTCCTGGTCGACCACAAGATCGTGACCATTCCCTCCGAGGTCCGGCCGACGATCACGGAGACGCCGGTCTTCGCGCGGTTCGGCAGCTTCGCGTCGATGGACACGCCTGGCGCCTACGAGACCAAGGCGACCGAGGCCTACTACTACATCACGCCGGTCGAGAAGGACTGGGACGCGAAGCACCAGGAGGAGCACCTTCGCCTCTACAACCCGTACGTGATGGGCATGATCAACGTCCACGAGGTGTGGCCGGGCCACTACCTGCAGTTCCTCTACGCGCCGCGGTTCCCCACCAAGACGCGCCGGCTCATCTTCTGCGGCACGAACGCGGAGGGCTGGGCGCACTACACCGAGCAGATGATGGTGGACGAGGGCTTCGGCGGCGGCGATCCGAAAGTCCGGCTGGCGCAGCTCCAGGAGGCGTTGCTGCGCGACTGCCGCTACGTCGTCGGCATCAAGCTCCACACGCAGGGGATGTCGGTCGAGGACGGCGCGAAGGTCTTCGTCGAGAAGGGATTCCAGGAGCCGGCGAATGCGTTCGAGGAGTCCCGCCGCGGCGCGTACAACCCGACCTATCTCTACTACACGCTGGGCAAGCTCGAGATCCAGAAGCTCCGCGACGAGTATCGCCAGAAGAAGGGCGCGAGCCTGCAGCAGTTCCACGACGCGTTCGTCGCCCAGGGCGGCCTGCCGATCCCGCTCGTGCGCCAGATCCTGTTTCGCTGAAGGAAGCGCCGCGGCCCCGGCGTGCCGGGGTCGCGGCGCGATCTCCGACACGACTCGCTACTGGACGACGACGGTCCCCGTCATCATCCCTTCGTGCACCCGGCAGAAGTAGGGGAACGTGCCGGGAGACGAGAATGTCTTCTGGAAGCTCCCCGTCGACTGGATGCCGGAGTCCCAGTTGCCGTCGGGTGTGCACTCCCCGCCGCCCGCCGGACAGGTTCCCGAGGTCGTGGAATGCGGGATGCCGCCGACCCACACCCAGTTCACGCTGCCGCCCGCGCGGATCGTCGTCGTGCTGCTCCCGCTCTGCTGATCCATGAAGACGAAACCGCCGCCCTGTCCGACGTTGACCGTGGCGTTCTGATTGCCGGGCATCGGCGTGGGCGTCGGCGTCGGGTTGCCCGGCGGAACGGGCGTCGCCGTCGGAGCCCCGGGCACCGGCGTCGGGGTCGGGCTCAGCCCCGAGATGTTGTTGTCGTCGTTGTGACAGGTGACCGCGGCGGCGATCACGGCGATCGGTACGAGCAGCGCCATCCAGCGCCGTCGCGCGCGATTCTCCTTCATTCGAGCACCTCGCTTTCTTGGCCGGTCGTCGCCCCTAGTGGCGGCCACCGTGGTCTCCGTCACCTGCGAGGTTCGTGCCGCGAAGTCTCGATTTTAGAAAGGTTTAACCGGGGTGTTCTTGAGGAAGTCTTTAGCCGTACGCGGCGGTGGTCAGTGCTTGTCCTCGAGACCGGCCGGCGCGAGTCTCGCGAGGCGCGCGTCGACCCACGATGGCTTCTCGTCGCGCGACTCGGCGAGCTCCTTGCGAGCGACGGCCCCGCGCACGAGGTGCGCGCCGATCCAGCGGATGGGCTCTCTCGGGAAGCGGCCGAGCTCGCGATCCAGGAGCGGATACCGGCTCCATCGGTCGTCGCGGCCGAGCACGAGGCTCGCGAGGATCTTTCCTCCCACGACGCTCGGGCCGACGCCGTTGCCGCTCCAGCCGACGCCGTAGAGGATGTGCGGCCGGCCGCCGAGCCGGCCGAGCAGCGGCAGGCTCGTGGGCGTGCGATCGATGGGCCCGCTCCAGTCGTGCGTGATCGGGACGTCCGCGAGGCTCGGGTACGTGCGCCGAAGGTCCGCCTCGACCATCGCGGCGCGCCGCGGGTCGCGGTCGAAGCCGGCGCCGATGCGGCCGCCGTACGCGATTCCCCAGCCGCCCTTGCCGAACGCGACGCGGCCCTCGCGCGTCGCGTGGTAGTAGTCGACCATCATCTGCGAGTCGGTGATGCACTCGCCGCCCGTCCACCCGATCGCGCGCAGGCGCTCGGGGGCGGGCGCGGTCATCACCATGTCGCTCGTGATCGCGACGAGCCGCCCCGAGAGCTCGCGGAGCCCGGCGGCCCAGGCGTTGGTCGCGACGACGAGGCGGTCCGCGGCGAGGCGCCCGCGATCCGTGCGGATCAGGACGGGCCGTCCGCGGGAGAAGGAGCGCACGCGGGTGTGCTCGAAGATCCGCACGCCGGACGCGAGGGCGACGCGGCGCAGGCCCCGCGCGAGCCGCGCCGGCTGGACGGTGGCCGCGGACGCGTCGAGGACGCCCTCGCGGTGGACGGCCGACCCCGAGCGGCGCGCGACCTCGTACGGCGACAGTCGGCGGAACGCCTCCACGCCCAGGCGCTCGCACGCGGCGACGACGCTGTCCCAGGCGCCGCGCTGCGCGCGCGTCGTCGCGGTCCAGAGCCAGCCGCCCCGGCGGAAGTGCGCGTCGATCGCGTGCGCGGCGCAGAAGTCGCGGATCTCGGCGATCGCCGCCTCCGAGTCGCGCGCGACCGCGAGCGCGTCGGCGTCGCCGCAGAGGCGCACGAGCGAGGCGATCTTGGGCCACCACGAGAGGACGAAACCGCCATTGCGCCCGGAGGCGCCGCCTCCGCAGACGTCCTGCTCGAGGATGACGACGTCGCAGCGGGGATCCTGCTCGCGGATCCGGATCGCCGTCCAGAGACCGACGTAGCCGCCGCCGAGGATCGCGACGTCGGCGCGTCCGTCGCCCTCCCACGCCGGCGCGTCGGGAGCGTCCCCGAGGGCCTCCTGCAGCCAGAAGGAGCGGTGCCTCGCGGACGCCTCGCCGACGTCCGTCAACGGACGTCCTTGTAGACCTTTCCTTCCTTCATGACGAAGGACACGTCCTCGAGCGCGCGGACGTCGGCGAGCGGGTCGCCCTTGACCGCGATGAGGTCGGCCCGCCGGCCGGGCTCGAGCGAGCCGGCGTCGTTGTCGCGGCCGATGAGGTCGGACGCCGAGACCGTCGCGGAGCGGATCGCCTCCATCGGCGTCTGGCCGTAGCGCACCTGCCACGCGAACTGGCGCGCGTTCAGGCCGTGCGGGTAGACGCTCGCGTCGGTGCCGAAGGCGATCCGGACGCCGGCCTGGACCGCCTTCCGGAAGTTCTGCCGCTGGATCTCGTCCCCCTCCGGCTGCTTCGCGGCGAAGTCGGAGGGGATGCCGACCGCCTTGCCCTGACGGATGTACTCGGCGTCGTAGATGTCGGCCACGAGGTAGGTGCCGCGCTCCTTCATCAGCCGGATGCCCTCGTCGTCGATGTAGGTCCCGTGCTCGATCGAGGCGACGCCGGCGCGGACGGCGTTCTTGATCCCCTCGGCGGAATGCGCGTGCGCCGCGACGCGCAGTCCCTTGTGCGCGGCCTCCTCGACCGCCGCACGGATCTCCTCGTAGGAGTACTCGACGGCGTGGGGGTCGCTGCCATGCGCGAGGAAGGCTCCCGTTGCGAGCACCTTGATGACGTCCACGCCGTGCTGCGCGATGTCGCGGACGCGCTGGCGCACCTGGTCGACGCCGTCGGCCACGCCGAACCGGAGGTCCCAGGGCAGGACGATGTCGGGGGCGAGCCCGCCCGACATCGTGCCGCCGCCGCCGGTGATCGTGAGGTAGGCGCCGGCGACGAACATGCGCGGGCCGGGGAAGTAGCCCTTCGCGATCGCGTCGCGCATCGCGACGTCGACGAAGGCGCGGTAGGTCCCGACGTCGCGCACGGTCGTGAAGCCCGCGTCGAGCGTGGCCTTCGCGTTCGGGATCGACTCGTAGGCGCGGTCCGCGGCCGACTCCTTGAGCTCGCTCAGGGGATCGGAATCGTTGACGTAGTCGCCCACGAGATGCGTGTGGCAGTCGATCAGGCCGGGGAGGACCGTCATGCCCGAGAGGTCGATCACCTTCGCGGCGGCGGGCACCGCGGCCGCCGAACCGACGGCCTTGATCCTTCCGTTCTCGATCACGATGAGGGCGTTCGGCACGACCGTGCCGGCCTTCGGGTCGATGAGGCGGCTCGTCCGCACGGCCACGATCTGCGGCGCGGGTTCCGCCGCGGAAGCGATACCGGCAATCGCCATCAGCACGACGATCCAACGGGGAGAACGAAGCATGAGGTGTCGGGATTCTACGGCGATTCCGCTACAATCCCCGCGGCACAGACCTTCGTGACGCTCTCCGCCGGCACTCGCCTCGGACCATTCGAGATCCTCGCGCCCATCGGGGCGGGAGGCATGGGCGAGGTGTATCGCGCGAAGGACACGCGGCTCGGCCGCGAGGTCGCGGTCAAGGTGCTCTCGCCGGAATTCGCCGCCGACGCCGACCGGCGCAAGCGCTTCGAGCAGGAGGCGCGCGCGGCGTCGGCCCTGAACCATCCGAATATCGTCACGATCTACGAGATCGGCTCGTCCGCCGAGACCATCTTCATCGCGATGGAGCTCGTGGACGGGAAGACGCTCCGCGAGGTGCTCCTCGCCGGCGGAGTGCCGGTGCGGCGGATGCTCGATTACGGCTACCAGATGGCCGACGGGCTCGCGCGGGCCCACGCGGCAGGGATCGTCCACCGCGACCTGAAGCCCGAGAACGTGATGGTCTCGAAGGACGGGGCGGTGAAGATCCTGGACTTCGGCCTCGCGAAGCTCCTGAAGGAGCAGCCCCAGGACACCTCCAACGTCCCGACCGCGCAGGCCACGCAGGCGGGCATGGTGCTCGGCACCGTCGGATACATGTCGCCGGAGCAGGCGAGCGGGAAGCCGCTCGACTTCCGCTCGGACCAGTTCGCGCTGGGCTCGATCCTCTACGAGATGGCGACCGGCAAGCGCGCGTTCCAGCGGGGCACGACGGCGGAGACGCTGACGGCGATCATCCGCGAGGAGCCGGAGCCGGTCGCACGGATCGCGGCCAGCGTCCCGGCGCACTTCCGCTGGATCGTCGAGCGCTGCCTGCAGAAGGACCCCGAGGAGCGGTACGCGTCGACGCGGGACCTCGCGAGAGACGTGCGCGCGGTGCGCGAGCATCTCTCGGAGACGTCCGTGTCGGGCGTGGTCTCCGGGGCAACGGCGCCGGCCGCCCCGCCGCGCCGGGGATCGTTCGGGAAATGGGCCGCCGTCGCCGCGGCGGTGCTCGCGGCCTTCGCCGCCGGCATGCTCCTGCAGAGCCGGTCGAAGGTCCCGCCGCCCTCGTACCAGCAGATCACCTTCGGCAGCGGCACGATCCGCACGGCGCGCTTCGCGCCGGACGGGCAGACGATCGTCTACAGCGCGGGCTGGAACGGCACCCCGCTCAAACTCTCGCTGAAGCATCCGTCGAGCCCGGACTCGCTGCCCCTCGAGCTGCCGAGCGCGAACCTCCTGTCGATCTCGCCCTCCGGCGAGATGGCCATCGCCATCGACTGCAAGTCGAACCATCCCGGCGTCTGCGCGGGGACCCTGGCGCGGGCCGCGCTGACCGGGGGCGCGCCGCGCGACGTGGCGGAGGGCATCCAGGAGGCGGACTGGGCGCCGGACGGCGCCTCGATGATGGTGGTGCGCGACGTCGGCGGCAAGTCGCGGCTCGAGTTCCCCATGGGCAAAGTGCTCTACGAGACCTCGGGCCATGTCAGCTACGCGCGTCTCTCGCCCCGCGCGGACCGCATCGCGTTCCTCGACCATCCCTTCTCCCTCGACGACGCGGGCACGGTCGCCGTCATCGACCTCGCCGGCAAGAAGACGACGTTGACCGGCAAATGGGCGAGCGAGGGCGGCCTCGCGTGGTCGCCGAAGGGCGACGAGGTCTGGTTCACCGCCACGGAAGCCGGCGCGAACCGCTCGCTGTACGCCGTGAATCTCGGCGGGAAGCTGCGCGTGGTCACGCGCGTCCCGGGAGGGTTGAAACTCCACGACGTCGCGCGCAGCGGGCGCGTGTTGCTGACTCGCGAGAGCCCGCGTGTCGGGATCCTCGGGACGCTGCAGGGCGACGCGCACGAGCAGGACATGTCGTTCCTCGACTACTCCTTCGCGGCGGACATCGCGCCGGACGCGAGCGTCCTTCTCTTCGACGAGGAGGGGGAGGCCGGCGGAGCGAACTACACGGTGTTCGTCCGCAAGGCCGACCACTCTCCGGTCGTGCGGCTCGGTGAGGGCAACGCGATGGCGATCTCGCCCAACGGCAAGTGGGCGCTGTCCATGTCGCCGGTGCCGAACTCGCCGTTCGTCCTGCTGCCGACGGGCACGGGCGACCACAAGTCCATCGCGACCGAAGGCCTCAGCCCGGAGCAGGCCGCGGCGTGGCTGCCCGACAGCGGGAGCCTCGTCTACGCGGCCTCGGAGACGGGGCACCGGACCCGCCTGTACGTCCAGGCCATCGACTCCGGCAAGGGACGGCCGATCACGCCGGAGGGGATCGCCGTGGCGCTTCCGGGTTTCGCCGTGTCGCCCGACGGGAAGTGGGTTGCGGCGATCCAGGCGGACGGGAAGGGGGCGCTCTTCCCGGTCGATCCCGGCGGATCGCCGAGGCCCTTCGCAGGAATCGAGCCGGGCGAGTTCCCGCTGCGCTTCTCGCCGGACGGCAAGGCGCTCTATCTGTGGAAGCGGGGCGAGGTGCCGGCCCGCCTGACGCGCCTGGACCTCGAGACGGGGAAGCGGGAGGCGTGGAAGAGCCTCCTCCCCGCGGACCCCTCGGGCGTCGAGCGGATCTCGAACGTCGTCGTCACGCCCGACGGCAAGAGCTACGCGTACTGCTACACGCGCCTCCTCTCCGACCTCTTCGTCGTCGAAGGCCTGAAGTAGGGAGGCGCGTGGCGGCGCAGGACGGACAGCCCTTCTCGCCCGCGTACCCGACGCTCGAGTCCCTCCGTGCGCTCGCGGAGCTGTGGAACGCCGCGCCGGCGATGAAGCACTTCGGCGCGCGGCTCGAGTTCCAGCGGGTCGACCGGGTGCGCGCGGTGATCGATCCGGTCCTGCCGATTCACCGCGGCGGGCTCGGCACCGACGCCGTCAACGGGGTCGTGCTGGCCGGGCTCTTCGACCTCGCGATCGGCACCGTCGGCTGGCTCACGCGTCCCGAGTCGCGCTCCGCGACGGTCACGCTCGCGATGTCGTTCGTCCGTCCGACGCGAGGCGATCGCGTCGCGGCCGAGGCGAGGCTGATCCGTTCGGGGATGAACCTGATCTTCGCCGCCGCCGAGATCTTCGACGGCGAGGGCAGGGTCACGGCGCGCTGCGACGGCACGTGTGCGATCGCGCTCGGCAAGCCCGACTCCGTCGGCCTGAACGAGCGCATGCGCGAAGGCGGCGTCCCGCTGTAGCCGATCGCGCGACTCGCACAATTCGATTGCCCGGATCGGCGCGCTCGCTTACAATGAACGCGTCGAAAGAGGGAGCGAGGATTCCTCCTCACTCCCGACGCTTCGGAGGGCCGATTGGACTTCGACCTCGCTCCGAACGCCGCGTCCCGGCAGTCCCGCCGGACGTTTGACGACGACGCCCGATGCCGCGACTGAGACTCGTCTCCTCGCAGCCGTTCCGCCGATCCGAGGATCGTCCGCGCAGCGTCCTGCTCATCTCGGTCCTCTGCATCTTCCTGGGCGGCGTCGTGGTCGGAGCGGGCGGGAGGGACCTCGCGCAGGCGCCGCGGCCCATCCGCGCCGTCTTCGCGAGCCTTCTCTCGACCGGCGCGGTGCTCTTCGTCCTGGGCGTGACGCTCCTCGTCATCCGCAAGGGAAAGACTTCGGGGCCGGCGAGGCTGACGCTCGCCGGTCCCCCCGACGACGGCGCCGTTTCCACGAAGCGGCATTTCGGACAGGAGGAACGCCGGTGAACGAAGAGAACGTCTTGCTTTTCGATCCCGAGAGCCGCGGCGGAATGGCCCGCCGGGGCGCCCCCGACAAGAGCGGACCTCCGGCGACCGATTGGATCGTGCTGCACTGCCCGACGTGCGGGTCCGACCTGCGCCTCGAGGCGGGCTGGACCGAGGGCGAAGCGGACGTGCTCTGCGCGTGCTGCGAGACGGAGATTCCTCTGCCGCTCCAGAGCGTCCGGCTGCGGCTCGTGCGCTAGAAGTCAGCGGCCCTCGGCCGCGCTTCGGGCGGGGGAGAGATAGACCCACCGCTGCGGCATGTTCACGTACGCGTGAAACCGCAGCAGCAGGGAGAGTCCCATCCGGCCGTCGTCGCCCCAGTCCGGCGCGTACCCCCGGTCCACGACGCGCAGATCCAGCGGCGCGAGCTTCGAGGTTCCCCAGAGCATTCCGCTGACTCGCCCTCGTTCGATGCCGACGCGGCGGGCGCTCTCCGCGGCGAGCTCGAGTGCCGCGCCGCCGAGGTCGCTCCCCGCGGCGACCCGCATGGACCGGCTCCCGTGGTCCAGGATCGCGACCGGCCGATCCCCGTCGTCGTCGATGACCACGCGGAGGAAGCCCTCCGGGACGACCCAGTGCTCGGGATCGTGGAGACCCAGGATTCGCGCGTCGGGATCGAACTCGACGATGGCCTCGCGGAAGAGGCAGGCTCCCGCCATCGCGTCGACGCCGGCGGGGAGGGCGTCCTCGCCTTCGGCCGCCTCCAGGAAGAGCGCCGGGTAGCTCACGCCGCCGATCTCGAGCGCCGCTCCGGCCGCGACGCGGCGGCCGAGGACGTCCGTTTGCCACGCCAGCGCGGCGGGAAGTCGCGCGGCGAGGCCGGGGGAGACGCGCACGAAGCCGTCCGCCGCGGCGTCGACCGCCAGGCGCGCCGCCTCGCCGCCGATGCGCGCCGCGACGACGAGCGCGCCTCCCTCCCGCTCGAACGGAATCCGGGACGACGTCGCGGGGAATCGCGCCCGGCCCCCGCCGACCGTCGCGTGCGGAATCTGACCCGTGGGCAGCCCGGTCCACGCGACCTCGCCGCCGAAAGGATGGGCCGGGTCCGACCGATCCTCGAAGCGGGTCGGCGAGGAGAACTCGAGGTCGAACCGCGGAGATCGGGCGGAGCGCAGGCTCCCGTCGCGAGACGAGAATGTGAGAAGCAGCGGGTAGCCTCCGGAGGGCTGGAGGCTGACGGACACCGCCTCGTCGGTCGCCGGCCCGAGCCGGACGCGCGCGTCCTCCCGGTCCTGGAAGAGCCAGGCCCGCCGCCAGAAATACGAGCGGGTGAGCAGCTCGCGGAGGACCGGATCCGAGACGACCCGCGTGACCCCGTCGGGGTCGGTGAAGTACGCCCGGCCCTGCTCGATACCGCGGATCGAGGTCCAGCCCGCCGAGCTCAGGGATTCCCGGTATCGAAACGGCTCCCAGAGGATCTCCGAGGCGCCGGAACTCCCGGTTTTGTCGGAGACGCGGAAGAGGCGAAGGCGGATCATCCCGCCCGCGGTCAACGGCTTGGAGCCGGTCTGCTTCTGGTATCGCGCGATGATCCGATCGGCCATCGCGGAGGGGGATCCCTCGCGACACCCTATGCCCGCCCCGAAGAGAAGCAAGAGGACCGCTGCGGCGACAGCGAGGCGGCGCCCGAGTCGGACGCCGGAGGTCCGTTCCGTCACCGGCGCTTCCATCCGCGACGCGATCTTACCCGAGTCGGCGCGCGTCGGCGTCTCGCGGCGGCGAACGCCGAGGTCGAGAATCGTGCGGCAGGGACGAAATAATTCTTGCTCGGCCTCGCGCGGGCAGGTCTAGAATACGGCCCCAGTTTGATACGCCCAGCCGGGCGATTCCAGATAGAAAAGGGGTAGTGCATATGGCAAAGGACTCCAAGGCGCTTTCGAAATCCAACATCGCCGACCACCTCGCAAAGTCCACGGGGGTGACGAAGCGGGTCGCGACGCAGTTCCTCGATGACCTCACGGCGCTCGCGTACAAGGAAGCGAAGAACAGCTTCACGATCCCTGGTGTCGGCAAGCTCGTTCTCGTCAACCGGAAGGCCCGCATGGGCCGCAACCCGGCGACGGGCGAAGAGATCAAGATCCCCGCGAAGCGCGTCGTGAAGTTCCGCGTTTCGAAGAAGGCGAAGGACGCCATCCTCGGAGTCAAGAAGTAATCCCGAGCCGATCGGCAGAAGGAAGCGGTCCCGCGAGGGGCCGCTTTTTTTATGCCCGGAATCGGCGCTAGGGCGCCTCGAAGAGCAGGCGCAGCGTGTTCTCCTCGTCGAGCGTCCTGCCGGCCTCCACCCCGAGTGACGGCTTCAGCACCGACGGGAACGTCGCCGTGATGCCTCCCCCGAGCTTGCGAGAACGGGTGATCTTCGCCGTCAGCTCGACGGTCTTCAACCGCTGCGGCAGCCCGGCGTCGGACGCCGCCCGCGCCAGGTCCCGCGCCGCGTGCATCGCGTCCTCGACGAACTCGCGCACGCCGGGCACGAGCGGTTTTCCGGCGGCGCGGCGATGCGGCTCCGCGGGGATCTCGAGCGTGAACTCCTGGAGGAAGGCCGACTCGGTCGAGCGCGAGGCCTCGGCGTCGAGCAGCAGGATCTCGACCTTCCCGCCGCCCTCGGTCTTGCGGCCCACGGCGAGCTTGAACTCGATGCGTTTCAGGACGAGTCCCGCCGCCGCGACGTCGGGGTTCTGACCGCTCGCCACGTCGGCGATCGACGCGACGAGATCCGCGGGGGTGATGGGCTCGGCCGGGGTCGCCGTTGCGCCCGGCGGCGCCGTCGACGCGCACCGCGCGAGCGAGAGGAGGAGCACCGCCAGGAATCCGCTGGCCGTCCCGAGGTTCTTCAATGCGTCTCCCTTCTACTCTGCGTACCCGGCGATCCAGATCCGCCGCAGCCGCCGCACGCCGTCCGGCTCCCGCACGACCGCGTGCGACTTCCGCTCCCGGATCAGTCGGAGCGAATCCGCCGGGCTCTCGCCCTCGCCCGCGATCCTCTTCCGCCTCGCCAGGAAGCGGACGAACGCCTTCGCGTCCTCCTCGTCGCGATCGGCCGCGGGATGCACGCGCGAGGCCAGCAGGAATCCGCGCGGGGAGAACGACAGCGCGAAGCCGTCCGAGATCTCGACCGCGCAGCCGTCGGCGGGACCGTACTCGGCGCCGTGGAGGAAGAGGTCGCGGCGGCGGCGGCCGCGAAGCACCCGCGACGGCTCGCGCGGATCCGCGTGGCGCCGCGCGGAGGCGAGCGTCACGATCTCGCCGCCGCGCGCGGGACCGAGGCGGCGGTCGATCGCGCGCACGAGCTCCGGCGTCATCGGCTCTCCCTCCTCGGGAGCGCGCACGTCCGGATCCTCGTCCGAGCGCAGGTCGTCGCCGACGTCGGGGCTCGCGATGAGGCGCCGGCGGACGAGGTCCTCCGCCAGTTGCGTCGCGTACTCGACGCCGGCGGCGCGCGCGCCGCGGACCATCTGCCGCGCGACCCGGGCAAAGAAGTCGGCGCCGGAAGCGGCGGTCCGCGCGGCGCCCACCACGAGGAGCGAGAGCGTGCGCGCGGCCATGGCCAGCGCCTCCGCGCGATTGGGGTTCTGCGTCTCGCGGTAGATCGTGACGAGCAGCTGCCAGCAGGATCCGGTCATGACGCGGCTGAAGGAGTGAGGCTCGGCGGAGAGCTCCCGGTCCGGCGCGTCGTCCGGCAGCGTCTTGGGGTCGACGTAGCGGAAGTCGTTGACCGCGTTGCGGAGCGCTCCGGGCGGCGCGGCGTCGGGCCCGTACGCGTCGCGCACCGCGGCGCCGAGCTCTTCGGCGAGGCGGGAGACGAGGTTCGCGCGCGAGGGATCGTCCCCCGTCTCCGTCTCGACCTCCTGGGCGAGCCGGGGCGTCGCGAGGGCCACGGAGATCGCGGAGAGGTCGCCGAACGCCTCGTGGAACGCCGCGACCTCGAAGTGCGGCGCGTCCCAGAGGTCCGGGCGCACCGAGTCCAGGACCGCGTGTCCCTGCTCGTGCGTGACGACGTCGGTGCTCTCGCCCGACTCGACCTTGTCGCCGGTCTTGGCGTCGGTGTCCTGGAAGAAGTTGAGCGCCTTTCGATCGTAGAACGCGTTGAGATCCGTGCCCGCGACGGGGATGGCCGGCAGGACCGCGCCCGGGATCCATTCGCCGGCGCCCGGCAGGCGCTCGGTCCAGAGCCGCTTGCCGCGGTCGAGCGAGGACGCGAGCTGCCAGTACAGGAACTCGGGAGTGTCGGGGGAGTAGTCGCCGGGAGCGGGCGCCTTTCCGCTGACGCGAAAGCCCCAGGGCCCTTTCTCCGTCGCGAGCGGCGCGTCCTCGGCGACCGTCTTCTCGCCGCGGCCCGCCGGGTCGTTCAGAAAAACCTGGATGCGCGCCCGCTCGGTCTCGTCCATCGGAGCGATTCGACGAATCGAGTCTAGCAAGAGAGAAGATGCGTTACTCTTTTTCCGTGCACCGGACCTTCTTCTCGACCGTCTCGAGCCTCGCGCTCCTCCTCCTGCTCGCCGCATCGGCCGGCATCGCGCAGGAGAAGGGCGCGGCGGAGAGGAAGACGGCGTGGCCCCTGTCGCTCGCGGACGGCCTGCCGAAGGAGCTGCCGGGCTTCGCGCCGGCGCCCTCCGACCCTCTGCCGAACACCGACGAGAACGACATGGGCGTCTTCACGGAGGTCTCGCGGTTCTTCCAGCAGGTCGAGAGCCCGACCGTGACGCGCCAGTTCCGCCTCGTCGTCCAGGACTACGGCGACAAGGAGAAGAACCTCGAGCCGCTGCTCCGCAAGGCGATGTCCGAGGCCGACAAGGCGCCGGGCGTCGAGATGAAGGAGGTCAAGGTCTCGGGCCTCACGGCCTTCGCGGCGACCGACAAGTCGGGCCCGAATCCGACGACCCTCGTCACGGTGATCGTCCTGCCCTCGCGTCTCGTCCTCGCTCAGGGCGCCAACGTCGATCGCGACACCGCGCTGAAGCTGCTCGGGAAGGTCGACTTCGCACGCATCGCGTCGACGAAATGAGCCGCGCGCCTGGGGGCGCGACCTGACGCGCGCCGGGGGCATCCGCATTCGGCGCGCCCGCCGCTCGGACGGGAAGCGCATCCTCGAGATCGAGCGCGAGCTCGCGGACTGGGAGAAGCTCACGCCGCCGAGCCCCGCGGAGGGACGAAAGCTCCTCGCGATGATCTTCGACCGCCGCGAGGTCCAGGCGCTCGTCGCGACCGTCGGCGGGCGCGTCGAGGGGATCGCGCTCTACTGGTTCGCGCTCGGCTCGTCGTTTCGCGGGCGGAACTACCTGGGCCTCGAGGACCTCGTCGTCGCCGCGCCCGCGCGCGGACGGGGGATCGGCGAGGCGCTCATGGCTGCGCTCGCGCGCGACGCCGTTCGCCGCAAGGCGATCCGGATGGAGTGGGACGTGCTCGACTGGAACGTCAAGGCGATCCGCTTCTACGAGCGCCTCGGCGGCCGCTCGCGCGCGCCGTGGCTGCGCTACACGCTCGACGAGAGGGGCATGAAGGCGCTGGCGCGCTCGACTCGCCGCGCCGCAGCTCGGGGCTGACGGACTAGGGGAAGTCGAAGGTCCGCACGAGGAGCGCGGCGATCTGCGCGCGCGTCGTGGGCTCTCCCGGGCAGAAGCTCCCGCCGCCGCAGCCGGAGGTGATCCCCTCGAGCGCGAGCTCCTCGATCCAGGCCGCCGCGAACGCCTCCGCGGGCACGTCCGCGAAGACAGTGCCGGTGGCGGGCGGAGGCTCGTACGTCGGGCCGTGCTTCGCCCGCAGCAGGAACACCGCCATCTCCGCCCGGGTGACCGCGGCGTCCGGGCAGAAGCTGCCCCCGCCGCAGCCGGAGGTGATTCCCTCCGCCGCGAGCTCCTCGATCCAGGCGGCGGCGAACCCGTCGGCGGGCACGTCCACGAAGACGGTGCCCGTCGCCGCCGGCGGCGCGTAGTCGCCGCCGTGGATGGAGCGGAGCAGGAACACGGAGGATTGCGCGCGCGTCAGCGGATCGTCGGGGCAGTAGTCGCCGGAGCCACAGCCGCTCGTGATGCCGTTGATGGCGATCACCGAGATCGCATCGTGGAAAGGATCGTCTGCCGGCACGTCGTCGAAGGCGAGGCGGTACTCGAAGACGCCGCTGGGGGTGCCCGCGTAGAGGATAGAGCCGGTGGCGTCGGTCCGGACGACGTAGACGAAGGCCGACAGCCCGGCGAGTCCGGCCGACATCGGGTGGAAGGTCGCTCCGCCGTCGGTGCTTCGGAAGACGCCCTCGCCGATCGTGCCCGCGTAGATGCGCGCGGGGTCGGACGGATCCACCGCGACCGAGTAGGTGCCGCTCGAGCCCGGCGAGGAAGTCGAGGCCCAGTGCGCGCCCGAGTCCTGCGAGGCGTAGACGGATCCGCTCGCCGCGTAGACCGTCGCCGAATGCGAGGGTGCGGCGGTGAACTCGTACACGAAGGCTCCCTCGAGCCCCTCGGTCGGGTTCCAGCTCTCGGCGCCGTCGACGGACAGATAGACCTGCGGGGTCGCGTCGGCCGCGGCACCGCCCCCCGGCTGCGTCGCCACGTAGAGCGTCGCCGGAGCCTGCGGATCCATCCCGAGCGCCGTGAACGACACGCCGGCCGGGATCCCCGAGTTCATGAGATTCCAGACGTCTCCGGCGTCGACGGTCTTGTAGACGCCGACCAGCCCATGCAATCCGTAGACGGTCGAGGGCGTCTGGGTGTCCACCGCGAGGTCGTTGAGGAAGATGCCGCTGAGACCCGTCAGGCTCCAGTGGTCTCCGCCGTCGGTCGTCTTGTAGATGCCGCAGCAGGTCGTCGCCGCCGCATAGAGGGTCGCGTCGTCCGTGGGATCGACGGCCACGGATCCGACGCCGTTGGTCGGGATGTTGCCGAGGCCCTCGTTCGCCGGCGCGAGCCAGCTCCGGGCGCCGTCGACGCTGTCGAAGAAACCGGCCGCCGTCCCGGCGAAGACCGTCGATCCATTCCGCGACGGCGCGACGGAGAAGCCGGGGTTGGCCGAGAGGCCTTCGTTGGACTCGTCCCATGTAGCGCCGGCGTCGGAGGAGAGGAAGATCCCCTTCGACGTCGCGGTCAGCAACGTGCCGCTTCCCGCGGCGAACGCGTTCGCGAGCACGGGGTCGGGGAAGCCGGACCCGGTCGGCGTCCAGGTCGCACCGCCGTCCGTCGACTGATACACCGCGTACGGGGCCACCGACGCCAGGACGAGCCCCGGCGCCGCAAGAAGGTGCAGAACGTTGGCGCTCGGCAGGCCGGCGTTCGCCGGCGTCCACGAGAAGCCGTGGTCCGTGCTCTTGAAGGCGCCCGCCGTGTCGGTGCCTGCGTAGAGGACGGCGTCGTTCGTCGGATCGATGGTCAACGCCTGAACGTAGAGGGACGTCAGGCCATCGCTCCTCGGTACCCAGGTCGTTCCCTGGTCCGTGCTCCGAAAGACGCCGTTGCTGGTCGCGGCGAGCACGGTCCCGTCCGTCTCGAATACCAGTGCGAAGAACCCGATGCCGCCCGAATCGTCGAGCGTG
Organism: Thermoanaerobaculia bacterium; assembly: GCA_036406835.1. GTDB lineage: Bacteria > Acidobacteriota > Thermoanaerobaculia > UBA5066 > Gp7-AA6 > DAHUXD01. The sequence goes on from DASXAG010000012.1 coordinate 40,863, forward strand.
CCGGTGATCTCGGTCCAGTGCTCCCCGCCGTCGTCACTTCGGAAGAGTTGATCCGTCGGCCCGCCGGCCCGGACCGACGCGTAGATGCGGTCCCGATTCGAGGGATCGACCGCGACGAGGGGACCGAAACTGAGGACGAGCGTCCAATGGTCACCGCCGTCCGTGCTCTTGAATGTCCCGTTCCCCGACGCGACGTAGACCGTGAGCGGGTCGACCGGGTCGACCGCGAGAGAGCTCACGTAGGTCGTGCCGAAGCTCTCGGTCCGAGCCCAGGTCGCGCCGCCGTCCTCGCTCCGGAACGCCTGGCCGAAAAACGTCCCGGAGTAGGCCACGCTCGGGTTCGACGGCGCGACGGCCAGGCAGGACATCGAGCCGCCAAAGGGGCCCTGCGATGTCCAGGCGAAGCTGCCCGCCCGGAGGGCGGCCGCTGAGCAGAGGAGGAACGCCGCGACGAGGATTCGGAGGGTGCCCCGGGTTGACCGTGTCGAGCCGGTCGTCATGTCGGATGCCTCCGACGGAAATTGTATTCCCGGTGGACGCCCAGGGACGTGCGGTTACCCGTTCGGCACGTCCCAGAGGTCCTTGACGGCGGGGTGGTCCCAGGCGACGCGGAACTCGTCGGGCTTCGCCGGGTCGAAGGTCTCGGTCACGAAGTACAAGAGCGCGCAGGGGTTGGTCAGCGGCCGGTACCCGTGGGCCACGCCCGCCGGGATGCGCACGAGGACGTCCTGGCCCCCGCCGGCCACGATGACCTGCGTCTTCCCGAAGCTCTTCGAGCCCTTGCGGAGGTCGTAGAGGACGAACTTCGCCTTGGACGGCGGCGGCACGAACCAGATGTCGTCCTGCGCGAGGTGGTAGTGCAGGCCCTTGATGTGCCCATCGACGTCGACGATCGAGAAGTTCATCTGCGCGACGGGAACGCCCTTGAAGAAGTCGGCCAGCTCCTGGCTCTCGGGATGGTTCGCCTTCGCGCGGAAGATCTCGAGGAAGAAGCCGCGGTCGTCGGTGAAGCGGCGCAGCCGGAGGATGCGGACGCCGTCGATCGGAGCGGGCTTCGCGTAGTCCTTGGACTGCGCGCGGAACTCGGGAGCGATGTCTTCGGGAGTCATGGCCCGGTATTAGTTACCAGTCGGGCCCAAACAGTCAACTTTGATGCGGTCCCCGCCGCGCTTTGCGCGCTGGCGAACGAAACGGGCGGCCGAAGCCGCCCGCGCGTTTGCCGCACGCCGGGGAGTCTAGCGCGACGCCACCTTGCCCGCGGGAATGTCGCCCTTCGCGGTCCAGGTGATGTTGAAGCCGTTGCGCTTGGTCCAGCTGTACTTGGGAGTGCCCGCGTATCCGTTGAAGTGGTGGTTGGAGTACGCCAGCACGAAGCCCTCGTTGGAGTTCGAGAACCAGTACTGCAGGTTCTTGATGACGGCCGGCTGGTTCTTGTCCGGCCGCAGCGTCGAGGTCTTGTCGAGCGAGATCTCGGCCATGCCGCTCGCCATCGTCGCGTGCGAGCCGTTGGCGTCGTCCTGCCAGGTGAGGGTGTCCTCGCGGGTCGCGGATTTCTTCCACTTGACCGGGAAGACGATGCCGAGGATTTTGCCGATCGCCTCGCGCTGCGCCGGCGGCGTCTTCTTGTCGAAGGTGATCACGACCCAGCTCGTCTCCATGCCCGGACCCGGCTTCTTGTGCCACTCGCCGCCCAGGTCCAGGTTGAGCCACACGATCTGGTCGGAGAGATCGACGTCGCCGTAGTGGCTGCCCTTGCGGAACTTGTAGACGTTGTCGGCCTGGCACATGTGCTCGTCCGCGGAGGGCCCGAAGTAGCAGGTGCAGAAGAGCGGGCAGGAGCAGCCTTCGATCGTGTCGACGGTGACGTCGTAGGTTCCCGCCCGGGAGGTGCCGGCCTTGCCGACCCCCGCTCCGACGACTGCGATCCCGGCCACGAGAATCGAAACGACGGCCACCTTCGTCCGGATGCTCATCAAAACCTCCTCACCCCATCGCCGAGGCGCCCGGTCCGCGTGGGCGCGGATCGGTTCGTTCAAGGGAAACTCGCCGTCCTTTGTACGCCGGCCGGCCGGCGCATTTCAAGCGCCGGTAACGGAAGACGCGGGCCCTCCGTACACATCCCGAGCCGGCGGAAGTGCTAGTCTCTCCCCGGAAATTCGGGAGGTTTCCTCATGGCGCGTTGGCGTATGGCTCTTGTGACGTTGGGGTTCCTGTTCTTCGCTTCGGCGGCGTCGGCCCAGACCGGTCCGGACCCGCGTGAAAACAGCTTCCAGTTCTTCGTGGACGGCCAGCTGCAGGCCGGGATCATCGGCTACCGGATCGAGTTCAACCACGACCCGCTGACGAACACGACCGCCCGCAAGTTGAACACGCAGTACTCGCCGGACAACCGGCGCTTCGTGATCACGGTGACGCAGAAGGGCCTCAACCGGCTGCAGGACTGGATCAACAGCGCGACGGGCCCGGGACCGGTGCTGACGAAGCAGGTCTACATCATCGTCAAGGACAACAACGGCACCGTGCTCGTGCGGTGGGACCTGACCGACGTGACGCCGGCGACGCTGTCGTCCTCGGCGACGGGCATCGTGACGGAGGTCGACGCGACGATCGAGTTCGCGTACGCCACGCTGACGCAGTCGCAGGCGAACCCGAACTAACTTCGGCGAGGGGGGGACCGTGGGGCGAGGCGCGTGCAGCGGACTCGCTCCTGCGCTTCGCGTCGTTACGCGCCCTGGCCTCGTCGCTCGCCGCTGACGCGCCCAACGCGCAGCGACGGGGCTCGGCTCAGTGCCCCCGGTTGAGGTTCCGGATCGCGTCGAGCAGGGTGACCGGCGGGCGCTCGAAGCGCGCGCCGAATCCCGGACGCCGGGTCCCCGGCGACGGCGCCTGATCGTCCAGGAAGACGACGTTGCCGCGCACGCGGAAGCTGCGCCGGTCGCCCGGCAGCGAGAAGACGAGCTCGACGTAGTCCCCGATCTCCGGCTGCAGCGCGCGGGTCGTCGCCACGTACATTCCCGCGACATTCACGACCTCGACGAAGCCGGTGAGCTCCTGTTCGGCAAACTTGAGCGTCGCGGGAGCGCCGATCGGGATGCGCTCCGAGGCTCTTTCGTTTGCGGGTTTGCGGCGCATCACGCGCTCCCTCGTCGAGTCGGCCGTCTGTACCTGTTTTCTGGACATGCTAGCACGGTAACGGAACCCTATTCTTAGCGGGTTTCGAGGGCCGGGAGCAAAGTTTTTTCGATCCGGGCGTAGAGGCCCGCCGTCGCTTCGACGTCCCGGCGGCAATACCGGGCGATCTCGCGCACTCGACCCGCCCGGTAGAACGGCCCGACCGTGAATCCGTCCATGCCCTGCTCCTTCGGACTCTCGACCCCGAAGGCCTTGCAGGCGAAGTCCAGGTTCCACTTCCGCGCCGCGCCGAAGAACGAGAGCACCTCGAGCAGGTCCGTGTGCGGGCGGACGGAGTAGCGATAGCCGACCAGGTTCCGCGTCACCGTCACGCCGAGCGCCGCGCTGCGCAGCATGAGGAACGGGCCGTCGAAGGATCGCCCGTTGAACGTCACGAACCGCTGGAAGCGTTTCATGGCCTTCCAGAACTCCGCGAGGAAGACGGCCTCCGTGTCGCCGATGAACGTGAAGAGCCGGTCTTCCGAGAGCTCCTCCTGGCGGCCGTCCTCCTTCTCGTACCAGACGCGCCCGCGGCCGCTGTCGGGATTGAGCATCGCGATCGCGATGATCTTTCCCGTGAACGGCCAGAGCGAGAGCATCTCGGGAATGCGCTCGCGCTCCTCCTCGCTGCGCGCGTTGCGCAAGAGGTAGGTCTTCTGCGCGTCGTCGAAGGAATCCCAGGACGCGCCGGTGGTCTCGATGTCGATGACGACGGTCGCCATGCTCGGGATCAGCGGCGCGCGCGGAGGGATGACCGCGGGTTTCGCGGTGCGGCGCGGCGCGGGCGAGTCGGTTCCGTCGCGGTCATCGATGAATCCGAGCGAGGATGCTATTCTGTTCGCCTCCAGCGATGAAGCGTCACCTCGGATGGTTGATCGCCCTGGCGGTCGCGGGCTCCTTCTGTGGCCGCCGGGAGGCCCCGGCCCCGTCGGCCGCCACGCTCTCCCGGCATCTCACGGGCGATCCCGCGACCCTCGACCCGACAATCTCGAACGAGGAGAACGCGCTGCTGGTCGAGGCGCTGCTCTTCCGCCCCCTGCTCGGGATCGACGGCGACCGAAAACCGGTGCCCGGGCTGGCGAAGAGCTGGAGCGCCTCGCCCGACGGCCTGGTCTACGAGTTCCACCTGGATCCCGCCGCGACCTGGGACGACGGCTCCCCGGTGACCTCCGACGACGTCCGCTTCACGATCGAGCGGATCCGCGATCCGAAGGTGCCGGCGTACAACTGGCGGTCGGGGTACGAGGACCTGGTCGCGATCGAGACGCCGGACGCGGCGACGGTCCGCGTGCGCTTCCGCGAGCCGTACTCGGAGCGGCTGCTCACCCTCAACCTGCCGATCGTCTCGGCGGCGGCGTTCGGACGCGCGAAGGGCCCGGCCGACACGGACCGCAAGCCGGTCGGCGATGGGCCGTACCGCTTCGCGTCGTGGGACGCGAACCAGAAGATCCGGCTCGTCAAGCGCACCGACGCGGCCGGCGCCGGGGCGGCGTTCTCCGAGGTCGTGTTCCGCGTGATCTCGAACGGCGCGACGCGCTTCCAGGCCGGCTCGCGCGGCGACCTCGACGAGTTCCGCATCAGCCGCGACGAGAGGAAGGCGGGGGAGGCGAACCCCGAGTTCGCCTCGCGCTTCCGCATCGTCAAGGTGCCGCAGTTCATGGAGGCGCTGATCATCTGGAACTGCAAGGCGCCGTTTCTCTCGGACGCGCGCGTCCGCCGCGCCCTCGTCCTCGCGTGGCCCCGCGAGGAGAGCGCCAGGCGCCTCTATCCGCCGGAAGGCGCGAGCCTGGTCTCGGGGCCGTATCCGTCGGGAGTGGCCGAGTCCGCGCCCGACGTCGCTCCTCCGCGCGAGGACCTGGCCGAGGCCGCGAGGCTCCTCGACCAGGCGGGGTGGAAGGCGTCGGCGCCGGGGACGCCGAGATCGCCGCGGCGGAAGGACGGCAAGGCGGCGTCGGTCGAGCTGCTCTTCCCGGCGGGCCAGGCGATCTACACGCAGCTCGCCGAGATCCTCCACAGCGCGTACGCGAAGCTCGGCGTCGAGCTGGTCGAGCGCCCGCTCGACTGGGCGGCCTTCACGCAGAGGGGAGACGCCGGGGAATTCGAGGCGCAGCTGACGGGCCGGCTCTTCCTGCCGCCCAACGTCGATCCCTATCCGTACTACCACTCCAGCCAGTGCCCGCCCAACGGCGCGAACGCGGGCTGCTACAGGAATCCCGAGGTGGACCGCGCGATGGAGGCGGCGCGGCGCGAGATGGACCCCGAGAAGCGGCTCGAGGCGTACCGCCAGGTCCACCGCCTGATGGTCGCGGACCCGCCCGCGGACTTCCTGTGGGGCGGCGAGCAATACTGGGCCATCTCGAAGCGCATCGACGGCGTGCAGGTCTCGGCGATCGGGCTGTTTCACTTCCTGCCCGGTCCGCTCGGCTGGCATCCGGCGGGATCCGCTTCCGCTTCCGGCGCGACCGCGCCTTAGAGAGTCCCGACGGTAACCGCATGACCGCGCCGACCTCGCCCTCGCCGCTCGAAGGCGTGCTGGTCGTGGATCTGTCGCGGGTGCTGGCGGGGCCGTTCTGCACGATGATGCTCGCCGATCTCGGCGCGCGCGTCATCAAGGTCGAGCATCCCGCCGACGGCGACGTCACGCGCAGCTGGGGCCCGCCGTTCCACTCCGACACCGGGATGTCGGCCTACTACCTCTCGGTCAACCGCAACAAGGAGTCGATCGCCCTGGATCTCGCCAGCCCCGCGGGAGCCGAGTCGGTCCGGCTCCTGGCGCGCCGCGCGGACGTGGTGGTCGAGAACTTCCCGCCGGCGGGCCTCGAGCGATTCGGGCTCTCGCTCGCGGAGATGCGGCGGGAGAACCCGCGGCTCGTCACCGGATCCGTCACGGGCTTCGGGCGCGAGGGCCCCGACGCCGGCGCGGCGGGATTCGACCTCCTCGCGCAGGCCGGCGCGGGATTCATGGCGATCACGGGAACCGCCGAGAGCGGGCCGACCAAGGGCGGCATCGCGGTGTCGGACCTGCTGGCGGGCTGCTACCTGACCGTCGGCATCCTCGGCGCGCTCGTGTCGCGCGCGCGGACGGGCATCGGCATGCACGTCGAGACCGACCTCTTCTCGGCGACGCTCGGCTCGCTCATCAACGTCGGGCAGTCCGTGCTCATGACGGGGCGCGAGGGGGAGCGGTTCGGCAACGCGCATCCCCAGATCGTCCCGTACCGCACGTTCGAGGCCGCCGACGGCGCCTTCGTGCTGGGCGTCGGCACCGATCGCCAGTTCGAGAGGCTCGCCGCGCTGCTCGGGCGCGCGGACTGGGTCGCGGACGAGCGGTACCGCACCAACGGCGCGCGGGTCGCGAATCGCGAGGCGCTCGAGGAGGAGCTCGCGGCGGCCTTCCGTCGCGACACGCGGGAGGCGTGGGTCGCGAAATGCCGCAAGGCGGACATTCCGGCCGGGCCGGTGCGCGGGCCCCTCGAGGCCCTGCGCTCGGGAACCGCGGCCGCGCTGCGTGCGGTTCTGGCCGAGCGCGGCGTCGAGTTCGTCGCCTCGCCCATCCGCGTCGAGGGGCGCGCGCGAAGGATGGAGTTTCCTCCCGCGCTGGACCAGGACGGGGACCGGATCCGGAAGGAATTCGGGCTTCCGGCCTCCGAATAGCGGCTAGTCCGGCGGCGCCGCCTCCGCGGCGGGCGCGCCCGCCGACAGCGTTCTCCACCCGATCGCGCCGAGCACGACCGCCCCGCCGAGGAGCGACGTGGCCGCCGGCCGCTCCCCGATGACGAGGAACACCCAGATCGGGTTGCAGATCGGCTCGAGCATGCCGACGAGCGACGCCTCGGTCGCGGTGACGTGCCGGAGTCCCAGGACGAAGAGGGCGTAGGCGCCGGCGATCTGGACGACTCCCAGGAAGCAGAGGATCGCCCCGGCGACCGGCGTCACGGCGAGATCGTGGCGCACGAAGGGGAGGAGGGCCAGCGCGGCGAGCACGTTCCCGTACGTCACGACCGCCTCCGCGCCGCCGCCGCGCTCGCGCCGGAGCGCGAGGACCAGGATCGCGAAGAAGACGCTCGATGCGAGGGCCGTGATCTCCCCTCGGAAGCCGCGCGCCTCGAAGCGCCCCACGAAGAAGAGCAGCATGCCGCCGAACGCGACGGCGACGGCGGCCGCATCGCGGCGCTGGAACGGCTCGTGCAGCACGAGCGGAGCCAGCAGCAGAACCCAGACGACGCCGCAATACTGCAGGAAGATCGCATTCGCGGCCGAGGTCCACTTGGTCGCGAAGACGAAGGTCGTCAGGCAGGCGGCGTAGCTCGCGATGCCGATCAGGAAGGCCGGCGTCCACCGCCAGAGGCGCGGCCGGAAGATCGCGAAGAGGGCCAGCGCCGCCCAGGCGGAGCGGTAGAACGCGATCTTGAGCGGCGGCTCGGAGAGGTACTTGATGCCGATGCCGCCCGTCGACCAGAGCAGCGCCGCCGCCGCGACGAGCATGACGCCCGTGCGCTCGGAGCTCGACGCCTTCCCGTTCACGGGCGCACCGCGTCGGCCACGGCGCGCGCGACGACGTGGGCGGCCGCGGCCCCGACGCGCAGCCGCGCCAGGAGCGGAGGCGCCGCTCCGCCCGGAGCCAGCGCGAACGCGACGTCCCCGTCGACCACGGTGTGCGCGGGACGGATCGCGCGCGCGAGGCCGTCGTGCGCCTCGATCGCGACCCGCTTCAGGCTTCCGGGGTCGAACGGGAGGGTCGTCGCGACGCAGACGAGCGTCGTGTTTCCGCCGGCGAGGGGAGAGTCGATCCGCGCGTCTTCGCGGAGGGCCCGCTCCGCGCGGAACGCCCGGTCCGCCGGGAAGGCGCCCGCTCCCGCGAGCGTCTCGCCGGTCTCGGGGTCGACGACGTCGCCGAACGCGTTGACCGCGGCGAGCGCCGCGACGATCTGGCCGTCCGGCAGCCGCTGCGACGCGACGCCGATTCCTCCGGGCGACGCCTTCGCGACGCCCAGGAGCTTGCCGGCGGTCGCCCCGGTCCCCGCGCCGACGCGGCCGCGCGGGGGAGGGGCGTCCGTGGCCGCATCGCACGCGCGACGTCCCATCGCCTCGTCGGGGAACGCGCGCGGGTCTCCGACCGCGAGGTCGAACAGGACGGCGGCCGCCACGATGGGCACGAGGGCCGGTCCCACGGGGAAGCCGACGCCCCGGTCGCGCAGCCACGACGTCACGCCGTTCGCCGCGGCGAGGCCGAAGGCGCTGCCGCCCGCGAAGACGAGCGCGTGGATCTCGGAGATGAGGTTGCCCGGCGCGAAGACTCCGGTCTCGCGCGTGCCCGGCGCGCCGCCGCGGACGTCCACCGCGGCGATCGTCCCGGGCGGCGGGAGGATCACGGTGCAGCCGGTGAGGCCGACGCCGTCCGCGGCGTGGCCGACGCGATAGCCCGGGGGCAGCGCGCTCACGTCCGCGCGTCCGGAACGCGCCGCAGGCGCGCCGGGCGCCCGGCCCGGTGGCACGCGAGGCACTCGCGCGCGCCGCGGAACGGCCGGAAGCGGCGGAACAGCCGCCGGCACCCCTCGCAGCGGTAGACGTGCCGCGCGCGGCGGGCGCGGAACGCTGCCAGCGCCTCGGTCTCCGGCGCCCCGCCGGGGCGGACGCCCAGGGTCCGCGCGAGCCGCCGGAAGAGGCGGCCGTGTCCCGCCTCCGGCCCGTCCAACCGCCACGCCCACGCGTGCGCGGCCTCGTGGAGGAGCGTGTCGCGCTGCTCGGCCTCGGAGAGGTGCGCCGAGATCGTGATCCGATGCGGCGGTCCGTACTCGATGTGGCCGCCCGTCAGCTTGCGGCGGGAGACGCGGACGCGGGCCGGATCGAACCCGAACCGGGCGGCCACGCGGTCGTAGAGCCGCTGGAGGCGGAAGCCGGGCTCGGGCTCCTCGATCGCGAACAGCAGCTCCACGCGAAATAAGATTAACGCAGCCCGGATTGTTCGCGCCCTCCGGGGAATAATGCGGGCCGAAGGGGGAATCATGCTGAGAAGAGTCGCCGTTCTCTCCGCCGCTCTCCTGATCCTCGGCGCGCTCGCCGCCCGGGCGGGAACCTCGGTCTCGTATCCCAGCGGATCCGAGACGGTCACCGGTTACCTCGCGACACCGGAGGGCTCCGGCAAGAAGCCCGCGATTCTCGTCATCCACGAGTGGTGGGGGCTCAACGACTGGGTGAAGGGCAAGGCCGACGCCTTCGCGAAGCAGGGCTACGTCGCGCTGGCCCTGGACCTGTACCGGGGCAAGGTGGCCACCGATGCCGACACGGCGCACCAGCTGATGCGCGGCGTTCCCGAGGACCGCGCCGTGCGCGACCTCAAGGCCGCCGTCGCGTACCTGCGCACGCGTCCCGACGTCGACGCCGCGAAGATCGCGTCGATCGGCTGGTGCATGGGCGGCGGCTACTCGCTCGACACCGCGATCGCCGAGCCCACTCTCTCGGGCACGGTCATCTATTACGGGCACCTCATGACCGACCCGAAGACGATCGCCTCGCTCAACGTGCCGCTCCTCGGAAACTTCGGCGGCAAGGACCAGGGGATCCCGCCCGCCGACGTCCAGGCCTTCGCGGACGCCGCGAAGAAGGCGGGGAAGAGCGTCGACTTCAAGATCTACCCGGACGCCGGCCACGCGTTCGCGTCGTCCAAGGACCCGTCCGTGTTCCGGCCCGCCGACGCGAAGGACGCCGACGCGAGGACGGATGCGTTTCTGACGAAAGTCTTGAAGGGAAAGTAGCCGACAGCGAACAGCGAACAGCGAACAGCTAACAGCTAACAGCTAACAGCTGACAGCGAACAGCGAACAGCTACGTCCGGTTCTTGTACCAGTCGGCGTTGATCTGCTGGAAGTGCTTCCACTTCTCGGGGATCGTCTCTTCCGTGAAGATCGCGGTCACCGGGCACGCCGGCTCGCAGTTGCCGCACTGGATGCAGACGTCCGGATCGATGTAGAGCATCGTCGCGGCTTCGAAGTCTTTCTCGTCCTTTCGCGGGTGAATGCAGTCCACCGGACAGACGTCCACGCAGGCCGTGTCCTTCGTGCCGATGCACGGTTCCGCGATGATGTACATCCCCATTCGGGTGCCTCCGCGCCCCGGTTCCGGCGGCGCGCTGCGATTCTAGCAGGAGAGCGAAGCCGCGAGCGCGGCGCCCGTCAACTGCGGGAAACCGTGATCTGCAGGGCC
>DASXAG010000013.1:0-11782 GCA_036406835.1 Thermoanaerobaculia bacterium
GAGATCTGCCAGATGTTCTTGAGCGTCGCGCCCGAGCTCTCCGGGAACCGCACGCGCGGGGACTCGGGCCGGTTCCAGGTCTTCCCGAAGTCGTCGCTCCAGCAGAGCTCCGCGCCCCAGTGCATGCTCGACGGCGCCGCCCAGATCCGGTGCCGCCCGGCGCGGGAGTCGAGGGCCGCGGCGTAGACGGAGCTGCCGGGGAAGTGCGGGCCCGACGCCTGGAACTTCCGTCGCCCGCGGTCGGAGCGGAGGACGAACAGGCCCTTCATCGTGCCGACGAGGAGGAGCACGTCCCCTTCGCGAGGGGAAAGAGGCTTGGGCGGCTCGAGTTTCTTTGCAGGCATGACGCGACAGTCTATTGAATCCAGCGGTCGTAGAGCTCCGTGACTTTTCGGCGCAGGTCTTCGAGGGACCCGTCGTTGACGAGCACGTCGTGAACGCGATCGCGCGCGGCGTCCGCCGAGATCTGCGCCGCCATCCGGAGCCGCGCATGGTCGTCGTCGCCCCCCTTGGCGACCCAGCGCCGGACCCGCGCCTCCTCGGGCGCGACCACGAGGAGCACCCGGTCGTAATCCGATTCGGTCCGCGACTCCAGCAGCTGCGAGGCCTCCGCGACCGCCACGGGTGCGCCCGCGCGCTCGGCTTCCTCGAAGAGACGGGCCCGCTCCGCGCGGACCAGCGGGTGGATGCGCGCCTCGAGCGCGTGCCGGCTCGCGGGATCCGAGAAGACGATCGCCGCGATGCGGCTCCGGTCGATCGAACCGTCGGGCGCGAGGACGGCGTCTCCGAAGAGCTCGCGGGCCGCGAGCGCCCCGGCTCCGCCCTCCGCGTAGAGGTCGCGCACGATCCGGTCCGCGTCGAAGACGGCCGCGCCGCGCTCGCGCAGCATCGCGGCCACGGTGGACTTGCCGGACGCGAGGCCGCCGGTGAGGCCGACGCGGAGCATCTCTAAGGCGCCGGCGACTTCACGACCTGGCCGCCCTTCATGACGAAGTCGATCCTCTCGAGCGCCGTCACGTCCTGGAGCGGATCGCCGGCCACGGCGACCACGTCCGCGTACGCGCCCTTCGCCAAGACGCCGACCTGGCCCGACAGCCCCAGCGCCTCGGCCGCGACGGTCGTGGCGCTGCGGATGGCCTCGAGCGGCGTCATGCCGAGCTGGACCTCGTAGCCGAACTCCTTCGCCTGATTGATCTCCGTCCACGGGAAGCCGCCGGCGTCGGTGCCGAACGCGATGCGGACGCCGGCCTTGCGGCAGTTGGCGAGCGACTTCGCGGCGATCTTCTCGGTGTCCTTGAGCGCCGCGTCGTCGGGGTCGTGGTTCGCCTGATAGTAGAGGACCGTCTGGGTTGGGCAGTAGAAGATGCCCTTTCGCGCCATCTCCTCCGCGATCTCCGGGCGGATCGAGTCGCCGTGCTCGATCGAATCGACGCCCGCCGCCACGGCCATCCGGGTGCCCGTGTCGGAGGTGGCGTGCGCGGCGACCCTGCGTCCGCGGGCGTGGGCCTCGGAGACCACGGCCGCGATCTCCTCGGCGGTCCAGTTGGGCCGCGTGTCGATGTAGCCGTCGGCCGTGAAGCGCTGGCGGCCGGTGTTGGCGTAGATCTTGACCCAGTCGGTTCCGTACGAGATCTGCTCGCGCACGGCCTTGCGGCAGCCGTCGGCGCCGTCGCAGATCATGACGCCGTGCGGGAAATCCCAATCGGGCCGGAATCCCAGGAGCGGGTAGGTTCCGGTGGTCGACAGCGCCGGGCCGGCAACCTGCATCCGCGGTCCCGCAACCACGCCCTCGTTCACGGCGTCGCGCAGCGCCACGTCGCCGTAGCCCGCGCCCTCGGTCTCGACGTCGCGCAGCGTCGTGAACCCGTGGCCGAGCGCGATCCGCATCGCCCGGATCGCGCGCGCGACGCGGTGCGCCGGATACTCCTGCAGGATCTGGTACTCGTACTCGGCGTCGGTCGCGTCGCCCTGGCAGAAAATGTGCGTGTGGGCGTCGATCAGCCCGGGGAGCAGGACGCGCGGGCCGAGGTCGACGACCCGGGCGCCGGGTGGGATCTCCGAGCCCACGCTCTCGATCCGGTCGCCCCGGACGACGACGACGGGGTGCTCGAGGTAGCGGCCGGAGGCGACGTCGAGAAGCCGTGCCGCGCGGAGGACGGTCGGCGGCGCCGTGTCCTGCGCCGGCTCTCGTCTCGGCGCGGCGTTCTGCGCCGCGACGCCGGAGGCGAGAAGCGCCGCCAACGCCGCGAGCGCGAGCCCGCGCGCCACGTCACGGCGCGACAACGACCTGGCCTCCCTTCATGACGAAGTCCACCTTCTCGAGGGCCCTGACGTCCCTCAGCGGATCGCCCGAGACGGCGACCAGGTCCGCGTAGGCTCCCTTCGCCACGACGCCGATCTGCCCGGCCATCCCGAGGAGCTCGGCGGCGTTGGTCGTGGCCGTGCGGATCGCCTCGATCGGCGTCATGCCGAGCTCGACCTCGTAGCCGAACTCCTTCGCCTGGTTGATCTCGGTCCACGGGAAGCCGCCCGCGTCGGTGCCGAGGACGATCTTGACGCCCGCCTTCCGGCAGTTCGCGAACGACTTCGCCTGGATCTTCTCGGACTCGCTGCAGATCGCGCAGCCGTTCTGCGCGCGGATCGGGGAGACGTAGCGGACCACGGTCAGCGTGGGACAGAAGGCGATGCCCTTGCGCGCCATCTCCGCCGCCATCTCCGGACGGATGGAGTCGCCGTGCTCGATCGAGTCGACGCCCGCGGCGACCGCGAGCCGGACCCCGCTGTCGGAGCGCGCGTGCGCGGCGACCTTTCGTCCGCGAGAGTGGGCCTCCGTGACGACGGCCTCGATCTCCTCCTTCGTCCAGTTCGGCGGGGAGTCGACGTAGCCGTCGCCGGTCAGCCGCAGGCCGCCGGTGTTGGCGTAGATCTTGACCCAGTCGGTGCCGTAGGAGATCTGCTCGCGCACGGCCTTGCGGCAGCCGTCGGCGCCGTCGCAGACCATGACGCCGGTCGGGAACTTCCAGTCGGGGCGGAAGTGCAGGATCGGGTAGGTTCCGGTGGTCGAGAGCGCGGGGCCGACCACGCGGAGCCGCGGACCGGGGATCACGCCCTCGTCCACCGCGTCGCGGAGCGCCACGTCGTCGTAGCCGGCGCCCTCGGTCTCGAGGTCGCGCATCGTGGTGAAGCCGTGGTCGAGCGCGATCCCGAGCGCCCTCACGGCGCGGGCCACGCGGTGCGCGGGGTATTCCTCGAGGATCTGGGCCTCGTACTCGGCCTCCGTGGCGTCTCCCTGAAGGAGGACGTGGGTGTGGAGGTCGGCGAGGCCCGGCAGGAGGACGCGCGGGCCGAGGTCGACGACCCGGGCCCCCGCGGGGATCGCGGCGGCGTCCGTCCCGACGGCCTCGACCCGGTCGCCGCGGACGACGACGACGGGCCGCTCGATGTACCGGCCGTTGGGGACGTCCAGCAGGCGGGCGGCCCGGAGGACGACGACGGGCGGCGCGGGGGTGGGTGCGGGAGCCGGCTGGGCCCGGAGAACCGCCGGGGCGGTCAGGAGGGCCAGCGCGCAGAGGGCGAGTCGTTTTTTCACAGGTTCTCCTCGGAAAGCGGGAGAAGCCTATCGCGCCCGAGACCTGTCATCCCGAGCGCGGGGCGCGAGGGATCCCTTTTACGGCTCGAAGGGGGTCTCGCCGCTACGGTCTCGGAATGACAGGTTTTCTTTCCCCTAAACAATCTACAGGAAGCCGCGTATGCTCCTGTAGAGAGTCGAGAGGAGGCCCCGATGGTGGCGGTCGAGAGGGTCGAGAGGGTCGAGAGGAATGCCAAGAGCGATCTTCTACAGGGCACGCTGGACGTGCTGATCCTGAAGACCCTGTCCGCGCAGGCCATGCACGGGTGGGGGATCGCCCAGAGGATCCAGCAGCTCTCGCAGGACGTCCTGGAGGTGAACCAGGGCTCCCTGTACCCGGCGCTCCACCGGCTCGAGCAGAAGGGCTGGATCGCCGCGGAGTGGGGCAACTCGGAGAACAACCGCCGCGCCCGCTTCTACACGCTCACCCGCGCCGGCAGACGCCAGCTCGCGGACGAGACGGAGAGCTGGGAGCGCTTCGCGGCCGCCGTCGGCCGTGTCCTGGCCGCAGGCTAGAGGAGGACGAGATGCTGCGCCGCATTCTGGGAAGCCTTCGGTCCCTCGTCGCGGGCGGCCGGATGGAGTCGGATCTCGACGCCGAGCTCCGGTTCCACCTCGACCGCGAGATCGAGAAGAACGAACGCCGCGGCATGACGCCGGAGGAGGCGCGGACGGAAGCGCTGCGTCAGTTCGGCGGCGTCGAGAAGACCAAGGAGGAGGTCCGCGAGGCGGACCGCGCCGTCCTCCTCGAGACGGTCCTCCAGGACATCCGCTACGGCGCCCGCTCGCTGCGCAAGAACCCCGGCTACGCGGCCGCCGCGATCCTCACGCTCGCGCTCGGCATCGGCGCGAACACCGCGATCTTCTCGGTCGTGCACGGCGTGCTGCTGCAGTCGCTGCCCTACGGCGGCGGCGACCGGCTCGTCCGCGTCCGCGTCGACGCGCCCGGCGCGGGCGTCCAGGACGGCCGGTTCGCGGCGCCCGAGATCCAGGACATCCGGACGCTGAGCCGCACCGTGGAGGGCGTCGTCGAGTACCACTCGATGTTCTTCGTGCTCCTCGGCGGCACCGAGCCTCAACGCGTCCAGACCGGCGTGGTCTCGGCGAACTACTTCGACACGCTCGGCGTGACGCCGGTCGTCGGCCGCACGTTCCTCCCCGGCGAGGACAAGAAGGGCGCGGAGGCGGTGCTCGTCCTGTCCCACGCGTATTGGATGCGGGCCTTCGGCGGCGACCCCTCGGTCGTCGGCCGCGTCTTCACGATGAACGACCGGCCGCACACCGTCGTCGGGGTCCTCCCGCCGATCCCCGGCTACCCCGAGGACAACGACGTGTACATGCCGGTCTCCGCGTGTCCGTTCCGGTCGGACCCGGAAATGGAAACCAACCGGCAGATGGGCATGATGCAGGTCTTCGGTCGGTTGAAGCCCGGCGTCCGCTTCGACGACGCGCGCAGCGACCTCGCGTCCGTGGCGGCCCGCATGGCGCACGATCATCCGTCCGACTACCCGGAGTCCGTTCACCTGGCGCTCTCTCCGCTCTCGCTGCGCGAGGAGCTCACGCGGCAGGCGCGGCCGACGTTCCTCCTTCTGTTCGGCACCGTCGGGCTCGTCCTGCTGCTCGCCTGCGCCAACGTCGCGAATCTCTCGCTCGCGCGTCTGATCCGGCGCGAGAAGGAGATGGCCCTGCGCTCGGCGCTGGGCGCCGGGAGGGCCCGGCTGACGCGGCAGCTGCTGACGGAGAGCCTGCTGGTGTCGCTCTCGGGCGGACTCGTCGGAGTCGGGATGGCCGCGGCGGGCCGAAGCCTCCTCATCCACTTCGCGAAGCGCTTCACGCCTCGCGCGCCGGAGATCGCCGTCGACCTGCCCGTCCTCATCTTCTCGCTCGCCGTGTCGCTCGCGGTCGGCATCGTCCTCGGCCTGCTCCCGGCGCTCTCCTCGCGGCGCAGCCTCTCCGCGTCCCTTCAGGACGGCCGCGACGCCTCCGGGTCGACGCCCACGCGCTCGCGCGCGAGCAGCGTCCTGATCGCCGTTCAGGTCGCGATCTCCTTCGTCCTGCTCGTCGGCGCCGGCCTGATGCTGCGCACGGTCTGGAAGCTTTCCCACGTCGACACCGGCTTCCACGCGGAGCACGTGCTCACCGCGCGCCTGTCGCTGAACTTCACCCGCTACTCCAAGAGAGAGGAGCGCCTGGCCTTCCAGGACGAGCTGCTCCAGCGCCTCAAGGGCGAACCCGGCGTGAAGTCGATCGCTCTCGCCGGGACCTTTCCGCTGAACGAGGGCGGCCCCGCCAACGGCCAGTACGACATCGAGGGCCATCGGGCGCAGAGCCGCGAGCAGAAGCCGCGCGCCGACTTCCAACGCGTCAGCGCCGACTACTTCGCCACGATCGGCGTTCCCGTCCTGCGGGGACGCGCCCTCGCCGACACCGATCGCTACGAGGCTCCTCTCGCCGCCGTGATCAACGACCAGATGGCCCGCCACGTCTGGCCCGGCGAGGATCCGATCGGCAAGCGGATCGAGATCGAGACGGATCCCGAGAAGATCTCCCCGGTCGAGATCGTGGGCGTGGTCGGCAACGTCCGGCAGTACTCCATCGCCGACGCGCCCGTGGACCAGGTCTTCCTCTCCATCCGGCAGTTTCCGGGACTCGGCACGTGCCTGATCCGCACCGACGGCGACCCCAAGCGGCTCGAGCGTGTGCTGCGGTCGACCGTCCACGCGATCGGTCCCGAGCAGCCGATCGACAAGATCCGCACGCTCGAGGAGGTGCGCTCCGGCGCGCTCGACAATCAGCGGCTGACGGCGACGCTGCTCCTGCTCTTCGCGAGCCTCGCCCTGACGATCACCGCCACCGGCATCGCGGGGGTGATCGCGTTCTCCGTCGGGCAAAGGCGGCAGGAGTTCGGAATCCGCATGGCGCTCGGCGCGCGACCCGAGAGCGTCCTCGCGATGGTGCTCGGGCAGGGGATGCGCCAGGTCGGCATCGGTCTCGCGATCGGCGTCGCCGTCGCGCTCGCGGTGTCGCGGCTCTGGGCGAGCCTCCTGTACGAGGTCTCGCCGACGGATCCGCCGACCTTCCTCGCCGTGGCGCTGATGCTGGGCCTCGTCGCGGCGATCGCGTGCCTCGTTCCCGCGCGGCGCGCGACCGCCGTGGACCCGATGGTCGCGCTGAGGAGCGCGTGAGATGAAACGCACGGTCGTGCGGGCGGCCTGTCTTCTCCTGGCGGTCGCCTCGACCGCGCTCGCCGTCGGGCCCAAAGACGGAGGCGGCGGGCGCAACGTCGCGATCCTGATCTTCCCGGGAGTGCAGATCATCGACTACACGGGACCGTGGGAGGTCCTCGGCCACGCGTCCGTCGGGGGCCGGCCCGCGTTCCACGTGTACACGGTGTCCGACTCGGCCGACCCGATCACGACGTCCATGGGCATGAGCGTCAACCCGACATACCGCTTCGGCCAGGAGCCGAAGCCGGACCTCATCGTGCTGCCGGGCGGGAACGTCGACCCGCAGCTCGTGAACCCCGCGCTCATGCGCTGGGTGCGCGAGCGCGCGTCGAGCGCCGAGCTCGTCCTGTCCGTCTGCAACGGCGCCTTCTTCCTGGCGAAGGCCGGCCTCCTCGACGGGCTCGAAGCGACGACGTTCGCCGGACTGATCGACGAGCTCCGTCTGGCGGCGCCGAAGACGCGCGTCGTCTCCGACAAGCGTTTCGTGGACAACGGCCGGATCATCACGGCGGCGGGCCTCTCCTCCGGCATCGACGGCGCGTTGCACGTCATCGAGCGGCTCTGCGGCCGGGGCACCGCGCAGGTCGCGGCCGTCTCGCTCGAGTACGACTGGCGGCCCGACTCCGGCTACGCGCGCGCCAGCCTCGCGGACAAGCACCTGTCGCCGGGATTCGACGCGATCCGCGAGTTCCCGTCGCGGACGGTCGTGCGCCACGAGGGCACCCGAGACCGGTGGGAGACGAGCTGGAGGGTCCAGACGGACGCGAGCGCCGCCGCGGTGCTGCAGAAGCTGGACAGGGCCTTCGAGGGCGCGCCCGGCGCGGTGCGGCTTGCCGTCGGCTCGTGGCGGCTCCCGGGCGACGACGGCACGACCTGGAGCGAGTCGACGCGCGTGTCCCCGGCCGAGGGGAAGTCCACGGGCTATGTCGTCACGATGACCGTGGCCCGGTCCCCGAAATAGTCTTCGTCCCTCGCGTCCGTCTTTTCGTCCGCGGCCCGCAACCCTGGGGCCATTCTTCCGTTTGAATCGCCAGGGAATGCCGACCTACGTCCTGACCGTCAATGGGAGCCGTCGGTCCGTCGAGGCCGCCGATCCGGAGATGCCGCTCCTGTGGGTGCTGCGGGACCGGCTCGGCCTCACCGGCACCAAGTACGGCTGCGGCGTCGGCGTCTGCGGCGCCTGCACCGTTCACGTCGACGGGAAGGCGATGCGCTCGTGCCAGGTGCCGGTGTCGTCCCTGCCGGGCCACGCCGTCACGACGATCGAGGGCCTCTCGAAGGACGGCGCGCATCCCTGCCAGCAGGCGTGGCTCGAGGAGGACGTGGCGCAGTGCGGCTACTGCCAGCCGGGGATGATCATGACGTGCGCTGCAAAGTTTGACGCGCTGCAGGGAGTCCAGGGCCGGCCCGCGCGGGCCACGCGCGAGTCCGTCGAGGCGGCGGTGTCGGAGCACGTCTGCCGCTGCGGCACGTACGCGCGGATCCGTCGCGCGCTCGACCGCCTCTGGGGCACCGCGTGAGCGGTCCCGGCCCGAATTCGGGGAGCTCGAGCCGGCGGGATTTTCTTCGCGCCTCCGCGCTGGGCGGCGCGGCGCTCCTGCTGCGGGTCCCGATCCTGCTTCCCGAAGAGGCGCACGACGCCGGGAGAGGGTTCGCGCCCAACAAGTGGATCACGATCGACGGGAACGGCGCGGTGACGCTGGTCGCGAGCCGCGCCGAGATGGGGCAGGGCGTGCGGACGGCGCTCGCGATGATCCTGGCCGAGGAGCTCGAGGCCGACTGGAAGACCGTCACCGTCGTCACGCCGAGCCCGGGCGAGCGGTATCCCGGGATGCGGACCGGCGGCTCGGGCAGCGTGTCGGGCTACTGGATGCCGTTGCGGAAGGCCGGCGCGGCCGCGCGCGAGATGCTCGTCGCGGCGGCGGCGGAGAGCTGGGGAGTGCCCGCGGCGGAGTGCCGCGCGCGGGCCGGCGCCGTCGTTCACGCCCGAAGCGGACGGACGCTCGGCTATGGCGCGCTCGCGACGAAGGCGGCGGCGGCCGGGCGGCCGGTCCCGAAGGAGCCGGCCCTCAAGCCCGAGTCCGAGTTCCGGCTCCTCGGAACGCGGGTCCCGCGCATCGACGGCCCCGGCATCGTGACGGGCCGGGCGGTCTACGGCCTCGACGCACGCCCGCTCAACGGAGCCGCGCTCGTCGCCGTCATCGCGCGATGCCCGGTCCCCGGCGGGCGCGTGCGCTCCTTCGACGGGTCGCACGCGTCGGCGATCCCCGGCGTCCGGCGCGTCGTCCCGATCTCGACGGGAGTCGCGGTCGTGGCCGACGACACGTGGTCGGCCTTGCGCGGTCGGGACGCGCTCCGCGTCGACTGGGACGAGGGCGAGAACCGCGCCGGCTCGAGCGAGGCGTACTGGGCGAGGCTCCGCGAGGCCGCGGCGGGCGGCCGCGTCACGCGGTCCGACGGCGACCCGGCCAGGGCGCTCTCCGGGTCCGCGAAGCGGCTCGAGGCGACCTACGACTACGAGTTCCAGGCGCACGCGCCCGTCGAGCCGATGAACTGCTTCGCCGACGTCCGGCCGGGCCGCTGCACGATCCGCGTCGGCACCCAGGCGCCCAACCAGGCGCAGGCGGCGGCCGCGAAGCTCCTGGGCATTCCGCCCGAATCGGTCACCGTCGAGGTGCCGCTCCTCGGCGGAGGCTTCGGCCGCCGGCTCGATCACGACTACGTGCCCGAGGCGGTCGAGCTCTCCCGCGCGATCGCGGCGCCGGTTCAGGTCGTGTGGACGCGCCAGGACGAGTTCGAGAACGACCGCTTCCAGCCGGCGTCGACGAATGCGTTGTCCGCCGGACTCGACGCCGAAGGCCGGCTGGTGGCCTGGCGTCACAAGAACACCAGCTTCCACCTGACGCAGTTCGGCCCGTTCGCTCCCGACGACCCCGACACCTACGACGGCAACCCGTGGGGCGTCTTCGACAACCCGTACCGCGTGCCGAACCTGAGCTCCGAGTACGCCGAGGCGAAGGCGCCGGTGCCGACGGGCTCCTGGCGATCGGTCGCCTACCCGTCCACGGTGTTCGCGCGCGAGTGCTTCCTCGACGAGGCGGCGCAGGCGGCGGGAAAGGACCCGGTCGCGTGGCGGCTCGCGCTGCTCGAGGGCGGCGGCGTTCTGCGCGTCGGCGAGTACGAGATCCAGCGGGAGCGTCTCGCGGCGGTCGTGCGCCTCGCGGCGGAGAAGTCCGGCTGGGGCAGGCCCCTCGCGACGGGTCGAGGCGCGAAGCGCCGCGCCGGCCGCGGCGTCGCCGCCAACGTCTACCACGGGCGCACCCACGTCGCGCAGGTCG
Source organism: Thermoanaerobaculia bacterium (assembly GCA_036406835.1). Classification (GTDB taxonomy): domain Bacteria; phylum Acidobacteriota; class Thermoanaerobaculia; order UBA5066; family Gp7-AA6; genus DAHUXD01. Next base: position 10,194 of record DASXAG010000013.1, read on the forward strand.
CGGAGGTCTCGGTCGGGGACGCGGGCGACGTCCGGGTCCACCGCATCGTGTGCGCGGTGGACTGCGGCCAGGTGGTCAACCTCGCGGGAGTCGAGGGACAGGTCGAGAGCGGGATCGTCTGGGGACTCTCGGCGGCGCTCAAGACGGAGATCGGCTTCCGCGACGGGCGCGTCCAGGCGAAGAGCTTCCGGGACTATCCGGTCCTGCGCTTCGACGAGACGCCCGCGATCGAGGTCCACGTCGTGCGCAGCACGGAGGCGCCCGGCGGCATGGGCGAGCCGCCGGTGCCGCCGGTCGCGCCGGCCGTGGCGAACGCGATCTTCGCCGCGACGGGAAGGCGCGTGCGGAGGCTGCCGGTCCGGGCGGCGGACCTGGTCTAGCAGGTTGCTGAAAGAAGGTGTGGGATGGCGTTACGAGCGCCGCGGGGTCAGATGCAAGGAAGCGCGACGACGGCGATGCAAGAGCATCGTCGAGGAGCGATGACGCCGCAGATGGCCTCGCGCCGCCGTAACCCGAGGGGTGGCCGGCAGTTTGCCGGCGCCCGCCCCGTGCGCCAAGACCTGGCCGTCTCGATCGGGCGCCAGATGCAAAGTGCCGGACACGACGCCCGCATCCATTTTTCAGCAGCCTGCTAGGATCGAGTTTCGTCATGGGCAACGGAGAGGCCGCCGCGTTCTTCGACTACTGGGAGAAGGTCCGCGGGCGCACCCGCCGGGTCGTCGACTGCATCCCGCGGGACCGCCTCGAGTGGACGTGGCAGGCGGGCAAGTTCACGCTGGGGGATCTCGTGCGGCACCTCGCGGGGATCGAGCGGGACATGTACGCCGAGAACGCGCAGCGGAAACCGTCACGGTACCGCGGGCACGGCCGCGAGCTCGCCGACGGCTGGGACGCGGTCCTCGCGTATTTCGAGAGCCGCCACGCCGAGTCGATGGCGATCTTCCGCGGACTCTCGGAGGAAGACTTCCAGGCGCACTGCGTGACGCCCGGCGGCGCGCCCATCACGGTGTCGAAGTGGCTGCGTCTGATGGCGGAGCACGAGATCCATCACCGCGGCCAGATCTACATGGCGCTCGGCCTCCTCGGCGTCCCGACGCCGCCGATCTACGGGCTGACCTCGGAGGAGGTCCGCGAGCGGAGCGTGAAGCCCTAGGACGCTCGCGGCTCGCTCACTTCGACTTCGTCCAGCTCCACTCCTCGGACGCGGGCTTCCCCTCGAGCGTGCCCTCGATGCGCGCGTGCAGGAGGCCGTCGGGCGTGAGCCAGTAGAGGATCCGCGTCGGGTAGGGAAGCTCCGGGTTCGAGAACACGACGCGCCGGTCGGAGGACTCGATCATCCGGAACGGCGTCGCCGGGCGGCCCTTCGGGCTCGCCCAGTACGTGACGCCGTCGGGCGCCTCCTCGATCCGGAGGAACTCGAAGGACACGGTCCGGCCCGCCTGGACGTCGCGGTGGAGTCCCAGCATGGAGCCGCCCTTCGCGGGCGTCCACAGCTCCTCCATCGCGACGCCGGCCTCGTCGGTTCCGGTCCAGAGGCCGGCCATCCAGCCGGGCGCGGCGTCGGCCGCGGGCAGCGTCGAGGAGGCGAG
>DASXAG010000014.1:0-46330 GCA_036406835.1 Thermoanaerobaculia bacterium
GTTGCCGCCGAAGCGGTCCATCGCCTTGCGCACGAGCAGGTTCTCGACCTCCTCGAGCGACAGCTCCTCGAGGCGCGGCGCCTCGCCCCCGCGGCGCAGCCCGAGGTCCGAGGCGCGGATCCGGTCGCCCGCGGCCATGAGGACCGCGCGCTCCACGGCGTGGTCGAGCTCGCGCACGTTGCCCGGCCACGGGTGCGCCAGCAGAAGCTCGAGCGCCGGGGCCTCGAAGCCGCCGACCCGCTTGCCGTAGCGCCGCGAGTGAAGATCCAGGAACTGCCGCGCGAGGAGCGGGATGTCCTCGCGGCGCTCGCGCAGGGGAGGCACGCGGATCTCGATCGTGTTCAGGCGGAAGAGGAGGTCCTGCCGGAACCGCCCCGCCGCGACGGCGGCGTCGAGGTCGGAGTTGGTCGCCGAGAGGATGCGGACGTCCGCGCGCACGGTGCGCGAGGAGCCCACGCGCTCGAACTCGCCGGTCTCGAGCACGCGCAGGAGCTTCGCCTGCTGCGCGGCGGGGACGTTGCCGATCTCGTCGAGGAACAGGGTCCCGCCGTCCGCGAGCTCGAAGCGGCCGACGCGGTCGGCGCGCGCGTCGGTGAACGCGCCGCGCACGTGGCCGAAGAGCTCGCTCTCGAAGAGGCCCTCGGAGATGCCTCCCGCGTTCAGCGTGACGAATGGCCGCGCCGCCCGCTTCGAGACGGCGTGCAGCGCGCGCGCGACGACGCCCTTGCCGGCGCCGTTCTCGCCCTCGATCAGGACGTTCGCGTCGGAGGGTCCGACGCGGGCGATGACCTCGAGCACCGGCGCCATCGCGGGGGAGGCGGCGATCATCGAGGACTCGGTCTCCTGGCGGAGCAGGCGGTTCTCGGCCTCGAGGCGGCGGCTCTGCTTGAGCGCCCGGCCGAGCGCGATCTGCGTCGTCAGGGTGGCGATCACGCGGGCGTTCTCCCACGGCTTCTGGACGAAGTCGCGCGCGCCGCGCCGCATCGCCTCGACGGCGAGGTCCACGGTCCCCCAGGCCGTCATCACGATCACGGGCAGGTCGCCGTCGAGCTCGCGGATGCGCGCGAGCAGGTCCAGGCCCTCCTGGCCCGACGTCGTGTCGCGCGTGTAGTTCAGGTCCACGAGCGCGGCGTCGAAGTCGCGCGCCTCGAGCGCGGCGAGCACGCCCGCGGGCGAGGTGGCCGTCTCGCAGTCGAGTCCCTCGCCCTTGAGCAGGAGCCGGAGCGCCTCGAGGACGTCCCGCTGGTCGTCCGCGATCAGGACTCGCGCGGCGCGCGTCATGGTTGGAGGATCAGCGCGGGCGGAACGCGAGCGCTCCCGAGTTGATGCAGTAGCGCAGGCCCGTCGGCTCGGGTCCGTCCTCGAAGACGTGGCCGAGGTGGGATCCGCAGCGCCGGCAAAGGACCTCGGTGCGCGCGGCGAACAGGCTGCGGTCCTCGTCGGTCCGCACGCTTCCCTCGACGAGCGGCGTCCAGAAGCTCGGCCAGCCCGTGCCCGAATCGAACTTGACGCGCGAGTCGAAGAGGTCGTTGCCGCAGGCGGCGCACGTGTAGACCCCGACGTCGTGGTGGTTCCAGAACTTTCCCGTGAACGCGCGCTCCGTACCCTTCTGGCGAAGGATGCGGTACTGCTCCGGAGTCAGGGTGGCCCGCCACTCCTCATCGCTCTTCTCGACCCGGTCGGTCGGAGCCTGAACCACGGCGCGAATCTACCACCACCCCGTTCAGTCGGACCGCAAGGCCCGCATCGGGTCGACGCGGCTCGCGCGCCTCGCCGGCACGTCCGTCGCGGCGAGCGCGACGGCGGCGAGCACCGCGGGGACGAGGAGGAACGTGATCGGGTCCCTCGGACCGACGCCGTAGAGGAGCGACGACATCAACCGGGTCAGCAGGAGGGCGCCGCCGAGGCCGAGGACGACGCCGAACGCGGCCAGGCGCGCCCCCTCGCGCAGCAGCATCCGCCGCACGTCTCCCGGCCGCGCACCCAGCGCGATCCGGATTCCGATCTCGCGGCCGCGCTGGGCCACGTTGTAGGCGATCACGCCGTAGAGCCCGATCGCCGAGAGCACGAGCGCCACCACGGCGAAGAGGCCGAGCAGCTGCATCGCGAAGCGGCGCTCGGCCACGGTCTTCTCCATCGCGTCGTCCAGCGTGCGGACCGCGTAGATCGGGACCTCCGAGTCGATCGCGCGCACCTCGTCCTCGACCGCCGCCCCGAGCTCCTGCGGCGTGCGGTCGCCACGAACGACGAAGGTCAGGCCGCGCAGGGGAGCCTGGAAGAGCGGGCGGTACAGCGTCGGCCGCTCGTCGAGGTCGAGGGCCTGCGTCTTCACGTCGCCCACGATCCCGACGATCCGCATCCACGGCGAGGGCGGGGGATTCGGACGGCTCCCGGGACCCGTGCGGTTCGGCACCTGCAGGCGGTGGCCGATCGCGTCCCCCTGCGGAAAGTACTTCTTCGCCAGCGACTCGCTGACGATCGCGACGCGCTCGGCGTTCTCGTCGTCGTGCTCGGTGAAGAGCCGACCGCTCCGCAGCGCGATGCCGAGCACGCGGAAGTAATCCGCGCTGACACTCGAGAAGTCGGCTCCGCCGGCCCCGCCGTTCTCGGAGTCGCGGCCCTCGATCAGGAACCGGCCTCCGGAGCGGCCTCCGAACGGCACGCGGGTCGCGGCCGCCGACGCCTTCAGGCCGGGCACGGCGCGGAGGCGGTCGAGGATCCGGCGGTAGAGGACGACCTGCGCGCCGTCGTCGTAGTAGCGGCCGCTCTCGGGGATGTTCGGCTGGGCGAGCCAGAGGCTGGCCATCGTCAGCCCCTTCGGTTCGAAGCCCGGGTCGACGCGCTGCAGCCGCCAGAGCGTCCGCACGAGGAGGCCCGCGCCGACCAGCAGGACGAGCGAGAGGGCGAACTCCGCGACGATCAGGGCGGCGCGCAGCCGCTGTCCCCCGGGGCCGCCCGTGCTCCGCGCGCTCTCCTTGAGCGGCTCGACGAGAACGCCCCGCGACGCGGCGAGCGCCGGGAAGAGGCCGAAGACCAGGCCGGTCAGGACCGACGCCGCCAGCGTGAACAGGAGGACGCGCCGGTCGACTCCGACCTCGAGCAGGCGCGGGAGGGTGCGGGGCGAGAGCCGCACGAGGGCGTCGACGCCCCACGCCGCGAGGGCGACGCCGAGGAAGCCCGCGGCGATCGAGAGCGCGAGGCTCTCGGTCAGGAGCTGGCGGACGAGCCGGACGCGACCCGCGCCGAGCGCCGCGCGGATCGAGATCTCGCGGCGCCGTCCGGAGGCGCGCGCGAGGAGGAGGTTCGCGACGTTCGCGCACGCGATCAGCAGCACGAAGCCGACCGCGGCGAGAAGGACGAGCAGCGCCGGCCGCACGTTCCCGACGAGGTCCTCCTGGAGGGGATGGACGCGCGGCGTCCAGCCGTCGCGCGCCGGGTAGTCGTTGGCGTACTCGCGCCGCAGCTCCTCGCCGAGCGCCGCCAGGCGCGTCTGCGCCATCTGCGGCGTGACGCCCGGCTTCAGGCGGCCCAGCGCCCCCTGGAGAAAATAGGACGTCCGGCTCGGCGTCGCCGGGAAGGGCGACGCGCTCCAGCCCGAGGGCGCCCAGACCTCGACGTCGGTCTCGATCGAGCGGCCGGGATGGCGGAAGTCCGCCGGCGCGACGCCGATGATCGTGTACAGGTCGTCGTCGAGGCGGAGCTTGCGGCCGAGGACGTTCGGATCCGCGCCGTAGTGGCGCCGCCACCAGCCGTCGCTGATGACCGCGACCTCGGCGATGCCGGGCGCATAGTCCGCCTTCGCGAAGAACCGTCCGAGCTGGGGCCGCGCGCCCAGGATCTCGAAGTAGTTGACGTCGGTGAGGAGCACCTCGGCCCGTTCCGGACGGTCGCCGCCCGTGATGTTCGCGCTGAGCGGAAAGAGTCCGGAGATCTCCGAGAAGACGCCGGAGCGCTCGCGGTAGTCGAACAGCTCGAGGCCCGACAGGCCGAGGTCCTCCACGCCCTGCTTCGAGAGGTCCGACGTGACGCGCACGAGCTCCGCGGGCTTGCGGAACGGCAGGGGCTTCAGGATGACCGCGTTGACGACCGAGAAGATCGCCGTGTTCGCGCCGATGCCGAGGGCGAGCGTCGCGAGGGCCACGGCGGTGAACCCCGGACTCTTCACGAAGGTTCGCAGCGCGAAGCGCAGGTCCTGGAACAGCGTGCTCATGGGAGTCTCCTTCTCAGTCGTTCCGAAGGGCCTCGAGCGGATCGATGCGCGCGGCGCGGCGCGCGGGGATCGCCCCGGCGAGGAACCCGACCGCCAGGAAGATCGCGGCCATCCCGACGTAGGTGGGCGGATCCGTCGGGCGGACCTCGAACAGCAGGTTCGTGAGGAGCCGCGTCGCCATCAGGGAGGCGGCGATCCCGGCCCCGAGTCCCAGGACGACCAGCCTCAGGCCGCCGCCCGCGACGAGCGCGAAGATCTGCCGCGGCGGCGCGCCGAGCGCGATCCGGATCCCCATCTCCCGGCGGCGCAGCGACGCGCCGTAGGAGATCAGCCCGAAGAGGCCGAGCGCGGCCAGCAGGAGCGCGAGGGCCGCGAAGCTCGAGAGGAGAAGGGTCTCGAAGCGGGGCCCGGCGATCGACTCGTCGACGAGCGTCTCGACCGGACGGATCCGCGCGGCCGCGAGCGCCGGGTTCGCGCCCCGGACCGCCGCGCGAATCGAGGGCCCCAGCCGCTCCGCGGGCAGATCGGAGCGGACCATGCCGTAGGCCCACAGAAACGGCGTCTGGTCGAAGGGCGTGTAGACGGCGGCCGCGCCGGGATCGTCGAGCCCGCTGTAGCGCACGTTGTCGACGACGCCCACGATCTCGCGCCAGGCGTCGGTCTGCTCGGGGTAGATCAGCCGGAGGCGGCGGCCGACGGCCGACCCACCCAGGAAGAGCCGCTTCGCGAGGCCGCGGCTGATGATCGCGACCGGTAGGGAGCCGGCGCGGTCGGCGTCGCGGAACGTCCGGCCCTCTTCGACGCGCGTCCTCAGCGTCTCGAAGTAGCCCGGCGTCGTGGCGACGAAATAGGCCGAGGAGTCTTCGCCCTCCGTGAAGGGGCGTCCCTCGACGTCGAACCGCGTTCCGCGCTGGGCCGTCTCCGGAGGCAGCGCGGTGCCCGCGCCCGCCGACGTGACTCCGGGGGTCGCCGCCAGGGCGCGGACGATCTCGGAGGCGGCCGCGGCGCGGGCGTCCGTGGATCCGAGGCCGCTCATGTTGACCGAGAAGCTCGTGAGCCTCCGGGCGTCGAAGCCTCGGTCGACCGCAAGGAGCCGCTGGAGGCTGCGGGCCAGGAGTCCCGCGCCGACCAGCACCACGACGGCGAGCGCGACCTCGGTCACGACGAGCGATCCGCGCAGGACGCCGGGACGTCCGGCCGGTCCGCGGAGCGAGAGTGCGGGACCGCGCGCGGGCCGGAGGCGCGACGCGGAGAGGGCGGGGGCGGTTCCGAAGAGAATCCCGGAGGCGACGCTCGCCGACAGCGTGAAGAGCAGGACCGCCGGATCCCAGCGGATCTCGGCGAGCCGCGGGAGGCTCGCGGGAGCCACGAGCGGGAGCGCGGACACGGCCCAGGCCGCGAGGAGGACGCCAACTGCGCCGCCCACGAGCGAGAGGAGGAGGCTCTCGGTCAGAAACTGGCGGACGAGCCTTCCGCGTCCGGCCCCGAGGGCGGAGCGAATCGCGATCTCCCGCGCGCGGGCCGCGCCGCGGGCGAGCATGAGGCTGGCCAGATTCACGGTGGCGATCAGCAGCACGAGCCCGACCGCGGCGAGCAGGGTCCACAGGATGGCGCGGACTCCTCCGACGATCCGTTCCGGGAGCGGAACGAGGTCGATGGCGAAGCCGGTGTTCGTGTCGGGGTAGGCGGCCTGCAGGCGTCGGGAGAGCGCGCGAACCTGGCCTCGCGCGGCCTCGACCGAGACGCCGGGCCTGACCCGCGCGACCGTTCGGAAAATGCGCAGGGCGCGGTTGCGGGCCTGCTCCGGCGTCCGCGACATCTCCGCTTCGAGAGACAGCCACAGGTCGAAGCTCCGGCCCGGGAACTCGAACGCGGGCGGCATGACCCCGACGATCGTGAACGGGCGCCCCGACAGGAGGAGCGTTCCTCCGAGCGCCGCGGCCGCGGAGCCGGCGCGCCGGCGGGCGAGTCCGTCCGACACGACGACGGCGCCCTGCGCCGAGTCGTCGGCGCCGAGCGTGCGGCCGGCCGCGGGAGCGGTCCCGAGCAGGGAGAAGAAGTCCGCCGACACTTCCGCGGCGCGGAGCTGCTCGATCTCGCCGCCGGCGCCTCCGCCGACGCCGACGTCGTACAGGTTCGAGGCGTACACCGCGCTTCCGTCGAAGGCGTCCACGTCGCGCCGGAGGTCCTCGAAATCGGGCAGGGACAGGTTGCCGACGAGGAGGCGATCGGCGTCGCGATAGGGCAGCGGCCGGAGCAGGACGCCCCGGACGATCGAGAAGATCGCGCTGTTCGCCCCGATCCCCAGGGCGAGCGTCAGGACCGCGACGGCGGCGAATCCGGGGGACCGACGGGCCGCGCGGAGCGCGTAGCGGAGGTCCTGGGCGAGGCCGGCGGCTCCCATCAGTCGCTCCGAAGGGCCTCGAGCGGATCGATACGCGCGGCGCGGCGCGCGGGGATGTAGCCGGCGAGCAGGGCGACCGCCGCCATCAACGCGATCCCCGCGCCGAACACCGGCGCGTCGGCCGCGGGGACCCCGAAGAGGATCGACTGCACCACGCGCGCGAGCGCGTAGGCGGCGGGCAGGCCGATGAGCGCGCCGACCAGCAGGAAGCGCCCCACCTCCCGCAGGATGAGCCCGCGGACCGCCGCGGGATCGGCGCCGAGCGCCATTCGGACGCCGATCTCCTGGCGGCGCTGGGCGACGGCGAACGCCAGGACGCCGTAGATGCCGATCGCCGCCAGCAGCGCCGCGAGGACCGCGAAGGAGACGGAGAGCAGCATCGTGAGCCGGCGCGTCAGGAGCGATTCCCGGACCTGGGTCGCCAGCGTCTTGACGTCCTCGACCGGGAGCTGCGGATCGAGCCTCTGCACCGCGGCGCGGAGGGCCTGGACGAGTCCCGCCGGGTCCTGCGCGCTGCGCACGTAGAACGTCAGCTCGGAGAGGTGGGGGTTCTGCAGGTAGGGGAAGTAGGCGTACGGCGTCGGCTCCTCGTCGACGTCCGAGCCCTTGCTGTCGGCCGCCACGCCGACGATCTCGATGTCCGGCTTCGCGTCCGTGCCGCCGATCGCGAAGCGGCGGCCGACCGCGTTCTGCCCGGGAAAGAAACGGCGCGCGAAGCTCTCGTTGACGACGGCGACCTTGGGCGCATTCGCATCGTCGGTCCACGCGATCGACCGGCCGGCCCGCAGCGGGATGCCGAGCGTGACGAAGTAGTCGGGACCGATCCGGTTGCGGCGCGAGTAGTTCAGCTCGCGCGGAGGCGGCGAACCCTCGGGCGTGACGCCGCCTCCCGAGTCGTTCCCGGTCAGCGTCGCGATCTGCGCCGCCGTCACCGTGCGCACGCCCGGCAGCGCCTGCAGGTCCTCCGTGAGGCGGCGCCCGAGCGACATCGTCCGCTCCGCGGGGTAGCCGATCAGGGCGGGCGAGATCGAGAACGTGATGACGTTCTCGGTCTTCAGGCCGAGGTCCACGCGTCCCAGGTTGCGAAGGCTCTGCGCGAAGAGGCCGGCCGCGATGAGGAGGACGAGCGTCAGCGCCACCTGCGCCGTCACGAGGCCGCTCCGGAAGCGGAGCGCCTCGTGTCCGGGGGAGGTCGAGCCGCGCCCCTGGCCCCGCAGCGTCCGCGCCGGATCCAGGCGGGCCGCGCGGTACGCCGGGCCGACGCCGAACAGCACCCCGGCGAGGACCGAGACGAGGGCGCCGAACCCGAGCACGCGCGGGTCGATCTGGGCCGCGACCTGGCGCAGCTCGGCGCCGGTCGGGAGGGCGGACTGCAGCGCGCCCAGCACCCACGACGCGATCACGAGTCCGAGCGCGCCGCCGGCGAGCGAGAAGACGAGGCACTCGACGACCGACTGCCGGAGCAGCTCCGAGCGGCCGGCGCCGAGGGCCAGCCGGATTCCGTATTCGCGCTGCCGCGCCACGCCCCGGGCCGCGAGCAGCCCGGCGAGGTTCGAGCACGCGATCATGAGCACGAGGAAGACGAGCCCCATGAGAGAGACGAGCGGCTTGCGCACGCCCTGCTGCATCACGAGGCGGCCGTGCGCGCCCGGGAGGAGCTCGAGCCTGCGGTTCAGGAACTCCTTCTTGCGCACGTCGTCCCAGCCGTCGATGCGCGGGAGCAGATCCTCGAGGTTCGCCCGGTACGCGGGTGCGAGCGACCGCTCGGCCTCCGCGGCCGTGACGCCCGGCTTCAGGCGGCCGACGATCTGGACCCAGTAGTCCTTGGGGTCGTCGAGGCCGTTCCAGAACGGCGTCATCTGAGCCTTCATCGCCATCGGCACGAAGACGTCGGCCGGCCGGCCCGCCTGGATTCCCTCGAAGGAGGCCGCCGCAACGCCGACGACGGCGAGGGACTGGCCGTTGACGATCAGCGGCTTGTTCAGCACGGACGGATCGCCGCCGAAGCGGCGCTGCCAGTAGCCGTGGGAAAGGACCGCTACGGGGTGCGCTCCGGGCGTGCGGTCGTCGGCCGCTCCGAAGACGCGGCCCAGCGCGGGCGGGACGCCGAGCACGCCGAAGTAGTTGCCGCTCACGAGCTCGGCGGCCGCGCGCTCGGTCTCGCCGCGCGCCGCGATGCTGGCGTCGAACGGGTACTCGGCGATCAGTCCGCTGAAGGCGCGCGTGCCGGGCTCGAGGAGGTCGCGGTAGAGGGGATAGGACAGGGACGAGGCGTCGTCGCCGTCGCTCCAGGCGTGCCCCTGTCGCGGACCGGGCGAGCGGAAGAGGACGAGCTGCTGCGGGTCGCGGATCGGCAGGGCGCGGAGGAGGACCCGGTCCACGAGCGCGAAGATGGCGGCGTTGGCGCCGATGCCGAGCGCCAGCGTCGCGATCGCGGCGGCCGCGAAACCGGGGCTCTTGCGGAGCCCGCGCAGCGCGTAACGGAGATCTTGCCGGAGAGCGTTCATGAGCGGGTCTCCTTTTCGTTCATTCGGTCCGCAGCGCCGCGTTGGGGTCGATGCGGAGCGCGCGGCGCAGCGGCGCGAGGCTCGCCGCGAGCGCGATCGCGGCGATCAGGCCCGACGCCGCCGCGAGCACCCAGGGGTCGTGCGGCGCGACGCCGTAGAGCTGGCTCGCGATCGCGCGCGAGAGCGCGAGCGAAGCGGCGGCGCCCACGGCGACGCCCACGAGCGTGAGCCGGAGCGTCTGCGACGAGATGAGCCTCACGATCCGTCCGCGGCCGGCGCCGAGCGCGACCCGGATCCCGATCTCGCGGGTGCGCTGTCCGACGAATCCGGAGAGGACGCCGAAGATGCCGACCGAGGCGAGCAGCGACGCGAGCGCGGCGAAGGCCGCGAGGAGCCCGGCGGAGAAGCGGCGGGCCGCGGCGGATCCGGAGAGCACGCGCTCCATGGTGGCCACGCGCGTGACCGGCTGGTCCGGATCGACGGAGACGACGGCCGCGCGCACCGCCCCGGCGATCGAAGCGGGGTCGTCGGCGCGGACCACGAGGACCATGAAGTTGTCGACCATCTGCGCCCTCGGGAGATAGACCTGGGAGGTCTCCGGCGCGTCGAGCGCGGTGTGCCGGACGCTGCCGACGACGCCCACGACCTCGCGCCACGGCCCGTCGGTGCCGCCGATCTGGACGCGCTTGCCCAGGGGGTCCTCTCCCGGCCAGATCCGCCGGGCGAGCGCGCCGTTGACGAGGACGACCGGCGCGGAGCCCTCGCGGTCGGTTGGATCGAATCCCCTGCCCCGCAGGACCGGGATCGCCATCGTCTTCAGGTAGTCGGCGCTGACGGAGTACCGGTCGGCTTCCGGATCGGTATCCGGGTTCGCCGAGGGCTTGTCCTGCGCGTGGACGCCGAAGCCGTCGTAGTCGCCGCCGAGCGGGAGCTGGCTCACGACGCCCGCGGTCCGGACGCCGGGAACGTGCTCGACGCGCGCGAGCACCTCGTCCCAGTAGCGCGTCACCGCCGGGTCGTCCGCGTAGCGCGCTCCGGTCACGTCGACTTCCATGGTCAGCACGCCGGCGCTTCGGAAGCCGGGATTCACGTGGAGGAGGCGGGCCGTGCTCTTCGTGAGCAGGAGGGCGCCGGTCAGGAGCACCAGGGCGACCGCGACGTCGAAGACGACGAGCGAGCCGCCGAAGCGGCGGCGGCCCGGGTCCGCGGTCGCCCGCGACTCGCGGAGGGCCGGCTCGACGGGAGCGCGGCTCATGCGGAGCGCGGGGAGGAGGCCGAACAGGACGCCCGTGAGGACGGAGACCGCGAGCGTGAAGAGAAGGACCGTTCCCTCGAGCCGGACGGTCCCGATCCGCGGGAGGCTCGCCGGGGCGAGGCCGAGGAGGCCCTGCAGCGTCCACGTCGCGGCGAGGAACCCGAGCGCGCCGCCGATCAGCGCGAGGACCAGGGCCTCCGTCAGGAAGAGCGCGGCGATGCGCCCCCGCGAGGCGCCGAGCGCGGTCCGCACGGCGATCTCCTTGCGGCGGCGTCCGGCGCGCGAGAGGAGAAGGCTCGCGACGTTCGCGCAGCCGATCAGCAGCACGAGCCCCACGGCGGCGAACAGCGTCCAGAGGAGCGGGCGCGCTCGCGCGGTCAGCGAGTCCGCGAAGGGGATCACGGAGACTCCCACCGACGGGTACTCGGTGGGATGCTCCCGCAGGAGCGCCGCGGAGATCGCGGTGAGCTCCGACTCGGCCTGCTCGCGCGTCACCCCCGCCTTCAGCCGCGCGATCGTGCGCAGGTGGCGGCAGGTCCGGCACGCCTGAGGAAGGCTCGCGTCGTAGCCGAGCGGCTGGAAGATCTCGGCGGGCTTGGTCGGGTCCGAATAGAAGTCCGCCTCGAAGTCGCGCGACAGGACGCCGGCGACGAGGTACGCATTGTCGCCCAGTCGGATCGTCTTGCCCGCGATCGCGGGATCGGAGCCGAATCGTCTCCGCCAGAGGCCGTCCGAGAGGATCACGACGCGGTTGGCTCCCTTCGCGTCCTCGGACGGGAGGAAGTCCCGGCCGAGCGCGGGCCGCACGCCGAGGAGCCGCAGGAACGCCTGCGAGACGCGGGCGCCCTGGATGCGCTCGGCCGCGACGCCGGGGCTGGAGGAGAGCTTCGGCATCCAGTCGCCGACGACGGCCATCGCGTCGAAGGACCGGCTCCGCTGCCGCCAGTCGAGAAAGGTCGCGTATCCCGTGTTCGAGCCGCCGCCGCCGCTGCTCCGCTCTCGCAGCGTCATCAGCCGCTCGGGCCGGGCGAATGGGAGCGGCCGCAGCAGCACGGCGCGGACCACCGAGAAGATCGCCGAGTTCGCTCCGATCGCGAGAGCGAGCGTCGCCACCGCGGTGGCCGTGAAGCCCGGGCTCTTGCGGAGGCCGCGAAGCGCGTAGCGGAGGTCCTGCAGGAACGTCGGCATCATTCGCTCCTCAGCGTTTCGATCGGATCGATGCGGGCCGCGCGGCGGGCGGGGAAGTACCCGGCGAGCAGCGCGACGGCCGCCATCAGGACGGCTCCGCCGACGAACACCGCGGCGTCCGCGGCGCGCACGCCGAAGAGAATCGACTCGATCCCCTTCGCGACCGCCCACGCCGCCGGAAGACCGAGCAGCGCGCCGACGAGCAGCATCCGTCCGACCTCTCCGAGGACCATGCGGCGCACGCGGCGGGGATCCGCGCCGAGCGCCATCCTCACGCCGATGTCCCGCCGGCGCTGGGCGACGGAGAACGCGAGCACGCCGTAGATGCCGACCGCCGCCAGCAGGGCGGCCAGCGCGCCGAACGCGCACGAGAGGAGAAACGTCACCCGGTCGGTCAGCAGCGTTTGCCGGACGCGCGCGGCGAGCGTCACCGTGTCGTAGACCGGAATCCGCGGATCGACGCGGGCGACGGCCTGCTGTGCGGCGGCGACCACCGCGGCGGCGGGCGCCGTGGAGCGGACGTAGAAGGTCAGCTCGCCGAGCTTGTCCGCCTGGAACGGCTGGGCGTACGGATGGTAGGCGAACGGATGCGCCGGCTCTCCGACCTTCGCCCCCTTGCTGTCGGCGACGAGGCCCACGATCTCGATCGCGGCGGGCGCGGCGGTGAATCCGATTCCGACGTGCTCCCCGATCGGGGAACGGCCCGGGAAGAACCGGCGCGCGAAGGTCTCGTTCACGATCGCGACGCGAGGCGCGTGGGCGTCGTCCTCGTAACGGAAATCCCGTCCCGCGAGCAGCGGGATCCCCAGGGTCCTGAAGTAGGCGGGGGCCACGAAGTTGCGCCACGTCTGGACCGTCTCCGTCGGCGACTGCGCCGTATAGAAGTTGTTGGTCCAGTTGCTGTTCGCCATGGCCGGAACCGCGGCCGCGGTGGCCGACTCCGTTCCCGGAAGGCGCGAAAGCTCGTCGATCAGCCGGCGCCCGAGCCGTGCCGTCTCCTCCGGCGAGTAGCCGGCCAGATCCGGGGAGATCGAGAGCGCGACGACGCCGGAGGGCCGGAAGCCGAGGCTCACCTGAAGCAGGTTGCCGAGGCTCCGCGCGAAGAGTCCCGCCGCGACCAGGAGGACCAGCGTCAGCGCCACCTGCGCGGTGACCAGTCCGGTGCGCAGATGAAGGGCCTCGCGGCCGGCCGAGGAGGAGCGTCCACGCAGGACGCGGAACGGTTGCAGCCGCGAGACGCGGAAGGCCGGACCCGCGCCGAACAGCGCGCCGGCCGCCAGCGCGAGGACGGCGGCAAAGGCGACGACGCGCAGGTCGACGGAGGCGGAGACCAGGCGCAGGTCGGAGTCGGGCGGGAAGAGCGAGAGCAGGCCGTGGAGCGTCCACGCCGAGAGCGCGAGGCCGAGCGCCCCTCCCAGCACGGAGAACGCGAGGCACTCGACGAGCGACTGGCGGACGAGCCGCCCCGGGCTCGCGCCGAGGGCGACGCGGATCCCGTACTCCCGCTGCCGCGAGACGCCGCGCGCGGCGAGGAGGCCGGCGAGATTGGTGCACGCGATCAGGAGCACGACGCCGACCATCCCCATCAAGGCGAGCAGCGGCGTGCCGAGGCTGTCGCGCATGACCGCGCGGCCGCCGGCGCCCCGCCGGAGCTCGATCCTGCGGGCCAGGAACTCGCTCTTCTGCTGGTCGTTCCAGCCGTCGATCGCTGGGAGGACCTCGGTCAGCAGAGGGTGATACACCGCCGTCAGGGAGGCCGCCGCTTCCCCGGGCGAGACGCCGGGCTTCAGGCGGCCGATCAGCTGCACCCAGTAGTTCTTGGGATCGTCGAGCGCGTTCCATCGGGGCGTCATGGCCGCTTTCATCATCATCGGGACGAAGACGTCGGGCCGGCGCCCGGTCTGGACGCCGTCGAAGCGGGG
Source organism: Thermoanaerobaculia bacterium (assembly GCA_036406835.1). Taxonomy (GTDB): domain Bacteria; phylum Acidobacteriota; class Thermoanaerobaculia; order UBA5066; family Gp7-AA6; genus DAHUXD01. Next base: position 13,487 of record DASXAG010000014.1, read on the forward strand.
AGCCGCGATGCCCACCACCGTGAGCGGTGTGCCGTTGATGGAGATCGACTCTCCGAGGATCGCCTTCGAGCCGCCGAAGCGCCGCGTCCAGTAGCCGTAGGAGAGAACCGCGACCGGATGCGCCCCGGGCGTGGTGTCGTCCGACGCCGAGAGGACCCGTCCCGCCGAGGCGCCGACGCCCAGAACCGAGAAGTAGTTGCCCGACACGAGCTCTCCGGCGGCTCGCTCCATCCGGCCCCCGGCGCCGACGCTCGCGTCGAAGGGGTAGGTCGCGAGCAGCCCCGAGAGGACCGTGTTCCGGTCCCGCAGCGCGCGGTAGGCCGGGTACGAGAACGACGCCGCCCCGTCGCCGTCGTCCCACGCCTGCCCCTGGCGCGGCCCCGGCGAGCGCAGGAGCACGAGCCTTTCCGGGTCGCGCACGGGCAGCGCGCGGATCAGGACGCGGTCGACGAGCGCGAAGATCGCGGCGTTCGCGCCGATGCCGAGGGCGAGCGTCGCGACGGCGGCCAGGGCGAACGCGGGCGAGCGCCGCAGTCCGCGGAAGGCGTAGCGCAAATCCTGCAGCAGCGCGCTCATGCCGTCGGCCTCAATCGTTCACGACCCAGCCGTCCCGCAGCCGGATGATGCGGTGGCCGTAGGTGGCGTTCTCCTCCGAGTGCGTGACCTGGACGATCGTCATGCCCTCTTCGTTGAGCTTCTTGAAGAGGCGCATGATCTCGCGGCCCTGGTCCGAGTGGAGGTTGCCCGTCGGCTCGTCCGCCAGGAGGAGCTTCGGCTTGGCGATCAACGCGCGCGCGACGCCGACGAGCTGCTGCTGACCGCCCGAGAGCTGGTTGGGAAACAGGTCCTTCTTGCCCACGATCTGGAAGCGGTCGAGCGTGTCCGCCACGATCGCGGCGCGCTCCGAGCCCTTCACGTTGCGGTACGACAGGGGAATGTCGAGGTTCTCCGCGACGGTGAGGTTGTCGAGGAGGTGGTACTGCTGGAAGACGAAGCCGACGTACTTCTTGTTGAGGTCGCTCCGCTCGCGCGGCTTCATCCGGTGGACCTCGTTCTCGAGCAGGCGGTACTCGCCGCTCCAGTCGTGGTCGAGCATGCCGAGGATCGAGAGCAGCGTGGACTTCCCCGCGCCGGACGGGCCCATGATGGTGACGAACTCGCCGGGCTCGATCGTCAGACCGATTCGCCGGAGGACGAACGTCTGGCCGGCCCGGGTCGCGAAACTCTTTTCGACGTTGGACAGCTGGATCATGCTCGACCTCAATCGCGTAAGGCGGTGTTGGGATCGACGCGGAGCGCGCTCCGCGCCGGGATGACGCAGGCCGCCAGGACGACGGCCGCGAGAAGGATCGCAACGCCCCCGAACGTCGCCGGGTCCGTGGGGCGGATGCCGAAGAGGAGGCTCGCCAGGAAGCGGGAGAGGCCCAGCGCCACGACCGCGCCGGCGACCATCCCGACGGCCGCCAGGCGCAGCGCGCCCTTGACGACGAGCGCGAGGACGTCCGCGGGGCGCGCGCCGAGCGCGGTCCGGATGCCGATCTCGCGGCGACGCTCCGCGACGCCGTACGCGACGACGCCGTAGATGCCGACGGAGGCGAGCACGAGGGCGAGCGCCGCGAAGAAGCCCAGGAGGAGCGTGGTGAAGCGGCGGTCGGCGACGGAATCGCTGAGGTATCCGGTCAGCGGCATCACGTTGGAAACCGACTGGTCCGGGTCGATGGACCGCACGGCCGCGATCGCGGCGCGTTGGACGGCCTGCGGCGACCCGTTGACTCGCACGAGCAGCGTCATCGAGGGCATCGGGTTCTGCGTCCACGGGATGAAGACCTCGGGAAGCGCGGGCACGTCGAGCCCGTCCTGGCGGACGTCGCCGACGACGCCGACGATCTCCCGAAACGGAGTCGGGTCCTTGGGCCAGCCCTGCTTGACGCTCTTGCCGAGGGCGTCGCCGTTGGGCCACCACTTCTTCGCGAAGGTCTCGTTGACGATCACGACCTTCGCCGTGTCGGCGCGATCGGCGTCGGTGAACGCCCGGCCCCGGCGCAGAGGAATCGCGAGCGTCGCGAAGTATCCCGGCTCGACCACGTTCCAGTGGGCGCTCGGGAGCTCGGCCTGGGCGGGCGCGGGCCGGTCGGAGAGGAGATAGATCGACCCCCAGCACTTTCCGATGAGCGGAGGACAGTAGGTCGCGCTCGCGATCTGCACCCCGGGCAGGGGCCGCAGCGCGTCCACCGCCTTCCGGTAGAACTGCTCGCGCGACTCGTCGGTCGGATAGCGGGCCTCCGGCACCGCGACGTCGAGCGCCAGGACGTGCTCGGGTCGGAAGCCGGGGGAGACCGCCCGAAGCTGGGCGAGGCTTCGGATCAGGAGTCCCGACCCGATGACGAGGACGAACGCCAGCGCGACCTCCGAGACGAACAGCAGAGTGCGGAAGCGCTGCCGCGAGCGGCCGGCCGTCGATCCCCGGCTCGCCTCGCCGAGGGCGGCCTGGGGATCGGGACGCGAGGCCGAGATCGCGGGGGTCAGGCCGAACAGGATCCCGGTCGCGACGGAGACGGCGAGCGTGAAGAGCAGGACGCCGGGATCGATGCGCGTCTCGGAGAGGCGAGGGATCGCGGTCGGCGCCAGGCGCACGAGCGGGCCGATCGCCCACGTGGCCAGGAGGAGTCCGACGGCGCCGCCGATTCCGGAGATCAGGACGCTCTCGGTCACGAGCTGCCGCACGATGCGGCCCCGTCCCGCTCCGAGCGCGGCGCGGATCGCGAGCTCCCTCTGGCGGCCCGCCGACCGCGCGAGCTGCAGGTGCGCGACGTTGACGCAGGCGATGAGGAGCACGACGCCGACGGCCCCGAGCAGGGTCCAGAGCGCCGGCTTGTAATCCGTGAAGAGCTCCTCGGCGAGCGGCGTGACCGTCGCGGTCTGGCCCGCGTTGGTGTCGGGATACTGCTTTTCGAGCTGCCGCATGATCCCGGCGACCTCGCTGCCGGCTCCCGCCACCGTGGCACCGGGCGCGAGCCGCGCCAGCACGCGCATGCCCGTGTGGTTGCCCCGGTTGAGCCAGACCTTCTCCGCCCCGTAGAGGCCGACCGGACGGAAGAGGTCGACGCGGCGCGGGAAGAACGCGAAGCCGCGCGGGAGGACTCCCACGACGGTGTGCGGGACCGCGTCCAGGCGGACGGTCCTGCCGACGATCTCGCGGTCGGAGCCGAAGCGGCTCCGCCAGAGCTCGTCGCTGATGACCACGGTCGGCGGAGCCTCCGGGCGGTCGTCGGATTCCACGAAGACGCGTCCGAGCGCCGCCCTGGCGCCGAGGAGCGGGAAGAGAGCCGCCGACACCTCGCCGATGCGGATCACCTGGGGCTCGCGCGTGTCGCTGATCGTCATCTCGTTCGCGCGATAGCCGGCGAGCGAGGAGAGCGTGCGGCTCTGCGCCCGCAGGTCGAGGAAGTTGGGCCAGGCGACGCCCATCTTGCCGATGCGCAGCTGCTCCTCCCGCAGCACGACGAGCCGGGCCGGCTCGGGGTAGGGAAGCCGCCGCAGCAGGACGGCGTGCACGACGCTGAAGATGGCGGTGTTCGCGCCGATGCCGAGAGCGATCGTGGCGACCGCGATGGCGGTGAACCCCGGCGCCCTGGCCAGGGTCCGCAGTCCGTAACGAATGTCCTGCAGCAGGGTGTTCATGGCGTTACTCCGATCGAAGCACGGTGGCGGGATCCACCGACATGGCCCGGAGCGCCGGCCGCGCGCAAGCGACGGCGACGACTCCGGCGACGACGACGCAGACGCTGCCGAAGGTCATGGGATCCGTGGGCGTGACGCCGAAGAGAAGACTGGCGAGAAACCGGGTGAGGAGGAGCGATGCGCCGCCTCCGATCAACAGTCCAAGGCCCGCGAGCCGCAGCGACTGCCGGAAGACGAGCCGGAGAACGTCGCCCCGCGCGGCGCCGAGCGCGGCGCGGATGCCGATCTCGCGCCGGCGCTGAGCGACCCCATAGGAGACGACCCCGTAGATGCCGACCGACGCGAGAAGCAGGGCCAGGCCGCCGAAGAGCCCGAGGAGCAGCGTCTGGAACCGCCGGTGCGCCAGCGAGTCCGCGATGTACTGATTCAGCGGCTGGACCGCCGTGACGGCCTGGTCCTTGTCGATCGAATGGATCGCGGCCACCGCCGACTTCGCGAGGCTCATCGGCGGCCGGCTCGTGCGGACGAGAAGAGTCAGGTCCGCCTCGGGGTGCTGGGACAGAGGCAGGAAGACCTCCGTGCGGATTTGCTGGTCGAGGCCGTCCTGGGGCACGTCGCCCACGACGCCGACGATCTCGCGGTAAGGCGCCTCGTCCTGGGGAAAGCCCTGCTTGATCCGTTTGCCGATCGGGCTCTCGTTCGGCCACCACTTCCTCGCCATCGTCTCGTTGATGACCACCACCGGCGGTGAGTCGGGTTTATCGGTCGCGTCGAAGTACCGTCCGGCCTTCAGCGGCACGTGCATCGTCCGGAAATACGAGGCCTCGACCACGTTGAAGGGACCGTCCGGCAGGTCGGCTCGCGTCGGGATGGGCCGATCCGAGACGAGATAGGCGGATCCCCAGCACTGACCCGTGACCGGAGTGCACAGGCTGGCGCTGGCGCGTTCGACGCTCGGCACGCGACGCAGGTCCTCCAGCGCACGCTCGTAGAAGAGGCGACGCGCCTCGGGCGTCGTGTATTTCGCCTCCGGCAGGTAGACGTCGAGCGCGAGCACGCCGTCCGTCTCCATCCCGGGCGAGACGCCCTCGACGCGCTGGAGGCTGCGCAAGAGCAGCCCCGCGGCGACCGCGAGCACGAAGGCGAGCGCCACCTCGGAGACGAAGAGGACGCCGCGCAGCCGCTGCCGCTCGAGGCCGCCTGTCGTCGAGTGGCCCGATTCCCGCAGAGTTCCCTGAGGATCGCTGCGCGAGGCGTGCAGGGCCGGAACGAGGCCGAACAGGATGCCCGTGGCCGTCGCCGCGGCGAGCGTGAAGAGGAGGACGGCCGGGTCGATCCGGGTGTCGGCGAGCCGCGGAATCTCGCTCGGTGTGATGCGCAGCAGCGGCCCGAGCGCCCATCCGGCGAGGACCACGGCGAGCGCGCCGCCGATCGCCGACAGCAGCACGCTCTCCGTCAGGAGCTGGCGCACGAGTCGGCCGCCGCTCGCGCCGATCGCGGTTCGGATCGCGAACTCGCGGCGGCGCGCCGTGGCGCGCGCGAGCAACAGGTGCGCGACGTTGGCGCACGCGATCAGGAGAACGAGGCCGACGGCGGCGAGCAGGATCCAGAGGACGGCCGTGTAGTCGCCGACGAGCACCTCGTCGAGGAGGTCGGCCGACGCGCGCCGGCCGCTGTTCGAGACCGGGTACTCCTTCTCGAGGCGGAGCGAGATCGTCTCCATCTCGCTGCGGGCGGAGCCGAGAGACGCTCCCGGCGCGAGCCGGGCCAGCACCTGCATGCCGTCGTGGTTCCGGCGGTCCTGCCGGCTCGGCTGGTTGCCCAGGAGGCCGATCGGCGTGTACGCCTCGATCGGCTCTGGAAAGAAGGCGAATCCCGCCGGCAGCACCCCGACGATCGTGTAGGGAACGGTGTCGATGTCGATGGTTCGCCCGACCGCCGACGGGTCGCCGCCGAAGCGGCGCTTCCATTGGCCGTCGGAGAGGATCAGTGTGGGCGGCGCGCCCGGCGCGTCGTCGGAGGCGCCGAACAGTCGACCGAGCGCCGGCCGTACGCCGAGGAGCGGAAAGAACTCCGCCGAGACCTGCGCGGAGAGGAGCATCTCGGGCTCACCGGCGCCGCTCAGCATGACCTGGCTGGTGTGGAAGCCGGCCAGACCACGGAACGAGCGGGTCTGTGCCCGCCAGTCCAGAAACGTCAGCCACGGAACGCCCCCTCCGCTGCGCAGCCGCGAGCGCGTGGATCCGGATCCGCTCCACTCACCGTCGCGGATGTGCCGCTCGGTGATCACGAGGAGGCGCTCGGGCTCCGGGTAGGGCAGGCGCCGCAGCAGCACGGCGCGCACGACCGAGAAGATCGCCGTGTTGGCGCCGATGCCGAGGGCGAGCGTGGCGACGGCGATCGCCGTGAAGCCCGGCGCCTTGAGGAGGCTTCGGAGCCCGTAACGAAGGTCCTGCAGCAGGGTGTTCATCGCGTCATTCCGTTCGGAGAGCCACGATCGGATCGACGCGCGCGGCGCGGCGCGCGGGAAGGAAGGCCGCGAGACCCGCCACGGCCACCAGGATCATCGCGACCGCGATCAGCGTCGCGGGATCGGACGTCCCGACCCCGTACACGAGGCTCCCGAGGATCCGGCCGGAGGCCAGGGACGCCGCGAGTCCGAGGACCAGCCCGGCCAGCGTCGGTCGGAGGCCCTGGAGGACGATCATCCGCACGACCTGGGGCCGGCGGGCGCCGAGAGCCATCCGGATTCCGATCTCGTTCGTGCGCTGGGCGACCGAGTAGCCCAGCACGCCGGACAGGCCGATCGCCGCGAGGCTCATCGCGATGGCGCCGAAGAAAGTCAGCAGCCGCGCATAGAGACGCTCCCGCGAGAGGTTCGCCCTGGACCGGTCCTCCTGGGTGCCGATTTCGGTGACGGGCAGGCTCGAATCGATCTCGCGCACGACCCGCCGGACCGTCTCGGCCAGCGCCGTCGGGTCTCCCGAGGTCCGCAGCGCAAAACGCATCTCGCCGATCACGTCGGCACGCTGCCGCCACGGCGTGAAGAGCAGCGGCTCGATCTCCTTTCGCTGGCTGTCGTACTTGGTGTCTCCCACGACGCCGACGATCTCGAGCTCCGGGTCCTGCTCGGACTCGCGGACGCTCTTCCCCATCGGGTCCTGGCCGGGAAAATACTTCCGGGCGAAGGCCTGGTTGACGACCGCCACCCTCGGGGAATGCGCGTCGTCCTGCTCGGTGAAGCCTCGGCCACGCAGCCGGGGGATCTCGAGCGCCTCGAAGAAGTTTTCGCGGACGGTCTGCAGGTTGCTGTAGTGCCGAACGGCGGTCCGCTCGCTCTCGCCGGGGAGGAGGACCGACGTGTCCCACGTGTAGTCGGCGATGAGGGGCACGCAGCCGAAGGTCGCCGCGCGCACTCCGGGGATCGCGTCGAGCCGGGCGGAGAGCCGGCGGTAGAAGTCGAGGAGACGCTCGTCCTTGTAACCGGCCTGGCGAGGCTGAAGGGTGAAGACCAGCAGCCTTTCCTGATTGAAGCCGAGTCGAACGGTCTCCAGGTTGTAGAGCGTCCGCAGGAACAGGCCCGCCCCCGCCAGAATCAGGACCGACAGCGCGACCTGCACGACCACGAGCGAGTTCCTCAGGCGCGAGCGGGTGGCCGTCGTCCGGCGGCTCTGCCGGAGAGTGGTCGCCAGGTCGAGACGCGTCGTCCGCCAGGCCGGGGCGAGGCCGAAGAGAACGCCCGTCGCGAGCGAGATCCCCAGCGTGAACGCCAGCACCCGAACATCGAGGCCGTGATCGATGTCGAGCACGAAACGGCTGTCGCCGGCGGCCAGACCCACGAGCGCCGTCTTCCCCCAGACCGCGAACAGCGTGCCGGCCGCGCCGCCCAGGACCGCGAGGAGCACGGACTCGGTCAGCAGCTGACGGACGAGCCGTCCGCGCCCGGCGCCGAGGGCGAGTCGCGCGCCGATCTCGGGGCGCCGGAGGGCCGCGCGGGCGAGCAGCAGGTTCGCGAGGTTCGCGCACGCGATCAGCAGGACGAGCGCGACGACGAGAAACAGACCGTAGATCGGCCGCTCGTAGGACCGGCGATGCTCCCGGAGTCCCTGCCCGCCGGGCACCGCGATCAGGCGCGGATAGTCCTTCGGTTCGAGGTGGGCGGGCTCCCCGTCGCGGCGCGGCGGCGGCAGGATCGCCAGCGCCTGGTTCTGGAAGACGCCGCCGAGGCTCTGAGCCGCCTGCGCCCGCGAGAAGCCGGGTTTGAGGCGGCCCATGAGGTTGATCCACCAGATTCCCCCGGGCTTGCCGTGCCGGGCCATGCCCGAGTCCTCCCCGAGCAACGCCGGCTCGAAGTGCAGGGGCACCGTGACGTCCGGCAGATAGTCCACCTGCTGAGCGCCGTGGAATCCCGGCGCCGTCACGCCGATGACCGTGAACACGGTCTGATTGAGCCGGAGCGGCCGGCCCAGGATGTCCGTCCTTCCTCCGAGGCGCTGCTTCCAGTAGGAGTGAGCGAGGACGGCGACGGGGACCGCGCCGGGCTCGTCGTCCCGTTCGGTGATTCCCCGTCCGAGGGCGAAGGGCACGCCGAGCCCGGCGTGGTAGCCGCCGGAGACGACCTCCCCATGCACGATCTCGGCGTTTCCTTCGACGGACGCGGTGACGTCGTAGAGCGGCGCGAACTCGAAGAGGTCGGATAGCGGGCTCCGGCCGGCCTGCTGCCTCCAGGCCTCGCGCATCCTCTCGATCGTGTCGTAGCGGAAGATCGAGCCGCCGATGATTCCCTCGGGACGCGGCATGCCGGAGCCGCGGCGTCCGCTCGTCCGGAAGGCCCTGCCCGCTTCCCACTCGAGGAGGACGAGCCGCTCCGGATCCTTCACGGGCATCGGCTTCAGGAGAACCGAGTCCATGACGCTGAAGAGCGCGGTGTTGGCGCCGATGCCGAGGGCGAGCGTGAGCACGGCCACGGCGGTGAATCCCGGGTTCTTGCGGAGCCACCGGGCGGCGAAGCGCAGGTCCTGGGCGAGCGTCGACATGGGCGTCAGTCCGCCCGCAGCGCGCGCCACGGATCGAGCTTCGCGGCCCGGCGCGCCGGGAACCAGCACGCGGCGAGGACCACGGCGAGGAGGATGAGCGCGACTCCCACGTGCGTCGCGGGATCCGTCGGCGGCACCTCGAAGAGGAGCCCGCGCAGGAGACGCGTCAGCGCGAGCGCGGCGACGAGGCCCAGCCCGAGCCCCGCGGCGGCGAGCCTCATTCCGTCGCGGAGGACGAGCCCCCGCACGCTGCGTCCGTCGGCGCCGAGGGCCATGCGGATGCCGAGCTCCCGCGTCCGCTGGGAGACCGCGTAGGCGGTGACGCCGTAGATCCCGACCGCGGAGAGCAGGAGCGCCGTCGCCGCGAAGACGAGGAGGAGCGACATCGTGAAGCGGGGCCGCGCGATCGACCGCGAGACGACCTCCGCCATCGGCTCGAGCTGCGTGACCGGAAGCTCGGGGTCGAGCGACTGCATCGTGCGGCGCACCGCCGCGGAGAGCGCGCCGGGCTCCTGCGTCGTGCGCAGGACCACGCTGAAGAACCCGACCGGCGCCTGCTCGAGGCTGCCGTAGAACTCGGGGGTCGCGCCCTTCGCGAGACCCTGGTCGGTGACGTCGCCGACGATGCCGACGATCTCGCCCTGGAGGCGCACGTTGCCGGGACGCGCGCCGAAGCGCACGCGCTGGCCGATGGCGTCGCCGGCCGGGAAGAACTTCGCGGCCGCGGCCTTGCTCGCGAGGATCGCCATCGGCGCTCCGCGCACGTCCTGCGCCGTGAACGAGCGCCCCGCGAGGAGCGGCAGGCGAACCGTCTGGAAGTAGTCGCGGCTGGCGACGCGCACCTGTGCGGCCGGCTCGCGGGCCGGGTCGACCGGGTGGCCCTCGACCGTGAAGGTGCTGTTGTAGCGGAAGTCGGTCAGCGGCAGCCCGAACGTCGCGCCGGCCGACTGGACTCCGGGGAGGGCGCGCATCGCGCCGAGCACCCGATCCGTGAACGCGGCGATGCGGTCGTCGTCCGGATACCGCGCGCTCGGCAGCGAGAGGTCGAACCGGAGCACGCGGTCGGAGGAGAAGCCCGGGTCGACGGACGCGAGGCGCGCGAGGCTGCGCACGAGGAGGCCCGCGCCGACGAGCAGCAGCAGGGCGAGGCCGAGCTCGCCGACGACGAGGAGACGGCGCAGGCGCGCGGGACCCGGCTGCGCGCCGGAGTCCGCGCCCGCCACCTTGAGCGCGGCCATGGGAGCGCGGGCGAAGACACCGGCGACGGGCGCGAGGCCGCAGAGGATCACGGCCGCGACGGTCCAGAGGGCGGTGAAGGCGAGGACGCCGCCGTCGACGCCGACCTCGGGGAGGCGCGGGATGTCGCCGGGGCTCCACCGCACGATCGCCTCGACCGCGAGCCCGGCCAGGAAGACTCCGAGCGCCGCGCCGCAGACCGACAGCAGAAGGGTCTCGGTCAGCAGCTGGCGCGCGATGCGTCCGCGGCCCGCGCCGAGCGCGGTGCGGATCGCGAGCTCGGGCCCGCGGTGAGCGGCGCGGATGAGCATGAGGTTGGCCACGTTCGCGCAGGCGATCAGCGTGACGAACGCGACCGCGCCGAGCAGGGTCAGGAGAGCGGGGCGCACCGACTGCACGAGCATCTCGCGCAGAGGCGTGACCACGGCGGAGTGGCCCTCGTTGGTGTCGCGGTACTGGCGCTCGAGCGTCGCGGCGATCGCGCGGATCTCCGCGTCCGCCTGCTCGCGCGTCTTGCCCGGCGCGAGCCGCGCGACGACGTCGAGGTAATGCGCGCCGCGCTGGGTCGCGACGTTCGCCGGCAGGGTGAGCGGAGCCCACGCGTCGGGGCCGTCCTCGGGGAAGCGGAAGCCGGCGGGCATCACGCCGACGACGCGGTACGGCTCGCCCTCGAGCCGGACGGTCTTGCCCACCAGCGCGGGGTCGCTCCCGAACCGCCGCTGCCAGACGCCGTGGCTCAGGATGACGACCCGGTCGCGCCCGTCGACGAATTCCCCGGGCTCGAAGATCCGGCCGGACGCCGGCGCGACGCCGAGCGCCTCGAAGAATCCGGGGGTCACCGTCGTGCCGCGGAGCCTCTCGGGCTCGCCGCCCGTCGAGAGGGCGAGGTCGGTCGTGGTGTAAGCGCCCATGGTCGCGAAGCTCCGGCTCTGCGCCTTCCAGTCGAGGTAGTTCGGCGGCGAGGCCACCATGTGCGGGTATCCCTTGGCGGGATAGCTCTCGCTGACCGCGACGAGGCGCTCCGGAGCCGGGAAGGGGAGCGCGCGGAAGAGCACGCCGCGCACGAGGCTGTAGACGGCGGTGTTCGCGCCGATCCCGAGCGCGAGCGTCGCGACGGCGGCGAGCGTGAAGCCGGGGCTTCGCGACAGCGAGCGCGCGGCGTAGCGAAGGTCCTGGAGAAGCGTTCTCATGACGTGACTCCTTATTCCGCTCGCAGTACGACCATCGGATCGACCCGCGACGCCCGCCGGGCAGGGATCCAGCACGCCAGCAGCGCGGCGGCGCCCAGCAGGAGCGCGACGCCCAGGAAAGTCGCCGGGTCGGTCGGCGGCACGCCGAACAGCAGGCTCGCCATCAGGCGCGTGAGCGCGAAGGCCGCCGCGAGACCGATGCCGATCCCGAGGGCGATCAGCCGCAGGCCCTGGCCGAGGACCTCGCGGACGACGCGCGACGGTCCCGCGCCGAGCGCCATCCGGACGCCGATCTCGGCGCGGCGGCGGCGGACCGTGCTCCACATGACGCCGAAGATCCCGACGCACGCGAGCCCGAGGGCGGCGGCCGCGAAGATCGAGAGCAGCTCGGCGTTGAACCGCTGCCGGATCAGCGACTCGCCGACGATCTCCCGCATCCCGCGCAGCCTGGCGATCGGGAGCAAGGGATCGAGCGCGCGGACCTTCCGCCGGACGAGCCGCTCGACGGCCGCCGGACCGCCGGGTCCGCGCACGACGAGCTCGCCCCAGCGCTTCCAGCCCCGTCCGAACTGCTCGTAGGGCGAGTACAACGCGGGCTGCTCGCCCTCGGCGAGCCCGAAGTGGCGCACGTCGCCGACGACGCCGACGATCGTGATCCACTCGACCTTGCTGTCCCGCACCCAGCGCAGGCGGCTCCCGAGCGGGTTCGCGTGCGGGAAGTAGGTCCGCGCCATGGCCTCGTTCACCACGCCGACGAGCGGAGCTCCGCGGCGATCCGCGTCGTTCAGGAGGCGTCCCGCCCGCAGCGGGATGTGCATCGTGCCGAAGTAGTCCCCCATCACGCTGCGCGACCACAGCGAGGGCTCGTCGCCCGGAGCGATGGGCAACGCGCCGTCGATGATGAAGGCGTGGCTCAGCTCGTTGCCCGACAGGGGGACCTCGCTGACCATCGCGGCGTGCACGCCGGGCTCCGCGGCGAGCGAGTCCAGAAGGGCGTGCCGGAACGTGAGCTGCGCGGGCTCCTCCGGGTAGCGCGACTCCGGGAGGTCGATGTGGGCGGCGAGGACCCCCTCGGCGTCGAAGCCGGGACGGATGCCCTGCAGCTGCCGGAGTGCGCGGAGCAGCAGGCCGGCGCCGACCAGGAGGACGAGCGCGAGCGCGATCTCGGCGACCACGAGGGCGCCGCGCAGGCGTCCGGAGTCCCGCTGCGACGCCGAGCGCGAGCTCGCGAGCGCGCCCGCGAAGCGGCCGCTCGCGGCCTGCCAGGCCGGAGCGAGTCCGAAGACGATGCTGGTGATCAGCGAGGCGGCGAAGGTGAATGCGGCCACGCGTCCGTTCGCGGCCACGTTGCCGAGCCGCGGCAGGGCCTCGGGGAACCGGGAGAGAAGCGCGGCGACCCCCCACACGCTGAGCAGGTAGCCGAGGGCGCCGCCGAGGACGGCGAGGAGGGCGCTCTCGGCGAGGATCTGCGAGACGATCCGCCGCCGCGAAGCGCCGAGCGCGGCGCGGATCGAGAGCTCCCCGCTGCGCGCCGAGACGCTGGTGAGCTGGAGGTTGGCGAGGTTCGCGCAGGCGATCAGCAGCACGAGCCCGACGGCGCCGATCAGGATCGCGAGCGCGCGGCGGCTGTCGCCCACGACGTCGTCGAGCAGCGGGAGCAGGGTCGGGTCCAGGCCCTTGTCGGTCTCCGGATGGAGGCGCCCGAGCTCCGCGAACACGGCCGCGAGGTCCGCGCGAGCCGCCTCGCGCGTGACGCCCGGCTTCAGACGGAAGAGGGGCCGCAGGAAGTGGACGTCGCGATCCGATCCGCCCGGCGGGTACGTGACCCGGAGCGGCGTGTAGAGGTCCACCTTCCGATCGGGCAGGACGAACTCGGGGCCCATCACGCCGACGACCGTCCACGGGGCGCCGGCGAGAAGGATCGTCTTCCCCACGATCGTCCGGTCGCCGTTCCACTCGCGCTTCCAGATCGCGTTCCCGAGGACCACGACGCGCTCGCCGCCGGGGACGTCGTCGTCCTTCGTCAGCGTCCGGCCGAGCATCGCCCGAGCGCCCAGCGTCTCGAAGAGCGCGCCGCTCGCCATGGCGGACACTCCCTGAACCGGCTCCGCGCCGACCTTGAGGTCGTAGGGCTGGAGCGCCGCGCCGCCGACGCTCTCGAAGGCGCGCGCCATGACGGCCACATCCGCGAGCTCCGGCGCCGAGAGGTTGTTCTCTCGCGTGACCAGCCGCTCGGGGTTCGCGTACGGCAGCGGACGGAGCAGCACGCCGTCCACGACGCTGAAGATCGCGGTGTTCGCGCCGATGCCGAGCGCGAGCGTCGCGAGGGCGACGGCGGTGAGCCCGGGGTTTCGCGTCAGCCCCCGGAGCGCGTAGCGCAGGTCCCGGAACAGCGTCGCCATGCCGCTCACTCCGCCCGCAGCACGACCATGGGGTCGACCCGCGACGCGCGCCGCGCGGGAATCCAGCACGCGAGCAGGGCCGCCGCGGCCAGGAGGAGCGCGACGCCGACGAACGTCGCGGGGTCCGTGGGCGCCATTCCGAAGAGGAGGCTCGACATCAGCCGCGTCAGCCCGAAGGCCGCGGCCAGGCCGATCCCGATGCCGAGCGCGACGAGACGGAGCCCGTCGGCCACGATCTCGCGGACGACGCGGGACGGGCCGGCTCCGAGCGCCATGCGCACGCCGATCTCGGCGCGGCGCCGGCGCACGGTGCTCCACATGACGCCGAAGATCCCGACGCACGCGAGCAGGAGCGCGGACGCCGCGAAGATCGTGAGCAGCTCGGCGTTGAAGCGCTGGCGCGTCAGGGACTCGCCGACGACCTGGTCCATCCAGCGGATGCGCGCGATCGGCAGCAGCGGGTCGATCGCCCGGACCCGGCGGCGGACGAGCTCTTCGAGGCCCGTCGATCCGCCGGGCCCGCGCACGACGAGCTCGCTCCAGCGCTTCCAGTCCCGGGCCGACTGCACGAAGGGCGTGTAGACGGCGGGCTGCTCGGCGTCGGCCAGGCCGAAGTGCCGGACGTCGCCGACGACGCCGACGATCGTGATCCACTCGGGCTTGCTCTCGCGCGCCCAGCGCAGCCGGCGGCCGAGGGGATTGGAGTGGGGGAAATAGCGGCGGACCATGCTCTCGTTGACGACGCCCACGAACTCGGTGCTCTCGCGATCGGTCTCGCCGAGCAGGCGGCCGGCGCGAAGCGGTATCCGCATGACGCCGAAGTAGTCGCCCATCACGCTGCGCGTGTAGATCGACGGCTCGTCGCCCGGCGCGAGCGCGGGTTCGCCCTCGATGACGAAGTCGTGGTCGAGCGCGTCGCCGGAGAGCGGGATCTCGCTGATGAGCGCGGCCGAGATCCCGGGCTGCTCGTTCAGCGTCTGGAGCAGTCGGCGTCGAAAGACGGACTGGGTGGCCTTGTCGTCGTAGCGGGACTGCGGCAGGTCGATGTGCGCGGCGAGGACGCCCCGGGTCTCGAAGCCGGGCGGAACGCTCTGGAGCCGCCAGAGGACCCGCAGCAGCAGACCGGCGCCCACGAGAAGGACCAGGGCGAGCGCGATCTCGGAGACGACGAGGGCGCCCCGGGTCCGTCCGGACTCCCGGAGGCCGGACGTTCGCGAGCCCGCGATCAGGCTCGAGACGCGTCCGCTGGCGGCCTTCCACGCGGGGGCGATGCCGAAGATCACGCTCGTCAGCAGGGACGCCAGAAACGTGAAGCCCGCGACGCGGGCGTTCGAGCCGACGTTGCCGAGACGCGGCAGCGCCTCCGGGAAACGCGCGAGCAGAGCGCCGACGCCCCACGCGCTCAACAGGAAGCCGAGCGCGCCGCCGAGCACGGAGAGGAGCGCGCTCTCGACGAGGATCTGGGACACGATGCGCGGACGGGAGGCGCCGAGGGCCGCGCGGATCGAGAGCTCGGGGGTGCGTGCGGAGACGTTGGTCATCTGGAGATTCGCGAGGTTGGCGCAGGCGATCAGCAGCACCAGCCCGACGGCGCCGATCAGGACCGCGAGCGCTCGCCGGCTGTCGCCCACGACGTTGTCGAGCAACGGGAGGAGGTCCGGGTTCAGGCCCTTGTCGCTCTCGGGATGGAGGCGCCCGAGCTCCGCGAACACGCCGGCGAGGTCGGCGCGCGCCGCGGCGATCGTGACGCCGGGCTTGAGACGGAACACGGACCGCAGGAAGTGCACGCCGCGTTCGGGGGCCGCGACGGGGTACGCCACCCAGAGCGGGACGTAGAGGTCCACCTTCTGCTCGGGAAGAGCGAACTCGGGACCCATCACCCCGACGACGGTCCACGGTTGCCCGCCGAGGAGGATCGTCTTGCCGACGATCGCCGGATCGCCGTTCCACTCGCGCTTCCAGATGGCGTGGCCCAGGACGACCACGCGTTCGCCGCCCTTGACGTCGTCGTCCTTCGTGAGCGTCCGGCCGAGCATCGCCCGCACGCCCAGCGTCTCGAAGAGGGCGCCGCTCGCCATCGCCGACATGCCCTGGACGGGTTCCGCGCCCGCCTTGAGGTCGAACGGTTGCAGCGCCGCGCCGCCGACGCTCTCGAACGATCGCGCCATGACCGCGACGTCCGCCTGCTCCGGCGGCGAGAGGTTGTGCTCCCGCGTGACCAGCCGCCCCGGGTCGGCGTAGGGAAGCGGCCGCAGCAACACGCCGTCCACGACGCTGAAGATCGCCGTGTTGGCGCCGATGCCCAGCGCCAGCGTGGCGACGGCGACCGCCGTGAACCCGGGATTGCGAAGCAGTCCCCGGAGGGCGTAGCGCAGGTCCCTGAGCAAGGTCATGCGGTCTTTCCTTTCTCTCTCGAGGTCACTCGGTTCGGATCGCGGCGATCGGATCGATGCGCGACGCCCGCCGCGCAGGCACCCAGGCGGCGAGGAGACCGCTCGCCGCGAGCGCGAGCGTCGCGGCGCCGAACGCGATCGGGTCGAGCGGCGCCACGCCGTAGAGGAGCCCGCCGAGCAGCCGGGCCGCGGCCGCGGCGAGCAGCAGGCCGGCGGCGAGCCCCGCGGCGATCGGCGCCGCGCTCTGGCGGACGACCAGGCCGCGGACCTCGGCGGGCGCCGCGCCGAGCGCGATGCGGATGCCGACCTCGCGCGTGCGCTGGGCGACCGAGTACGAGACGACCGCGTAGATGCCGAACGCGGCGAGAAGCAGGGCGAGCGCGCCGAAGACGCCGAGGAGCGCGGCGCCGGCGCGCTGGGGCAGGAGGAGTCCCGCGATCACGTCCGCGTAGGGTCCGACCGCCGTCACCGGCAGCGACGGGTCGAGTTCGCGGACCGCGGCGCGGATCCAGCCGGCCGCGACCGCGGGCGTGGCGTCGGCGCGCACGACCAGGGTGAGCTCGTCGAGAGCGGCCGTGGGAAACTGGAGAACCGGCGCGAACGCGTAGGGTTCGGCCGCCGCCGACAGCGACGCGAACCGGGCGTCGCGCACGACGCCGACGACGCGCCGGGGTTTGTCGACCGTGAGCAGCCGCCCGATGGGACTCCGGCCGGGCCAGTACCGCCTCGCCATCGCCTCGTTGACGACCGCGACGGGCGGCGCGTCCCCGCGGTCGCTCGCCTCGAATTCGCGCCCGGCCGCGAGCGGAACCTGCAGCGCGCGGAAGTATCCGGCGCCGACGACGGCGACCTGGGCGACGGGCTTCTCGCCGGCGGCGGGCGCGTAGCCCTCCGCCTCGAACGTCTCGACCGACTCCTCGCCGGAGAGGGGAAGGATTCCCGTCCAGCTGACCGCGCGGACGCCGGACTGCGCGGAGAGCCGCCGCGTCAGATCGTCCAGGAAGGCCGCGGCGCGCGGCGGATCGTAGCGCTGGAGCCCGAGGCGGACCTTCGCCAGCGTCATCCCGGCCGGGCGGAAGCCGAGGTCGATCGCGAGCGCGCGCGAGAGGCTCCGGGTAAACAGGCCCGCGGTGGCCAGCAGGGCGAGGCACAACGCCACCTGCGCGCCGAGAAAGACGCCGCGCGCGACGGAGCGTCGCGCCAGCGTGGACGCGGTCGAGCGGAGGACGGACTCGATCGGGGCGCGCGACGCGTGGAGCGCCGGGAGCAGCCCGAAGGCGACGCCCGTCAGCCCGGAGACCAGCATCGCGAAGCCGGCCACGCGGCCGCCGATCTCCGGCTCGAAGATTCCGAGCGTGAGCCCGCCCGGCAGGCCGAGGCCCGAGAGCGCCGAGATCGCCCAGCTCGCGCCGAGGAGCCCGCAGGCGCCGCCGGCGAGCGCGAGCAGGAGGCTCTCGGCGAGCATCTGGCCGACCAGCCTCGCGCGCGACGCGCCGAGCGCCCGGCGGATGGCGACCTCGCGCTCGCGGGCCGCGGCGCGCGCGAGCAGGAGGTTGGCGAGGTTGGCGCACGCGATGAGCAGCGCGGCCGCCACCGCCGCAGAGAGGATCACGAAGAGGCCGCCCGTCGACTCCTTGCCGCCGAGACCGGCCGCCCCGGCGCGGGTGAGCGAGAGCGACCAGAGGGAGGGATCGAAGGTCTCGCCGTGGGCCGCGGCTTCGCCCTGGAGGATCGTCACGAGCGCCGACGCCGCCCCGGAGCGCGTGACGCCCGGCGCGAGCCTGCCGAACGCGCGCAGCCAGCCCCAGTTGCGGGACTGGATGTCGAGCCGCGCGAGGCCGCCCGTCGCGAGACGCGGCATCGCGCCGATCGTGACCCAGAGATCGGGATAGTCGCCGAACTCGACGCCGCGGAATCCTCGGGGGGCGACGCCGATGACCTCGAACGGCACGCCGTTCAGCCGGACGGTCCGCCCGAGCACGGCGGCGCTCTCGCCGAACCGCGATCTCCAGAGCCGGTGCGACAACACCGCGACGGGATGGAAGCCGTCCTCCTCCGAGGGGCCGAAGAAGCGGCCCAGCGCGGGCCTGGCCGCCAGGACGTCGAAGTAGTTCCCGGACGCGAGCGCGCCGCCGATGACTTCCGGATCGCCGCCGTCGTTGCCGACCAGGCTCATGGTCCGGATCTGCGCGGCGGCGAGCTGGACGGTTCCGCGCGCGCCGTCCCGCAGCGTCCGGTACTGCGGGTACGACAGCGAGTCGCCCCGGAGGGAGACCAGGGCGTCGGGCGCGCCGACGCCGGTCAGCGGCCGCAGCAGGACGGCGTCGATCAGGCTGAAGATCGCGCAGTTCGCCCCGATGCCGATGCCGAGGATCAGAACCGCGGCCGCCGAGAAGCGCGGCGCCCGGACGAGGGCGCGCAGGGCGTGGCGGACATCGCGCAGCATCTCAGACCTCCACACGCAGCGCCGTCTGCGGGTCCAGGTTCGCCGCGCGCCGCGCCGGGATGGCGCACGCGAGGAGCGCGACGAACAGCAGCAGCACGCCGACGGCCGCGAGCGTCAGCGGATCGTGCGTGCGCGTCTCGAAGAGCAGGCTCGACAGGACCCGCGAGAGGACGAGCGCGGCGAGGAGGCCCAGCGCGAGGCCCGCTCCGGCGAGAACCATGCCCTCGCGGATCACGAGGCGCCGCACCGCCGCGCGGTCCGCGCCGAGCGCGATGCGCACGCCGATCTCGCGCGTGCGCCGCGCGACCGAGAACGAGATGACGCCGTACACGCCGATCGCGGCGAGCAGCAGGGCCGCGGCGCCGAAGGCGCCGACCAGCACCGTCAGGAACCGCGGGCCCGCGACGGTCTCGGCGACGACCTCCGTGAGGGGCCGCATTCCCGAGATGGCCTGGTCCGGGTCCAGGCGATGGATCGCGGCGCGGGCGGAGGCGGCGAGGGCGCGCGGGTCGCCCTGCGTGCGCAGGTAGAACTTGAGCGAGCCACGCGGGAAGATCGACATCGGAACGTACATCGTCGCGAAGGGCGTCTGGCCGAGCCCCTCCTGCGAGACGTCGCCGACGACGCCGATGACCTCGAGGCGCTCCTTGCTCTTGCCGAAGATCAGCCCCTTGCCGATGGGGTCGGCGTCGCCCCAGAGCGCGTGCGCGAGCGCCCGGTTGACGAGCATGACTTCCTTTCCGGTCTCGATGTCGGAGTCGGTGAAGTCGCGTCCGCGGACGATCGGGATGCCGAGGGCCGCGAAGTACCCCGGGCTCACGATGATCGCGCCGCCCGGCGCCTTGTATTTGTCGAGGTCCGGGCGTCCCTCGACGCCGACCGGATAGGGCTCGCCGCCGCCGTGGAGCGGGAGGGTCTTGCTGAATCCCGCCGCCACGACTCCGGGAAGCGCGCGCAGCGCCGCGAGCATCTGCGCGCGGTAGGGGCCGTCCTTCTCGGCGTTGTAGAGGTCCGCCGGCACCACGACCGAGAGGGTCAGCACCGATTCCGGCCGGAGGCCCGGGTCCGCATGGGTCAGCCGCCAGAAGCTGCGCAGCAGCAGGCCCGCGCCGACGAGGAGCGCGACGGCGAGCGTGATCTCGCCGACTACCAGACCGCGCCGCAGGGTGAGCGCGCCGCGGGAGTCGCTGCCGCCGCGGCCGCCGGAGCTCTCGAGCGCGCCGCGCAGGCTGCCGCGGGCCGCCGAGAGCGCCGGCAGCAATCCGAAGGCGACGCCGGTCGCCACGGAGAGGAAGAGCGCGAAGAGGACGACGCCGGAGTCCATCCGGATCGCCGAGGCGCGCGGGACGTGCCCCCCGGAGAACGCCATCAGTCCGTCGATGCCCCAGCGCGCGAGGAGGAGGCCGAGGAGGCCGCCCGTCAGGGAGAGCAGCAGGCTCTCCGTCAGGAGCTGTCGGATCAGCCTCCCGTGCCCGGCGCCGAGCGCCGCGCGGATCCCGATCTCGCGGCGGCGGACGCTCGCCCTCGCCAGCAGCAGGTTGGCGACGTTGACGCAGCCGATCAGCAGCACGAGGGACACCGCCCCGAGGAGAAGCGTGATGGGTTTGCGGACGTCGCCCGTCAGCGCGGTCGCGAGCGGGACGACGAGCGCGCGCTCGAAGCCCGTGTTGCTGTCCGGGTACTGCCGCGCCAGGCGGACGTACAGCGCCTCGATGCCGGCCTTCGCCTGGGCGAGGGTCGCGCCCGGAGCGAGCCGGCCGACGACGTCGAGCCAGCGGATCTCGCGCTTGTGCGGCGTCGAGTCCTCGCCGAGGTTGGACAACGGCATCCAGACGTCGACCTCCGCCGCGGGGAACTCGAAGCCCGGCGGCATCACGCCGACGACCTCGAAGGGCAAGCCGTCGAGCACGAGCGGCCGGCCGAGGATCGAGCGGTCGCCGTTGAACCGCCGCTTCCACAAGGACGAGGAGAGGACGACGACGTGGTTCTTACCCTCCCGGTCGTCGTCGGGAGTCAGGAGGCGGCCCTCCGCGGCGGGCATGGCGAGCGTCCCGAAGAACGCGCCGTCCACGGCGGCCGCGGGGAGCCGCTCGGGCTCGCCGGCGCCGGTCAGCGCCGCGTTGGAGAGGCCGGGAAAGTACGTCCACGCCGATACCGAGGCGAGGCCGGGGTGCGCGGCCTTCAGGTCCTCGACGTCCTGCGGCGAGAAGGTCGGCCGCGCGACGATCGTGTCGGGGCGGACGTGCCCGATGCGGACGAGCCGGTCCGGATCGCGGAAGGGGAGCGGGCGGAGGAGGACGCCGTTGGCGATGCTGAAGATCGCGATCACGGCTCCGATGCCGAGCGCGAGCGTCGCGAGGATCAGCGCCGTGAAACCGGGGTTCTTGAGGAACGCGCGCCGCGCGTAACGCAGGTCGTCCAGCAGGGTCTTCATCGGCTCTCCTTGCGGCGAATGACGGCGGGCATCATTCCTCCCGCAGCGCCAGGTTGGGGTCGACGCGCGCGGCGCGCAGAGCGGGCAGTCCGCACGAGAGCGCCGCGATCCCGAGGAGAAGCAGCGCGGCGAGCCCGTACGCGACGGGATCGAGAGTCGAGACACCGTAGAGCGATCCGGACAGCAGCCTTGAGAGCGGCACCGTGAGCGCGAGCCCCGCGCCGACGCCGGCCACCGTGAGGCCGACGCCCTGGCGCGCGATCAGCCGCACGATGTCGGAGCGGGACGCGCCCAGGGCGAGCCGCACGCCGATCGCGCGGCGCTCCTGGGCGACGAGCTGGGCGAGCGCGCCGTAGAGGCCGATCCCGGCGAGCAGCGCCCCGGCGGCCGCGAAGACGCCGAAGCAAACCGCGAGGAACCGCCGCGGCGCGAGGACGTTGGCCCGGAGCTCGCCGAGGGCCTGGACGCCGCCGGTCGGCACGTCGGCGTCAATCTCCCGGATCGCGCGGCGGATCGCGGGCGCCGCGGCGAGCGGCGGGACCGTGGTCCGTACGACGAGGCTCGAGGCATTGAGAACGTTGCCGAGCAGGTTGCCGGGGATCTGCGCGAGCGGCGCGTAGAGCGTGCCGAGGGGCTCCTCCTCGAGCGCGAAGTGCTTGACGCGGCCCACGATGCCGACGATCTCGGCGTCGCGGAGCCTGCCCTCCGAGTCTTCCAGCCGCAGACGCGCGCCGAGTGGGTCCTCTCCCGGCCAGAGACTCGCCGCGAGCGCCTCGTCCACGATCGCGACGCCGGGCGCGTGCGCGTCGTCCTTCTCGGTGAAGACGCGGCCACGGCGCAGCGGAATCCCGAGCGTCGCGAAGTAGCCCGCATCGACCCATCGGTTCTGCGCGCCCGGCACGTGACTCGGGTCCGAGTCGTCGCGTCCGGCGACGCGGAAGTCGGTACGCGCGTTCATGCCGGATAGGGGAACCACCGAGGTCATGCCCGCGGACGCCACCTCGGGCAGCTGGCGCAGGCGCGTGGTCACGCGGTCGTAGAAGAGGCGCACGGCCTCGGGGTCGGGGTAGCGGTTCTTGACGAGCGTGATCCGGACCGCGAGCGCCTGGTCCGGTGAGAAGCCGGGATCGAGGGCCCAGAGGCGGACGAGGCTGCGGCCGAGCAGACCCGCGCCGGAGAGCAGCGTCAGCGACAACGCGACCTGGGCGAAGACGAAGCCGCGGCGGGCGCGGCCGGTCGACGGAGCGGAGTAACGCGCGAGGCTCCCGATCGCGGGGACGCGGGAGGCGAGCACCGCGGGACCGATGGCGCAGAGGAGGGCGCAGGCGGCCGCCATCGCGGCGGTGAAGGCGAGGACCGATCCGTCGATCGCCGCGTCGCTTGCCCGGGGGATGCTCGACGGTGCGAGCGCGAGGAGCAGCGGGACGAGCGCCTGGGCCGCCGCGACGCCGGCGAGCGCGCCCGCTCCGGCGACCAGCGCGGCTTCCGCGAGGAAGGGCGCGACGAGGCGGGTCCCGTTGGCGCCGAGCGCCCGACGGACGGCGACCTCGTGACGGCGGCCGAGCGCTCGCACGAACGCGAGCGAGGCGAGGTTCGCCGACGCGACGAGCAGGAGCAGTCCGACGGCGCCCGAGAGCAGCAGGAGGAGCCGCCGCGATCCTCCGACGATCTCCTCCGAGAGGGGGAGGACGCGGGGCGGCGTCAGCTTGCCGTTGGGCTCGGGATAGAGGCGCGCGATCTCGCGCGTGATGCCCGCGAGCTCGGCGCGCGCGCGGCCGACGTCGGCGCCGGGAGCGAGGCGGCCGAACAGGCGCAGGAAGTTGGATCCCCGCTCCGTGCGGCGCGCATCCGTTTCGAGCGAGAGCGGCACGGCGAGCTCGGCATCGTCGGCGCCCGGGAAGAAAAATCCCTCCGGGAGGATTCCGACCACCTCGTAGGCCTCTCCGTTCAGGCGGATCGAGCGGCCGACGATGCCCGAATCGCCGCCGAAACGCCGCATCCAGAGGCCGTGTCCGAGGACCGCGACGCGCGCGGCGTCGGGCTCGGCGTCCGAACGCGCGAGGAGGCGTCCGCTCGCGGCGCGCGCGCCGAGCAGCGCGAACGCGTTGCCGGTGACGCGGAGCGCGGACAGCCGCTCCGGCTCGGGGTCGCCCGAGAGGGTCGGGCCCCAGGGCGTGAGGCCGGCGAGGTCCTCGAAAGACTTCGCCCGCGCCTTCGTGTCGAGGAAGTTCGGGATCGAGTAGTAGGCGCGGTCGCGGTCGACGCGCGTCGCCCAGACCCAGGCGAGCCGGCCCGGCTCGCGGTACGGCAGTGGGCTGAGGAGAACCGCGCGGACCACCGAGAAGATCGCCGTGTTCGCGCCGATCCCGAGCGCCAGGATGAGGATCGACGCCGCGGTGAAGCCGGGAGAGCGGCGGAGCCCGCGGAGAGCGCAGCGGACGTCCTGGACGGAGAGGCGTCCCGACATCGTCACTCCGTCCGCAGCGCGACGATCGGATCGACGCGCGCGGCGCGCCGGGCCGGGACGAACGCCGCGAGGGCGGCGATCGAGAGGAGGAGCGCGGACACCGCGGCGAGCGTGCCCGGGTCGGAGGCGTGGATCCCGTAGACGACGCTCGCGACGGTCCGGCCGAGCGCGACGGCGGCGCCGAGCCCGAGGAGGAGACCGAGCACGGCCGGGCGCAGGCCCTGCACGACGATCATGCGGACGACGTCGTGACCGCGCGCGCCGAGCGCCATCCGGATGCCGATCTCGTTGGTGCGCTGGGCCACCGAGTAGGCGAGCACGCCGAAGAGCCCGATCGCGGCGAGCGTGAGCGCCAGGGCGCCGAAGAAGGTCAGGATCTGCGCGTACACGCGTTCGCGTCCGACCGTCGCGCGCGACCGCGCCTCCTGGGTGCCGACGTCCGTGAGGGGCAGACCCGGGTCGAGCGCGTGGACGGTGCGCTCGACGGTGCGGGTCAGCGCCGCCGGATCCGCCGTCGTGCGCAGCGCGAAGTACATCTCACCGACGTTTCGGATGTCCTGCCGCCACGGCGTGTAGAGCAGGGGCTCGATCTCGCTGCGCTGGCTGTCGTACTTCGTGTCGCCGACGACCCCGACGATCTCGGCCTCCCATTTTTCGTCCGCATCGGTGATGCGCTGGCCGATCGGGTCCGCGCCGGGGAACAGCTTCCGGGCGAGGGTCGCGTTGACGATCGCGACGCGCGGCGCGTGCTCGTCGTCGGCGGCCGTGAAGGCGCGGCCGCGGAGGCGCGGGATCTCGAGGGCGTCGAAATAATTCTCGCGGATCATCTGGCGGTTGACGATGTGGTTCGCGGCGGAGCGTTCCTTCTCTCCCGGCAGCAGGATGTTCGTGTTCCACAGGTATTCCGCGACGAGCGGAATGCGGCCGAACGTGGCGGTGCGCACGCCGGGAAGGGCGTCGAGGCGCCCGAGAAGCGAGTCGTAGAACTGCGCCAGCCGCGCTTCCTTGTAGCCGCCCTGCTCGGGTCTCAGGCCGAAGACGAGGAGACGGTCCTGGTTGAAGCCGAGCGGCGCGCTCTCGAGATTGTGGAGCGTTCGGAGGAGGAGTCCCGCGCCCGAGAGCAGGATCACCGACAGCCCGACCTGCACGACGATGAGCCCGCCGCCCAGCCGCGACCGTGAGGCGGTGCGGCGATTCCGGTTGAGCCCGCGGCTCAGGTCGTCGCGGCTCGTCCCCCACGCCGGTGCGAGCCCGAAGAGGAGCGCGGTCACGAAAGTCAGTCCGAGCGCGAAGGCGACGACGGGTCCGCTCAGGCCGAACGAGACGCCGCGGGGCACGATCTGAACGTCCGGGCCCGCGATCGCGGTGAGCGCGCCCTCCGCCCAGACCGCCAGCACGAGCCCGGCGAGGCCGCCGAGCACGGCGATCAGTAGGCTCTCGGTCAGGAGCTGGCGGATGAGTCGCCCGCGGCTCGCGCCGAGCGCCAATCGGGTGCGGATCTCCCCGCGCCGCAGCGCGGCCCGGGCGAGCAGCAGGTTCGCGAGGTTCGCGCACGCGATCAGGAGCACGACGCCCACCACGGCGAACAGCGCGAAGATCGGGCGCGAGTACGACTGCCGGTGCTCCATGAGGCCGAGGCCGCCGGGCCGCGCCGTCAGGCGAGGCTCGTCTTTCGCGGGGATACGGCTCGGCTCGTTGTCCCTCTTCGGCGCCGGCATCAGCTCGAGCGCGGCCGTGGAGAAGACCGCGCTCAGGCTCTCGCGGGCCTGGGCGATCGTGGCGCCGGGGGCGAGCCTCCCCATCACGTTCAGGAACCAGATGGGCGGACGCCCCGCCTGATTCAGCCCGCTCGGGCGCAGCCCGCTGTCCGCGCCGAGAAGGAGCGGCTCGACGGCGAGGGGGACCGTCACGGCCGGCTGGTAGTCCACCTGCAGCGCGCCGTCGAAACCGGCGGGCGTGACTCCGATGACCGTGAAGGCCGTGCGGTTGAGCGTCACGACCCTTCCGAGGACCGACGGGTCTCCGCCGAACGCGCTCTTCCAGAAGGCGTGGCTCACGACGGCGACGGGAGCGGCGCCCGGACGGTCGTCGGCAGGGGTGATCGTCCGCCCCAGGACGGGCCGCACGCCGAGGCCGTCGAAGTAGTTTCCCGTCACGGCCTGCCCTCGAATGATCTCGGCCCTTTCGCCGACGACCGACGTGAGCTCCCACAGCGGCGCAAATCCGAAGAGCGTCCGGAGCGGGCTCTTTCCCGCGGGAGCCGCGGTCCGAGCGTCCTGCATCCGTTCGTAGATGTCGGGGCGGAAGACCGACCCCCCGGTCGTGTGGGGCGGGAGCGGGACGGATGAGCCGCGGCTCCCGGAGGTCCGGAACGTTTCGCCGGCGCGCCACTCGAAGAGAACGAGCGAGCCGGGATCCCTGACCGGGAGCCTTTTCAAGAGCGCGGCTTCGACGACGCCGAAGAGCGCCGTGTTGGCGCCGATGCCCAGGCCGAGCGTGAGGATCGCGAGCGCCGTGAACCCGGGATTGCGAACGAGCCAGCGGGACGCGTAGCGCAGATCCTGGAGGACGCCCGACATCACGACACCCGGTACCCGCTCTCCTTCAGCTGCTCCTCGGAGTGGGCGCGCTCCTCGCCCTTCTCCTCTTCCACGACGCGTCCGTCGAAGAGGTGGATCGAGCGGCCCGCGTGCTTCGCGAAGCGCTGGTCGTGCGTGACCATGCAGATCGTCGCGCCGGCGCGATGGAGGTCCTGGAGCAGGCTCATCACGGCCTCGCCGTTGACGGAGTCCAGGTTTCCGGTCGGCTCGTCGGCGAGCAGGATGAGCGGGGAGCCCGCGATCGCGCGGGCGACCGCCACGCGCTGCTGCTGGCCGCCCGAGAGCTGCGAGGGGAAGTGCTTCATGCGGTGGGCCATCCCGACCTTCTCGAGCGACTCCTGCACGCGCTTCTTGCGCTCGTGGGCCGGCATGCCGCGGTAGGTCAGCGGCAGCTCCACGTTCTCGTACACGGAGAGGTCGCCGATCAGGTTGAAGCTCTGGAAGATGAAGCCGATCTCGCGGTTGCGGATCCGCGCCCGCTCCGAAAGCGAGAGCGACTCCGCCGGCTTGCCGTTCAGCCAGTATTTCCCCTGCGTCGGGGTGTCGAGCAGGCCGAGCAGAGACAGCAGGGTGGACTTGCCGCAGCCCGACGGTCCCGCGATCGACACGTATTCGCCGTGCTGGATCTCGAGGTGCACCCCGGAGAGCGCGTGCGTCTCCACCTCGTCGGTGAAGAACACCTTCGTCACGCCGTCCAGCTTGATGACCGGATGTCCGTTAGAGCTCATGCGCCTCCCTCACTTCCTTCGTCCCTACCTCAGCCGAACCCTGTCGTACGCGTCCCACGCGCTCATGTCCGAGAGAATCACCTTGTCGCCGGGCTTGAGGCCCTCGACGATCTCCACCGTGTTGACCGAGCTCTTCCCGAGCTTGACCTTCACCCGCGTCGCCTCGTCTCCGTCCTCGTTGACCTTGAACAGACCCACCTGGCTCTTCTCCTGGCCGAACGCCGGCCGCCCCACGTAGAGCACGTCCTTCAGCCGGTCGAGCTCGATCGTCCCGTCCACGGAGAGATCGGGCCGAGCGCCCATGGGGAGGTCGCCTACCAGAGTGACGTCGACGGTGACCGTTCCGTTCTGCACCGCGGGGTCGATTCGGGCGACTTTTCCCTCCACGAGGCCGTTGCGGGTGTCGATCGAGGCCGGCTGGCCGATCTGCACGTCCTTGGCCTGCGTCTCGGCGATCTTCAGCTGCGCCTTCAGGCGGGTGGGCTCGGCGACCTTGGCGATCGTCACCCCGGGGGTGACCTGCTGACCGACCTGCACCGGCAGCTCCTGCAGGACGCCCGGGATCCCCGCCCGGACGTGCAGCGCCTCCTTCTGCGCCTTCCTCAGGTCCGTCAGGGCCCGCAGCTGCTCGACCGCCGCCTCCTGGACGGCGACCTGCGACTTCGCGGACTCCTCGACGGTCGCGACGCGCTTCTCCTCGATGGCGTTGCGCGTCTCGAGCTCCTCGGCGCGGACCTTCGAGAGCTTCAGGATGAGCGCGGCGACGAGGCCCTCCTTGTAGAGGCCCTCGTTCGTCTCGGCCTGCAGCTCCGCCTGGTGATAGTCGGAGCGCACGGTCGCCGCGGCGGCCTCCTGGTCCATGATGTCCCGCTGCGCGCGGGCCTTCACGTTGGCGAGCTCGGCCTGCGCGGCGCGGAACTGCGACTCGGCCTCGAGCGCCTGCCGCTCGACGTCGGGGTTCGACATCTCGACCAGGATCGTGTCGGGCTTGACCGGGGCGCCCGGCAGGATCACCAGCCGCTCGACGCGGGCGTTGGTCTCGGCGGAGATGAAGCGGATCTCCTGCGGCACGAGCGTGCCGGGGCCGCGCACCTGGCGGAGCATCGGGCCGCGCTTGACCGTGTCCATCCAGACCGTGCTCTTCTCGACGGTCGGCGCGGCCGGCTTGAGCTTCGAGAGGCCGAGCGTGATGAGGAGGACGGCGACCGCGCCGGCCGCGGCCAGCACGAGCCGCTTCTTGCGGCGCTTCTCAGAGACGTCTTCGCGGATGATGTCCACGGGGTTCGCTAAGGGCGAGAAGCGTGCCAGTCGCGTGTCGTCGTAAGTCTCTGGTTCCAAAGGGTGTCGGGACGTCATGAATCGCGGCTCCTGGCCGGTTGCGGGACGCGACTGTCCGATTCCGGACGCCCGGCGCCTAGCTTCTCCCGTGGATCTTCATGTCCACGAGGTCGTCGACCGACACGTTCTTATAGGCCGCCTTCATCTTCTTCACGTACTCGATCGAGACGCCGTGGATCTTCATGCTGACGAGGTCATCCGCGGAGACGTCGCGGTATCCCAGCGACTGCAGCTCGCGGATGTATTGGGGGCTCACCTCGTGGATGCGCATGCTCACGAGGTCGTCCGCCGAGAGGCCGGAGTAGCCCAGGGACTTCAGCTCCGAGACGAACTCCGGCGTCGCCCCGTGGATGCGCAGGCTGACGAGGTCGTCGGAGGAGAGGTTCGTGTAGCCCAGGGACTTGAGCGCCCGGATGAACTCGGGGGTCGCCTCGTGGATGCGCAGGCTGACGAGCTCATCCGCCGAGAGCCGCGGATAGCCCAGCGACTGCAGCTCCCGGATGAAGTCGGGGGTCGCCTCGTGGATGCGCATGCTCACGAGGTCGTCCGTCGAGAGGCCGGAATAGCCCAGCGCCTTGAGCTCGCGGATGAACTCCGGGCCGGCGCCGTGGATGCGCATCGACAGCAGGTCGTCGAGCGGGACCTTCTTGTAGCCGAGCGCGTCGAGCTCCTGGATGTAGCCGCGGGAGACGTCGTGGAGCGCGAGCGAGAACAGCTCGTCCGCGGCGGGCGTGCGGTAACCCATCCTGGTCAGCGCGGCGACGTACTCGGGATTGCCCGCGAAGGCGAAGCTGCCCGAGCCGCCCGACGCTCCCAGCGAGCCGTCGAAGGTGATCGTCCCGGCGTCCCGCACGAGCTGAAAGTGCGCGGGCGACTCGCCGGATCCGGCGGGCCGCGTGAGGCCCTGGAAGTCCGAGACCTTGTAGTCGTCGGAGCTCGTCCAGTTCCCGTGGCCCTCGCTCCGGCGCTTCATCGTGAGCTGGAGCCAGCCGTCCTTGTCGAAATCCAGGATCCAGCGGCCGGTGCTCGGTGCCTGTTCGGAGGACCCGCGGGGCAGGGCCGCGAGGCCGAGGGGCGCGGCGAGCAGCAGCAGGGCGAGCGTGAGGCGGGTTCCGAGCATCGTCGTCGTCTTCATGGTTTCTTCTCCTCTCGATCGTCGTCGGTCGCGTCGCGGCGTCCGTGGATGCGCCGCTCCACCAGGTCGTCGGGCGAGAGCCGCTCGCCCGCGCGGGCGTTCGTCGTGCGGATCCACTCGGGCGTCACCCCGTGGATGCGGAAGGAAGTGAGGTCGTCGGGCGTGAGCGAGCCGTACCCGAGGCCCCGGATCGCGGAGACGTACTCGGCCGTCACGCCGTGGATCCGGAAAGCGACGAGGTCGTCGGCCGAGAGGTCGGCGAGGCCCTGGGCGCGCAGGGCGCGCGCG
Source organism: Thermoanaerobaculia bacterium (assembly GCA_036406835.1). GTDB lineage: Bacteria > Acidobacteriota > Thermoanaerobaculia > UBA5066 > Gp7-AA6 > DAHUXD01. The sequence continues at coordinate 42,861 of DASXAG010000014.1, forward strand.
AACTCGGGCGTCGCGCCATGGATGCGCAGGGCGACCGCGTCGTCGGCGGAGACCTGGAGGCCGGCGTCCCGGAACCCCTTCACGAACTCCGGATCGGCGCCGTGGATCCGCAGCGCGACGGCGTCATCCGCCGAGAGCCGGCCGAAGAGGTCCTCGAAGGCCCGCGCGGACTCGGGCGTGACGCCGTGGATGCGGAGCGCGACCTGCTCGTCGAGCGGCACCCTTCCGAAGACCGCGTTCATCTCGCGGATGAATTCGGGCGTCACGCCGTGGATCCGCAGCGCGACGAGCTCGTCCGGAGTCGAGCGCGCGTACCCGAGGGCGACGATCTCGCCGATGAACTCCGGGGTGACCCCGTGGATGCGGAACGCGACCAGGTCGTCCGGCGAGAGCAGGGCCTTCTGGGGAGACGAGGCCGGCGTGCCGCTCTTCGCATCGGGCGCGCGCTGCGACTTCGGGGCGGGCGGCGCGGGCGAGGCGGGCGCAGCCGGAGGCGCCGGCGGCGCGGGAGAGGCCGGGGCCGCGGGGGAAGCGGGCGGGACGGGAGTCGCGGGAGGAACGGGTGTCGGCACCCGGGCCGCCGCGCCCAGCGCGAGCGCCGCGCCGAGGACCAGCAGTCCGCCGAGCCACCGAGGCGCTCCGCCGGCGGCCGCGGGCCTGGGCTCGACGAGCCGCGCGATGCGCTCTCGCAGCGACCCGCCGTCCGCGGCGGCGGCGAAGACGGGCGTCGGTCCGCGGCGGGCTTCCAGCTCCAGCAGCGCACGGGCGTAGCCGATCGCGTCGCCGGTGGCGTCGACCGCGAGGTCGTCGCACGCGTTCTCGCGCTCGATGCGGATGCGGGCGGAGGTCCACCAGACGGCCGGGTGATAGAAGAGGACGGTCTCGGCGATCGCCTGCAGCAGGTTGACGAGGGCGTCGCCCCGCCGGACGTGCGCGAGCTCGTGCGCGAGGAGCGACTCGAGCGGACCCGTTCCCATTCCGGTCGCGATGCCGACGGGAATCAACACGACCGGGCGCACGAAGCCGACGACGCTCGGCACGCGCACGGCCGCGGACTCGAGCAGCCGCACGGCGCGCCGGATGCCCAGCCGGCCGGCGATCCGGCGAAGCCGCTCCTCCCACTCGGCCGGCGCGGGCCGGACTTCGCGGCGGGTCAGCCGCCGCGCACCCACGCAGCCGGCGAGGAAGCGCAGCGAGAGCGCGCAGACGCCGGCGAGCCATGCCGTCACGATCCAGGGGGCGGCCGCGGCCAGCGGGTCGGACCGGCCGGCGGGCGGCGGGACGGCGTTCGCGGCGTCGGGAGCTTCGACTCCCTGCACGGGCGCCGCGGCGGCCGCGATCGTCGTCGGCGCCTCGAGCCTGCTGAGCCGCGCGTACGTCGCCACGGGAAGGGCGCACAGGACGACGAGCGCGGCGCAGGCCGCGGCATAGCGCAGGCGCGCCGGAGAGCGCCGCAGGAGCGCGTCGGCGATTCCGAGGAGGAACGCGACCGCCGCCCCCTGCCAGAGGAAGTGGAGCAGCGCGAGCGCGGCGGGCCTCGAGGCGGCGGCGGCGAAGACGGCGAGCGTTCTCATTTCTTCTCTTCCTCGAGCGCGTCCAGGTACGCGCGGATCCGGGAAATCTCCTCGGGAGACGTCTTCCGCGAGCTCAGGGCCTGCTGCACGAGCAGGGCCGCCGAGCCTCCGAACGCGCGCTCGAGGAGGTCCCCGAGGAGCTGGCGCTGGGTCTGCTCGGCCGGAGTCCGCGCGGCGTAGACGTGGGCGCGCTGGCTCTCGTCGCGGCGCACGAGGCCCTTCTCGGACATGATCTGGAGCAGCTTCAGGACGGTGGTGTAGCCGAGGTCCCGGTCGCGAGCGAGCCGTTCGTGCACGTCGCGCACGGTGCTCGGACCGCGTTCCCAGAGCACCCCCAGGATCTCGAGCTCCGCTCCGGTCGGTCGCACCGCGGTTCTTCGTGCCAAGTCGGCCTCCTGGCTCTAATACGAGGAAGTTAGTACGAAGTTTTTCGTATAGGCAAGAAAGTTTCCGGCGGCCGGCGGGCGGCCCGGGCCCGGGGGGCGCGCCCCTATAATCGACGCGACCCGATGAAGGAGCTCGCCGAGCATTGGCGGTTCCGGCCCCGATGGGTCGAGACCGTGTTCCTGCTGCTGGTCTGCTCGGCGCTGGCGGCCGCGGCCGCGGCCGCCTTTCCGACCCTCGACGACGCCTACCTGAACCTGCTGCTTCGCGAGAACGGGCCCCAGGGCGTCTTCCTCGGCCACCAGGACCGTCCGGTGCTCGCGATGCTGCTGCGCGACGCCTCGGAGGCGTTCGGCAGGCACTTCTGGACGTTCGCGTTCCTCGCCAACGTGGTCCTCTGGACGACGCTCGGGGTGCAGACCTGCATCCTCTGGCGATTGATGATGCCGGCGTGGTCCGAGTACGCGATCGTGGCGGGGCTGCTCTCCGTCGCCCCGATCGTCGTCCGGATCCAGCTGGTCACCGCGACCGTCACGCTCTTCGGCGTCCTGAGCGTCGTGCAGGTGTACGGCGGGCTGCTCACACTCGTCGGCGCGCTCGGCCGCTCGAGCCGCGGGGGAGTCGCGCTCGGACTCCTGCTCTGCGCGCTCGGCGTGCTGCTGACCGAGTACGCCGTGGCCGCGAGCTGCGCGGTCGCCGTCCTCCTGGTGTTCGCGTTTCCGGAGCTCTACCGCGGCGAGCGCCGGCTCTTCGTCCGCTGCGCGCTCGCGATCCTCCTGATCGCCGCCCTCGCGTACGTCTTCTTCCTGGTGATCTCGGACCTCGGCGACCGGCCGGAGGTGGATCCGCGCCGGCGGATCGACCGCGCCTCGATCGAAGGCTTCCCGTTCTCGCTCCTGACGTCGGTGTGGCAGGTCCTGATCGGCTCGTACGGCACGAGCTTCGGCAAGATCTGGATGGAGCGCGACTCCGGCACGTCCATCGCCGCGGTCGTCTTCGGCCTCGCCATCGCGGGGGTCGTCGCGTGGATTCTCCGCCGGCGGAATCCGGCGGAGCTGCCGGACCCGCGCCGGATCCGCATGCTGCCCCTCCTGGCCGCGGTCGTCGCGGGAATCGCGCCCGTCGCCCTGATGCGGCCCTACTCGCCCATCGACTTCGCGACCCGCTTCTACCTTCCGGTGCTCTCGCCGGCGGTCGTCCTGACGCTCGGCGGGCTCCTCTGGAGCGTCAAGCCGCGCTTCCGGCTGGCCCCGGTCCTGTCGCTCGCCTTCATCGCGGGGGCGGCGCTGTTCCGGGAGTCCGTCGACGACTGGCGCCACCAGCGCCGCATGGACGCGGCCGGCCGCGTGATCCGCGGGGCGCTCGCGCCCGAGGGGCTCACGGCGGTGGTCGTTTCCTCGAGCAGCCTCTGCGAGGCGTCGGACTGGTGCACCGGGCAGGCGACCCGCGCATGGCCGGTCGATCTGGAGAGGCGCGTGTGGATCTTCGATCCGCTGGAGGGACGGAAATTCT
>DASXAG010000015.1:0-19219 GCA_036406835.1 Thermoanaerobaculia bacterium
CAGCGCTCATTGGGAAGTCGAGGGTCCGAAGATCTCGCAGGCGAGTTTAACTCACGAAGGAAGGACGGGCGGGGGGGGACGGCGACTCGAGAGCAATGGCTCCTCAGGTAGGATTTGAACCTACAACCCTCCGGTTAACAGCCGGATGCTCTGCCATTGAGCTACTGAGGAAAAGAGCGGACCGCAGAGGATAGCGGCCGAGGCCCGGAGTGTCAACCGAGCCGGGCGCGCCGGCTCGCGGCTCACCGCGTCTCCGCCGCTTGCGGCGCTTACTCCGCCTGAGTCCACGACGCCCAGGCGACCTTCCAGGAAGAGCCTTCCCGGCTCATCCGGAAGTCGAAGTCGTACTTCGCGGATGAGGGAAGCAGACCGGCGAGCCCGGCGACCTCGCGCGGCCGGCCCGACATCACCGCGCGCAGCCTCACGCGCGCCGTGTTCTCCGCGCGCTCGATCTGGACGTCCTCGAGCCGCACGTCGAGGCTCTCGTACGCGGCGAAGTAGCGGCGGAGGAGCTGCTCGTCGTCCGCGCGCGAGCTGCCGTCGGCGGCCTGGAAGTCCGCGGTGAGGTTCGCCGCCACGGCCGCCGCGTCGCGCGCGTGCGCCGCCAGAGTCATCCGGTCGAGCGTCGCGCGCACCGGATCCCCCGCGGGCTTGCAGGCCGAAGCGGCGAAGGAGACGCCGAGGGCGCAGAGCAGGAGAGGGCGAAGGCGCATGTCTCCATTGTGCGCCCAATCCTGAGAGGATGGGGCGATGTCCGACGCGACCGACGAATCCCCGCGCGATCGCCTGCGTCGCGCGCACGGCGAGCTCGACGCGCTCCTCGGCCGCTTCTTCGGCGCCGCGCACGCGGGAGCGGCCGACGCGGCGCGCGAGTCGGCGGCCGCGTTCGACGACGCGCTTCGACGCCACACGGCGGACGAGGAGGAGCGGCTCCTGCCTCCCGTGGCCGCGTCGGGACGCAGGCTCGTTCCCGGCGAGGAGCAGTCCGAATCGGAGTCCGAACGGCTCGGGCGCGAGCTGCGCCTCGAGCACGTCCAGATTCGCGAGCTCTCGGCGATGATGCGGCGCCTCGCCGAGCAGGGGGACGTGAAGGGAGCCGAGCGGCTCGCCGCGAACCTGGCGCGGCGTTGGGACGCCCACACCGCGCGCGAGGAGAAGGAGCTGCCGGAGATCCCCTAGGTCGTTCCCGGCAGCGCCGCGACCTCTCAAGGCGCGGCCTCGAGCGCCGCGACCCGCACCGTCCGCTCCCGCGGACCGTCGAGCTCGATCAGGAAGATCCCCTGCCAGCGGCCGAGCTGCGGCTCGCCCTTCGCGAGCGGCACGAGGCGTGCAGTGCCCATCGCCTCGGAAAGAAAATGCGCCGCCGAGTTACCCTCTCCGTGGTCGAACCGCACGTCCGGAACCCAGGCGGCGAGCGCCCGCTCGACGTCGCCCGTGACGTCCGGATCCCAGGCCTCGCCCACGACGATCGCCGCGGTCGTGTGGGGGACCGAGACCAGGAGCGCGCCGTCCTTCGCTCCGATCGCCTCCGACGCCTCGCGGACGCGGTCGGTGATGTCCAGACGCTGGATCTTGCGCGCGGTCTTCACCTTGAACTCGCGGGACGCGGCCATCGCGCCAGTCTAAGCTGCGGGCGCCCGTGCGGGCCCCGCCGGGGGCGCCGCAGGACGATATCCTTCGCCCACGCATGAGACGCGGCGGCCGGATCGTTCCGCGCGGGCTGCTGCCCGTGCTGTTCTTCGGAGCGCTGCTCCTGTACGCGGCGTGGCCCTGGCTGCCCTTCTCGCGCACCGCCGAGACGCCGACGATCGTCTTCTACGGCTTCAGCATCCTCGCCGACGTGATGAACAAGGGCATCTTCCCCGCCTTCCGGCAGCGATGGGTGGCCGAGAAACACGGCGACGTCGCGTTCCGCAGCTCCTTCGCCGGCTCCGGCACGATCACGAACCAGATCGCCCTCGGCGCGCCGGCGGAGCTCGCGCTCCTCTCCCTCGAGAGCGACGCGGATCGCCTGGCCGACGCCGGCGTGATCCCCGCCGGAAGCTGGAAGCGGCTGCCGGAGGCCGGAGTCGTGAACCGGACCCCGTTCGTGATCTTCGTGCGCCGGGGCAACCCGCTCGGGATCGCCGACTTCGCGGATCTCACGCGCGACGGAGTCCGCGTCGTGCACCCGGACCCGCTGACGTCGGGCGGCGCGAACTGGGCCATCGTCGCCGAGTACGGCGCCGGGTACCGGGAGGGCGGCAACGACGCGGCCGCGGGCGAGGCGCTGCTCGCCGGCGTGTGGCGGAACGTCGCGGCGCAGGCCGCCTCCGCGCGCGCGGCGCGCACGCAGTTCGAGAACGGGTTCGGTGACGCGCTCATCACCTACGAGCAGGAGGCCGTCTACGACAAGAGCCGCGGCCGGCTCGAGGCCGACGTCGTCGTCCCCCGCAGCACGATCCTCTCCGAGCACACGCTCGTCGTGGTCGACCGCAACGTCCCGAAGCGCGACCGCGCCCTCGTCGACCGCTTCGCGCAGTTTCTCTGGACGGAAGAGGCCCAGAAGATCTTCGTCCGGTACGGATTCCGCAGCGTGCGCGACGGTTTGAACGCGGGCCATCCCGAGTTCGGGCGGATCGAGGACCCGTTCCGGATCGCCGACTTCGGCGGCTGGCGCAAGGCGAAGAAGGAGATCGTGGACGAGGTCTGGAAGCGGCGCGTCATGAAGATCCCCCCGAAGCCATGAGCACCCGAGCCTACGCCGTCACGCGCGCCGGGCGCCGCGCCGCCCTGCCGGCGACGCTCGTCGTGCTCTTCCTGCTGCCGCTCATCCTGATGCCGCTCGCGGCGGTCTTCGTGTTCGCGCTGCGCGGCGGGCCGGGCGCCTTCTGGAACGCGCTGCGCACTCCCGAGGCGCAGTTCGCGCTGCGCTTCTCGCTGCTCGTGGCGTTCGCGACGGCGGCGGTCAACTCGGTGCTCGGCACCTTCACCGCGTACGTCCTCTCGCGCTACCGCTTCCGGGGACAGCGCACGCTCGGCGTCATCGTCAACCTTCCCGTCGCGATTCCGACGGTGGTCGTGGGCACCTCGCTGCTCCTCCTGTGGGGGCCGATCGGGCTGCTCGGACGCGCGCTGGGCCCCCTCGGGCTGCAGCCGATGTTCGCGCCCGCCGGAGTCTTGCTCGCGCACCTCTTCGTGACGTTCCCGTACATGCTCGGGGCCGTCAAGCCGGTCCTCGACGAGCTCGAGGAGACCTACGAGGAGGCGGCGTACACGATCGGCGCGACGACGTGGCAGACCTTCCGCTACGTGGTCCTGCCGACTCTGAAGGGCGGCCTCTTCGCCGGCGCGCTGCTGACGTTCGCACACTCGCTCGGCGAGTTCGGCGCGACGGTCATGGTCTCGGGAAACCTCCGCCTCAAGACGCAGACCGCGCCCCTCTACATCTTCGCGCAGTTCGAGGCCGGCAACATCGAGGCGGCCAACGCGGTGGCCGCGGTGCTCGCGCTGCTCTCCTTCCTCATCTTCTTCGTGCTCCTCCGCTACACCGGACGCGGGGACGACTAGCCGTGTCGATCACGCTCGAGAACGTCACGAAGCGCTACGGCGGCGGGCAGGTCGTGGTCGACCGCGTCTCGCTCGACGTGAAGACCGGCGAGCTCTTCGTCCTGCTCGGCGCCTCGGGCAGCGGCAAGAGCACGATCCTCCGGATGCTCGCCGGGCTGACCCAGCCCGACGAGGGTGTCATCCGCTTCGCCGACCGCGACGTCACGTGGGTGCCGCCACAGAAGCGCGACGTCGGGCTCGTGTTCCAGAACTACTCGATCTTCCGGCACATGACGGTCGGCGAGAACATCGAGTTCGGCATGCGTATCCGGGGCGTCCCCGCGAGCGAGCGCGAGCAGCGCCGCGAGGAGCTCCTCGAGCTGGTCGGGCTGAGCGGCCTCGCCGCGCGGTTCGACAGTCAGCTCTCGGGCGGCCAGCGCCAGCGGGTGGCGCTCGCGCGCGCTCTCGCCTACAAGCCCGCCGTGCTGCTGCTGGACGAGCCCTTCGGCGCGCTCGACGTCAAGATCCGCGCGCAGCTGCGGCAGAACCTCAAGGAGATCCAGAAGAGCCTCGGCGTGACCACGGTCCTCGTCACCCACGACCAGGAGGAGGCGTTCGAGCTCGGCCAGCGCATCGCCGTCATGGATCGCGGCCGCCTGCTCGAGGTCAACACGCCGGAGCGTCTCTACGCCGCGCCGCGCTCGCTCTTCGTCGCGACCTTCCTCGGAGGCGGCACGATCCTCGTCGGCCGCTGCCAGGACCACCGCGTCGCGCTGGGCGGCCTGACGCTGCCGATCCCCTCCGACGTTCCTCACGACGAGGGCGACCGCGTCCGCGTGCTCATCCGGCCCGAACAGGTCCGGCTGACGGCCGAGCCTCCGCCCTCCGGCTCGGGCGCCGCCGTGCTCGGCCGCGGCGAGGTGATCGAGCAGAACTTCTCGGGCGCCACGCGCCGTACCCGCGTCCGTCTCCCGCCCCTTCCGGGCGTGCGCCAGGTCGTGCCGGCGCTGCACTTCGGCGAGGAGAATCCCGTGCTCGAGGTCGTCGTGCCCGCGCACGATCCGCCGACGCCGCGTGAGCCGTGGGTCACGCTCGAGGCGTGGCACATCCTGCGGCAGCCCACGCCCCGCCTGCTGGTCTGCGACGAGGGCGAGGGCATCGCCCCTTCGCTCGAGCTCGCGAAGCTCCTCGTCGAGGCGCTCGACGCGATCCCGACGGTCCTCGGCGTCGCGCCCGACGCGCGCCGCCAGGATCCGCTGCGCGAGGCGCTGACGGAGCGCGCCGGCGCCGCCGGGCTCGAGGCGGCCGCGATCCGCGTGCGGCGCGGCGACCTCGCCGAGCAGATTGCGCTCGAGGAACGCGAGGCGCCCTACGACTTCGTGGTCGTGGGCGCGGGCGATCTCGATCCGCGGCCGGGACTGCTGCGCACGAACGTCGCGGACGAGCTGCTGCCGCGGATGACGACGCCGCTCCTCCTCGTGCGCGGCCGACCCCGGCGGATCGAGCGCATCCTGATCTGCACCGCGGTCGGCGAGCCAGGCAAAGGCGACATCCGGGCGGGCGGCTGGCTCGCCCGTCGGCTCGGCGCCGCGGTCACCCTGCTGCACGTCATGATCCCCAATCGCACGGCCGTTTCGATGGCCCGCTCGCACCTCCAGCGCGGCATCGCGACGCTGCGCGAGCTCGAGGTCAACGGCAGCGCGTCGATCCGCGAGGGCGAGACCCCGCTCGAAGGGATCCTCGCGGAGCTGCGCGCCCAGCCCTACGACCTCGTCGTCATCGGCGCCCCGCCCCCCTTCGCCCGCGCGCCGATGCGCGGACCCGCGATCACGCGTCTCGTCGTGCGGCAGGCGGGATGCTCGATCCTGGTCGTGCCGGCGGGGACGTGGTAGCGCTCGAGCCGTCATCCCGAGCGCAGCGAGGGATCCCGGACTCGATTGCCCTAGTCGCGGAAAGCACGGGATCCCTCGTCGCTGCGCTCCTCGGGATGACAGCGAATCGCTACGGGTACAACTCCCGATAGCTCTCGGCGTAGAGAAGCACCCTCCTGACGTAGTCGCGGGTCTCGTACAGCGGGATCGACTCGAAGACCTCGTCCTCGGGCTTCCCCGGGCTCTCGCGCACGAGCCGCGCGATGCGGGTCGGCCCTCCGTTGTACGCCGCGAGCGCGAGAACGGGCGAGTTGCCGAACTGATCGAGGAGACGCCGCAGGTACGCCGCGCCGAGCTGTGCGTTGACTCCCGGATCGTAGAGGAACGCGCGGCGGTAACGTTGCCGCAGGACCGACTTGGCGAGGCTCTTCGCCGTCGCCGGCATGAGCTGCGTCAGTCCCATGGCGCCGGCCCGCGACTTCGCGGTCGCGTCGAACACGCTCTCCTGACGCACGAGCCCGCGCAGGATTCCCGTGTCGAGGTCGAACTCCTTCGCGCGCGCCGCGAGGAAACCGCCCTCCTCGATCGGGTAGTAGAGCCGCCTCCAGGCGTCCGGAACGCGGCCCTCGTCGGCCGTGCCGATCTCCGGCAGCGCGCGCTTGATCTCCGCCGCCGCCGCCATGAAGCGCCCGAGCGCGAAATCCGACTGCGCGAGGCGCAGCTCGCGTCCCCGCGAAGGGGGCAGGGCGCGCCCCTCGGCCGACGCCTCCTCGAAGAGCCGGAGCCGCAGGAGCTCGTCGACGCGCGCGTACGCGGCCGTCGCGGTCGACGGATCGGCCAGCGCGGGCCCCTCCTTTCCGGGCGGGCCCGGCGCGTAGGCGCGCGCGAAACGGGCGTAGAGATCGGGGGGCGAGGACTGCGCCAGTTCGGCGAAGCCCTCGTGCGCCTCCCTGGAGCGGCCCTCGATGGCGAGGCAGCGCGCGCGCCAGTAGCGCAGGCGGCGCGAGCGCGAGACATCCTTGTAGAGCGGCGCGAGCTCGTCGAAGCGCGTCTGTGCGCCCGCGCAGTCGCCGACCGCGTAGCGGCCCCACGCGAGCTTCCAGAGCTGCTCGAATCCGTCCGACCCGCCGGGGACGAGCCGGTTCATCTCGCGGGCGTGCGCGAGCGCCGCGTCGAACCGGTCGGCGTCGGCGTCGAGACGCAGAAGCCGCGCGTGGGCGTCGCGGCGCACCGTGTCGGGCGCGTCGCCGTCCGCCAGCGCCTCGAGCGAACGGCGCACGGGCTCGAAACGGGGAGAGTCGGTGTCGGTCGCCTGGCCGCTCTTCCCGCGCAGCCTCGCGAGCACGCGGTCGCAGCGGAAGAGACGCGCCTCGTACGCCGAGGGCAGTCCGTCGTCGGGGACTCGGGCGGCCGTCGCCTCGGCGTCCTTCTCGCGCTTGAGCGCCAGCTGACCCCGGGCGAGCGCCAGCACGGTGAGACCGCGCTCCGCCGCCGGCCACGACTCGGGCCGGTCGCGCGAGAGCAGCGCGACGCCTCGATGGGCGTCGCCGGCGGCCACGAGCGCGCGCCCGCGCGCGGCGCGCTCGGCGGGAGTCAGCGACGCCTCGGCCTGCTTCGCCGCCGCCTTCGCCGCGACCGGCGCGGACCTGGACGCGTCGAAGGTCGGGGCCCTCAGGAGCAGGTCGCGGGCGGCGGCGTGCGTGGCCGCGGAGTCCGCGACGGCTTCCGCCAGACGGATCCGCTGGAACGCGATCTCGGCGTGCTCCGACGGAGATGCCGCGTCGTCGGCGGCCTTCGAGAGCACGCGGAGCGCCTCGCGCGGCTGCTTCGCCCTCTCGAGGAGATTGGCGAGGACCATCCCGGCGCGCAGGCGGAACGCGAAGGGCCCGTCCCACTCGAACGAGGATCGGGCCGCGGCGATCGCGTCCGGGAGGACGTTCGCGCGCTCGAGCGATCGCGCGCGCAGGAGCAGCCGGTATGGCTCGAGCCCGATCGGCGCCGCGGAGAGATCCCGCAGACGCGCGGCGGCCGACGCGTCGTCCCCGCGCCGCGCGTCGTCGGCGGCCAGGAGCAGCGCGACGCGCGCGTCCCACGCCGGCCGCTGCGCGTTCTTCCGGATCGCCTCGAGGATCGCCTCGCCCTCCGCGCGCTTGCCGTCCTCGAGCAGGTCCGCGGCGCGGGCGAACTCCGCGTCGTAGTCGGTCGAGACCGGGATGTCGGCGAGGAACCGGCCCGGAGAGAGGAGCAGGAGAAGGGCGAGGAGGATGACGATCGGGTTCAGAGTCCCAGTGCTTCGGCCCGTCCCTCCGCGAGAATGCGCACGAGCTCCTCGTAGAAGAAGTTGCTCGAGTTGCGGACGTCCTCGGGGATGCGGTCGTTGTACATCTGCCGGCTGCGGTCGATGTCCTCCTTGAGCCGCGCGTAGAGGTTTCCCCCTTCGCGACCCTCGAGGACGGCGCGTTCGTTGTAGAGCTTGATCTCGGAGACCAGGAGGCGCGCGAACCGGCGCGCCTCCTCGTGGCGCTCGTCCCCCGTCGCCACGGCCAGAGGTCCGGTGAGACGGCGGGACTCGAAGGGGATGCCGCCTCCGGTGGATTCGAACGAGGGCGCGGACGGCGGCGTGGGCGTGAGCCGGCCGGAGAATCGGGCCTCGGACCCCGGCTCGGTCCCGGGTCCCGGCGATTGCTCGAGCCGTTCCGGCGCGACGCTCGGCGGCGCGGCCTCGGGCGCGGGCGCCTCCGCGGCGGGCCCGGCCTCCTCGACGCCGGCGGCGGAATCCTCCATCCACATCCCGGCGGGCTCGGTCTTCTTGACGGCCTCGAGCTCGCGGAGCGCGGGCGCGGGCTTGAGCTTCCGCGAGGCGAGTCGGTCGACCACGAGCCCGGCGACGAACGTCAGGACTCCCAGGGCCTCCGGATCGAAACGGTCCTCCTCGCCGAGCACGCAGTCGGCGTAGAGCGAGCCCGAGATCTTCTCGCGCACCACCATGGGGATGACGACGGCCTCGGCCACGCGCGGCGCGTTCAGGAGCGTGCTGATCTCGTTGGCGCTCGTCAGACGGAGAGCCGCGCCTCCCATGACGCGCGCGAGCAGCCCGCCCTCGGGCTGCGGCATCGCGATGCGCCGGACGGCCTCGTCGTCGCCGCCGCGCTCGGAGAAGCCGGTCGCCTTCCACGCGCCGATGGTGCCTCCGCGCGCGACGAGCAGCGCGGCGCGGGAGCAGTAGCGGCGGCACTCGTCCAGGTAACGGTGCAGGACGTCGACCTGGGTGCCGGCCTGGTCGAGCGCGCGCATGGAGGCGGCAGAGACGAACCCCCGGGGCGCGCCCGCGGGCTTCTCCCCTCCCGCGGCGAGGAGCTCTCCGGGGACGACCCCCTTCAGATCCTGGTTGAAGCGCTCGAGGAAACCGAACCAGCGCCGGTCGGTCTCCAGCCGGAGCCGGTCGAACTCGTCGCGCAGGGCGGCGAACCGCTCCGAGAGACGCCGTTCGATTTCGGTTTCGAGGCGCCGGAGGCGGTCATCCGCCTCGGAATCGGCCATGAGTTCCATTATCGGGGGAGTCGCGTGAGACGTAAAGCCTTCTGCGCGTCGACTTTCCCGGCGCGAACGGCGGCCGCGAGCATGGCGCGTCGATCCGTGCGCGGGAGCGCCGCCGCCGTCAGTCGTTCGGCGTTTTCTCCTATCTTAAGACTCTGTGAGGATTAGAGATAGCGTTCGAAGCGTTGACACCCCGCGGGCGCAAATCTAAGATGTAATGCTCTCTGGAAAGTAACGGGTAAGGGGGTGAGTCTCAGTGCCTTTGGTCCACGTCAAGGAAGACGAATCCTTCGAAAACGCCATGCGGCGTTTCAAACGCAAGTGCGAGAAATCCGGAATCCTTTCCGAGCTGAAGAAGAGACAGCACTACGAGAAGCCGAGCGCGAAGCGCAAGCGCAAGATGATTCAGGCCCGCAAGAAGATGCTCCGGAAGCTCTCGGAGGAGCGGCGGGCGACGCCCTAACCTCTCACGGAGGCGGAGGCGATCGCGAGGCCCTCGAGCTTCCGATCGTCCTCCGGCTCATCGCATCCCTGGCTCGAACGCCGCCCGGAAGGGCGGCGATTCTGTCTCTGGAGCCTTCCGTCGAGGAGACCGAGGTGCGGCGCCGGCTCGCCGAGACCGGCGAGGCGACCGCGTTCCAGATCCGCCACGGCCGCCTGCCGCTCGCGGGGCTCGAGGACCTCTCGCCGGTGCTCGACGAGCTCGCGCGCGTGGGCGGCGTCGGCTCGCCCGAGCAGTTCCGCCCGATCGTCCGCGCCGCGCGCGCGACGCAGGCCGTGCGCCGGAGCCTCGAGCGCGCCGAGGGACCGCACCTCGCGGAGCGCCGCGCGCGGCTGCCCGCGCTCGACGGGCTCCTCGCCGAGGCGGCGAAGCTCTTCGGCGCCGACGGCCTCCTCCGCGACGATGCGTCCCCGGAGCTCGCGGCGATCCGCGCGAAGCTGCGCAAGCGCCGCGGCGAGGTGTCGCGCGCGCTCGAGAGGCTGCTCGACGCGCGACGCGACGCGTTCGGCGACGCGGTCGTCGTCCTGCGCAACGACCGCTACTGCCTGCCGGTCCTCGCGTCCGCGCGCGGCCGCGTCCCCGGCATCGTGCACGACCGCTCCGGCTCCGGCCAGACCGTCTTCGTGGAGCCGCTCGAGGTCATCGAGCCCAACAACGATCTGGCGCTGCTCGCGGCCGAGGAGCGGCGCGAGGTCGAGCGCCTGCTGCGGACGTTCGGCGCGCTCGTCCTCGCGCAGGAGGACGAGCTCCGCGTCGCGTCGGAGTGTTTGGGGGAGCTCGACGCGCTCGAGGCCAGGGTCGCGTTCGGCGAGATCGGCGAGGCCCGTCTGCCGGAGATCTCCGACGACGGGAGCTGGACGCTCGCCGCCGCCCGTCATCCCCTGCTCGACCGCCGCTTCGAGGCCCTCCGCCGCCGCGTGCTCGAGACGGCGAAGGACGGTCGCGACGCCGTCCCGCTCGACCTGGATCTCCCGGCCGACCGCCGGCTTCTCGTCGTGTCCGGCCCGAACGCCGGCGGCAAGACCGTCGTGCTCAAGACCGCAGGACTCTTCGCGATGCTGGCGCAGTGCGGCATCCCGCTGCCCGCCGCCGCGGGCACGCGCGTTCCCGTCTTCCGCTCGATCCGCACCGAGATCGGCGACGCGCAGGCGATCCTCGCCGACCGCTCGACCTTCTCTTCCTCGATGGAGATCCTCGCCGGGATCCTCGCCGAGGCCGCGCCGGGGACGCTCGCGCTGATCGACGAGATCGGCGGCGCGACGGACCCGGAGGAGGGCGCCGCGCTCGCCGTGGCGTTTCTCGAGGCGTACCTCGCGAGCGGCGGCCGCGCGATCGCGACCACGCACCTCGGCGCCATCAAGGCGTTCGCGGCCGAACGTCCCGACGCCCTCTGCGCCGCCATGGAGTTCGACGAAAAGACCGGACGCCCGAACTACCGGCTGCACCCGGGGCTCGCCGGGCGCAGCCGCGCGCTCTCCGTGGCCGAGGACCGCGGCATCCCGGAGCCCGTTCTCGAGCGCGCCCGCGCGATCCTCGGCGAGGCGTGGCAGCGTCGCGAGCGCGCGGAGACCGAGGCCGAACAGGCGCTCGAGCGGTTGCGGCAGGCGGAGCGCGAGCTCGCGGCCGAGCGCGAGGCCGCGCGGCGCGAGGCGGCCTCGCTCGAGGAGGAGAGGAAGCGGCTCGAGGCGGAGCGGGCGAAGATGCTGACGGAGGGCCTCGCGAGCTTCGAGCGCGCGCGCGACGAGCTCGCGCGCCGCGTGCGGCGGGAGCTGGACGAGGCGAAGGCGGAGACGTCGAAGATGGCTCAGGCATCCGCCGCGCGCGTCGTCGAGGAGGCGGAGCGCGCCGTGGCCGCCGAGAGCGCGCTCGCCGACGCGTTGGAGGCGCGCGAGGCGCGGTCGCAGACGGTCGAGCCCGGGCATCCCGCGCGCGTCCGCGGCCTCGGCGTCGAGGGCATGGTCCTCTCGTTCGACGGGAGCTGGGCGCAGATGGAAATCCAGGGCAAGCGGCTGCGGGTGCGGCGGAGCGAGCTCGAGCCCGCGGGCGCTGCCGGCGGCAAGGCGAAGTCCCCCTCGCGGGGAACGGCCGCGGCGACGCCGCGCGGCTCGGTCTCGACGCCGTCGCGGAGCTCCGCCGACGTGATTCCCGAGATCCACGTCATCGGCCAGCGGCTCGAGGAGGCGATCGAGAGCGCGGAGAAGGCGCTCGACCAGGCGATCCTGGCCGGCGCCACGAGCCTTCGGGTCGTCCACGGCCACGGCACGGGCCGGCTCCGGGACGGCCTTCGCAAACACTTCCGCTCCCACGGCGCGGTCGAGCGGCTCCGCGCGGGCGATCGGACCGAGGGCGGCAACGGCGCGACGATTCTCGAACTGCGATAGGTTTCGCGTTTGGCCTCCGACCTCGACATCAACGACCACGTCCTCGCCGAGTTGCGGTCCGCGGCGGACATCGTCGAGGTGATCGGGGACCACACGAAGCTGCGCAAGGCGGGCCGCTCCTGGAAGGGACTCTGCCCGTTCCACAACGAGCGCACGCCCTCGTTCACCGTCGACCGCGACAAGGGCCTCTACCACTGCTTCGGCTGCGGCGTCGGCGGCGACGTCATCCACTTCGTGCGGCAGATCGACCGGCTCGACTTTCCGGAGGCGGTCGAGGCGCTGGCGTCGCGCTTCGGCGTCGCGATCCCGCGGAGAGTGCGGATCGGGCCGCGCCAGGAACGGCGGGACCGGCTCTTCGACGCCATCGCGGCCGCACAGCGCTTCTACGCCGAGAGGCTGTCGCGTCCCGGCAACGCCGCCGCGAAGTATCTCGACGGCCGCCGTGTTCCGGAGGAGCTCCGCAAGTCGCTCGGGCTCGGACACGCGCCCGACGCGTGGGACCAGCTCGGCAAGGCGCTGTCCGGCGCGTTCCCCGAGGATCTCCTGATCGAGGCGGGACTCCTGCAGCCGCGCGGCGACGGGAAGACCGGCTCCTACGATCGCTTCCGCGACCGGCTCCTCTTCGTCGTCAAGGACGAGCGCGGCCGTCCGGTCGGATTCGGCGGACGCGCGCTCTCGCCCGACGGCGAGCCCAAGTACCTGAACTCGCCCGAGTCGCCGATCTTCTCGAAGAAGCGTCTCCTGTACGGCCTCTTCGAGGCGCGCGAGTCGATCCGCAAGATGGATCGCGTCGTCCTCGTCGAGGGCTACTTCGACCACCTCGCGCTCCTGCGCGCCGGCATCCTCGAGACGGTCGCGTCGATGGGCACGGCGCTGACCCCGGAGCAGGCGGAGCGGCTGCGCCGGCTCTGCCCGCTCGCGATCGTCTGTTACGACGGCGACGCCGCGGGCCGCAACGCGACGCGCGGCGCGCTCGCGCACCTGCTCGCGCTCGGTTTCGAGGCGCGGGTCGCGAGGCTGCCGGGCGGCGAGGATCCCGACGACGTGTTGCAGCGGGAGGGCGGACCGGCGCTCGCCCGGGCGATCGAGGAGGCGCCGGACTACCTGACGTGGCTGCTCGAGGACGTCCGCCCCAACGAGCCCGGCCTCTCGTCGACCGAGAAGCGCGAGCGGGTCGGCGCGATCCTGGGCATCCTCGTGACGATCCCCGACCGCATCCTTCGGTACGAGGAGTATCGCAAGGTGGCCACCGCGGTCGCCGTCCCCGTGGACGTGCTCTGGGGAGCCGACAAGGCGAATCGGGAGGGCCCGAAGGAGCGTTCTTCAGGGGTGGGAACGCACGGGAATTCGGGTGCGTTATCTGCTCCGGAGGCGCCCCAGGTGGAAAAACGGCTCCTCCGGGCTCTGACGGCCGGTGGCGAGCGCATCCCCTTCATTCTCAGTAATTTGAATGATGAGTTCCTCACAGACCCGAGGGTCAAGAGGGTGGTAGCGGCTCTCAGGGGGTCCTCCGCCGCGACGGAATCGGTTGATTTTCAGGGGCAAATCGCAGACCTTACTGAGGAAGAGCGGACGTTTCTCTCTGGCATCGCGCTGGATGAATCTCCCGAGCCGACCGAGAAGGGCGTCGATCAGCTCCTCAAGGACCTCGAAATAAGCCACTTGAAGGGAGAGAGCGCTGCGCTCCAGCAGGCCATCAAGCGCGCGGAAGACGAGGGTTCGGCGGTCGACGAGCTGGTGCGGCAGAAGCAGGGTGTCGAGAAACGCATCGCGCAACTGAAATCGCGGAAAGGATGACGAATTTGGCGATTGAGGAGAAATTTCCCGAAGTCCAGCTGCTCGTCAAGGGCGGCCGCGAGAAGGGCTATCTGCTCTACGAGGAGATCCACACGGTCCTCTCCGACGAGGCGACGGCCGTGCCCAAGGAACTCGAGCTGATCTACGAGCGGTTGTTCGAGCTGGGCATCGAGATCGTCACGGACCCCGACCGCGCGGCGCGGCGCCGGGCGGCCGACGCCGCCGAGTCCGCCGAGGAGGCGCGGGACGCGGTCGAGAAGACCAACGACCCGGTGCGCATGTACCTGCGCGAGATGGGCACGGTCAAGCTGCTCGACCGCGAGGGCGAGGTCCGCATCGCGAAGCGCATCGAGCAGGGCGAGGCCAAGATCTACCAGGCCCTCGCCAACAACCCGGTCGTCCTCGAGGAGATCCTGAAGCTGCTCGAGAACGCCGGCCGCGATTCGCGGATGGTCCAGGAGATCGTCAACGTCTCCGACGAGGAGGACGACGACGACGAGGAGAAGGAGAGCCTCGACGACCGCGCGACGCGGCGCATCGAAGGCATCCTCGGGAGCTTCCGCAAGATCGGCGCGCTCGACAAGGACATCAAGCGGATGAAGTTCAAGGCGCGCACGATCAAGAAGGGAACGAAGACCCTCGCGCGCATCGAGGCCTCGATCGACAAGAAGATCGCGGACATGGCCAAGCTCATCCGCGCGGCCGACTTCACGCCCGCCGTCCTCAACCGCGCCATCGGGATCCTCCGGGACATCGACCGCCAGATGGCCGTTCCCGAAGTCACGATCCGGCAGGACACCAACACGCTCAAGAAGGAGACCAACCCGACCCGCGTCGACTTCTACCGGCGCCGCATCGCGAAGTACAAGAAGTCGCTGCGCGAGCTCGAGCAGAAGTTCGGCGTCTCGCACGAGGACGTCAAGAAGACGCTCCGCATGGTGCGCGAGGGCGAGGAGGAGGCCGACCAGGCCAAGCACGAGCTGATCGTGGCCAACCTCCGCCTGGTCGTGTCGATCGCGAAGAAGTACACGAACCGCGGCCTGCAGTTCCTGGACCTGATCCAGGAGGGCAACATCGGCCTGATGAAGGCGGTCGAGAAGTTCGAGCACCGACGCGGCTACAAGTTCTCGACGTACGCGACGTGGTGGATCCGGCAGGCGATCACGCGCGCCATCGCGGACCAGGCCCGCACGATCCGCATCCCCGTCCACATGATCGAGACGATCAACAAGCTCACCCGCACCTCGCGCTCTCTCGTGCAGGAGCTGGGACGCGAGCCCAACGCCGAGGAGATCGCCAAGCGGATGGACATGCCGGTCTCGAAGGTCCGGAAGATCATGAAGATCGCGCAGGAGCCGATCTCGCTCGAGACGCCGATCGGGGAGGAAGAGGATTCGCATCTGGGGGATTTCATCGAGGACCGCCAGGTGCTCTCGCCGATCGACGCGGTCCTGGTGTCGAACCTCCAGGATCAGACGCGCCGCGTCCTGAAGTCCCTGACGCCGCGCGAGGAGCAGGTGCTCAAGATGCGGTTCGGCGTCGGAGACGGCTCCGAGCACACCCTCGAGGAGGTCGGCCGCTCCTTCAACGTGACCCGCGAGCGCATCCGCCAGATCGAGTCGAAGGCCCTGCGCAAGCTCCGGCACCCGTCGCGGGCGAAGAAGCTGAAGCCCTTCCTCGAGACGATCCGTTAGCTCACAGCTGACAGCTCACAGCTCACAGCCAAAAAAGGGCCTGTGAGCCGTCTGGCTGAAAGCTGTCAGCTGTAAGCTGTAAGCTGCTCTTGGCATCGGACCCCCGTTTGTTATATTCAAAGGGGTCCATAGCTCAGCGGTCCAGAGCCACCGGCTCATAACCGGTCAGACCCCGGTTCGAATCCGGGTGGACCCACCAGGCAGGGAGTAAGGGGTAGAGGAAGACTTGAGGCTGCTGATTCGAACCCGCCATCGCCAAACGGACTCGATACGAGGGTGTTCCACAACCGGAACACCCTTTTCCATCTCAGGGGCAAGGGGTTGAGCGACCTGCTCGCCCAGCTTTATCGCCTCCAGAGCCGGATCCGGTTCGTCCAGGAACGCGAACGCAAGCGCGACACCGTCCCGGCGGAGCTCGTCGAGGTCGATCGTGAATTCCAGGAGAAGGTCCAGGCCGTCGGCGCGCTGAAGCAGCGGCTGACCGAGGCCGAGCTCGAGAAGCGCAAGGCGGAGGGCGAGCTCGCCGACCACCGCGAGAAGCTCAAGAAGTACCAGACGCAGCTGCGCAACGTCCAATCGAGCCGCGAGTACAGCGCCGCGCTCAACGAGATCGACGCCGTCGAGAAGGCGATCCGCGCGACCGAGGACCGCTTCCTCGACCTCGAGGAGGAGATCGAGACCGCGAAGAAGGACCTCGAGGCGCGCGAGACGAGCCTTCCCGCCGAGACCGAACAGCACGAAGAGCGCATGAAGGACTGGCGGACGGAGCAGCGGGCGATCAACGAGGAGCTCGTCGGCGCGCGCGCGGAGATCGGCGAGCTCGAATCCGCGATTCCGCCGCGCGACCGCGCCGAGTTCCGCCGGTTGATCGACAAGAAGCACGGCCTCGCGGTGGCCCTCGTCGTCGGCGGCTCGTGCTCGGCCTGCCACGTTCGCATCCGTCCCGCCGCCATGCAGATGCTCAAGAACGGGCGCGAGATCATCTACTGCGACACCTGCAAGCGGATCCTGTACTACGACCCGCAGAGCTCGTGAGGCGAGGGACGCTCGATGAGGTTCCGCGCCCACATCGACGGCGCCGCGCGGGGTAACCCGGGGCCCGCCGGCGCGGGCGTGTTCGTCGAGGAGGAGGACGGCCTCCCGGCCGAGGAGCTCTTCGAGGCGCTGGGCCGCACGACCAACAACGTCGCCGAGTATCGGGCGCTTCTCCTCGCGCTCCGGCGCGCGCAGGAACGCGGCGCGTCGGAGGTCGCGATCGCCTCCGACAGCCTCCTGCTCGTCGAGCAGATGCGCGGCCGCTTCCGGGTCAAGGCGCCGCACCTCCAGCCGCTCTTCGCCGAGGCGCTCCTGCGGGCCAAGGCGTTCCCTCGGTTCTCGATCCGGCACGTCCGCCGCGAGCAGAACGTCGAGGCCGACCGGCTCGCCAACCTCGGCGCCGACGCGAACGGCTCATGACGGTCGCGCCGTGAGCGCCGTCTCCGCCGACGCGATCGCCTCGCATCGCGCGACGATTCTCGAGAACGTCGCACGAGCGGCCGGGAAGTCCCACCGGGATCCGTCGGCGATCGCCCTGATGGCCGTGACGAAGGGGCAGTCGGCGGAGACCGTCGCGAACGCCGCGCGCGCCGGGCTCACGCGCTTCGGCGAGAACCGCGTTCAGGAGGGAGTCTCGAAGATCGAGGGGGTGCGCTCGAGCTTTCCCGGCCTCGAGTGGCGCCTGATCGGTCCTCTCCAGACGAACAAGGCCAGGACGGCGCTACAATACTTCCAGGTGCTGGAAAGCCTAGATCGGGAAAGACTTGCGACGCGGCTCGAGTCGTTGCTCGCGGCGCAGGAGCCCGCCCGCGTGTGGCCCGTCCTGCTCGAGATCAACGTCGGCGGCGAGCCGTCCAAGTCGGGCGTGCTCCCCGACGCGGCCGCCGGGCTCCTCGAGGCCGCCCGCGCCTGCCCCCACCTCTCGGTCCGCGGTCTGATGGCCGTTCCGCCGTACGCCGACGACCCCGAGGCGTCCCGTCCCCATTTCCGCGCGCTCGCGAGCCTGCGCGACGCGCTGTCGTCGCGCTTCGCCCTGCCCCTTCCCGAGCTCTCGATGGGAATGAGCCACGACTACGCGGTCGCCGTCGAGGAGGGCGCCACGGAGATCCGCGTCGGGACGGCGCTCTTCGGGCCGCGCGAGGCCCGGCCGTGAGCGTCGGAGGATCGGCGGCCGGCGCCCTGATCGACGCGGTGCTCTGGCTGCTCCACGCGCTCCAGATCGTCGTGATCGTCGCGGCGTTGATCTCCTGGGTCAGTCCGGATCCCCGCAACCCGATCGTGCGCGCCCTGTACGCGGTCACCGAGCCCCTGTTCCGTCCCTTCCGCAAGCTCCTTCCGCCGTACCGGACGGGGAACATCGATTTCTCCCCGCTCTTCGTGTTGCTCATCATCTTTCTGCTGTCGCGTTTTCTGGTCCGCCTCGCCGGCGGAATCTGACCAACGAGGAGGTCCCATGCGTCCCCGAACGACACCGCTCGAGATTCAGAAGCGAGAGTTCTCGCGCTCGTGGAAGGGACTCGATCCCGTCGAGGTGCAGACGTTTCTCTCCGACGTCGCCGAGGACATGGAGACGCTGGCCCGCCAGAACGCGGACCTGGAGACGCGGATCCGCGCCCTCGAGCAGGAGAACGACGAGCACCGCGAGCGGGAGCGCATCCTGAAGCAGACGCTCCTGTCGGCGCAGCAGGCCTCCGAGGACATCCGCGCCGCCGCCCGCCGCGAGGCCGAGCTGGTCGTTCGCCAGGCGCAGGACTCCTCCGAGCAGCTCACCCACCACGCGCTGCAGCGCTCGGCCGAGATCGAGAAGGCGATCCACGAGCTCAAGATCCAGCGCAAGAACTTCCGGCTGGGGCTGCAGAAGTCGCTCGAGCTCTTCCAGCAGGTCCTGGACTTCGACCGCGAGGAAGACGAGAAGGACAAGCCGCTGTCGTACCTCACGCGCAAGGGAGAGGCTGGCGAGGGCCGCTGATTTCCGCGTCATCCCGAGGCGCGAGGCGGCGAGGGATCCCGTGCGTCCTGCGAGGGTGGTGATCGAGTTCGGGTTCCCTCGCTGCGCTCGGGATGACGCGTGAACTCCTCCCTCGAGATCCGCAACATCGGAATGCTGGCCACGCCGCTCGGGAGCTCGGCCCGGCGCGGCAGGGATCAGGGCGAGATCCTCCGGCTCTCCGGCGCCGCGATCCGCGCCGAGGACGGTCGCCTCGTGTTCGTCGGATCGGAGAAGGACTACGCGAAGGCCTACGCCGGCCGTCCCGCGGCGAGCGCCGTGGACGCGAACGGGCGCGCCGTGATCCCGGGGCTCGTGGACGCGCACACGCATCCCGTCTGGCTGGGCGACCGCGGCGCCGAGATCGGGCGGCGGCTCGCCGGCGTTCCCTACGCCACGATCGCGGCGGAGGGCGGCGGCATCAACGCGACCGTGCGGGCGACGCGCGCGGGGAGCGACGCGGAGCTGCGGGAAGCGGTGCGCCGACGTCTCGCGGCGATGCTCGCGCACGGCACCACGACCGCGGAGGCCAAGTCGGGCTACGGCCTGACGGAAGACACGGAGCTCGCGGCGCTCCGGCTCCTGAAGGAGCTCTCCGCGGACGAGCGCCTGCCGCGGATCGTGCCGACCCTGCTCGCGGCGCACGAGATTCCCCCGGAGTTCCGCGAGAACCGGGAGGAGTGGGTCCGGATCATCGCCGAGCGGCTCGTGCCCCGCGTGGCCGCCGAAAACCTCGCGCGCTTCTGCGACGTCTTCTGCGAGAAGGGCGTCTTCACGGTCGAGGAATCGCGGCGCATCCTGGAGGCGGCGCGGCGCGCCGGCCTGGGCCTCCGCGTCCATGCCGACGAGCTCGCGCTTTCGGGCGGCGCGCGGCTCGCCGCCGAGCT